>JBPOIW010000029.1:0-87733 GCA_052034165.1 Planctomycetota bacterium | reverse complement strand
CCAACCGCCGGCACAGTGTCAGTGTACTCCGCTAATCCAGCCCCACTGATCACAACGAATGCTCCGGCTCAGTTCTCTGTGAACACCGGACACTACTATCGCCTTCGCATTGCTAATATGCCTGAATTCCCGGGCGAAGAAATCTATCCGTCGATCGAGATTCTTGATCGACTGCATCCACCAGCCGGTTCCGCGGCCAACTACCCGATCCCAGTCGTGCTGACGGAAGCCGATCTGAAGGAAGCAATGTCCGGTCGAATGGTGACTCGCGTCATCTATCTCGAAAACCCTCGCTCAGCCGCTCAGAAGGATCCGCTGCGTCGAAATCCACGAGGCACTCTCGACCCAACCGACAACGCTCTGCAGGAAGCGGGCATGTACGGCCGGCCGATGATGATTGTTCGCATCGGTGGGCGAGTTCCCTCGGGTCCAAACATGCCGCTGTCGTACTTCGGTTCCGGCGGCAACGTTGATCCGGGCGATTCGATTCCAGTCGGGTCCGGAGTCGTGAAACTTTCCGACAAGAAGCGAGCTGTTGAAAGTCTCGCACGCGGCAACGATTGAGACGAATACAGATTGCAACGAGGAACAGGACGACACTCATGAAATCACGCCATCTGTCATCTCGCCGCCTCATGGCCTGGAGTCTGCTAGGACTCGGCCTCAGCATCGCTCCCGGTTGCGGTCTTTCTTCGGGACTGCATCGCGAGCCAGATCACGTGTATTCCGATACGACTCCTCCGATGCTCCAGCAGCAACCAGGCGTCGAGCCTATGCCGGCCCGTGCGCATTATCCGGATGAGCACACGACAATGTCCGCCACCGATTCTGGTGTTCAAGTGGACGGCGTGGTTCGTTTGGGTGGTCAGAAGCAACCGTTAGCGACAAGGGAATCAAGCCAAACCACCTTCGCCAGCTCGAAATCAACAGCCGCTAAACCATCAGCGAAACACAGCGAATTTGTTCTGGCCAGCTATCAGCCGGACGATGCGAACTCATCACGCCCGGGCGAACCGATCTTCACTCAGGCCGACCCACGCCTCGAAACGGGAGACAAGAGCTTCCCGCGAAATCAAATGGAAACGATCGCTCCAGCCCCTCTGGCGGATCTGTATCCTGACGAATATGTTTTCGACGGTGGTGACCGTGATCTGTCTGCAGCGATGCACACAAATCGCAGCGGCCTCGACACCGAAGACACCGTAGCCGCGTTCGCAGACCACACCGGTGAACTTCGAACAACCGCGTCCAATCGAGTTGCCGTCTACGCACCGCGCTTTGGGTCTGTCCGTACAGTCACGGGACTCGTTGCTGACGTCAAGATTGATAAGGCGATTGGTGCGAAGGACAACATCGCTGTTGGAAACCTGAAGACGGGTAACGCCGCACAAGAGAATGTCCACGACACATCATTGTCCGGTCTGGAAACGCGAGATCGTGTCGATGGCATGAAGGGTGCCCTCCCTCCGATGCAGAACAAGCGGATGGAGATTGCTGGTCAGAATCGCAAAGTGGACGAAGGCCACGAAGGGCGTGACGTGAAATCTCCAGGCATCTTCCATCGCAAGGATGGAATTGAAGTCGCCGAACAGATGCGCAATGCCATCACATGGACTCGTGATCAGTTCCCGGTTATCACCGCGACGACGACCAATGCCTCTGAGATCTCTGCTAAGTTCAAAGTGCAACAGACGATCGGCGTGAAGGATGAGCGTGAAACCAAGGGCAATGTGCGAATCGTAAAACTTGCTGACCGCGATGAAGCTCGACCGGGCGATACGATTACCTTCACGATCAATTTCCAGAACACCGGTGACTTCGATGTTTACGATGTCAGCATCGTCGACAATCTGACGCCACGTCTGGCCTACGTCAGCGGCTCCGCTGAGATCGACGAGAAGCACCCCGGCGAAGTTTCCGTCGAACCTAACGGCGAAGGCAGTGAAATCCTGACCTTTAAGTTGGATAAGCCGCTCAAAGGTCATGCCAGCGGAACGATCACGTTCGAAGCTGTGGTTCGCTGATCGCGTGGCCACCTGCGAGTTTTCGAACAGCGATCCGTTGACCTTAAACTTCTGTGCGTTCGCCCAACAGATTCACGTCTGAACAAAACAACATTGGTTCGGGCAGGGCGGATGCTTCGACGGAAATCAGCCGGCGAGCTGCCAGAAGTCGTGTCAATCTGACGCAAAGAATGCTATCCTCCCTATGGACCAAAGTCCGTCGAGACTTCATAGGAGGACGTGATGATACATCGTCGAGATGCCATGCTGCAGTTGGGTTCGGCCTGCGGTGCGCTGACTCTGCCACAGTTGCTGAAGTCCGAAAAGACCGCTTACGCGGAAACGTCTCCGGCGAAGCCACACAAAGCCAGATCCTGCATCTTCCTTTTTATGTGGGGCGGACAGCCGCAGCAGGATATGTGGGATCTGAAACCGGATGCTCCCGAAGGTGTTCGCAGCCCATTCGCTCCCATTGCAACAAATGTCCCGGGTATCACGTTCAGCGATCAGATGCCGATGCTGTCTCAGCACGCGGACAAGATGTCCATCATTCGCTCATTGAATCACTCAACAACCGATCACGGAGTTTCCGTCTATCACACATTGACGGGACGCCCGATGGTCCCGCCGAGAACATTTCCCTCCAACGGTCGTCGACGCACCGATTCTCCCTCCATCGGTTCGATGTTTTCGTACCTTGGTGAGAAGGGCGAAATCCCGGCCAGCTTTAGCATCCCACGTCCCGTCGCGCACGACGGACTTCGCTACGCTGGAACTCACGCTGGCTTTCTGGGGTCGTCTCATGACCCCGTGGAACTCGGGCAGGTCTACAATCATGTGGAGATTGGACCGAGGAAGGATGTCGAAGAAGATCGACTACCGCTGACTCCGCCGGATGGTGTGTCGATCGCGCGCCTGAAGGCACGACGCGGATTGTTGGGTCTGATGGAGTCGCAGGACAGAGCTTTCCAGAAGGATCCTCTGATCGCCGCTCAACAGGGCATTTACGAAGATGCTTACCGCCTGATCAATTCGACGGCTGTCGCAGCGTCTCTCGACCTGAGCTCTGAATCATCCGAAACTCGTGATCGCTATGGCCGCAATGAATACGGCGACAGCTTCCTGACGGCTCGACGTATGATCGAAGCAGGTGTTCGCCTGGTGACGGTCAACTGGATGTTTATTACTCCAGCAGCCAAAGTTTATAACGTCTGGGATACTCACGGCGGACTCGGCGACCTTGAACACGGTGCCACTGGGTACGGAATGCTGAAAGCTCACTATTGCCTGCCAGCATTTGATCGAGCATTCTCGGCGTTGCTGGAAGATCTGTCGCTTCGCAACATGCTGGACGAAACGCTGGTTGCATGTGCAGGGGAGTTCGGCCGGACACCAAAGATCAATCCGGCGAATGGTCGAGACCACTGGCCGTTTTGTTATTCCGCAGTGCTCGCCGGTGGCGGCGTTCAAGGCGGTTCCACCTATGGCAGCAGCGACAAACAGGCGGCTTACGTCAAAGAGAATCCCGTGACGCCCGGCGATTATCTGGCGACCGTTTGCCATGCCTGCGGTCTGGATTCTTCGCGAATGATCCACGACCTGCAGGGCCGACCATTTCAAATCTGCGACGGCGAACCGATCCACGCGATTCTGTAAACGAGTCCCATAATCACCCGTCTTGTCACGCTGTTTCCATTTCAAATCTCAGATTTCAGCGACTCAGGCAGCTAAAAGATTCGGCGGAGCGACGGGAGTATTGTACACCCGTCACTGCTCCGCGGACAGGAATGCACGCAGCCAGAACCTGACCGGAACCCGTTAACGACGACTATCGCTGATAAATTGGCAGGAAGCCTTTATCCAGTTGCAGCATGATGCAACTTAAAGCCGTCACATAAACGGTGCCCACCTGAGGATCCGGCCAGCCACCGCCAGACTGCATTTCACGCACGAGCTTACCGTTCAGTTCATCACGGTATTTCTTCCAGTCTTCTCCGCCGGTTCGATAAACAACCTGCGCGAAGTAGAAGTGCATGTAGTGCCAATGTCCGTTGTTGGCCGCGACGGATTTGTCGGGCCAGATATGCGTCTTGCAGAAGTTCCGCATTCGAAGAGTTAACTCGGTGTCATACTCGCCCGCATTAAACAGGGCCGCCAAAGATGCGGCAGTAATCGGCGGTCGAGCACCCCCGCCTCGAATGCTGTACTGCACGCCTCCGTCGGTTGTTGTGCATTTTTCGATATACACCTTGGCTCGATCAATGATCTCTTTGGAAACCGGAATGCCTGCGTTGCGGCACGCTCGCAAGCCCTGCACCTGAGTAATACAGGTCGAACCTTCATCGAAGTTGCTGCCTTCTTTCGCCGACACATATCCCCAGCCACCTTCCGGCGTCTGAGCATCCGCGCAGAATTGCACTGCAGTTGTCAGGACACCTCGTATCTCTTCCCGCCGCTGCACATCTTCTTCTTCGCCATAGACCTGACTCAGGAAGAGCATCGAGAAGCCGTGACCGTAGGTGTAGTGATAATCTTCGCGATATCCGATGAGTCCATTGGGGCGGCTCATGGACAACAGATAATCCACCGCAAGGCGAATATTTCGCGAGTACTTTCCAGACGTGGTCGTGGAACCTTCGGCCAACATGGCTGTACCAGCCAGAGCGGTCATCGCGACACGATACTGCCCGCCGTTGGCTTCCCAATACCCCTGCCGCTTCTGCATCCCTGCCAGGTAATCCAGCGATTCTTCAACAGCCCTATCGATCTCCTCATCGGCCTGTGCAGGGGCTGACAGGATCGTCATCGTCAAATATCCGAAGACACCTGCCAGAATAATCACCCATCCAAATGTTCTGTTTGCCATAATGAGACAGTTCAGTTCACACAAAGAGTGTTTTCCATGGAAGCGATTCGTCGGTCCCACTGTAACGGATTGTTTTCGCCACGGGCCTCCGAGGCAAGTCGAACCACTGGATTCCGGCCAACGGAGGCTGAACATTCCTGTTTCATACTCGTTCGCCCTACAAGATCTCCACGCGACCAAAAAGAAGCGACACACAGGAGTGCCTCCCGATGAATTCGCCATTGCCGACGCCATGGAAGCCCACCAAATCGCAGATCCTCGCGGCGCACGACAAATTGGTGCCCGACATTATCGCAAAGAACCTGATCACCCTTTTCGTCGGAATCAATCCCGGTCTCTACACCGCAGCAATCGGCCATCATTTTGGTCGCCCCGGAAATCGTTTTTGGCCAGCCCTGTGGGGCGGTGGCTTTACTCCCCGCATCTTCTCTCCGTTTGAGGAATCTCTCCTCCTTGACCTGAAGTTTGGCATCACGAACATTGTCGAACGTGCGACCGCTCGCGCGGATGAACTGACCGACGATGAGATTCGAGCCGGCGGCAAACTTCTCGAAGCAAAAGTCCAGCGTTGGCGTCCCACTGTCGTCGCCTTTGTAGGGATTGGTCCCTATCGCATTATCTCTGGCAATAAGAAAGCGAGCGTCGGCCATCAAACAGCACTTTTCGCTGGCAGCCACTCCTGGGTGCTCCCTAACCCGAGTGGTTTAAACGCTCACTACCAGCCTGCGGTTCTCGCTCAGCTCTTCGGAGAACTCCACCGCTGGGCCGTTTCGAAGCATTTGCTTCGTCGAGTTTAGTTCATGCAGTTGTCTATTCGATTCAGTCTTGTTGCACTTTTCAGTCGAGATGAACTTGGTCCGGGCCAGACAAGACTCTCACAATATCCTTATGAGGGCAATGAAGCGGCAATTTGCAATCAGCGAACGAACTCGCGGCTTCAGGACAGCTTAAAGTTAATTCAGGGGACTAAGGCAATTCCACGTCTGAAATACTTTGGTGGAGTTCGCACAAAATCGCGCATCGGAAGAAATCCCCTCTGGCAGACCAATTTGGCGAAGGTAAACTCACCACGTTCGGCCAACGGGATAGAAACCGCAACCCCCATTCTCGCCCTGTGCGCTTTCAAGGCTCGGAAAAGGGCACCTCTTTTCTTAAGTCGGCGTTCCAGGCGATCGGTTCCACCCGTGTCTGCACGTTCTGAGCTGGCAGCTGTTCTCAATCACGCAAGGAGGATCCATGACTGCTCTAATCCCCGCGACTCGCGCGCCACAGGCGGATTCGTCTCATCAATTGGCGACGGATGTCCGTAAAGCTCTGCTGACAGAAGATGGACTCGACATTGCCTCACTGGTCGTTCGCCGCATTCCCAATGGTGTCTGCCTCGAAGGCGTCATCCACGTGCATGGTGATGACGTCGATGTTTGTCGAGCCATCCGGAAACTGGACGGAGTCGGCGAAATCCTGAATCACCTCGTCGTTTGCTGGAATTGCCCGGAACCAGGGCACCTGATGGCCGAAGACGACATATTCTGAGCATTGACATTTGAGCAACTGAGGTTGTTCATGACGGGTAAGTTTGACGTTGTGGTCTATAATCCCGCGTGCTCCCAAACCATCTTCGGGAGATTCCACAACCGCATTCCGCTGCCTTTGTCGGTGTACCAGGATTCATGGCCAGTTCAGATATCGTGATTCGAGGGGCTCGCGAACATAACCTTCGCAACATTAGCCTGTCACTGCCGCGCAACAAGCTGATCGTGATGACCGGAGTCAGCGGCTCCGGCAAGAGTTCTCTGGCATTCGATACGCTGTACGCCGAAGGGCAGCGTCGTTACGTTGAATCGTTGTCGACGTATGCTCGCCAGTTCCTCGGCCAGATGCCCAAGCCCGATGTGGATTCAATCTCCGGGCTCGCTCCTTCGATTTCCATTCAGCAAAAATCCACCAGCCGCAATCCGCGCAGTACGGTGGGGACGATCACGGAGATCTTTGACTACCTGCGAGTGCTCTACGCGCGAGTCGGGCAGGGCTATTGCTACGTTTCCGGGAAGCCGATTAAAGCTCAGTCGACCGATCAGATTGTTGATAGCCTGTTGAATCAACCGGCCGGCACGAAGTATCAAATTCTGGCTCCGATCGTGCAGAATCAAAAAGGTGAGTTTCGAGATCTCTTCGAAGACCTGCTGAAGAAAGGTTATCTGCGTGCTCGCGTCGACGGCGAGGTGATCAACCTGAGCGACGCGCCGATTCTGCGAAAACATCATAAGCACAATATCGAAGTCGTGATCGATCGCCTTGTGGCCGGGGGAACTCAACGAACGCGCGTGGCCGAAGCGGTCGAGCAGGCCTTAAAGCTGGCCGACGGACAATTGATCTGCAGCGTTGAACGAACCGGTAGTGCCTCAAGCAGAACCTCCGGCGAAAACACGACAGCGCCCGATGAAGAACAAAGCCTGCAAAGTCTCCCCGCGCCGCCTCGAGCCATTCGCCGCGCGAAGTCGACGAAGCGAGCGGCGGCTTCCAGAACTCCGGGCGATGCTGATCTGGTGGCCGAAGATGGCCTCGAACTGGACTCGGACATGGACGGCTTCGACGGAGATTCCGACGGGTCCGAAGGTTCAGGCCCGACGGCTCTGGCGCTGCAATCTTCGGATCGTCTTTATAGCTCTCACTACGCCTGCGCCGAGAGTGGGATGAGCTATGAGCCGCCAAGTCCGCAGCTATTCAGCTTCAATAGTCCGCTGGGAATGTGCATGGACTGCAATGGTCTGGGCATGCGCCATGGATTCCCGATGCATCAGTTGATTGTCGACGAAGACAAGTCCATCCAGAAAGGTGCGACACTGTTGCTACCGGCGTGGACCAAGATCGGACGCTGGCCACGACATATCCTGGCAGGAGCAGCCAACGCCATCGAGCAGGACTGCGGACTGCCAGTGGACTCCCTGCTGAAGATGAAATGGAAAGACATCCCGGAGCAGGCCAAACAACTGTGGCTCTACGGAACCGGCGAACGCCACGTCACGTTCACCTGGAAGACTCGAGCCGGCGCGTGGAAGCACGGCGGCAAGTGGGAAGGCTGGGTGAATCGACTGCTGGAAAGCTATCGCACAGCCGTCAATCCGATGCGCCGACGGCAGTTGGAAAAGTACATGGAGGTTGTGCCATGCAGCTCCTGCAACGGCGAACGACTGAATCGACAAGCGCGAAACGTGCGGCTGAAAACGAGCAGTGCGAGGTTTATTGCTCGCCGAAAGTCGGCAGCGGCCAGTTCGAAATCTCAAATTTCAGATTTGAAATCTCGGACTTCCAATCTCAAATCTCAAATTTCAAATCTGAAATCTGACGGTGCGAAAAAAGCCACTTCAACACTGGACGGCATCGAACTCAGTCTGCCGCAACTCTGCTCGTTGTCGATTGAAGAGGCGACAGAGTTCTTCGACTCACTGGTGCTGGATCCGACACAGCAACTCATCGCCGAAGAAGCGCTCAAGGAAATTCGTGGTCGCCTCGGTTTTCTGTTGCAGTGTGGTTTGAATTATCTGTCACTCGATCGTTCAGCACCGACTTTGTCGGGTGGTGAGTCGCAGCGAATTCGTCTGGCGGGTCAAATTGGTTGCGGACTTGTAGGAGTCGTCTACATCCTGGACGAACCCAGTATCGGTCTTCACCCGCGAGATAACACAATGCTGCTAGGCAGCCTGCAGCGGCTTCGCGATCAGGGCAACACTGTGATCGTCGTCGAGCATGATGAAGAAACCATGCGGGCCGCAGATCACGTTGTCGACTTCGGACCGGGCCCGGGTGTGCTGGGCGGCGAAGTGGTCGTGGAAGGATCGGTCGATGATGTTCTAAAAAGCGAACGCAGCCTAACGGGCGCCTTCCTGTCTGGTCGCCAGAAGATCGAAATCCCCAAGGTTCGCCGCAATCCGGACCGCGGCGCGATCACGGTGAAAGAGGCAACTCACAACAATCTGAAAGACGTCACCGTTCGCTTTCCGCTGGGGCGTCTGATCAGCGTAACGGGCGTCAGCGGGTCGGGAAAAAGTTCCATTGTCAACGATATCCTGTGGCAAGTTGTAAACCGTGATGTCAACAAAGGTGTTGGCGATCCCGGCGTTCATGGATCGATCGAGGGACTGGAACTGATCGACAAAGCCATCGACATCGATCAGTCACCGATTGGCCGGACACCTCGCTCAAACCCGGCCACTTACGTCAAAGTGTTCGACGAAATTCGCAAGCTGTTTACTCAGTTGCCTCAGTCAAAAGTGCGAGGCTACAAAGAGGGGCGATTCAGCTTCAATGTTGAAGACGGTCGTTGCGAAGCGTGTGAAGGTCATGGTGCGACGAAGCTGGAAATGGACTTCCTGGCCGATATCTGGATTCCCTGCACAGTGTGTGAAGGTCGACGATTCAATCACGAAACGCTCGAAGTGAAATTTCGCGACCATAGCATCGCGGATGTGCTCAACCTGGAAATTCGCGATGCCGTGAAGCTTTTCGAAAGCTTCCCCAAGATCAAACAACTGTTGCAGACGCTGTGCGATGTTGGTCTGGAGTACATGCAGCTCGGCCAGGCTTCGCCAACGCTTTCCGGCGGTGAAGCTCAGCGCGTGAAACTCGCGCGCGAGCTGGGGAAGCGGTCGACCGGGCGCACTTTGTATCTGCTGGACGAACCAACGACAGGACTGCACTTTGCCGACGTCAAGAAGTTGATTGAAGTATTGCAGGGCTTCGTGGAAGCGGGCAATACGGTGATTGTGATCGAACACAATCTCGATGTGATCAAAACCTCCGACTGGGTCATCGACATCGGTCCCGAAGGCGGAGCAGGGGGCGGTCGCGTCGTTGTGGAGGGAACTCCGGAAGATGTGGCTCGCTGTGTTAAATCACATACCGGAATCGCACTTCGCACCGTCCTGCCTGATCTCAAGCTTCGCGCCGGCGAGCGGCAGGGCGTCAGCCCTCCGAGTTCAAAAACGGCGGCCCTGCAATCTACTGACACACCATTCTCCAACACGACCTCCATTCGGATCACCGGAGCCGGTCAGCACAATCTTCAATCGATCAATCTGGAAGTTCCGCGAGAACAAATGAGCGTGTTCTGCGGCCCCAGCGGGAGCGGAAAAACATCGCTGGCGATGGACACACTTTATGCCGAAGGGCAACGTCGCTACGTCGAAAGCCTGTCGGCTTATGCTCGCCAGTTTCTGGGACAGATGCCGAAACCTCGCGTCGAGAGTATCCAGGGACTCAGTCCGGCAATTGCGATCGAACAGAAAACGGTGGGCTCAACGCCCCGTTCGACAGTCGGCACCGTGACGGAAGTTTACGACTACCTGCGAGTGCTCTACGCGCGGCTGGGAGTCATGCACTGTCCCAAGTGTCAGATTCCGGCCGTGCAGCAGACGACCGATCAGATTGTGGACAGCATTTTGAATATGGAGGCTGGCACAAAGCTGCTGCTGTTGTCGCCGATTGAGGTTGATCGTTCGACTCCGTTCACGAAAGTCTGGGATCGTTTGCGGGCCAACGGGTTCGCTCGTGTTCGTGTCGACGGGACGACCTACAATCTGGAAGATGTCCCGGAGATTGATCATCGCCGTTCACACACCGTGGCGGTTGTGGTCGATCGAATCTCGGTCGATAAGAAGCAGCGGACAAGAATCGCCGATTCCATCGAGGCCGCGCTGGATTTGGGCAAGGGTGTGATCAATGTGGCGATCGCGGACCCAAAGAAAGAAGAGCCGAAGTGGAACCAACAGCGATTCAGCTTGCACTTATCCTGCAGTAAATGTCAACGCTCGTTCGAACGACAAACGCCCCAGAAGTTTTCATTTAATAGCCCTCTTGGCTGGTGTCATGCGTGCGAAGGTCTGGGAACGGAATTTGGTGCCAACCAGGCGATGTTGGTAACAAGTCCCGAGCGAACTCTGCTGGATGGCGCTATCGGAGCGTGGCCGGATCCAAAGACGAACTCTTCGTTTCGAATGATCCTGCAAGCTCTGTCGACAACGTTTGAGCTTCCTCTGGATCAGCCTTGGTACTTGTTGAGTCCAACGCAACAACGACTCGTCCTGTACGGCGATAGTGAGAAATGGGTCGAAGTAGACGCGTCGCGCGCGTCGGAAGATGTAACTGGTCCCGGGAAAGGTCGCAAAGAATCTCGTTCAGCCAGCTCGACAGCAACGTCAGCATCGTGCCGAGCATTTCGATTTCGCTACAAAGGCTTATATCCAGCGATTGAAGAGGCATCACGCCTTTCGTTTTCGCATCGTAAGTCGTTGATCGAAATGGCGGGGGAACGCGACTGTTCGATGTGCAATGGCAGCCGACTCGAAGCAGAAGCGGCGGCTGTTCGACTGCGTAACGTCACGCTCCCGCAACTTTGTCGTATGCCGCTGTCGGAAGCTCTGAAGTTTTTGAATGGCCTGCGGCTGAACAAAGAAGAAAAAAAAATCGCGGGAGATCTGTTGAACGAGGCGACTCATCGCCTGAATTTCCTTGTCGAAGTTGGACTGGACTATCTGACGCTGGATCGTTCTATGCCCACGCTTTCCGGCGGCGAGTCGCAACGAATTCGACTGGCTGGCCAGGCTGGACGATCGCTTACGGGAATTCTGTATGTGCTCGATGAACCAACCATCGGATTGCACCCGCGCGACAACGGCCGACTGTTGACGGCATTGAAGCGTCTGCGAGATCTCGGCAACACGGTTTTGCTGGTTGAACATGATCGCGAAGTTCTGGACGCAGCCGATCGACTCTTCGATTTCGGCCCTGGCGCTGGTCGACTGGGTGGAACTGTCGTCGCGCAGGGAACGCCTCGCGAGATGCGAAAGAACAAAGCCTCGTTGACCGGCGGTTATCTGGGAGGATCACGACAAATTCCCGTGCCGATGGTCAGGCGAGTCGCATCGAACGCGCCGTCGGTTGTTGTTTCGGCTCCGACTCACGTCGCTGAGACAGAGTCGAAATCAGCGAAGCCTGCGGCAGCCAAACGCGGTAAGAAGTCGGCAGCGAAAACGACTGTCGAAACAACTCCCGCCAAGAGCATTGCCACGACGCAGGACTTTCTGGAACTGACAGGTGCGTCACAACACAACTTGCGAAATGTCGACTTGCGAATTCCTCTGAAGACATTTGTCTGCATTACCGGCGTCAGCGGTTCGGGAAAGAGCTCGCTGATTATGGACACGCTCGCGCCAGCTGTGGCTCGCAAGCTGAACATGGCGGCCGAAGCTCCGGGGGCTTTTCGAGATCTCCGTGGGGTTGAGCATCTGAGCAAGATTGTGCTGGTGGATCAGAATCCGATCGGCTCAACTCCGGCATCGAATCCCGCGACCTATACGGGCGTGTTCGATGAGATTCGGGAGTTATTCTGCCGCATGCCCGAGGCCAAAGTCCGAGGCTATCGGCCCGGGCGATTTAGCTTTAACCGTGCGGGCGGACGTTGCGAGGACTGCGAAGGCATGGGCCAGCAGAAAATTGAGATGCACTTTCTCCCCGACGTTTGGGTGGAATGTCCGACGTGCCGCGGCCGACGATTCAACGCCGAGACGCTGACTGTTCGATTCAACAATTCCAGCATCGCCGACGTGCTGGAAATGCCCATCAACAAAGCGCTCGAACTGTTTTCAAATGTGCCGAAGATTCGTGGTCCATTGGCAACGCTGGATGCCATCGGTCTGGGTTATCTGACTCTGGGACAGTCCGCACCAACACTCAGCGGCGGGGAGGCTCAACGCATTAAACTGGCCGCAGAGCTGTGTCGTCCAAATCGAGGACGGACGTTGTATCTTCTGGATGAGCCAACAACCGGCCTGCATTTTGACGACATCCTGAAGTTGCTGAGTGTGTTAAATAGTCTTGTCGAGCAGGGCAACACGGTCGTTGTGATCGAACACAATCTTGATGTGATTAAAACTGCTGACTGGATCATTGATCTTGGTCCGGAAGCTGGAGCTGGTGGTGGTCAGATTGTCGTTCAGGGCACTCCTGAAGATGTTGTCAGCTATGCAACGCAGGGAAGTGTGCCGCGATCATGGACGGGGGAACTGCTGGCGCCAGTTCTGGAAGAATCTCGACGCGGGGTTATTGAAACATTCGATGCCGAAACTGTGAGTGCGAAAAAGCAGGGCGATGTCAGCATCGAGCAACTTGGAAAATCCGCGAAGCTTCCATGGGAAACCGATGGTCGCAAATGGCATACAATCGAACGAATTGCTCATACCGGTCAGCCATGTCGCTGGGACGGAAAGGCATTGGACTATGTCGTCGGACTGTTGGAAGATCACGAAGATCTCGCACCCACCAACTGGAACGACCGAGCGACGGTGGAGGTCAAGGCCAGCAAGGGACTTGGCTGGTTCCTGCATGCTCGCACTGGCGGTGAGTGGTTGTTGTCGCTCTGCTTCCGAGTGAAGAAAGGCGAATTCACCACTGAGGATCTCGACAGCAAGCTGGGCCTGATTCCTCTGGATGATATGGAAGAGATTCCTGTCTACGGCCGTGAGCCTCGTGTCAAAGCGCGCGATCTGAAATCGGCCTGGCAGGAGGTGACGATAAAGGTCTGGACTAAGTCCGAGATCGATACCGAAGCGTTTCGTAAATTCATCAAGCAGGCGTTGAGCAGCTATCTGAAACAAGCCAAGTCTGACGCAGCAAATCCGGAAGACTTGATGCCGTGGAAGCAGTTGGGACGCAAATGGCATTTGATGCGCAAGGGGCTGCCGGGGACGGGACGCGTGCCGTGGGAGTTTGGTCTTCTGGAAAAACTTCTGCCCATCATGGAGACAGCATTCGAAAGCTGCGAAGTCGACTATGGCATCCGCAGCAAGATCAATTGGATACATCCGAAGGATGGCCAGACAATTGCGGAACTCCACACCAAACGATCCGATGGAGCCGACCTGATCGTCTATGCTCCGGCGGGAAAAGTTACTGTTGGTTCAATTGCATCCATCGGATCCACGCAGGAAATTGAACCGCACAAAGGCCAGCGCGATCAGATTCGTATTCGCTTCACCGCGGAGGCACAGACTGCGGTCAAGCCGTTGAGCGAATTTCTGGCCACGATTCGGAAGCTGAACGAGGCGTGATTTGCATCTGTGACACTGCAGGAGATACGCTGCGAACTGTGGAGCGTCGAGTTTTGCAGTTCGCAAACACTCTAACGCCCATAATTTTGACTCTCGCTTTCCAGGAGTTCCGACGACATGCTCTGCAATCATTCTTGCCTTCTGAGATCCGTCATGTTGCTTGCTGCGATCCTGTTTGTCTCTGACACAGCTCAGGCGGAGCGCTATCGTGTTTTCGTGGGAACCTATACAGGTGGCGACAGCATCAGCAAGGGTGTCTACTCCTGCGAGTTTGATGCGGAAACCGGCAAGCTTTCAGATCCTGTGCTGGCGGCGGAACTGATCAATCCGTCGTTCCTGGCCATTCATCCAAGCGGAAAATATCTGTACGCCGTCAATGAAGTCAGTGAAGGACCAGGGCGAGGAAATGGTGCCGTAACAGCACTGACCATTAACGCCGACGGCACCTTGACGAAGATTAATCATCAGGCGTCAGAAGGCGGAGCTCCGTGCCACTGTAACGTCGACTCCACCGGCACCAATCTGTTGATTGCGAATTATGGCGGCGGCAACGTGGCGGTTTATCCGATCTCCGAAGATGGCTCACTGAAGCCGGTCTCCTGCAATATTCAGCACGAAGGCAGCAGTGTCGACAAATCTCGTCAGCAAGCACCTCATGCTCACTCCATCAATGTCAGCAGTGACAACAAGTTTGCGTACGCAGCGGATTTGGGTCTCGACAAAATCATGATCTACAAGCTGGACGTGGCAGCTCATACTCTGTCGCCTGCCAAACAGCCAGCCGCCTTGGTCACTCCAGGCGGCGGCCCACGTCACTTCTCAATTCATCCGTCCGGCAAGTTTGCATACACCAACAATGAGATCACGTTGGTGGTGACCGGATTCAGCCGCAATCAGGAAGATGGAAGTCTCAAAGCCATTCAGGAGATCTCCACAATTCCGGCTGGTTTTGAAGGCCGCAAGAGCACAGCAGAATGTCTGGTTCATCCCAGCGGCAAGTTTCTCTACGTGAGCAATCGCGGACACGAGACAATCACGGCTTACACGATTGACCAGGAATCGGGCTTGTTGACCTACGTAGAGAATGAACCAACCGGCGGCAAGGAACCACGCAACTTCTTCATTGACCCATCAGGCAAATGGCTGTTGGCTGAAAATCAGAACAGCGACACGGTCTACGTTTTCTCAATTGACCAGCAGACCGGCGAACTGAAGCCGACCGGCGACTTTGTTACTGTCGGTCGACCTGTTTGTATTCGCATGGTGAAGTTGTGAGCCTATGGTCGACACGGGGTTGCTGCTTGAAAGCAACTCGTGTTCCCGGTCTAATGGATCTCGATCGACATTGATGAAATTGCACTTGATTCCGGGAGGACTTTCGGATGAACGAAAACCCTGAAAATTTTCCTCTGGTTGAGCGGTTTCACAAAGCGGAGCATCTTGCGCGTGAGCTCAGTGAGCATCTGCGACAGGCATTTCTGCCTAAGCTTTCCGAGCTTCGGCATGCCAGCAAAGTTGCGGATGCGACCGAAGTCACTGACAAGACGATGCTCGATAAAATGACGGCGGTGCTGAGTGCTGAAGATTTTGCGTCAGACATTTTTGAAAAACTGACGCTTTATCTTCACAGTATCGAGCGTGAAACAAAAGAAATCATGGGTGTCTCAGAGTAACACCCAGAAAAGAATCTAATACACGAAAGCCCCGGAAATGGATGAGTTCATTCAGCAACTGACGAAGCAGCTTGGATTAAGCACCACAGATGGTCAGTCAGCAACTGGCAATATTCTGAAGCTCATCCAGAGCCAACTTGACCCCGCGTTATTTGCTCAGATCAGCGCGAAGCTTCCGGGGATTCAGGGATTGATCAAAGATGCCGACGGACACGCCGACGAAGGAGGGCTGATGGGATCACTGACATCGCTCGCTGGCTCATTACTGGGCGACAAAGCCAAAGGCATCGCCGACGTCACCGCCGCGCTGACAAAAGCGGGGATCAGTGTCGATAAGATTCCACAGTATCTGAAAATGCTGATCGACTTCCTGAAGAGTAAACTGGGGAATGACCTCTTTGCTAAACTGGCCGCGAAGCTTCCGGAGTTGTTCGGGCAGATGAAGTAGGGCCATCTTTTCAGGCCGCCGGTTCATCATTTAGTCTTTAGTCGACGCCCTCAAAAGGGCGTCCTCTGTTTTTAAAACCTCGCAACGCAATGAGCGCGGTGTTCTGCGGCCCACGATATTGAAATAGTCTTTGATCCATGGCGATTCTTGATTTTCATGTCCCGGAGATTGCATGCGAAGGCTGCATTGCGATCGGCAATTTTGATGGCGTTCATCGCGGCCATGCGGCGATGCTGCAGCAGTTGCGATCCCTCGGACGTGAGATTTCCGGGCCCGCCGTCGCGATTACTTTTGATCCTCATCCCATCGCCATTCTGCGCCCGGAGTTTACTCCACCGGTTTTGACAACGATCGACGATCGCAAAAGCTTGTTGAGACAGGCCGGGGCCGATGAAGTCATTGTGCTGCCGGTGACCAGCGGCCTTCTGGAGATGACTGCCGAGCAGTTTTTTCGTGATGTTGTCGTTGGGAAGTTTAGGGCTCGAGGAGTCGTCGAAGGTCCCAACTTTCATTTTGGAAAAGACCGTCGCGGAGATGTCAATCTCCTGCAGGAACTCTGTCGTAGTCAGGGAATTCAGTGTCACATTGCGAAGTCATTCGACGAAGCCGGCAGTATGGTTTCCTCGAGTCGTATCCGCGAACTCATCTGTGCTCGGGCAATGGCCGGGGCTGTTGAGTTGCTGGGCCATCCCTACCGATTGTCGGGCATCGTCAGACACGGCGCGGGGCGAGGCAGGACCATTGGCTTTCCGACCGCGAATCTAACCGAGATCCAAACTTTGCTGCCCGCTCATGGTGTTTATGCGGGGACGACAAAGATCAACGACGAGCCATATCCCGTCGCTATCAGCATCGGCCCGAATCCGACGTTTGGTGAGCATCGCGAAAAGGTCGAGTGCCATATTGATGGCTTCAGCGGAAATCTTTATGACCAGAAACTTTCCGTTGACCTGCGGAGCGAAGTGCGAGCACTACAGTCATTTGGTTCGGTCAATGAACTGATCTCGCAGATCAACAGCGATATTGAAGCTTGCCGTCGCATCGCGAAGTGAGTGATGCGAAGAGTGCGGCTGCCGGAAATTGACTTCTTCGGCCTCGTGCCGATGGTGAACAAGTTTGGTAACCAGAAAAACATCTTTGCATAACTCTCAGCGACATATCAGGTTCTGGTCACTAAGCGCTTCACCACTCAGACAAGCTGAGCGGCGTCAGCCAGCCGGACTTGAACGATCGGGCCAATCTCAGGCTGCCCGCGATCAAGCATGATCCTGCAATGAGGACACCTCCCGCCGCTGGAATTCTGAATTTCACTGCTCGTTTGCGGCCTCAGAAGACCGCCCTGCGCTTGAATGTCTGATGCAGGCCCCTGAGAATACCGGTTTTCTCTGCACGGCTGATGTTGCCCTGCATGTGATCCGATTTCGGAGCCCATATCAATGCTGCATGTTGCTTCCCGGCCACTCTCACTGCGGGCCTTATTGCCCGTTTGGTCCTGCGTCACATTTCTAAACCTTTGCGTCACAGGATCCACTGCGGTTTCCGACGAGAAAGTTGCCAACACACTTGCCCAGTTTTATGGTTTTTCGGGCGTCGAATTGTTCAAAGTCGACCGTCGAGGGTTCAACCTTCAGGCCGGTGATTTTACCGGCGATGGTCTGACCGATGTGATGCTGGTGGACAATCGAGAAAGTTGTCTCCGCCTGATGGCCCAGCGCAGTGTGGATGATCAGAAGAAATCGCGCCAGGGAGGTAAGGTCAATGATCTGGCCTCAGACTGGAGATTCGACGAACGAACAATACCGGTCGACAAAGCTCTGGCGGGAATTGCGACAGGGGATTTCAACGGCGATGGCCGCCTGGATGTTGCTTGTATCGGAACACCCGACCAGTTGTCGATCCGATACCAACCGGAGGCCGGTCAGAAAGAATGGAATAACAAGTGGGTCACCCGGTTGCCTGGCCTCGAACCAGTGGCCTGGATGCTTTCAGCGGGCGACATCAATTCGGACAAACGTGACGATCTTGTGGTGCTTGGCAAAGAAGTCACTTACGTCATCTATCAGAATGACAAAGGAGAAATGGATACGCCGAAACCACTGATCAATACTTCTGCTCAGCTCTCGATGATTCAGATTGCGGATCTGAACGGCGACGGGAAGAACGATCTCTGTTACCTCGCGAACGAAGGCACAACTCGCGGCTTGTGTGCTCGCCTGCAGACTAATGATGGACGCCCGGGACCGGAAATCTGCTTTGGGCTTCAACAACCCAGAAGTGTGACTCTGGCTAACGTGGACCAAGAACCTGGCCATGAAGTGGTCACAGTCGAATCACGAACGGGGCGAATTGTTGTTTCTTCGCTGCAGCCTTCTGAAATCAATCCAGAAAGTTTGCCTTCACGCCTGTTGCAATACGGAATCGGCGCCGCCGGAGCCACGCGGGAACGCGCGATCGTCGCAGGTGACATTGACGGCGACTTGCTTACCGATGTAGTTGTGTCTGATCCCGAACAGGCTCAGATTCTTCTCTATCGCCAGAATGGCATTGATGGTCTGGGAATGGCGGAGGTCTTTCCAGGCCTTTTGGGCGTGACAGATCTCGCCGTGGCGGACGTTGATGCTGACTCAAAACAGGACATTGTGCTGCTCAGCGGCAAAGAAGGCGTTGTCGCGTTGAGTCGATTTGCGGAAGGTCGGATTACCTTCCCGGAAAGCATTTTCAAGAAGCCGGAAGGGGCAGAGTTGGCCGCCGTTACGGTTATCGAAAATAACGGGAAGCCGCAGATCGTGCTGGCGCTGACAGTGGGAACTGGCAACTCGATGAAACTTGAATTCCAACGTCTGACTCGAGCCGAATCTGGCGAATGGGTTCGCGCCGAGAGTGACAATAAGATTGAACTCACGGGAGCCGTCGGAGCGAGGGGCGTTCGCCTCGTGAAAATGGACGTGAATCAGGATGGTCGAACAGACGTTCTTTCTGTCCCCAGCGGCACGTCAAAGACAGGTGTCCAGGTATTGCTTCAGCTGGAAGATGGGTCTCTGGAAATCGCGAAACAGAAGAGCCAGCTGGATCCTGGTGTCTCAGCCGCCGGAAGAACGTTTGTCAGTAAAGATCGACTGCTGGTGGCTCGAGACTCCTTCGCCAGAGCCATGTCATTTAGTGCTATGGGATGGAAGGTGGAAGATCAGTTTAACGCGGGCGAAACGTCTGCGAGTCTTGAAGGGGTGGCTCTGCTGAATCTGGATGGTGCCGAGGGTGATGAAATCGTGCTGGTCGACACCGGCGTGCGAAAACTGCGAGTCCTGCGAAAACAGGAGGGCGTCTATCGTCCGTGGAAAGAGGTGGAACTCGGGGCACTGCAGTTCACTTCAACGATCGTCGCGGATCTGAATGGAGACAAACATGACGATCTGCTGCTGGTCGGTGCCCAACATTTCTCGGTGCTCTACACAGGTCGTTCTGATTCAGAACTGAAGGAGATTGCCTCTTTTGAATCGGACAGAGATGATTCCTATCCGGCCGATGTGATTGCCGGAGACATCAACGGCGACGGCCACGTCGACCTGAGTGTTATCGACACCAGCATCGACGGCCTGGAGATTCTGAATTTTGATGCCACAAAAGGAATTCGCGAAGCAACTCATTTTCGAGTGTTCGAAGAAAAGCGTCTTGTCAGTTCTGACACCGATCGCGGTACCGAACCACGTGAAGGAATCGTCGCCGACGTGACCTCGGACGGTCGATTTGATCTGATTCTGCTATGTCACGATCGACTGATCCTGTATGCACAGGATTCCGGTGAGCCACCCATTCCGACGACGGCCACCGCAGAACAGAAGTAATCCGCTGCCCGAATATTGATGTCGCTCGTAGTGCCGACTGCCGTCGGCCTCGTTGCCTGGATTTACAAAGGGATCTAACGATGCAACTCGGTTTTGTGAGTGCTATTCTTCCTGACCTGTCGTTTCGCGAAGTCTTTGAGACGGCAAAACGCATCGGCTTTGACTGCGTGGAAGTGTGCTGCTGGCCGACGGGAAAAGCTGAGCGGCGATATGCCGGAGTCACGCATATCGATGTCGCTAATTTGACCGAACATCTGGTCCATGAGATTCGGCACTGCGTGGAAGAAACCGGCGTGCAGATCAGCGGACTGGGTTACTACCCCAATCCACTGAGTCCGAATCAGGCGGAAGCCGACACTGCCGTCGCGCATCTTCACGTCGTGATTGATGCGGCGTATCGCCTGGGTATTGAACGGGTTAACAGTTTCGTTGGCCGCGACTGGACGAAGTCAGTTGATGATAACTGGCCACGCTTTCTGAGCACATGGAAGCCCATTATCCGGTTGGCGGAAGACCGTGGTGTTCGTGTCGGGATCGAGAATTGTCCAATGCTGTTCTCGGCGGATGAATGGCCGGGCGGAAAGAACCTGGCCACCACTCCCGAGATCTGGACGCGGATGTTCAGCGACATTCCGTCAGACAACTTTGGCTTGAACTACGATCCTTCGCACATGATCTGGCAGCACATGGACTACCTGCGTCCTATGCGCGACTTTTCTGACAAGCTGTTTCATATCCATGCGAAGGATGTCAGACTGGATCAGGATCGACTGAATCAGGTTGGAATTATGGCTCATCCCAATAAGTATCACACGCCAAAGTTGCCCGGAATGGGCGACGTGAACTGGGGAAAATTCTTCTCAGTGCTCACGGATACGAAGTACAAAGGCCCCGTTTGCGTCGAGGTTGAAGATCGAGCCTACGAGGGATCACTCAACGATCGCGCCGCGTCGCTGACTCAGAGCCACACTTATCTCAGGAACTTTGTTCCTGTGCGAGGTATAAGCGAGGCGTAGCCCATGCGGGAAAGAGAGGGCTCCAGTAGCCGGTACTGCCCCGTGCGGTGTCAGACCTAAAAACGTAGGTTGGACATTCTTGTCCAACGTAACGGCGACGGGCAAGAATACTCATCCTACCCGAAAACGAAGACTTGACGAAACGCTAAAAGCTTCGAACAGAATCTGCAGCACCCGGCTGAGGTTCTGAGCTGAATATCATGCGAGTCGGCTTGCCACAGTGCGGACAGGCGATTTCGAAGTGGCTGGTGACCTTTGTGACGGCGCGAAGATCCGGATTGGCCAGACAAAGATTTCCGAGCGAATCAAAACCAACAGCCCTGGTACCAACAGGCACAGTGGCTGCGATATCAAACTGCTTCGGGCGATCAGCATCACGCGAGATCTTCAAAACCTGTGAACGCCCGCTTGCGGAGTCGACAAGAGTCAACAAGCTGCCGTCGCTCAGCGAAGACAGTCGGGTGGACCCAACTTCTGCGAAACCCGAGTGCGACGCAGCACCTTCCTCATCGATTCGAACGATGTGTCCAGACGGCAGCAGAGCTTCCAGCTGACCGCCAGCATTAAAAATCAAATCCTGCACGGGCTGATTGAGTCGAGCAAGCTCGGTCAACTGGCCTTCGGAATCGAGGGAAATGAGTCGTCCCGAGTGTTTTACCGAAAACACAAACCGCCCCAGTTCGTCACGCACAAAGCCTGAGGCCGGAAACGAAAACGTCTGCAGAATGACGTGCTGCCCGGACTCGGTCATCTGATGCAACGACGACTCTCCGCCACTGGACGTCAGAACGTAGAGAGATCCATCGGCGTCCACCTGAATCCTCTGAATCCCCGACAAATGCTCAATCGCAAGGCTGACTGAGCCGTGTTCATCCAGCCGAAACACGCATTCAGCTTTCAGATCCGCGACAAAGATGCGTGACTTCCCGGAGACCACCAGGTCAATAGGCTCCAGAACTTTGACCGGCAATCGCTCGATGACCGGCTTCGAATGGACACGTACGGGAGCGTGATCGTGATTAACAAGAGCACCAAGTCCAGGAACTTCGTCAGCCATTGCAGTCGGCACAACGAAGAACGTTGCGCCAAGAGCGAAACGGCTCAACAATGCATGGAGAGTGAATTGTCGCGGCATATCGAAACGTACCCGGTACGGGAAACACCCGATTAATCTGTGGTCAGGCGAGGGCAAAACCCACACACCAACGCTCCACGGTCCGTGTCTGAAACATCGTGCGTCACAAGTATCAATGGTCTAATCCCCGGCGTCAACAGGCGGACCGCCAGATCTTGCCACAGATATCCGTCACAACACTCTCAACACGATTCAGAACAGACGGGGGATCAATTCTGAAGTCAGGAAACATCGGCTTAGGATGTAAACGCGGTTTGACTTGGCATCCTGTGTGCCAATCTCCAAAAAATCACTAAAATCCAAAAAATCCCTCATCTCGCCCGTCGGGCGTCCAGTTGGTTGTCGCACAATCGCACAACGACCCATAGGAGTGCTGCATTTTGAATGGCCCGCACGATTCGACCAAAAGCCATCTCAGCCGCGATTTAATCAACATTTTGGCGGGCAGCTCTGTCCAGTTTGGAGATATCTCCGCCGGAACCGCGGCCGGTCAAACCCTTCATTTGGAATACTCGGCGACGGAAACAGGAGCTGCGGAGACTCTAACGGATCCAGCTGGCGTCAACGGTTCGGCGACCGGCAATCCGGCGAGGAATTCCGGCCGTCGCTATCTGATCGCATCGATTACCAAACCGATCGTGGGCATGCTCGCGGTACAACTGGCTTCAGCCGGACGACTTTCCCTGAATGAACCAGTGAGAGAGTTTGTCGGCGGCTTTAACAGGGGACCGCTGAGAGCCATCACATTCCGGCACTTGTTGACTCATACGAGCGGTCTGCCAGACATGCTTCTGAACAACAACGAACTCCGCGCCAGACATGCGTCACTGGCGGAATTTGTAAGCGAAACTGCTCGAGTGACGCCCGAGTTTCCAGCAGGAACTGGTTGTCGTTACTCGAGCATGGGATTCGCGGTGCTGGCTGAAGTGATTGAAAAGATCACTGGAACACCACTTCCAGAACTGCTGCGACGAGAGTTATTCGAGCCGCTTCGAATGCAGGATTCGTGGCTGGGAATTCCTTCCGGCATATTCGAAGAACTTCAGCCCACGCTGGTGCCCTGTGAATTACCGATCTGGCAGCAGCAGGCCCCGGACTGGAACTGGAACAGTCGTTACTGGCGAGGCCTCGGCGCGCCATGGGGCGGGATGACTTCCACATCAAATGATCTGGGGCGTCTGGCCGTTTGCATGTTGAATCAGGGGACGTCGCCCGATCATCAGTCAATCATTCATCCGCTGGTGATTTCCACTTCGACGCAGAATCAGACTTCTCACATGTCCGGACTGGCGGAGACAGATCGTCTCCAGCGTCCCTGGGGACTGGGCTGGAGATTTAACTGGCCTGATCATGCCACTTGTTTCAGCGACTTTGTTTCGTCCGAAACTTACGGTCACTGGGGTGCGACCGGAACCCTGATGTGGATCGATCCGAAGGCGCAAATCTGGTGCGTGATCCTGACCAATCAGCCGTACGAAGAGAGCCAGACTGTGATTCAACGGCTGTCGAACCGCATTGCATCAGAAGCAGGTTGATCAACGCCAGAACCGCCATCGATTTGACATCGGGGACTGGAGCCTGCATGCTTCATCCACGGATGGCTCGCCCGCCGAAATCAACAATCCTGCATCGTGAACAGATGGAGTTCGTGTCCTATGTCAGACGCACCAGAATTTACTTCGGAAAAATGGACGCGTCGCCACGTCTTGGCTTCAGCAACAGCCGCATCGGTTACTTTGTTGTCGGGAGCGACGAACTTCGCAGTCGGCCCATCACAAGCGGCCGGCTCATCTTTGCCCGAAGTCCCGACGGACTTTCGAATCACCAGGAAGCGAATTCATCAGTCCGTCATGGGTTGGTGTTTCAATCCAATGCCGGTGTCGGAACTGATCCAGCATTGTGTCGACGTCGGAGTTGAAGCCATCGAAGGAGTTGACCCGAAGTTTTACCCTGAAGCTCGGGCGAAGGGCCTGAAGATCGCACTCGTCAGCAGTCATGGGTTTGCCAAAGGGCCTGTCGACCGTGCCAATCATCCGGAGTGCATTGAGAAGCTGAAAAGATCCATCGACATTGCCGCTGAGTTTGAAAGCCCCAGTGTGATTACCTTCACGGGTATGCGTGTTGAAGGCATGGATGACAAAACGGCGGAGCAGAACTGCATCGACTGCTGGAAACAAGTGATTGAATATGCGGAATCAAAAAAGATTACGCTGGTTCTGGAGCACCTGAATACTCGCGACAGTTCTCATCCGATGAAGGGACATCCCGGATATTTTGGCGACAACGTCGAACGCTGCATCGAACTGGTGAAACGAATGGATTCGCCTTACTTCAAGCTGCTGTTCGATGTCTATCACGTCCAGATTATGCATGGCGACGTGATACGTCGTATCCAGATGCACCATCCTTTCATCGGCCATTACCACACCGCAGGAAACCCCGGACGACGCGAACTGGATGACAAGCAGGAGATCAACTATCCAGCGGTTCTCCGAGCAATCATCGCCACGGGCTACACCGGATTCGTGGCTCAGGAATTCATTCCGACCTGGAGCGATCCAGTCCTCGCCTTTCGCCACGCAGCGATGGTCACGGACGTCTGATTTCGGCAGGCAAAGAGAATTGAGCAGAAACAAAAACGGCGGTCCTGAGACTGACTCAGGACCGCCGACAATCGCAGATCTCAGAAACCTCTTAGAGGGGATTTCCGTCGTTGAATTGAATGCGATTGCTCAGAAACTGCGGGGGAATACTGGCGGAAACATTCTGGACAGCTCCATCACAGAACACGGCCTGGAATACCTCGCCAATTGTTCCAAGAGCGCCGATCGGGTTAGCGGTATCGAGCGCCAGACCGCCGGGCTTGGTCCATGGTGCGGCGGTTTCTGGTCCGGCGACGACTGCCAGGATTGTATTACTTGTTCCATCCGTAATATCTCGGAACCCAATCGGCTTTTCAGGATCGAATGGTGTGTTGGCTGAGGCGAACACATGCACTGTTGTTTGTCCAGGCTCGTCGACGCCGTCCACTTTGAAAACATCCGGCATCTGGTCCACAAGGGCCATGTTATGTGGGCTGTCCCACGCCTCGTCCAGATGAAACTGGGTGTATAATTCTGCATGCTCAAGATATGGCAGGATATGAACTCGCCAGCTCAGGCCGGATTTTTTGCCAGCTCCCGCTTCACCATTTCCATCAGCCGAGGGCAGATGATTGAAGGTGTCATGAAAATTATGCATCGCCAGCCCAATTTGTTTCAGATTGTTGTTTGTCCTTCGAAGTGAATCACCGTTTGGCGCGGGACCAGCGATTGACGCGGAAGGCATCGACCCGCCTGCCATTGGTCCCAGCAATTCGGGGTTATCCTTCAGCACCTGCACCAGTGTTCCCGGGATCGTGATGCTCACGGTCACCTGCGAATCGGCGCTGGTCGAAGCAAGACTATTCACCGCCTGGCCAAGAGAAGGCTGCAGTGGTGGAGGCGCCTGCCCCAGAGCAAACGGAGCCATCTGCTTGCCCATCATGACGAGTCCAGTCAGAGCCTGATTAGCTTCACCGGCAGCACTCTCTTCCGTCAGATTCAACTTGATGTTCAGGGCCAGATCACTGCCGGCATCCATAACAATGGCACCACCGGAGATCCGACCTTTGATTGCACCCACAAGTTGTGCAACCTGTGGCGGTGAGTTCGGCGGAGGATCAGGAATTCCTGCACTCATGCCCGCCAGCAGCGGACTGGAAAACGCCTGAACAAGGTGGCTGCTTCTGGAGACAAACGCAAACTGTTCATTTGTCGCTTCTCCCGGTCCATTAGTCATTGCGGCTTTGAGTCCAGCTTCGGATGCCAGCAGGAACGTTTTTGAATCAACCGCATGCAGAGCCATCACAGGAGCATTGGAATCCGGATTCGGAAGCACATAATAAGTCTTGCCGTCGTGGGTCGATTCCGTTGCGTTCCCCTGTGTCATGAGAGCGGCAATATCAAGATCCTTGTTCGTGCGAACAACAATCATGGAATTCTCACCGCCCATGAGTTGCTTCGAGATTGCCGCTCCATCCGGCTGTCCTCCACCCATCGCCTGTCCAATCACAGGGATCATTGTGGCGATCAAATTGCCCATACCCATGGTCACAGAATCGATGTCGCCGGGAACGAATCCTGTCTGAGCAGACATTTCCGTCATCGCCTGCTGAAACTGCGGCATGTCGGTCAGTGGTTTTGCGAATCCACTTTCCAGCAAATCTCCTGGCCGGACATACATCAAGTATTCCGTTGATGCGGGCAAATACGACATATCAATGGGTCCCGCCGTCACACTGGACTTTGCAGCCATCGCAGGCCCGGTACCAGCACCTCCGGTCAGAAACGGATTAACTGGGGCATCCGGATCAGCTGGCATCGGCTCAGTGGCCGCAACCGCAGGCTCGTCGGGCATCTCTGTTGTTGCAGGGTCAGCAGGCTTATCTGCAGCCGCAACCGCCTTTTCCTTCATTCTTTCAGCGGCCGCATCACGCGCTTTGTTCTCGGCCAGAATCTTATCGGCGACTGCTTTGCGACGCGCTGCGTCTTCTGCTTCTGCGCGAGCCGCTGCCATTTCCCTGACTGCACTCGCATCGGCCAGCAACTGGTCCTGAGTCATCAAGGATCGTCGGCGAATCTCACGCACATTTGTCTGGCGAGTAATCTTCTGGCCAGCCACTTCGATCGAAGTTTGTTCTTCAATCATTCGACGAATGTCGCCCTGAACACCAGACAATGCTTCACTGACCAATTGAGACTGCTCAGGAGTCTGTTCATGCTCCAGACCCTTGACGAAGTACTCCTTGGCTTCTTCGTCCTGACCGGTTTCGGCCAGAGTCACACCGAGCATATAGAAGTAGCGAGGATCCGTCCCCCCGGTAGCCGCGTCTCTCAGAAGCTGAATTGCCGCTTCAGATTTTCCCTGTCGCCGCGCTTCCAGAGCATCACGATACACCAGCTTGAGCCGTTCGTTCTCAGGATCAGCCTTCAGTGCGTTTCGAGCGGCCAGTCGATATCTTTCAATTCGAACTCGTAACGGCCCCTGAGTTCGCTCAATAGACCGATTCACCAGCGATGCGGTGCTGGTTTCAGCTTCCAGCTTTGCTGCCGCCTGCAGGTCTGCTGTGCCGTCCTTACCCGACTGCTCCGTCAAAATTCCTCGAAAATAAAGCGGCCGTGGATCGTCCGTACCGTTCTCGATAATATCGGTGAGCATTTTCTCCGCAGCAGCGAAGTCTCCGGCGCGCCAGACGCTCAAAGCATTATTCAAGAGGCTGTCATTTGACGCTCGATCGCCGCCCAGGACAGGCGCAGTCAGTAGACATATCGCGAACAGACAACATTGACAGACCATTTGACGAACTAAGCGACACTTCATTTCCAAACTCCCGGACTCATTACCTGTTGCAGTGCATGTTTTGGGCAGCGAAGCGGAGGTCCACACAGATCGATTCACATCGATGGGAATACCACCCATCGTGAGCTGCCATCCTGAAAGATTCTTCTGCGTCGCTCGAATTGCTTCGCTGAAACCGAATCTATTTCACAGCATATCCTCGGCCGCGACAATCCGCCGCGCGTGAAATCGCGGAATTTCTGTCCAGCGAACGAGGAACCTCCGGTAACTGAACTGCGGAACTCCGCAGGCTGGATTCAAAGTCGCATCTTTTAAGGCTTATTTGGTATGATTGGGATCTCACGGCGAATTTGCTCGGGTTTTAGGACAAATCCATTTGGTCAGCCCGTTCGGTCTTACGGTGGCCCGGTTTTTCCCTGATTCATAACGGAACGATGACTTGGCCAACTTGTATTGCACTGCCTGCAACCAACTGTTCTCCGGTAGTCTTGCCGCATGCCCTCGCTGCGGCATGAAACTCACCGCGCAGGAGAATATCTGGCAAAAAGAGACGCTGTTGCTGAACGCCGATGCCGTGGAGTCCGCGACGTCTGCGCTGGAAATGGAACTTGATCAACTGCTGCTGCCCGGGCAGGTTCTGGACATTTATCAGTGTCAGAAATTGCTGGGACGCGGCGGCATGGGCGTCGTCTATCTCGCGAGGAATACAAGTCTGCAGCGTCTGTGTGCCTTGAAGCTGCTTTCGCCTCGTAAGGTCTCTCGAGAAGTCGACTATGTTGAGCGATTCGAGAACGAAGGCCGAGCAGCTGCAGCGATGGTTCACCCGAACGTCGTGACGACTCATGCGATCGGCCGAACTGGAGACTATCACTTCCTTGAAATGGAATATGTTCCGGGACATTCCCTGCAATGCGAGATCGATGAGGAAGGAGCAATCGGTCCCATCCGTTCTACTGCGATGGCTGTGGGAATTGCCAGCGGACTAGCGATGGCTCACCGCCTCGGAATTGTTCACCGCGATCTCAAACCCGACAACATTCTGGTAACACCTGGTGGAGTTCCCAAGATCGTCGATTTCGGTCTGGCCAAGAGAGTGGTGGGAAATGATCTGCCCAATACAAATCTGGCGGGGACTCCGTACTTCATGGCCCCGGAGTTGTTCGAAGGGGATTCCGCAACGACTCAAAGTGATGTGTATGCTCTGGGTGTTTGCTATTACCTCATGCTGACTGGCAAGTTCCCGTTTGAAGGCGACTCCGTAAACACGCTGATGAAAGCGATCCTGACAGCTCGATATACCAGTGTTCGTCGAATCAACGAAGACATTCCGCTGGACATCGCCGAGTGTGTGTCCCTGATGCTGAATCGAGACCCTCGAAGTCGACCACGCGACGCGGCGGCGGCTTCCCAGTTATTACAGGCGGTGCTTGGCTCGACTCGCGATCTCGACAATCTGATCTACGATGCGTTCAATGGCCTTCCCAATATTCAATGGGAATCAGATGGCGACGATGGCTTCAAGGTCCATCTCACGCTCCGCGACGAACGCGCTCAGACTGTCTACATCGAAAACAGTGAGCACTCCGCGGGCGACCGACTTCTGATGATTTACAGTATCTGTTGTGAAGCTCGTGCAGACTTCTATGAAGATGCTCTCCGCCTCAACGCGCTGATGCATCACGGCGGTATCTCAATCCGCGACATTGGTGGTCGCCCATACTTTGTCATGGTCGATACTTATTCAAGAGCCACTGTGAGCGGGGAAGACATCCGCCGCAGCGCGATCGAACTCGGCTCACGAGCTGACTCCGTCGAAAAACAACTGACGGGCAAGGACGTGAATTAGTCGGTCGCAACAACAAGACTCGAAGAATCTGCTTCCCGAGGTTCTCATGTTGTTCAGGCTGCGGCGATTCTGTCCATGAGCATCAACCATGCGTAGCAGCAGCTGGCAAAATCATTTCCCAACCTGATAACACATCAGTTTGTCCTGCTCCCGCAGATACAGCTTTCCGTTCACCACAACCGGATGAGACCAGCTTGCACCTTTCTGATAGTCCGGTGCAAATGAGCCCTTCAGGTTATAGGCAGTCGGTGTTGCTTCAATCAGGGCCACAGTCCCGTCCTGATAACGGAAGATCAAATGGCCATCAATAAACAGGACAGCGGCGGAACCTTTACCAGCACCACGAAGTTTCCCACCCCAGACGATCTCTCCCGTCAGAAGATTGACACACGTAGGGAATCCCTCATTCTGCTGATGACCGGCGTAGATATGTCCATCCAGCAGAATCATTCCGCCATGATGGTTATTAAAGACCTGGCCTTCCAGAAAATACTTCTCTTCAGCAACGACTCCTTCGCCCTCTTTCTTCAACTCAACAAGAGCAGCCCCGGTCTTGTAGCTCGTTGACGCAAAGACCAGATCTCCATCGATGATCGGAGTTGGAATATTCGCCACACCGTTGGCAACTCGGTTGTAGCTCCACAGCTGCTTTCCATCTTCAGCTCGAATCCCGATCAGACCGCGGCCCACCAGTTGAACGTACTGTTTAATCCCGACGGCATTCGAAATCATGATGGACGAATAGCCCGCACCATCCTTGCCAGCACTGCCCTCAATGGAAGTCTTGCACGCCCAGATGTCTTTGCCGGTCATCTTGTCCAGACAAACGACCATCGCGTCATCGCCGCCGGGCGTGCACAGCACGTGATCCCCATCAACCAACGGAGATTCTGAAAATCCCCATCCCGACATCATCCGGCCGTTCCATTCTGAGAACTTCCTCTGCCAGACAATTTCACCAGTGGCGGATTTCAGGCAACTGATTGCTCCATCGGACGACACCACATAGAGTCGATCACCATCAACTGAAGGCGTGCAGCGAGATCCTTCATACTTGTGCTCCGGGCGAGTCTCTGTGAGCGGCTGCTTCCACAGGATCTTTCCGTCCTCCGCGCTGGCTGCAATCACCGATTGTCCGCCGTCGATATCGCCCAGCGTGTAGAGCACACCACCGACAACCGCAACGCTGGCATAGCCTTCACCGAATCCCTCGACAGTCCAAAGATGCTTCGGTGGATCGGCAGTCCAATCTTTTGACGCAAGGACTTCATCAGACTGAGCATTCCGATCCGGCCCGCGCCATTGTGGCCAGTCCGACGCCTGCAGGAACCCGGGCAGCAAAAGGGAGATGATCAATCCACGCAACAACGAAGCCATCGGAAATCCTTCAACAAATTCTGTTCAAATCCTGTAACGGTCAATGCTCATTATTGTCGATGCGGCGACAGTGTGCGAGGGAAGTCGGTTGCCTGACGAATCAGGGCGTGGCCAGGGCGGAAGTTCGAGCAACATCTTCCACGAGCAATTGATCCGTGCGGCTCAGCAGGCTTTTCCGAAGTCGCACGACCAGACCGGTCGAACCAGTGCCGTCATATGTCCACAACTCCCGCATCACTTTCGATGAACCAAATCGTGAAACTCGCGCCGGTTGACCCAACGTCTGAACAACCTGCTGAGCCGTCATGCCTTTGACAACACGCCCATCTCGAATCGCAATTTGAACATCATCTTTGGGCAGATTCTCCATCTGCTGAGTTGTCAGCCACTGACCATTCAAACGCTCCCATCCGAACCCTTTGAGACGCTCGGCAATTTGAGTGGCATCACCTGGTGATTCAACAGAAGCGATCGCCCAGGCGGACTTCAGGAGATCAATTCCTTTCTGCTGATGAGCAGGATTCTTCCATTGTTCAAACACGAACAAATATTCATCCGCCACTCGCAGAACGCCGGCTAGTTCTGAGGTCCCAAATCGCTTTTCCTGAGCAGCGAGCCATTCCGCAACGATGGCGTCTCGACCATTACTGCGTTTGAGATCATCCAGTAGTTCCAGCAACTGCTGCATCTCGCGACGTGACAGTTCTGAAATCCTTCCCAGGCGATAATCGACTTCATGCTGCTCAAAGCTGGCGGCCCTCGCAACCTCTTCCGGTAGTTCATCTCGCACAAGTCCCGCGAGCTCCAAACCATTGCTGCCATCCGGCTTCAACATCGCCTGAAGCTGCTCACCCCGCACCGTTCGATAAAGCAAACGATGCAGAATCTCGCGATCGCGGACATTTCCCTCGTCGTAAAGCTTCACCGCGTCCTTTGGAAAGCCCAGTCTAAGCCGAGCCGGAATCTCTGTCTCCGGCTTGTCCCATCCACTCAGTTGCTGAACACTTTTTGCGAGCTCCGACGAATCCGTCCGAGCCTTCCATTGCGCCACGAGAATCTCATACCCGATCGCCTGCACGAAGGCGTTGTTGACTTTCTGAACTTTGGCAACCTCAACAACTTTCGCCAATCGCAAGACATCGCCGGAAGCCATCTGCCTCATCAATTGCACTGAGCTGAGGCGAATGTCTTCAACCTCAGATGACAATGCATCATCACCATAGAATTCAGCAATCTCTGCAAACTCATCGGCCAGCTCTAACAACGCATCGGGCTGATCTTTAGGCACAGCCTCAACGCGTTTTGCCAACCTCTCCAAGTCTGTTTCCCGGATCGTTAATTCGCTGACAAGAAAAGCCATGCGCTGACCGTTCGACGTAAACTTACCGGTAATATCCATTCGCTGCCGCTCACGCATGCGATCAGGAAGACGGATACTGCCCGGCAGTCGAAATTCAACGTCAAGCTTTTCGATCCGAAATGAATCTCCTATTCGCCCGTTGAACCGACCTTCAAAATTCAGCTTACGGCCTTCGTCCGCCAGCTTCTTCCACTGCGGCTTCAACTTCAAAACCTCAGGCACAGTGATTGTTTGCCCTGCAGCAGAAGTTCCAATCAACACAACGACCAGGGCCGAAAGAAGCACGATTCGCCCGTTCATGGAATAGCCTCCTTCCCGGCTTTTCTACCGACATCAGAGGGCACCGTGCTATCGATTACCGAGTCATGAACTAACCTGACAATCTTTGACTGATTCTCCAGAACGGCCTGTAACGAGGGGGACGTCTTCAAATCAAAACCGAACTGCTCCGCATGGAACTCCGTGGTGATCAGCGTACATGACGGACCATCCAGCATAATTTCCCATCGGCGATTGGCAGGACTGGGTGGTCGGCATTCACGAACACAGGCCGTAAACAAAAGGTGGGGCTCGCTACCGGCAACGACGCAGCTGGACAGCACAGACGAAGACACAAAGACGTCGATCGCGGTGTCTTGAATGATGAGTGGAAAATCCAGCTGAAATGCCGTTTCACCTGCAGTCCGACGTTTCAAAACCAGTTCGAACACGAAACGCTCCCCCTGAAGTCCTTCCGCAATATTGTCCGCTCGGGCAAGATCCAGCGAACCGTCATTCCGAATCACACTGCTGAACTGTGAAACGAGATCCATTGCAGTCTGTTGTTGCACCGCTTCCGTCTGACGAAGAAGCGACTCCGCAACTCGAGCATCCTCATCCGTTCGACTTAACGTCTTCGCTGCTTTGACGGCCAGAGCCAATGACTCGCCTAGGGTATTCAGATCCTTCTGCTTGAGTGCCGTCTCAGCACGATCCATTTCCAGTCGCCAGACTTTGCGTGCCTGTTCCAGTTTCCGCTGATGAACCGTCCAGAATCCGGTGGAACAAAGGATGAGACATCCGGCCAGAGCAAGAAGTCGTGTGGGAGAAAACACTCGCCTCATTCGTGTGGCAAAGCTCGGTCGAGGAACCTGGACCAATGGAATCGCGGTATTCGGTTCCTGAGTGCTGACTTCAGCACCGCCACCAGATGAAGAACCCTCGTAATCGGAAGATCGCTTTGACTTGCGTCCCTTGGGCTTCAGATCAACGGCCGCTCCATAATCGCGCAGCTCCTCGGATTGCGGAGGTTTCCGGACAGATCGCGACTCCTGAGTTTCACTGTTGTCCGGCGGCGTGTCTCCGCGGACAAGATCTCGGACGACCGTCCCAACGCGTTCCAGAACAGGGCCATCGACAACTTCACTGCGAATGCGTTTTGTCGTGGGATAAACATTGACTGGCAGCACATAGATACTGCTCTGACATGCCGAGCAGACAGCGATCTGATAGCTGGTTCTGCGAATGCCGGTCACCCGATGCCCGCAGTCACACGGCACTTCAAACGGAACCGGGATTGATTCGGGGGCGGAGCCGAACAGTCTGGATTTCGCTTTCGCGAGTTTTGCAAGCAGGCCGGACATGACGCCCCTGAATCAAAGACACCAACTTTCACGCGGCGCCATTGTGACGGCCTGCGTTCAGGATTTCCACTCGAAATCAATTCCTGATGTCACGGGCACACACCCGGAATCTGTCCATTGTTTTGATTAAGAAAGCACGTACGGTAATAATCCTGACTTCCCGCCTCACTTGTGCCTGCAAACTTCGGAGTGAAAATGCTGCTTCTACTCTGCCAACTTTTGGTTCTTACTGCTGCCGGACTGCTGGCTGAGGAAAGCTCTGACCTCGTTCAGAAGCTGCATGCGGAGGCTCAGCAGATTCTCGCATCGCCAGCTGCTGAGCAGGACCTGATTCGACTGGTGCAGATCGACTTGTCGCTTTCCGACGAAAAGGATCCGGCCAGCCTCGAAACCTGTCGCGCGATCCTGCGAACGCTCGCCGTTTCAGAAAACGAAACTGCCATGGAACATGTTCGCGCGATCTTTGAAAACGATCCGGAACGCCGCGGTCTGGCGGCATGGGCTCTTAGCCAATCCACCACGCTGCGTCCGGCCGATCTTCAGGACTGGCGTTACATGGTTCGATCGCTCAATGTTGTCTCCGGTGATGATGCTGTTTCGGTGATGAAAGCCTTGATGCGTTTTCGAGTTCGTGCGAATAAACCTCAATGGGTCCGCCAGGTTATTTTGATCGGACTGCAGATGACTCCCGAGCAGCAGCCTGCAGCCATCAATCTGCTCAAACACTGGACTGTAATGCCCAAAGGAAAAGACAACTGGAATCTGTCAGACTACCAGACATGGTTCGCCAAAGAACATCCGGAGCATCCTGAAGCCGTGTTGCCAGTCGACTCCACGACTCGCAAGTGGAACCTGACCAGTCTGCAGGCAGAAATTCAGCACCTGGTATCAACCCCCGAAATGGTAACTGCTGGCGAAAAGGTTTACGAAAAAGCCGGCTGCCAGAAATGCCATCGCCGCAGCCAACTGGGCCAGGCATTCGGCCCCGACCTGACGTCGCTTGGATGGCGTCGGCAGAAGAAAGAAATTCTGCAGGCCATCCTGTTTCCGTCTCACGATCTGAATGAAGAATATCCATCGGTCGTAGTCGTTCTCAAAGACGGACGAACTCTGAACGGAGTTCTCTCTTCAGGCGCAGAAGGAATGATGAGTGTTGTTTCGAACACCGCCGTTCGAGAAGAATTCCCTCGGACAGAGATTGAGAAAATCGTGAACCAAAAGATCTCTAATATGCCCGAAGGAACCTTGGAACCACTGACGCTGGATGAAATTAAAGCTCTGTTCGCCTACCTGACATCTGTCGACGGTGTGCCCAAACCACACGGCGACGAACTTGAATAGTTCTGAAACGATTTCGTGATCGGTTGAGTTAACGGGCCTATCAGCCGAGGGACGCTACAAAACTGTTGATTTAATCCTAACCCGCTGCGTCAGCGAGGGATTGTTGTTGACAACGCGGCAACAGCTATCCCTCACTGACGTTTCGGGTTATGAAAACCCATTAAATCAGCCCGCTACCCAGTTCACTAACAATTTCCCGCAAAGGCCGCTGCATGAGAACTGCTGTTTTAGTTCTGTTGCTGACGAGCACCACGTTTGCCGATCAGCCGTTGTTGTTCAATCGCGACGTACGGCCTATCCTTGCTGAGCATTGCTGGAACTGTCATGGCCCCGATGCCGCAGCCCGCCAATCCGGCCTAAGACTCGATACGTTCAATGATTCTACAAGTCCGGCAGAATCCGGACTGCCCGCCATTATCCCAAAGAAACCGCAGGACAGCGAACTCTTCCGAAGGATTAACTCCAGCGACGCGGCATTGCGTATGCCGCCCGATTCCGCTCAGAAGCCGCTGACGGCCGCTCAAATTGGTATCCTCGAACGATGGATTTCCGAAGGAGCAATGTTCCAAAAACACTGGTCGTTCGAACCAATCGCTCCTCCTGTTATTCCCAACAGCCCGGAAGTCAGATCGCTTCTGGAGTCTCCTTCGGCCATCAATCCCATTGATGCCTTTGTTGCTGATTCGCTCGCCAAACGACAGTTCAAATTTGCTCCCGAGGCCTCTCGTGAAACTTTGCTGCGGAGAGTCATGCTGGATCTGACGGGGCTTCCTCCGACTCTGGAAGATCTGAATCGGACTGACGAATCTTACGAAGAAGTCGTCGATCGACTTCTTCGCTCTTCCCACTTCGGCGAGCGTATGGCCGTTGATTGGCTGGATGCAGCCCGCTACGCAGACACCAACGGCTACTTCAGCGATAAGCCGCGTCAGATATGGCTCTGGCGTGACTGGGTGATTCAGGCTTACAACGAGAACATGCCGTTCGATCAGTTTACGACTGAACAACTGGCAGGAGATCTATTGCCCACACCGACAGTTCAACAGCGTATCGCCACGGGCTTCAATCGCAATCACGTCTCGAACAATGAAACGGGAATCATCGACGAAGAATTTCGCACGGAGTACGTCGTTGATCGCGTCGATACGACGATGACAACATGGCTTGGCCTGACCGTCGGATGTGCTCAGTGTCATGATCACAAATACGATCCTATCTCTCAGCAGGAGTTTTATCAGCTCTTCGCATTCTTCAACAACGTCCCGGAGAAAGGCCTGATCGTCACGGACGACCCACCGCCCGTGTTGAAGGTGTCCACTTCGGAACAGGATGCGGAACTAGAAAAGTTATCACAAGCGACCACAAACGCAGCTCAGGCGTTTGAACCTATTCGGATGAAGATCGCCGCTGAAATCTCCGCTTGGGAAGCGAACGCTCGTCAGTCGATTCCACTCCCGCCAAAACAAGACCTCATTTTGCATGAAGCCTTCAATAACAGTCTTCAGCCTGAAACGCAGGCAATCGGCACAACACTGACGTATCAAACCGGTATTCGAGCTCAGGCCGCCTTGTTCGACGCGACGCAACATGCTTCGCGAGACATCCAGCACTTTGACGCAGACGGCCCATGGACGATCGGTCTCTGGTTGCTGCCAGACAATTCTCTCAGTGGCCCACTGTCAAAAATTGAACCCGAAGGTGATCGAACCGGCCTCGAAGTGCTGTGGCAAAAGGGGCGAATTGCTGTCAACCTTGTCGCGAAGTGGGGAACTGACGCGATCGAAGTCTCATCGATCACTCCCGCGAAAGCAGGGCAGTGGCATCACGTTGCAATTGCCTATGACGGTACAAGATCAGCAAACGGCCTGAAACTCTTTCTGGATGGTCGACCGCTTGAAGTCAGAATTGATCGCGACTCCCTGAAGAGCAGCTTTCGAAATGATCGGCCACTCCTGATCGGTCGCAGAGATTCCGGGCTGGGCTATTATGGCCAGATGGATGAACTTCGCATCCTGCAAAAAGCACTCGATCCGCAGGCAATTCAGGACTGGTATCACGGCGAGCAAATCCATGGAATCCTCGAACGGCCAACCGATGCCCGTAGCGCCCGCGATTCAGAAACGCTGATGGATTTCTATATCGCCCGTCACACTGATGAGAAGACTCGTGCTGCAAGAAACAGCGTCAAAGAAGCACTGGAAACGGAAATCCGCTTTCGCAATTCGATCCCGTCCACGTTGGTGATGGAGGAGATGCCGCAGCCTCGCGAAACTCATCTTTTGATTCGCGGACAATACGATCAGCCTGGCCAGAAGGTGGAAGCGGGAACTCCCACGACATTGTCGCCCTGGCCTGATTCTGCACCAAAAAATCGACTTGGTCTCGCGAAATGGCTGATGGATCCCGCCAATCCTTTAACCGCGCGAGTCGCCGTGAATCGACTTTGGAAGCAATGCTTCGGAGAAGGATTAGTTCGAACGGCCAATGATTTTGGCAGTCAGGGAGAACCCCCGACTCATCCAGAGCTCCTGGATTGGCTGGCCGCAACCTATCGTGACAATGGTTGGAACACAAAAGATCTGCTGCGACTGATCGTGACGTCTCGAACCTATCGACAATCGTCTGACTTCAGCAGTAACCCGTTAACAACTCACGACCTGCAGAATCGACTGCTGTCTCGCAATTCCGCCTTTCGCATGTCGGCGGAAATGATTCGCGACGAGGCTCTGGCCGCATCTGGTCTCCTGCGTCCACAGATTGGCGGTCCCAGTGTAAAGCCTTATCAACCCACTGGCCTCTGGGAAGAAGTCTCCTACAACGCGGAGGATTCCTACGAAGAATCCACGGGAGACGGTCTCTGGAGAAGAAGCCTCTATACCTACCTCAAACGACAAGTGCCGCCGCCATCACTGCTCGCATTCGATGGCACAACGCGAGAAAAATGCACGGTCCAGCGAGCCCGCACAAACACGCCGATTCAGGCCCTGATCCTGCTCAACGACCCGACGTATCTGGAAGCGGCTCGCATGCTGGCAAACAGCGTGTTCCTTGCCAAAGCGTCAGATGAAGAACGCGTGGCTGAAATCTTCCGACGCATCCTCAGCCGAAGCCCGGAACCTCCTGAGTCAGCTCTTCTAATCGATCTGTTACAACGTCAACGCGATCGTTTCCAAACTGATCCCACCGCGGCCGACAAGCTTCTTCAAGTTGGCGCGAGTCGACAAGATGAATCACTTGCACCGACCGAGCTGGCATCTTGGACGATGACGGCTCACACAATTCTGAATCTTGATGAAGCGATCACGCGCAGATGAACCAGCCTTCTCCTCGCCGCCAATTTTTGACTCAGTCCGGAATCAGCCTCGGCTCCATGGCTTTGACCTCGCTGCTTTCCGCGTCTGAACAATCGCATGTTGCATTATCTTCAGCTCTGACGCTGCCTGCTCGTGCTAAACGAATCATCTATCTGTTTATGCACGGTGGTCCTTCCCAACTGGATCTTTTCGATCACAAGCCCGGGCTGCGCAAACGACACGGAGAGGAATTGCCCGCTTCCGTCCGAGGTGATCAGCGACTCACGGGAATGACAAGTGGTCAGAAATCCTTTCCGGTCACGTCTTCGGCGTTTCGATTTCATCAATACGGCAACTCCGGTGCCTGGGTGAGTGAGATCATGCCGGAGACAGCCAAAATCACCGACGAACTCTGCATCATTCCTTCGATGCACACCGAAGCGATCAACCACGATCCGGCCGCGATGTTACTGCAAACCGGGCATCAGCAACCCGGCCGTCCCAGTTTCGGAGCATGGACCAGTTATGGACTGGGCACAGAAAACAGCAACCTCCCGGCCTTCGTCGTTCTGCTGTCCCACGGCAGTGCTGCTCGACCAGCCGATCCGCTGTATGCTCGACTGTGGGGCCCCGGATTTCTTCCGTCCAGTCATCAGGGAACCGCATTTCGAACTGGCGGAGATCCCGTGCTCTATTTGTCCAATCCGCCCGGGGTCAGCTCGGATTCGCGACGAGATCAACTCAACGTATTGTCGGCCCTGAATTCTGCTCGATCAAGCATCACCGGTGATCCTGAAACGGAAACTCGCATCGCACAGTATGAGCTGGCATTTCGTATGCAAACCTCCGTTCCGGAACTCGTCGAAATGGACGACGAAACGGAGTCAACATTCGCAGCCTATGGCCCAGCCGCGCGGCAACCGGGAACATTCGCAAGACACTGCCTGCTGGCACGCAGAATGGCCGAACGCGGCGTGCGATTTATTCAACTATATCATCGAGGCTGGGACCAACATTATAATCTGCCCAGCGACATTCGGCTCCAGGCTCGCGATGTTGATCAACCGACGGCCGCGCTGATCAGAGACCTGCGACAACGCGGATTACTGGATGAAACGCTCGTGATCTGGGGCGGTGAGTTCGGGCGAACGACTTACACTCAAGGCAAACTTGAGCCGAACAATTACGGCCGCGATCACCACGGACGATGCTTTACGATGTGGTTAGCGGGCGGCGGAATTCGTCCGGGCATTGTTTACGGAAAGACCGATGACTTCTGCTATAACGTCGTTGAAAACCCTGTGCATGTTCACGATCTGAATGCAACGCTGCTGCACCAGATGGGGATCAATCACACTCGACTGACCCATCGCTTTCAGGGACGAGACTATCGCCTGACGGACGTTCATGGGAACGTCATTCAAGGCATTATTCAATAGGCGATCACGGCAGCTTGTACGGCACGACGGCTGAGCCTGCAGACGATGCGACCGGGCTCCACGGCTTCTCAAAAGATCGCACAATCGGCTCCTGCCCGGAACCTGACGGCTCAAGAATCATCAGAGCCGTCGCGTTCAGCGCAGGATCTGTTTGCGATGCCTGAGCCAGACCTTCCGCTGGCAGTACCACGGACTCTTTCGCACCGGTCACAACAGCAACCAGAATAGTCCAGCTTCGGCCGTTAAGATCCGCCTGATACTGGCCACACAGAAGTTCCGGAGTCTCTTCCGCCAGCAACAAACCGGTAAAGCCCTTCACGGACATCTCTTTCTCGGCCGCGAGTTTTATGGCCGACCATTCTACAGGCTTCGACTCAGCGACGTCTGAACTTGCCGTCGCAACCGGAACTTCATCGAAGAATCCGACATCCGGCACAACGATGTTCTCATCCAGCGACTGCGCTTTCTTCAGATCTTCAGCCGCCAGTTTCTTTTCGCCACGCTTGTATCGCGCAACCCCGCGATTCATCCACGCCGGTGCGAGATCGGGTGTTATCTCAATGGCTTTGGTATAATCCTGTTCGGCTTCTTCATAGCGTTTCTGAGCCAGATACACACCAGCTCGCTGATACCAGTTGGCCGAATCTTTCGGATCCAGTTCCAGAGCCTTGGCATAGTCAGCGAGTGCCGTTTCATAGTCTCCCAGATCGACGTGACAAAGCCCGCGGTTTCGATATGCCAGAGCTCCCTGAGGATCAAGGTCGACAAGTCGCGTAAACTCGACGGCGGCTTCCTTGAATCTTTCCATCTTGGCAAGAACGACCGCCTTGTTATTCAGCGCATCGGTTCGTTCGCTGTCGAGAATTAAACACTCGTTGTAGTCATTCAGGGCTTTTTCCAGCACATCGAGGTTTTCATACGCCACTCCGCGCTGATATCGAGCTTCCGGATCTTTCGGAGTTGCATCGACAACTTCGTTCAGCAGAGGAATTGCTTCCGCGGCCTGTTCGCGTTCCATCAGGATACGCGCACGCTCCATTTTCACCTCAGGAGAATCCGGCGAGCCGCCACAGCCGACCGAAAAAACGGCAAGTAGCAACAGACGCGGCCACAGGGGTTGAATCTTAACGGGTGAATGCATGGCACAATCTTCTGTTAGCAAACACGAGAGCTGGAGGAGTCAGCGGCATCGAACATTGACTGCAGTCGGCAACGTATATCTCGCAAAGACGCCGGAAGTTCCAGGACCTCAACACGCGGCACAGCATCAAGTCCGGCAAACTGACTCTGCTGCAAGGATGCCGCCAGAACCAGAATCGGCAGATTCGTCAGGTCCGCAACATCGGCCGCAAAGTCCACAACATTCGACGGCAGGAGTTGTGTCGTGTTAATCACGACCGCAGAAATTCGATAACGGCTGATCACATCCAGACCGCTATTCAAATCGGAAACAATACGACACGGCACCTGATGCTCGCGAAGATAACGTCGCAGAGTTGAGCGATCATTCGCGACAGCCGCCACAACACAAACCTCGGAGAGTGTCGATGTCTGGTTCGACGCTGCAGAAGTCGTCGCTGCTGCCGTCGCAAGACTCTGCGACAATTCGGCGGCATCAGAATTCATGGCAGGCACTGCACACTTGACTGAATCTGTCACGCCAGCCCCGGAATGTACGTTCGCAGCTTCGAAGACGGGAGCTAAAGGCACATCACCTCGACCAAGCATCCATCGAACAAACAAGGCCATCCGATGCCGCCAAAGATCGGGATCTGAAAAGGCGAGATAAGCAAAGGCCATAATCAGCCCGAAGGTCCACATCCCCAGAAACGCGCCGATCCCCACATGCATCAAGACACCCATGAACAGCATGAGCGGCCGAAACTTCGGGTTCCAGACCAGGACGATAAAGAAAACTTCCCAGGCAATCGTGATATGAGCAATCAGGAACGGCAGCCACGGCACCCAGGCCATCCAGGTCAGGTCCATTGTCTGATATTCTTCATTAGCGATGACTCGCCACATCGCTTCGCCCGTCCACCAGCTCGGCCCCTTTAGTTTGGCAAAGCCCGCCCAGAAATAGATCGCACAAAGATGCAGCTGAATCAGCCGCATGGCAACTCGAGCAGACGCAAACTTCCGCGGAACATCAACCAATCCCTTGCGGCGCATCCACCATCGGCGAATCAGTGAGTCAACGGATACCGCCGCGCCGGACGGCCCGATACTGAGATAAAGACACAGCATGCCGAGAATCTGATCAAAGCCGAAATTCGCGATCGGCACTCGTTGCGAATAAGAGATCGTGATCAGAAACGACAGGATGGAAGTGACGCGAGTCGCAAAGCCGAGGCAGAACATCCCGCTGATCACGAGACAAGCGATGTGCATCGGCCAAAGATACTGGTCGCCGGTCCACAGCCAGAAGGAAAAGATCGGCCGATTGACGTAAAGCGCTTTCACCGCACTCAGTGGCTGCAAGCCGTTGTCGCCGAAGAACGCTTCCAGGTCCATCGTCCAGACGGCAAGGTTGTAGAACAGCATCCATCCGCCCAATAGACGGATAATGCCCAGCATCAACGGATCAGCCCGCTCAAACCAGAAACGATGCCACGCTTCAAGACTTCCATTGACGTATTGACGCAACCAGACGACGCCACTGGAACGCAGCAGCCCACGAGCCTGCAACATGTTTGTGCCCTCAGAAGCTCTGCGCAACCGTTGATTGTTGAGAAGCCTCCGTGGAAAAATCAAACGCTCCTATCGTCTCAACTTCAAACGTTTCAGGATCATCCAGCTTGCCACCGGCCTGAATTCGTAAGATCGATGACGGCTCATGGCTGATTCGATTCAACGTGATCGCTGACGAATCATGTAACGCCGAAAAGTGCCTGGCGTAGGCCTTCTGAATCTCAGCCTGCGTCTCATCGTCGAAAGCCCAGAGGTTCTCGGCCAGCATAAAGTAGCGATGGTAGAGCAGCCGAGGATGAATCGAAAGATTCGGGAACCGTCCCACTACCGGAGCGTCCCCCTGACGAGGAACAGCATATGAAATCAGTGTGCTCGCACCAGGATCGGGAGCAAAAAAATGATAGCCGTGATTCAGGAACAACAGTTCGTTATACGGCAAGGCAAGACGGTAACCGTCCATCAGCAATGGCGAAGCAGGCGGCATCGCGGCTGGCGAAATAAACACGGCGAACACATGGAAGCCCAGCATCAGGCTTACGACAAGGTATCCGCATCTCTTAGCAAGTTTCAACATGTCCGGACACCAGACACCTCTCATCAATCCTTCAAAACAACGTCTTCCTTTCCAGGACGACAATCGATCGTTTGAAGGGACAAGAGTCTCCAAAAAAAACTGCATTCCGCACGAACTCGTACGGAATGCAATCGATATCAAAAGGACTCAGAACAACAGATCACCAGTCTGAGCCTCCGAGAGACCTCCGTCAACAATTATTGTCGGAGGTCCATCCGTTCTCAGTGACCAGCTGAACCACAAGAGCTGTGAGAAACTGTGCCGCATGAGCCACAGTCAACCTGAGCACCGTGTGAGCCGTATGATCCGTAAGAACCATGTGATGCAGCGGCCTTGCGAGCTGCACGGCGAGCCTTACGAGATCCGTAAGAACCGCATGACGCATCAGTGCCTACTGAACCGGCTGATGCATGTGAGTCACCAGTAGAACCGCAGGATGTATAAGACACATGGGTTCCCTGTGAACCACATGATGCGTAGGAACCGCAGGAATCATTGACTGGTTCGCACTGAACCGAACCGTATGAACCGCAAGACCCGTGTGAACGCTTACCGGCTTCTGCAGAGCCAGTCAGAACAACAGCACCCATTGCCAGAAGTGCCAAACCACCGAATACTTTTTTCATTACCAACCTCCCGTTTGTTGAACTGCAGCGAGAATGTGCTGCGGCCTTCGACGCTCGATGCAGAACGTCACGCTACCCGAGCAGAAAGACTAGGGGAGATGAGACCAACTGTCAAGCAGAGAGGATTGGGAAGAATGCAATGACTTTTCTCATTTTCAATTATGGGATGTGCACATAAGTTACGCACACCTGAGAAGAACGCGAGAAGCCCTCAGTTATTTTCTCGCAGTCCCTCCAGATGCCCCAGATTCTTCACCGGAGCAAAGATATTCAGAACCTCCGCGAGCAACTCCTGATCCAGAGGTTCCGACAGCCACTGAGCCCAATTGCGAATGTTCACGGGATTCGCGCTGCCAGCGACAGTCGTCGCGATATCCGGATGCGCACACGAAAACTGCACGGCCAGTTTCGCAATATCCACGCCACGTTCCGCACAAAGCGCCGCCGCGGCTCTTGCCGCAGCTTTAACATTCTCCGGCTCCTTCAGCCAAGCCGGAAGTGGAGCATTGGTCAGAAGACGAGCTGAAAACGGACCAGCGTTCATGACGCCCACGCCCTTCGCTTTCAGATACGGAACCGTCTCGTCGACAAACCGAGTGTTCTGGAGCGTGTACTGGTTGTACGACAACACACAGTCCACATCGATCTGGTCGCAGATGAATCGAAAGATCTTCTGAGGATATCCGCTGAAGCCGATGAACCGAACTTTCCCTGACTGCTGAATCTTCCGCAGAGCAGGGATCGTCTCATCCAAGATCTGCTGCATAGGGACAAATTCAATATCATGGCACAGGATGATATCCAAGTGATCTGTGCCTAAACGGTGGAGGCTGACATCAACACTTTCCGCCACTCGCTTCGCGCTGAAGTCAAAATGGCCCAGATCATACCGACCCAACTTTGTACACAGCGTGTAGCTGTCTCTCGGCACACCTCGGAGAGCAATGCCCAGCAGAACCTCGCTCATTCCACGTCCATAAAATGGCGAGGTGTCGATGAAGTTCAACCCGCAATCCAGTGCCACGCGAACACTGTTGAGTGCCTCATCCAATTGGACACTGCGAAATTCCTGGCCCAGCGAGGAAGCTCCAAAACTCAACACAGGCAACTCAAGCCCGGTCTTTCCAAGTACACGCTTTTCCACAGCTTTGTCACCATCAAGAGAAGTGTGAGCACCCAAGCAACGCACGAGTGATTCTGAAGGCTTGATTTTCAGGTACGATGGGCATTCTTGCCCGTCAAATCTCAGTCGGACAAGAATGTCCAACCTACATTTTTAGTCGTCGACGAAGCACTAGCCGATAAACAGCGGCTTCATGTGACGATCAAAGATATTCTCCGTCACCTGCTTGCCGACGATGTCTTCGTTCTTTTTCAGAAGATCCGTGTATCGCGCACCAGCCTTGGCCGCAACCTTAAACGACACGTGCAACAATTGGCGCACATGAGCATTGAACTGAGGATGCCCCGGGATATGTCGCAGGGCACTGGCCAACTGCGGTCCTGACCAGCCATTCACTATTGCGGCACTCGGCAGCTGTGCACGATCGATATCAATTACACTGGCATACGGAGCACATAATTCATCCACGTGCTCCAGAGCATAGGCGTAGATCTCTTTTGCCAGCGCGAGCCCGTCACCACCGGCTTCGGCCAGTCCAATCAATTCCTCCAGCCAGGTTGTTCCGGCTGTTTTCAGGTGCAGGCCCGCCCCGGTCCTCTGCAACGCTCGTCGAATAATCGGATACAAACTGAATTTATCGCTTCCGCTGTGAACACTCAGTTTCAAATTCGCTGGCAGGCCATACGTCTTTACGGCATGCGCGATGACAGCCAGATCGTCGTTGAACTCTTTTTCGAACTGAACCAGATCTCCCACATAGTCAACGCCCTTATTGAACCGCCCGGTAAACTTCGGCGCGATGGTCTGCAGGCGAACCTTTTCGTCAGCAAGTGCCGTCAGAATGATCAGCAACTCGGGAGGAGTCTGAGGGGCATCGGTTTCGTCCATGGAAACTTCTGCAATGATGTTCGCTTCGCCTTTTGCGTCGACGATGTAACGATAGATCCTGCCAGCATCCTGAACAGCCAGCAAGTACTTCGACGCAACTCGCTCCACATCAGCGGCGGTTATGACAAGTGGCGACGATACTCCACTAATATTCAGAGTCCCAATCAACTCCGGATGCCGTGCAACAAACGCGGCGACATCTGCCGCTGCCGCCGACTTGCCAATCGAATCGGCAACATCAATGGTGAAGAAATCGGAACAGCTCATGAACCGATCGACAGTCTTCAGCTGGATATGATCCGCATCGACATGCCAGCCGCCCGTCCAGCCCAGCTCTTTAACGGCTGCTTGTCCGGCATCAAAAACGCTCTGCGGTTCTGACCCGATAAAGGTGTGCTCACGATTCGATTTATTCCAGACCGGCGCCACCTCGATGCCATGTTTGGCGAGCATCTGAAACGCTCGCAACTGAGATTTCGCCTGATGAGCAAACCGATCGCCAATACCAAATGAGAACCGTTCCAATACCAACATGAGCCGAAGATCTCCACACACAAAAGCAAAAAGAACCGGGGGCTAACGCCCGGCGGCTGATGACACGAAACTGTTTACCGCCCAGCCGGCGACGCCGGCCTTTACCACCCAGCCGGCGCCTCCGGCTGGGCGGTAAACGATTGAAACAACAGACCTCTACTGGCTCAAGTCACATCAGCCGTTGACCATTCGCCGTTGACTCGACGCCACACACCGCCAGGATTCTTGTTCTGCAGCACGGGTGGAAGTCGATGTGGTCGAACTGCATCGTAAGACTGCAGCATGCCAAACCGAGTCACCGACGCTGGAACTCCGACCGCTGTAAAGCCCGGATGACCAGTCGCCGGGAATGGCCCGCCGTGGTTCATCGCGGCACTGACCGCAACACCTGTCGGCATCTTGTCATTCAACAGTCGACCGACTTTTGTCCGCAGCACCTTCTCGATCAGGATGTAATCGGCATCATCACTGCCAGCCGTGTCACTGTAGATGCCACCGGTCAGATTGCCTTCCAGCAATTCTCCGATCTCAACCATCTGCTCGACAGAATCAGCAACGACAAACAACGATCCGTTGCCAAACGCTTCGGTCTGGAATACATGTGGATTCGCGAGGAACTGCCGGCCGGAAACTCGCATCAGAGTATTCTGGAAGCAAACTCCCTTTCCTCCGCCGGGCTGACCACCAGTGACCAGCGAAGCACCAGCGTCCAGAATTGTCCGCACGCCTTTTCCGAAACTGTCACGGACGCTGGCAGACAACATCGTGCCGACCGCGGCCTTGGCGAATCGCTCAGCGACAGCAGCGATCATACCTTCACCTAATTCGCCAGCTGGAACTACGACCAACCCAGGATTCGTACAAAACTGGCCGGTCGCCATCAGGCAACTGCCGGTGAACTCATCAGCGAGTGCGGCCGTGCGTTCCTTCAAAGCTCCCTTCAGCATAAACACAGGATTGATGCTGGAAAGCTCCAGATAGATTGGCTTCCCGGCCGCATCGGCCGCGGCCTTTAATCTCAACCCTGTCTGCCGAGCACCCGTATATCCAACAGCACCGATTCTCTCATCGGAAACCAACTTGATGCCATCTTCATGGCTGGTTCGATAGATCAACTGAACCAAGCCCTTGGGCATCCCGGTCGCCTGAATTGCTTCCAGAGCCGCTTCGGCGAAAATCCGAGTCGTCTCGGGATGACTTGGATGCCCCTTCGCGATCACAGGATTTCCCGCCGCGATAGCTGCCGCAAAATCTCCCCCAGCAATTCCGTTATACGCATAGGGGAAATTGTTCGGCCCAAAAACCACAACCGGCCCGATCGCTCCAAACATGGACCGAATATTGGCCACCGTATCAATCGTCGGAACTCGCCACGATTCCGTGCGAGCTGAATTCGCCGCCTGTCGAAGCTGATTAGTTGTTCGAGGAAGCTCACCATCCTTCAGTCGTGGCGACTTTGCCAAACCGGTTTCCGCGTGAGCCGTCTCAACCAACAACTCCGCCCGTGCTTCGATCGCGTTTGCGTACGCTTCGAGAAACTCAGCAAATCGAGTCCCCGGCCAGCCACGCATTTCGCGAGATGTCTCAGCCGCGACGTTGATCACGGCATCAATCTCGTCCCACGGACTGACTGGAAAAACACCCGGCAGAGTTTCCTCAGTCGTCGGGTTCACCGCCTGAAACGTCGTCGTTCCCTGGCTCTTGATCCATTGTCCGTCGCAAAGAATTGAATGCACTGTACTGGTCACGATTCTGAACCTTTCTTTCACGGGCATCGCCCGTGTTGTGTGTCGATATTGTTAGCTGCATAGCATTAAGAATTTGTTGATTGAATTCGCCCCCGAACCGCCGATCCTGAAGCTGCGCGTTTCAAGCCCGGCGGGCCGACATATCCATTGACGGTGGCGTAACTCGCTATTGATTTAATCGATTTATTAGCCGACGGGCGCTAGCCCCGGTTTAAATTCCCATGATTTCTGGGGGGGGGGGGGAACAAACCGGGGCTAGCGCCCGTCGGCTGATTAACATCAGCCACTTGCGACGGAGCTTCGGGTTGGTTTCAAGATCTCTACCGATTGCACAGGATAGCACAGTCCCCCGCCATCTTGCACCATGCCCAACCCACAGTATCAGTGGTGAGCGGCAGAGTGGCAACCGTGCCAGCAACAATCCTGACTCAAAGACGCTACAGCGGAAGCGACAACGTCACTGCTCCGCAGCTTGGGGCATATTGGGCACCGTGACCTGTGGCTGAAGCCACAGGCTATCAAACCGCCGCTGCTCCGAAGCGAATCGCAAAGGAGTTGTAATGAGACTGGCTGCAGAGCAGCCGCGTAACGATAGCCTCGGGCTTAGGCCCGAGGTTCGCGATCAAATCCTGCCGAAAGCTCCAGAGGAGCGACGTAAACCCCGGCTGACCGCTAACCAAACTCACGTCTCCGTCAGTCGGTAGAGATGCTCCCCGGCTTTTCGAACCAGCAGAATTCCCTCATCTTCTCGATTGGCGAATGACTCCACGTCGATCGACGCGGGATCTCGATAGCCTAGGTTAATCCGTTCGCAAACTTCGCGCGGGATCTGTGATGCAACCGTGACCTGGACACGAGGTCGCTCGATGCCGTTTTCAAAGGTCCCGGTCCCGCGAACGTGAGTTGAATGGGCCAGAACTCCCCATGGCATGTCGCGGAATTTTTCCCACTGCTTCGTGAAGTAATCGCGAACATGGTAACCAATGCGTTCAATATTAGCCCCGTGTGTGATCGAGATCTCTTTCATGTGCGGAGCGTAGATGATCAACTCGCCGCCATCTGCGACGACCGGCTCCAGCTTGTACATGCACTTCCCGGCGACCCACAGTTCGTCGTACATCTCCGGCGCACAGGACAGCACCTGACGATAGGGTTTCGCATGTCGTTTGATATGCACCTGCCCGGACAGATTCGAGGCACCTCGCCAGGCTTCTTCTGGCGTCCCGTAAAACATCCCATACGGAGTTGCATCAGTGGAGACCACAAACGCAAGGCATCGACGTTCGGCCTTGATCAGCTTGGCAGCTCGATCCACGACGCGACGAACCGGAGTATCCTGGACTCCAATGATGCCCACGTTCGTGATTAGAGCGCCGAGCCAGTGGAAGAAGTTGAGCAGTTCGGGTCCGGAGATGCCCGGGAAGAAATATTTATTGCCGCCGCTGAAACCGACGACTTCATGAGGAAACACAGGACCGACGATCAACGCGATGTCGTAGTCCAAGATCCGGCGATTAATCTGCACCGGCACTTCCATCGACAAAACGCCGTCGGAAATTTCACGAGTCTCAGCCTCGGTCAACACGCCGATCGTAGCCAGCTCCGCCGGGTTATCCCACGCATGATTGAACAGCCCCACATCGCTGCACGGATCACTGTCCGCAATCCCCAGCATCGACCGAATCTTCTGCTGCGGCATGGGCGGATGAGTTCCCAATGCGACCAGCACATCCAGCGATTTCGTAACCGGCCGCAGCATCGATCGCAAAGCTGGAAACAGCACGGGCAGGGGAGCTGTACGAGTATTGTCCGGAACAATCAGGAGTACTCGCTTATCGCAAAAATCGTTGACAGGAACATTCTGATGCAACCACGCGCGCATCTGATCGGCGTTCAATGTGGTAAGTTGAGTACTCATAAATGGCTTTCAGAGGACGCAGATAGCAACGAGACGTCATGTTGCGACTGACGAAAAGGCGCGCATTGTTACGAAGTCGGCTGGCTATTTCCACGATCCCGGCACCTGCAAGGAATAACCCGAATCACCCGATGGGCGCTAGCCCCGGTTGTTGCCCCGCAGTACGCCGAGAATTTCAACCGGGGTTAGCACCCATCTGCTGATCTGTCGATTCAATCCACAACCCCCAAAACACTCATCGCCGATTGTTACGTGTTGAATTGCCTTTACTTGTATTCCATTCGGTCCTGTGCTTCTCCGGCATATTGGATCGCTTGCTCCAGATCTTCATCAGTATTGACGCATTGCCAATCGCCACGGACTGTCCAGACCGGACGATCCAGAAAACGGGAGTCCCGTTTACGGAGACCTCGTGTGCAATTCGCCTTCAACTGGTCACGGACCACATCCCCCGCAAACTCTTTTGCCGTAACAACAACGTGAACATGATTCGAGCGAGGATTCGCGATCCACAAATGCCATTGCCGGATTCGACAGTGAACGTCAATCTCGAGCTTTACTGTTTCACGATGGTGTTCTGACAGGAGAATTATCTCATGTCGCAGGCGATCACGATGCCATTCCTCCAGTCGAGGCTGTGGCGATTGCGCTCCCATTCTCTTTTTCCGCCACCAGCGACCGTCGCCCTGCAAAAACGTGCCGTAAACTGTCCAGGTGATGAAATAAGCCAGCGGTTCTCCGTTGATCTCCACTTTGATTTCCCCATCAGCCGGACGACGGTACACAAGTTGAAGACGCTGGCCCAAGCTGAAGCCAAAAATAGAACAAACAACCGGGGCTAGCGCCCTTCGGCTAATGAAAGATGATTCAAAAATCGCGGCGAGAAATATAGACGCAGCCCAGTCCCAGCATCACAGCGATAAACGCCAGATTGCTCCACAACGAAACGCTCAAATCAAACGTCACTCGCTGTTGATTGAGATCATCAGAGCCAACGCCCGAACGTCCTTCCGGGCCTCCGGAAATCTCAACGGACTTCTTACCTGTCACCAGATACTGCACGAGATTGTCGACCTCGGAAGGTTTCGGCAGCAGTAAATAGAGCGGCCGCACGACATAGTCATAAGCCTGATGCGGCCATTCCGTGAGTCCCTCAAACGACTTCTCTGAATCTGATGCAGCGGACGCATAAACGAAGATTGACCGTCGCCCGTTCGCCAACAACAGTTTTCCCTGCTCATCAAATCGGATCGCAGAAACAGTTCCATTTTCACGAGGCGTCCAGTCGAGAAACTTGCGAGTCTTCCCGTCAAGACTCAACAGATTTCCGCCGTGTGTCATCACGACGCCCCAGTTGCCATCTGACGAGAACTCAGCGAACTTCGGCACGTCGCCTGTTTTCAACGATGTTTGCTCCAGCGTTTCAAGAGTCTTCGCATCAAGAAGTTGTACGACACCATCTGCCATGGCACACAGGACAAAGCCTCCTCCAGCAGCAATGACCGCGGCTTGCTTCTTGTCAAAGTCGCGCGTTGCTCCCGCCACGTAGACTCCATCCTCGCGTCGATTCAAAGTAGTTAACGTCCCGTTGTCCCAATACACCAACTGATCGTTGGAAATGTTAAACGCCACGGCCGCGTCGGCTCGCTGTGGCTTCATGGGAGTTTCTGTCAGCGCCTGAAAGGCCTGCGATGGACGAGCCATCGGCCACGGAATCGAAAGCTGCTTTAAAAATGCCTGTGTCTTCCGGACCTGATCAGAGACACCCTTGAATTGATAAACCGATCGAATCCCGGGCAGAATCACATCCCCATTTTTGTTCATGAAGACTGCAAAAACGGGCTCGGGAGTGACTGATTCAACCTCACGCAAATAGCCATTCTCTTTGTCCGCACTGATCAAAGTCGCGGCCGACGCACCACCAAATCGTGACATCTCCGACTGCAACGCCAAGATCCGATCGCCCGTCGCACTGGCCACAATCCGTGGACGCACACCTGCGAATCGAAGAGTTTGCAGCAGCTGCATCAGGTTGTTGCCACGCCCATCATCACAGATCCGAACCCAGTCCGATTTCTCCGGATCCCAACGCCGAAACTTCTTCGCGCCGTCGACGACAAAGACCTCTGAACCTGCCGAGGTGACTTCCACCAACTGCTGAGTCTGCAGATAGCCATTGGTCATGAAGGCATGAATTCCGCCTGTCGTGGTTACTACAACCCAGAAGACAACAACGATGATCAACGAGACGGTTGGATTTCTCCAGACGGCCCCGGCCAAAGCCGAGACTGAAAAGTAAACCGCGAACAAGAAGACATACAGCGGAATACACAGCAACAACTCCGGACGCCAAAGCCCAAAACGCGTCCACAGCAATAGCCAGATGCCTGTCACCAGAACTCCGGCACACAACGTAGTAAAGGCACATCCGCCGATAAACTTGGTGACGAACAGAACTGTGCGACGCACTGGTTTGCTGAGCAGCAGCGAAATCTCACCGGGCTCGAAGGTTCTTGGAATGATCGATGCGGTCACCAGCAGCGAACTGAAGATGCCGAAGAACCCGAGAAAGATCGACAGAATGACAATGATCGTCTGATCAATCAGTTGCGAAGACTGGCTGGGTGCTCCCTGTAACGGTCCGAAGAGCACCATTGTGCCGTACGACAACGATAACGACATCTCGTCTTCAACCACAAGACTCTGAGTAAACGCTGCGGCAAGGCGTTTCAAGTTTCTTGAGGCCCGCATTTCGGCATCAATGTCAGCGGCATCGGCAGCACGCAACGACTCATCAAGTTCGACCGAAGCCCAACTTTCAGGATGATAAAACTCCGGCAACGGCAGCAATTTATTCACCAGATCAAGTACTCTTGCCTGTACTCTGACAGGACGAGGCCCACCTGGACCGCCCGTGGGCTGCTGCACAGCCGGAGGATTCAGATAACCATCAATCTGTTTTCTTTGATCATCCTTCAGCAGACTCCAAAGATGGGCCGCCGGAGTTCCCGGCGACTTGGGTCCGTCCGCCAGCGTTTGCAGAAACAATTGAGTATCGACCAGCTCAAATGGTCGCAATTGAGTACTGGGGGCACTGGTAAAGGACAACGGCGCCAGAGCAAGCAGCACAACGACGATCGCAATCAAGGCGATCAACAAGACTCGTGAGGCCGCAGCTTCACGAAATGAATCTTTCAGAATGGCGAAGACAGCCTTCATGCTTCGGTCCCTCCCACAAGGCCAATGAAGACTTCTTCCAGAGTTTGCTCTTTGCGAGCCAACCGCCAAATACTGAGGCCAGCTTGTCGCAATGCATCGACGACAAGATCAAGATCGGCCTGCTTCGGAATTCGAACCTCCAGTTCATAAGCCCCCGCCGTAACGACTCGCAGTCTTGAACCGGGATGCTGATCAGCAATTCGCCGAACGGCCGCTTCATCGCCCGTTACCTGCATCTGCACGGGTGCATCCGCGAGTGCCGCTGTGAGTTCTCGAACACTGCCGGTCTTCAACAGTTTTCCGTGGTTCAGAATCGCAACACTGGAACAGATGAGTTCGATTTCCTGCAGCAGATGACTGTTCAGGAAAATGCTGTGTCCCTGATCGGCCAGTTGCTTGAGCACATCACGAATCTCGCGACGACCGACCGGATCAACACCGTCCGTCGGCTCATCCAACACAATTAAATCAGGCCGATGCAGCATGGCCTGAGCCAGCCCCAACCGCTGCAGCATCCCTTTTGAATATCCGGACACGCGTTCTTTTTCTCGACCTCGCAGTCCAACAACTTCCAGCAGCTTCATTCGCTCGACGCGAATCGCACTCATCGACATGCCACTCAGGCTGCCGTAATACTCCAGCGCGGTGAGAGCAGTCAGGTGTCGAGGAATACGATGATTCTCCGGCAAGTATCCAATTCGGCGTCGAGCTTCCATTGAACCGGCCGCATGCCCCAGAACCGTGGCATTTCCGGCAGACTTGCGAATGATCCCCAACAGAATTTTGATCAACGTTGTCTTGCCGGCGCCATTCGGTCCCAGCAAGCCGTAGATTTCTCCGCGAGGAACCTGCAGTGAAACATCGTTCAACGCTGTGAACGAGTTCTTCCCCCAGAATCCGCGACGATAGCTCTTGCTGACCTTCGCCGTCTCAATGACCAGTTCAGCCGATTGACTCATACGTTGGGATTCTTTGCTCGAACGTTTTCCACAATTTCGCTGGCTTCACGAGCAGCCTTCGTGATCTCATCCCAGCGTTCCGCGTCGATCGTGTCTTTCTTCGCCAGCCACGATCCTCCAACAGCCAACACGTCCGGATCTCGCAGGTAACTTTCAAGGTTTGCCGTCGTGACTCCGCCCAGAGGAATATACTTCAGCCCAAGATGAGCGTACGGAGCCTTGATGGCACTCAACATGTTCAGGCCACCACTTTGTTCAGCCGGGAAGAACTTGAGTTCTCGACAACCCGCGTGAACAGCCATATCAATATCGGTCGGAGTCACAACGCCAGGAGCGAACGGAAGTCCCAACTCAATGGCTCGACGAATCACCACAGGATTGGTTCCCGGCGAAACGGCAAACGTCGCTCCGGCGTTCACAACCTGATCCACTTGCTCCGGAATAATGATCGTGCCCGCTCCGGCCATCATCTCAGGCACTTCGCTGGTAATGGCTTTCAGACATTCGAGAGCAGCCGAAGTTCTCAGCGTCAGCTCCATGATGCTGACACCACCCGCCAGCAGCGCGCGAGCCACCTTGACGGCTCGACGAGGATCATCCACAACCAGAACGGCAATAACGCCGGTCTGATGCATACGTTCAAGAGCTTGTGCTGAGAATTGCGATTGCATGGCTCTACTTCGCCCATCAAGCGACATTATTAGAAGGGAAGAGCAGGGAAGAATGAATCCGCAGAACAACGCGGAGATTCGACTACATCTGCCAAGATTAGCAGAACAGGGCCGGAAGGCGAACAGCCAGGCAAGACATGCGTTCAGGAGGGCGGCAGTGGTAAAGTTCAGTAGGTCCCGGCTGCCGGGCAGGACTTCGCCGCTGGCCGCGACCTGTGTGCACGGGAACCAAAGTTCTCGGCCGATATTCTGGCACCTGTTGCACACAAGGTTCGCCTTGCGGCAATACGGAAATCCTTTCCGGCAGATGTTCTGGACATTCTGGCCACCGACGAACATGGGCGACAATTGAACATCGAAATGCAGACTTCGTTACCGGCCGGGATGACCCAGCGGCTGACCTATTATGTTTCGGCGCTGTATGTGGGCCAGTTGAGTGAGGGTCAGCGATACTCAAGACTTCGCCCGGCGATCAGCATCTGTGTGCTTTCGCAAGCGATGTTTACAGTGCCTCCTGCACTGCATCTTGACTTTCGCCTGCGAGAAATGTCGACAAACCTTGCCCTGACGGACGATCTGCAAATCCATCTTTTGCAGTTGAATCATCTTCAGGTGACCGCGGAGAATGTGTATGATGCCACGCCAGCGGAACGCTGGGCCTATTTCCTGCAGAATGCGGATAAATTGACTCCTGCAGAGATACGCCACCTGTTTCCCGATCAGGAATTTTCCGAAGCTGCCGGAGTGCTGGAAATGATCTCCAAAACCCCCGAACAACTGATGGCCTACAACGCTCGCCTCAAATTCCAGCGCGACGAAGCGGCACGGATGGAACAGGCAACACTGGAAGGCGAAGCTCGAGGCGAAGCGCGAGGTGTTGAGATTGGCGAAGCACGCGGTCGTGAAATCGGCGTTGAAATCGGCGAAACGCGTGGCCGTCAGATCGGCAGAATCTCGCTCCTGCAGGAACTCCTTGGCCAGCGTACTTGGTCCGCCGAAGAATTCGCCGTCTGCGATACCGCCCAGTTGAACGCGATGGCCGATCAACTGCAGCAACAGTTGCGTGCTCGAAATTCATGACATTGCAGGAAACCGCGACTCTGTAAGATGCAACAATGTCAAAAGGCAGAGCAATATACAGGTATCCGGAAACGTTGTCGTGCCGAAATGTCGTATCCGTGTAGACACCTTTGTTTCTTCCGATGACCGGAATCCCTCCGCAGCCACTATGCAAAGAACACACGTCAGTGGCTGGTTCTGCCTTGAGAATCTTGAGAGGCCGTTCTTTGCTCGACTAGAGAATTGTGAGTGTCCATCAAACGTAGCAAATCTACGCTGAGGAGGCCGTTCTCTGCTCGACTCGAGGGCGATAAGACATTAGCCCATGGGGCTCTGGAAAGCGGAATCTCAGAAAATCACGCTGGACCAAGCAAGTGTTGTCCAAAAAGAAGTAGCTGTTTGATTGGCGACATTACGGTCATTGAAGTATCGTGAATGCTTCGGGCCTCGTAGCGGTCCTTGCCGAAACGTTATTCACTGTGAGAGTCGTTCACCATGCCATCTCGCTTGACCCGAAAAAGAGTGATTCTGGGTGTTGTAGTCGCTCTACCGCTGCTGATTGGTGGCGGGTATTTGTCGAACTTGATCACAATTACGGCGTGTGAAGCCGAGGCGCGGGCGTTTTCAAAAGAAGAATGGACGGCCAATGGCTTTGGCCAAAACGGCTACATCGGCGAGTCGAAACAAGCGATGCCGTATGTTGTCGAAATTGAACTTGGGTTGCCCAAAGCAGGCATGGTCGCGCGACGCTACCTTTGTCTGTTCGGCAAGCCCGTCGTGATCGGAAATTCACCGAAAGTCGAAGCCCAAAGCGTGCCTTTTAGCGAGGCCGTATCAGTGAGCGCTGCCCCGATCAATGAGGCGGAAAATCCAGGTTCTCAATCGACTGGCAAGCGGTCTAAATCAACCTCCGAGGGCACAACCCAAACTACCCATGGCGATATGATTTTAATCGTCGATGCGGTTCCAGATCTCAAAATGAGTCTCGACGAGTTCCGCAGCGAGTTTGGTGGAGGTATCGATGTTGATGATGCCAAACGAAAACGATTCGATGGGAAAATCGTTGAGGTTAGCGGCATTGTTACTGGGTTCGGGTTCTCGGACGGGTTGGCAGAACGAACCACCGTTTTGCTTACGGAAGATGGTTCCGACCCGTGTCCTGTTGCCACATGGAATATTCGCCCCTGGACTGAAATTCTGCCGGGGCAAAAAGCGGTGTTAAGAATACAGATTTACCTGCCGGCTCCCGCGCCGTTTGTGCCGGCATCGAAAAGCTACGATCACGCTGTTAATGCTGTGATCGCTAAAGTCGAAGGTGAAACTTCGCTGAAGCAGCTTTCTGCCGCTGCTTTAATGAAAGTCTTCGTGGCAGATCCCGCATCTGCGGATAGAGACTGGATCGATCAACCAATCGTAATCGAAGGGAGAGTAAGGTCTCGCGAAGATGGTGTGCCGACACTATTTCTCGACACAGATTCAGATGTTCCAATTCGGTGCGACGAGTTCTCTTACGCCGATGCAGAACGCGTCAATCCCAACGACACTGTTCGCTTACTGGGCACGTACACGGATCGATTTGATGACAAGGAACCGAGATTACTCTACTGTAAACTAATCAGCCCCTCGGGAGCATTGCCAGAGCCATTCACTTTGAATTTGAAAACGGACATGGATGGAGATACTCCGGTATTTACCGCAGACTCCCTTGTCAAGCTGTTCAGATCCAACCCAGGTGAATTCCGTCGAAGATTTGGGAGGCGTTCTGTCCGCGTTAAGGGAGTAGTTAACGCGGTCGACAATAGTTTTCCACGCGTCATCAAACTCTACATCCTGAACAAAGCCGGTCATAGTTTGACTTGCAGTTTCGACGAATCCAGTATCCCAGGTGGCACAATAGCGGAAGGTGCGGAAGTAGTTTTTGAAGGAGAACTCTCCGGCTCAACGATTTCGGATGTCGATCGAAACGAGAGTTTGGATTTTCCCGGCTGCAAGCTTGTGGGAAAGTAACAGTTTCTCGCGGAACTTCCCTCTGTACATACGCAGTTGGCTATCGGGAAGAATAATCGCTGCGAGAGCAATCGTTCTCAGCAGCAGGCTGCTGAAAGAAGAAAGCTGCAGCGGGCTGCAGCAGTCCAAAAGGATAGACCGCAGAACATGATCCAGGCTGATATCTCTGACGCTACGTGACAATGTCCTGAATCACGCGGCCGGCGACATCTGTCAGCCGAAAATCTCGTCCCGCATAGCGATACGTTAATTTCTCGTGATCGATCCCCAGCTGATGCAGAATCGTCGCGTGCAGGTCATGCACGTGAACTCGATTGTGCACCGCACGGAAACCGAAGTCGTCGGTCTCACCATAGGTCATCCCACCGCGAATTCCACCGCCAGCCATCCAGGTGGTGAATCCGTAATGATTGTGGTCACGACCGTTTCCGTTCTCCGAAGTCGGTGTTCGGCCAAACTCACCGCCCCACAACACTAACGTCTCATCCAGTAACCCACGTTGTTTCAAATCGCGCAGTAAGGCCGAAATCGGACGATCGATATCTCTGCAAAGATTGATCGTGCTGTTGTTGTGATCGCTATGAGTATCCCAGGGTTGACCATTGCCATAATAGACCTGAACGAACCGGACTCCTCGTTCGCTCAACCTGCGAGCTAACAAGCAACCATTGGCAAAATGCCCGGTTCCGTAATCATCGCGTGTCGCCTGAGTTTCTTTCTGCAAATCGAAAGCGTCTGTGGCTGTGAATTGCATGCGGAATGCCGTTTCCATTGCCTGCAAGCGACCTTCCAGTTGTCCATCCGGACCTGAACGTTCCAGATGCAGCCGATTAAGCTGACTCATCAAAGCCACCTGAGCAGCCTGAGAATCTCGCGAGGCATTTGCATTCCGCAGGAATGGAATCAGTTTGTCCGGAGCGGGATCAGCATGATTGATATACGTTCCCTGATGAGACCCCGGCAGAAACGCGCTGGTCCAAAGAATAGAGAACCGAACCGGCTTCCCGGGACACAACACGATGTAGGCCGGCAGATCTGAATTTTCAGTCCCCAGCCCATACGACATCCACGAACCCATGCTGGGCCTGGTGGGCAGAATCGTCCCGTTATTCATCAACAGCAATGCGGGGCCGTGATTCGGATTATTGGTGTACGTCGAACGAATGATGCACATGTCGTCGATACATTTCGACGTCAGCGGCAACAGCTCACTGACCGGCAGCCCTGATTCGCCACACTGACGAAATCGAAACGGCGAAGGAAGGAGTCCTGCGGTTTTCCGCTCCGTCCTGAAATCGGCTTCCGGCGGCCGCTGGCCGGCAAACTTGAGCAGATCCGGTTTGGGGTCAAACAGGTCCCCTTGAAACGGACCACCGTTCATAAACAGATGAATGACTCTCTTCGCCTTGCCGGGAAACTGCGATGGCTGAAGGTCGCCAAATGCCGACGACCCCAAAGCGGACATCATTCCAATCGCACCGACTCCGCCTCCCATCATCCCGATCATCGAACGACGTGATGGAGTTTCAGCATGACTCGGAATGTGTGCGGTGGGAGAGTTCATATCAAGCTTGATACCGCTTTTCGTAAAGACTTTCAAACTGAATGTTGCCAAACTTCCTGTTCATCAACAAATCGCAACCACAAAATTGCCTGACATCAGCGACGACGACACCTTCGTACTCGCGATGCTTTTGTAATTCACAACAGAGCGATTAAAGAAATTCCGTGGTGGACGGCGGATCATGCGATTTCAACAAATCACGGCTCATTTGATGAATCACGTTCGAGTGAACAGCATTCAACTTCAGATTCGAAATGGCTTACCGATGTACGTCAAGAAACGAAGATTCGGAGGGAGCTTTGTCGTCTGGTGCGGGAACAGATTCCTCTCCCTTGCCAACAGTGGTCTCCAAATGTTTGTTCAGGCAAACGAATGGACTCAATGGGAACTCTACTGCGCTCAATTGCTCTACCCAGATCGTACCGTTCCGATCATCGATCCGCCGGGAACCCTGGTGATGCCGGAAGTTCGAGGAGTCAGCCTGCGGTCTATGCTGAATGCCGACAAACTGGAACCAAAGGTGGCGCGAGCGGCAGCCCGAGAAATCCGGAGAGCTCACCAGATTCAATGTCCCATTTACCGAGGAATGTGGTCTCATGGAGACATGCATCTCGACAATATTCTTTACAACACGGAAAAGAATCAGGTAACGCTCATCGATTTTGATACTCGCCACGACGTGGGACTCGACGAAGTCAAACGGCATGCGGATGATCTGAACGTGTTTCTTCTGGAGCTTGTCTCGAAATCACCGCCGCGATGGAAAGAGATCGCGTTCTGTGTTCTTCAGGAGTACGGGGATATTGACGTGCTGACGGAACTGAGGAAGCAGTTAGTAGTCCCTCGCGGCATTGCCAGAATCCTCTGGTACACACGAACGTCGAGTTGCCCGCTAAGCCTGATTGAACCTCGATTACAATGTCTGAGTGAAATGATCCATCAAATCGCTGACACGACACGTACAAGACCGCAATCCAGCATTGACGAAGACGACGGATTGGGGAATCAACTTTGAATGCCGGACCACTCGAAGTTGGACTCCAACAAGCCTTGCAGATTCGCGAAGTACGTCTGTCAGAAGAGCCGAATGCCTGCCGAATTCTGTATGTGAGCGACATTCATCTTCGACGGCGACGTTCACGAAGTCTTGCTGATCAAATCATCGTGGCTGTCCAACAGGCGACCCCTCACGCTGTCCTATTGGGAGGCGACCTGGTCGATCAAGCCTCTGAACTGCCATGTCTGAGGGAACTCGTTGATCGTCTTTGCAGGATCACTCCGGTATTCGCGGTTGGAGGCAATCACGACAGCCACATCGGTCTGCATCACGTATGCGACGCTATTCACGGGGGTGGCGGGAAATGGATTCACGCAGACACAGAAACGTTTGCTCATGATGGCCGAATCATCACGATTTCAGGCCCTGAGTATTCGACTGCATTTGCGACCAACGGACATGTAAGAATTCTCTGCGCACACAATCCTAGGATTTGGAGGACGGTCAGGAAATCCGGTTACAATCTCGTCCTCGCTGGTCATCTCCACGGCTGTCAGCTTGTGGCCTTTGAATTTCGAGACCGACTCTACCCGGGCGCCTTCTTTTACCCGTACTGTTATCTGACGCACCAGTGCGGTTCAACAACACTGGTTGTGAGCCGAGGAGTAAGCGATTTGATCCCGGTTCGCTGGCGGTGCCCTCGCGAAGTGGTACTGTGCTATGTTTGAAGCCGACCAAATTCGCTTCGGAATGAGGCGAACTTCCCATTCCTCCCTCTCAGAACGCCAGTACTTGTTCCATTCTGGTCACGGGAACAGAAAGGCCGACTCGTGACCTCAATGCCTTCCGAAAGTTCACTGACGGATGTCAAAAGTCCTGATCGGATTTCATCGATACTGGTTGCATTCCGATGTGTTCTCCGAGGCCTGCCGCTGATTTTCGCTTCCTTCCCTGGAACACCACTGCGAGTTCTGTGCATCATCGCTTTCGACACGATCTATTCACTGCAAAGCTCACGCGGATTGCCGAAACCCCGCATCAAAAATCTCGCCTTGTTATTGAACTTTGGTGCGACATTGAATGCAGCCTTTGATGGCAAAGCATTTTGCCCCGATGAGTTTCGCAGATTGGAACAAAGGCTTTTTGACGCCGGGCTTCGACAGACCTCAATCGACTATTGGTGGCGGACTCAGCAACTGGAATTGAACCGACCGTTAGCGTTTGGTGATTGTTCGCAATGTGAAGCGGTAAAGGCCTATCGAGAAAATGTCGCCCGATTATCTCTTGGATTTCTCACGATGGTCGCGTTGGGATACGCAACCGTCGAAGACGGTATTGAGGCGACTCGCACAAACGGTGACCTTGACATCCTGTTCAAGATCGTCATGCAGTGTCAGATCATTGATGACGTGTTTGACTATTCAAAAGATGTCGCTCGAGGATTGCCTGGATTCCTGACCGCATCCAGCGAACTCATTGACACATTTCAGCTGACATCCCACGCGGCACGTCACTATGCGAACGGATCTTCCCCGTCAAAAGACCGATCTCTGTTTGCTCTTCGAATTGCCCTGATGGCAGTTTCTGCAGTGGCAAAAACAATGATCATGCTGGGGCGCTGGCGTCAGGGAGTCACCTGCATGCAGCCAACTCCGGAACATGTATTGGGGCCATGAATACGACCGCAAAGGTCAAGTGCCTGTCTGGCTCAGCCACCGCCAGACTTCAACGAGTTCTTGAAATTTAATTTCTCTCAGCGTTGCGTATCTGCTGACAGGAGAATTCGCTGTCGGTTTCAACTGCTAAGATTTCTTCTTCCGCGGCCCCTTTCGATTATCCTCAAAAGTTGACTTGCGACGCAGCAGATGATGATAGTTTTGAGCAAACCGGTGGGCTTCGTCGCGGACGTATTGCAGCAGTCGCAGGCTGAACGAATGACGGCTCAACCGAATTGATTCGGACTGCCCCGGGACGAAAATCTCTTCTTCCTTCTTGGCAAGCGAAATCGTTGTCGGAGGTTTAATCCCCAGAACCTGAAACGTTTCCATCACGGCATTCAACTGCCCCTTGCCGCCGTCGATCAGCAACAGGTCCGGAAACGCTTCATCCTCCTGCACCAGTCGGCGAAAACGGCGAGTAATCACTTCGCGCATCGAAGCGAAGTCATCAACGCCTTCGACTGACTGAATCTGAAATTTCTTGTATCCCGGCTTGAATGGTAAGCCATCGATAAACTGAACAAGACTGGCAACCGTATCCTTACCCTGAATATGAGCGATGTCCACGCCTTCGATTCGCCGAGGAATCTGATCCAGCTTCAGTACCTTCTTTAGTCCAGCCAAGCCCTTTTGCGGATCAATGTAGAACACTTCAGGCTGAGCATGACTCTCCAGGTTTCCTCGCAGGCTGAGATCTTTTAATGACTTGATCTCATCACGGATCCGAGCAGCCTTCTCAAACTTCAGCTCCTTCGAAGCCTGCAGCATGGAGGCTTCCATTTCTTTGACGAGGCTGACTTTGCCGCCGTCCAGAAAGATCTTCAACCTGCGAATGTCTTCACGATATTCTTCTTTGCTGATCCGCTGATTGCACGGAGCGGTGCACTGATTGATGCTGGCCAGCAGACATGGACGAAACCAACGCCAGCGATCGTCGTGCTCATCAATGTCCAGGGTGCATGTGCGAAAGCGGAAGATCTTCTGCAGGATCGCAATCGCTCCGCGAAGCTGCGCAGAGTTCAGAAACGGACCGTACAGTTTGACTCCGGATGTTTCCGGTTGCCGAGTAAACTCGACTCGAGGAAAATCTTCGCGCGTCGTAATCTGCAGATAAGGAAATGTCTTGCCGTCCTTGAGCTGAGTATTGAACTTCGGCTGAATATCCTTGATCAGCCGCGCTTCCATCAGCAGCGCATCCACTTCACTTTCCGCGTCGATGAAATCGATGTCCGCAATCTGCAAAACCAGTTCGGCCGTCCGTTGTTCAATCTCGGCGGCTTTCGTGAAGTAGCTGCCCGCTCGACTGCGAAGATTGATTGCCTTCCCAACGTAAATGACGCAGCCAGTGGCGTCTTTCATCAGATAGACCCCCGGAGTCGTCGGAAAGGCTCGGACTTTGTCTCGAGGCGTAACGCACCCGTCAATCGCGGAGTTTTCCGGTTGCGAAGGTTCGGGAGAATCTGGAATTTGGCTATCCATGGCAGCTGCTGTTGGCAGTATTTTCCGTCGTCATTTCTCGTCTCGTCCCCCGATTTTATGCGGTCGCAATCATTCGCGGTGGCTCAAAAAAGCCCCAAAAACGAAACTTCCACGATTTCGTTCTTCCGAAAGATTGATTTCACGCCGTGTTTTCGTAGCGTTATAGGGTCGCTTAATCGCAGTTTCCTGCGGTTTCTGGGTCGCGACATTAATTGCAGTGTTTTTTGTGAAAGGCTGGGGGATATGAAATTTGTTAAATCTTTGAGCACGCTCGTGCTGTTGGCTGGCGTGACGTTTACTTTGGGTTGCACCGCCAATGAAAGCACAACTGGAACTGGTGGCGGCGCCGCTGCCGCCGGTTCGGGTGTTGCTGGCGGAGCAGAAGCTCCTCATTCTCATGACGAGAAGGACGGTCATTCTCACGATGCAGCTCCTGCTGCTGAAAGCGCTGCTCCAGCGGCGGAAACCCCAGCTGCCGAAGCTCCTGCTCCTGCCGCTGAAGGTGCTGCACCAGCAGCCGAAGCTCCTGCTGCTGAAGCTCCAGCACCAGCCGCTGAAGGCGCTGCTCCAGCTCCAGAAGCAAAGTAGTTGCACTGGTCAGGTGCATTTGACGATGCACCTCGATAATCTGCTGACGAAAGAAATAAAGGGCGTTCCTCAGGGAACGCCCTTTTTCATGGAATCGACTATCCATACACGATCGTGAGTCATGTTTCGCTGTTCACCAATTCTGGCTGGCCTGTCTTTCGTCGCATTCGTGCTCGCGGCGTCGATGGTGAACCATGGCCTGGTGAATTCTGAACTTCCAGTTGGCCCCGGACTCACCCTTGACGAATCTTTCAATATCGATCAGGGAGTCTATTTGGCTGACGCGTTTACTCAGCACGGTCCACTTTTGTTTACTCCCGATGTCGCTCGAGAAGTCTTTGGAACCCCGCGCTATCTTCCCGATCATCCTCCGTTGGGACGATTTATGCTGGGAGTATCACACAGCCTGACCTCCACTTTTATCACAGGCTCTGAAGAAACTCTTTACAATGTCCCTGCTGCAAGACTTGGTTCCTGTGCGGCCTTTGGACTGACGGTCCTGCTGCTGTCGGAGTTCTCTCGTCGCAAATATGGCTTGACGACGGGACTGCTGGTCGCCGGGATGTTAACAGGCATGCCTCACCTGATGGGCCATGCCCGACTGGCGGCTCTGGAGTCCAGCACAAATCTGGCGTGGGTCGCTGCCATGATTTCACTGCTCACCTGGTGGACGCGTTCAACTGCTCCCACAACACTGCAGGCCGCTGTCAGCGGAGTTTTCTGGGGCTTGTTGCTGCTGACGAAAGTGCAGGGCATCTTTCTTCCCGTGTTGCTGTTCCTTTGGGCCGTCGCCCAGTTTCGTGAGAAGTCAATCCGACCGCTGGCAGTCTTTGGAATCGTCGGTGCTTTCGTCTTCTTTGTCGGCTGGCCATGGCTATGGTTGGATCCAGTGAAGAATGTCATGACCTATCTGGGGCGAACTACCGAGCGACAAACTCTTTATTGCTGGTACTTTGCTCAAAGGTTTGCCGACAAGGAAGTGCCCTGGCATTTTCCGTTCATCACGACTCTGATCTCTATGCCAGTCTGGACATTATCCGGATTGATCCTGCGCAGCGTTCGAGCGAGGCTTGATTCGACGGAGAAACTGCTGCTGCTGTTCGTGCTGATGCCACTCACGGTCTTCGCCGTTCCGGGTGTCCCTGTTTACGATGGAACTCGACTCTTCCTGATCGTGATGCCGCCGCTGGCGATGCTGGCCGCTCGAGGATTCAGCTTGTGGCTGGATGGACGCCCTCGATCCAACCCAACCCTTCCCACATCAGACGGTGTACTCAATCTTAGCCGCAAAATGTTCGTCGGAATTCTTGTCGGCTGCATACCTCTCTATTGGACCATGCAACCACTCGCGATTTCTCAATACGGTCCATTGGCTGGCGGTAATCGAGGAGCCGACAAACTGGGGATGGAAGCAGGTTATTGGTCCGATGCCCTGAATTCAGAGTTCTGGAATCAAGTGCCGGAGAACAGCGTCGTTTATGTGGCCCCAGTAAGCCATCAGTTTCAGCTGAGTGATCTGGAATCATTGGTGCCAATCGTCCAACACCGAAGAATCAGGTTGGTGCCCTGGGAATACGATCCTGCTCGACAGCGTGGACTACTTCTGTTGATTCATCGTCTGGCTGACTTACGCTCCTCTCTGCGCGCCGTGCCCACGGGTGCAAAAGTGATCGCAGAAAGCTCGCGCGATGGCGTGACCATGGCACGACTCATTGACACAACGGATGCGATCTTTCCGGAGCTGGTTCAGTAACGATGACAGCCAGATCTCTGCGTTGGAAGCGGAGCCGTCTCCTGCGAATGCCATTTCAGATCGATGTAATGGTCAGCACGGGAGTCGACTCGTTCGCAAGTTCCAGGCAAGATTGGCCTGACAGAGAAACGGTCTGTACTTTCAGAAGCCCTGAGCCTCGACGAAGACTCAAGTGACACGTCTGACCGGAATGCAACAGGAACACAGCGTCAGACGATGAGACTGGCTCTTCAGCTGAACTCAGAGCCAGCACGACCTCGGCAGCCGACGAGATTTCGACGCGACTCCTCTCACTCGTACCGGTCGCCGGTACGGAGTTCAAACGAATCACTCCTGATACTTCAACGACAAAACGTTGACGAGCAGTCTTGTCTTCGCCAACAGCTTGCTCCCGCAAGCAACAAATCGAGACCATCAGCAGCAAAACAATTCTCGCGGCGGGTATCCGAGGGACAGCGGTTGACCTGCTTTGAGCCTGCTGAACTGCCTCGAACATGAACTTGCCAACCCGGGACGGAATGTCGTGCCCTGGTGTTGGCTATTCGCATCGCGACTTTAAGAAAAGAAACCACACCGGAGGCACGCACCGCTTCGGCAGTTTCTGCGCCAATTGCTTCGAGTCGGACGGCCAAACCTTCGGACCAAATCGTTCATCGTGTTCCCACAGGCGAATGCAGACCGGCAAAATCAGGGTATTTGCCCAGTAGCAATTTGACCCACTGGTTTCCTGCAGTAGGGTTCTGGTGGATCTCGCATTAAAGCCAGATTGCATAACGGTTTACAGAACGAAACAAGTGTTTCGAAAAAGCAACACACAGGCTGCCAAACCGAGACTTGAGGCAAGCTGAGTCGAGTTTGTCGATTGTCACGATTTCGCAAATTGTGCGGGTGTAAGTTCATTCGGAAATGGGGGTTTTTCCGAATACGTATCAAAGGTTGGAGTGCGTCCACGTGAGTCACTCCGGGGGAGTTTTTACGATGAAGATGAACATCAAGAGTTTCCTGAAGATCATGTCTGCATTGGCCATCGCCGCGCTGTCACAGACCGCGTCGGCTCAAACAACGGACACACAGCGTTTCACTGTGACGGTTCCGTCAACGCTGTCCATTACCGGACCGGCTGATCAGACATTGACGCACGACACCACGAACAACAACCAGGTCTTTGTCCCTGGAAGTAACACAGCCAACCACTGGGCCGTGCAGTGCAACTCGGGCGCGGGTGCAACCGTAAATCTGCGCACGAATACGCCTTTCACACATACCAGCAACAGCGCGTACAAGCGAGATGCAAAGCTCGACCTGGCTGTCAGCTCCAGCGATAACAACGGAACCAGCGCGATCTGGACCGTATCAACAGCTTCTGACCAGACGAACTATGCAGGGTCCGACAACATTGCTGCTGTTCAGGCGACTTCAAGTCAGCCGGGCAAAGCCACGTTGGCTCTCTCTGTCACATTTATCACCAACACCTATTCCACTCTGTTGCAGGGTGACTATCAGATTGATGTTGTCGGCACGATTGCCGCCAACTGATTCCTAGAGAACAAGCAGTACTTCGGCATGGATTCGCTGAGTAAAAATAATCAACAGGGCCAGAGCGAGTTTGCTTTTATGCAGATCGCTGTGGCCCTTTTGTTGTTGGTCTTCAACGTTCAATGCGGTCGCGGACAAAGTGTCGAAATACGATCGCGTGAGAAGGCTCAGGAACTGATTCATGATCTTCGCCAAAGCCAGCAAATGTTCAAAGAAGTCCGCTGGGATGTTCACAACAGCCGTCGAGACGACGGGATTGCAGTTATCTGGACCATTGATTCCTTCTCAACTCAAAGCGGTAAAACCCGATATCTCGCAGACGCAGGACTGAACCTGCGGATCCTGAGTGCTGCTCCGGATCGATCATGGCAGGTCACTCAACAGTCTGATTCAACCAACATCACCAAAGGGGATAAAACGGCAACGGTTTCGGCCGTCTGCACTGACTACGGAGAAGCCACGCTGGGTCTGACCGTCACCTTCACCACCTTTGACACCAGCGTTCCGGCAGCCGGTGAGTATCGCACTCAGCTCGTCGGAACAATCACGGCACCGTGACAAGCAACCTGAAATGAACAACCTCATCGCACATCGACCACGCCTGTGGACTGTGGAGCGGCGGAGAATTCCGCTGTTCTGTGCGATCGCGCTCTGCGCGTTGATCAGTGGTTGCAAGGTTTATCCGGAACCCAATCGCAAATCGATTGATGAACTCTACATGGAAGCCTTGAGCGCTTCGCAGAAAACTCCTGAATATACGTTAGGCGCGAACCCGGCAGTTGGACCACAACCGTCTACAGAATTGCCATCGACTGAATCGTCGCGAGCGATCGCTCCTTTAGAAATCCCGGAACCCGAGAGTCCGATGCCTGCTGTCCCGGACGTTCCTCCAGTTCCACCGGAAACGCCACAGGACTTCGAGGCTCCCATTGATCTTCCGCCGATTGAACCCATCGATCGTCCTTCTCCACAGAATCCAGGCTCGCTGACACCAGAATTCACTAACCCCAGAGAGACCAACTCCGCAGAATCCCGCGCGACGACTTCGGTGCAACATTCGACAGAGATCTGGCGGAAGCGAAGCGAACCAGTGAAGGGGGAGGCTCGGCTTGCAGCTCCGGTAAGAACTGTCGCCTTCCGAACGGGATCGACAAAGCCAGCCACAGTCAGTGAGCAGTTCGAAGAGACGGATATCCGTCAGGCTCTTCAGGTACTGGCAACTCAAGCCGGGGTGACCGTGATCGTGGACGAACAGGTCAGCGGCACGATTACAACTTTAATTGAGAATGATCCCTTTGATGTGGCATTGCGAAAAGTCCTGATGCCACTCGGGCTGGTGTCACGTCGAATTGAAACCGGGGAATATGTCGTGGCCGCCGTCGATCCCTCCTCGCCGTTATTCTCCAAAGTCTCTGATCGCATGGAGTACCGACCGACGCATGTCAGTCCGGACGAACTGCTGAAGTTACTGCCTCAACGCGAAGCCCGGTTCGTCTCCGTGGTGGACAAAAGAAACTTGATGATCGTGGAAGCCCCCACGGAGATTGCGGAACCGATTCTGCTGCGACTGCGAGAAGCCGACAGTCCTATTCCACAGGTCGAACTTGAAGCGATCGTGTGCGTCATTGCTCCGGACAAGGGTTTCAAATCCGGACTCGACTGGAATCATGCGGTCACACTGAATGGTTCCGAGGTATTAAAGTTTGGAATGGCCGGACTGGCTTTCAATGGGCAGGGTTCAGGGCAGGGGGCTAACAATGCGTTCTCGAATTTTGCGGTTACGGCTGCCTTCGTGAAGTTGCTGGCTCAGGAAGGATATCTTTCCATTCGAGCAGCCCCGCGAGTCACCGCGCGAGATGGGGAACCTGCCAAGATCTCAATCACGCGTCAGTCCTTTTTTACCGCGCAGCCCAACAACCCCAATCAGTTCTTTCGACAGGAACTGGAAGAGGTTGAGGCTGGGATCACTATGGAAATTACTCCGATCATTCGCGGCGACAACATCACGGTGAAGATCGACAAGGCCGAAGTCAGCGAGGACATTCGTACGACCGACGTGAATCAGACTGTCGCGAACAACCCTTATCCTCTGATCAATCGCAGAACCGTTTCGACAACTGTAAACGTGAAAGATGCCGAGACGATCGTGATTGGCGGCCTCGTTCAACGCCAGACGGTGGATCGAATTGGAAGAGTCCCAATTCTGGGCAGTATTCCCTACGCTGGCCGAATGTTTCAGACAGTAGAACATCTGGAGCAGGATGCAGAAGTGGTCATCTTTATCTCTCCTCGAATCGTAACGAGCGGCCCGCCCTGCACGCCAAATACTCTGACAACAATTGAATCAACGGTTCCGCAGTCAAGCGATGAAATAGCCAGCGAATAAGTCAGTCACACATTGTTTCCAGATGATCGAGTTCCCAGGATTACTTGTGCAGAAATGACGGCGACCATGTCTTATAGATATCTCATTCCGCTGTTGCTGACCTGCCTGTCGTTCTCCAATGTCATTGCGCAGGATGCAGTTGAGGAGTTAACGCCAAAAGAGCGAGCTGAAAAGCCATCGGACTTGAGGGCTGTGCAGGTCCAGCAACAGGTCAAGCCGGCCTTTCTGATCCAGCCGCTTGTGCACCGACTTCAGGGACGGAAAGGGCAACTTCTGAAGTTTGAGTTTCTGATTGAAGCTCACGATCGAGCATCGCGTCTGGAGATTCGTCCCGTTGCGATGATGCAGCAGGAGAACGGGGTTATCATGCCGGACGAAAAAGCTCCCACTCCGGATTTCATTCGCTTAACGAGTGCGGCTTCAGTCGATCTGACGGCTGCGGAAGAGCACAAGATCATGGCCGAACTTCGGATTCCCGCCACAACGGCTCCGTTTTTATCGTACGGAATTCTGGTTCGCGAAATACCGCTGGATGATCAGAAAGCTGACGGCCCGGAAGACGAAGCTCGCGTTGGTATCCGCTTTGTGACTCAGTACCTGCTGCGAGTCGACATTGATGTCATTGGGGGCAAAGGTGATTCGGTCAGCGAGCTGAAGTTCCCTGACGCAACGCTGGTGTCACAGGATGGTCGATGCCTTGCTCGAGTCTTCGTGGAGAACCCCACAGACACGGCGATGGAGTTTTCGCTGAACTGCCAGCTGATCAAAGAGAATACTCAGGCCGTTGGCAAAAAATTCGGTCTGGTTGTCCCCGTCCGCGCCGCACAGTCTGCACCGGAGCGATACAAGGCTCGCATTCTTCCGAAGACACGCCTGAGGCTTGAAGAGCTTCTACCGCATCCCGTCTTCGCGGGTGACTACAAGCTGGTGGCGGAAGTCTCCAACCAGGGCCGATTCGTTCGCAAAATGGAGTACGACATTTCCATTCATGACGGCGACTTCCCTGCTCAGGATGCAAGAATCGTGCGAGTGGCAGAAGACGTGACCATCGAGCCGACTCAGATCGAATTGTCGCTGCGAAAGGGCGGACGTCGAATGGAATCGATTTCCGTCCGGAACGGCAGTCTTCAAAAGATCGTGGTGCAGTTGAGTCCGGAACAGCTGCAAGGAGACTTCTTCAAGTCACTGCAACTTCGACCCGATCGATTCGAACTTGAGCCCGGTCAAAGCCGCAAAGTTGTCGTGACGATGTCCGCGGACCGCGATGAATCAGAACATGGCTATGCATACGCCAGGCTGACTGTATCGCCAGAAATCGGCGAGGCGATTGGCACTCACAAGATCCCGATCGCACTGCTCACCAACAGCGAAAGCAAAGCTCGACTTGTGCCCGGAAGTCCGCAGTGGGTGATCAGCAATGATCGATCGGGATTTACAGTCCCCGTGCAGAATGACAGCCTGCGACACATCCCGCTTGGCGGACGACTATCACTCAGCGATGAATTCGGCCGCGGATTTGTCGTCGAATCTGGTTTCGGCCGATGGCTGTTGCCGGGCCAGAGCGGTGAATTATTCTTCGGCTTCCGTGAACCTCCACCACCGGGCACTTATGAGCTGCAGGTTCTTCTGAACCAGAACGAGGGCGAACCGCCACTGCAGATGACGCAGACTATTCGACTGCAGAGCCCACTAGAGGATATTGTGCCTGCACCAGAAAAAGTCAGCAGCAAAACAACTGATCAAGAATGACTGATCCGAGCAATCGGCCATAAGGACGGACGAGTCGCGCAGGAACACCGAAGCTCCGTCAGGAATCCGGATCAGCTTTATCTCACGAGGCGGTCACACGTCGACCCCCATCAGCTTCTGCGCAATTTGAATCTGAAGTTCTGCATCGCCTATCAGGAGACTTCATGGCAGTTATGCAGCGATGAGAACATGCCCCGTGTTCTATGACACCTTCAAAGGTCCGCACAACCAATCAACAGCCTGTTTAGATCAGTCGCCAATTCGACGACTTGCCGAGAAACGGCAGCCGAGTCCAGACGAACCCAAGGAGCTTGATGAAGTTCCTTAACAGTATCGGGAGGTACGATGGTCTCAGAACATCAATGAACAGGCAGTGTCGTTCCATGTCTGTCAGGTTGCATGACTGGTGAAGTATCGTGTCGTCGAAAATGAACAGGGGACCATCTTCACACCAGGTATGCCGAGTTCCATTGACGATAATGTAGGCCCCGTCGCCGGGCGTTGATCCGATGTTGTACAAGACTCGCACACCCGCCCGGAGCCAGCCAAAGTGTCTGCTTGTCTTTGTCTGCGGAGCGAATGTGGAGACGCCAATTGTAAGCACGTACTTGAAATTTTTCTGAAGCACGCTGCAGTTCGCTGCCGGGTTATTGAATCCGTACCATTTGTAGATTTTCATCGTCCTGTCGTCGGCCCGGGTTCTGTTCTGTATTTCCGCAAGTATTTCTTCGGCCGGACACCCTGCGGTCACCTCCATAATCTCCTTTTGGTATGCCGCAGGGAAATCGGCGAGCTTGTAGATCTTTTTGTTGATGAACGGCAGGCTGAGAATATCGACCAACGTGTTAAGTGGGCTAAGAAACCAGGTCAACGCCCCGTTGACGAGGAAATACTGATGAGCAATGGCAGACAGGTCTCTGCCATGGCGAAGAACTTCATACACGCCGGTAATCAGATACACAATCGCAACAGGAGGGTACACGTAGCCCACGATCAACAACGGCACGACCCGCTTCAGGACTTTGAGACTGTACTTCCAGGTGTGTTGCAACCAGGGTTTCGCTTGTTCAGCGAGAACCGGGGAGACCTGTCGTTCCGTCGACACATTCACGTACGTTTGGGCGTCCATTCACTTCTCCGGCATATTCGACACATTAGAGGAAGCCAGAAATTACAGGAAACGGAATTACAGGGCAATAACAATCTGCGTTCGCGGGGTTGGACAGTAATCCTCAGTGTTTATTGAGAAACATCGTGCGGCGTTCTGAGACGAAGGATTCCCTACGCAGGAACCGGGCGATGGGCAGTGGGCGATGGGAGCAATTGATTTCTCAGCCGATCGGGAGTTCCGGGAGTTCACTGTTTTCTTTAATCCTTTCCCGGATCTGCAACGCGAACGCTTTAGCTCTTGCAAAGTCTTTCGTGTTTGGATGCTTGCGGTTGATGCCTCCCAAAAACCACAGTGGGCCCACAGTATCCCATCCGCGGCAACAGAACTCCGCAACCACTTCGAAGCCACGTCGAACAAGCCGCCTTCGCAAAGCGCTGTGCTGAAACCAGCGAAGGAAGGGAAGACCGGCTGTGGAGAAGAGGAAGACTCGGCAAGGGCGAGCTGGCCAGGAGTCAACCAGTTGCAGCAATGACTGATGATGGCGACCAAAATAGATTCCGGAGCCAAGGCCCAATACATCCGACTCGGACACATCCAGAGCTTTCGCTTCCTCTGGAGAGAAGATGCTCGCGTGAAGAGCTTCTGCCAGGGTCTCGGCAACTCTGACCGTGTTGTTGTGATGCACCGATGTGCAAATGATCCTGATCGACTGCGGCTCTGTCATAGTATCCTCCTTTGGAAAAAGGCGACGACAGAAGCAATAGGAATAAGCAGCAGCTTTCAAATCTATTCCATCAGCAGTTCATCCACCAGCGATTCAATCGTCTGATCCCCCGTCGCTCCTTCCCAATTCAGTTCTCCCTGCCACCAGGATCGAACATATCCATTCTTGTCGATCACATAGACTGTGGGCCACATCGTGTTGCCCCAGGCGTCCCAATTGGAGTTCTTCAGATCGATCAGCACCGGAAATTCAAAACCCTGTTCTTTCGCCGCCTGCTTCACAAGCGTCGAGTCACGTTCTGCGGTGGTCTCAGGAGTCTGAATCCCGATGACTGTCACTCCCTTCTTTGAAAGGGTCTCGTGCCAGCGATTGTAATGCTTAAAGTTGGCGACACAGTTATGGCATTGGAATGCATAGAAATGAACCAGAACCACCTTGCCTCGTTCAGACTCCAGAGATGTACGCGCAGTTCCCGCCCATTCTTCCACGTCGATCAACTCCGGAGCCAATGGATAGATACGTTTGAGCTCCGTCAGGTTGAACGGTTCACCAATGAGTTTTCCCAACTCGCGCCGCTTCGAAGTAGTCAGTAGGCTATTGAGCAGGCTCAACTCCTCAGCTCGGGCTTTCCCAAGTTGCTTCTCCAGGTCTGCGTCGCCGCCTCGCTTCGAATTCAGTTGTCTCGCCAGCGAGTCTGTCTCAAGGAATGCGGCTTTGATCTTTCTCTGGGCTTTCGCGTCGAGACCAACAGCCTTGACGACATCAGGGACCAGTAATGCCCTGGTCCCCAGCGATTGAAGCTCAACCTCTCGCAATCGTCGCATCTTCGCGGGCGACAGAATTTTGCCCAGCGCATCATACAGTTGTCTTTCAAGTTCTCGTGTCGTCTCGACTTGTTTCTCTTCGGGGAGATTTCGCGACGGCCACCAGACGCGATCGATTTTTCGGAGCACGTCCAGCATCCGCGCGTCGCTTTCCAGACCAAGTTCTTTCTGCACCTCGGGTGTATGCACAAGCTTCAGGAGATTCTGTGGAATCAGCGGCTCTGCTTCCACAGCCTGCGAGAATGCCCGCGCCGAGCCCATGCAGAAAAGAGTTGTCACAATCACCAGGAAGACACTCGCAGTTCGAAATGTTCTCATGGTTGTTCCTCGAAGGTTACGTCAGGCCGACAAACCAGAAAGTGATACGGGGCACCCGAGGACCCATTTCACGGCCTCAACTCAACGTTATCGTAAGCCGAAGCTATGATTCCGGCATTTTCAACATCTTCAGCATCTTCATGGGGCAGATCTCCATGATCGTTCCCATGCTTACTCCTTCAGTTCGATCAACTTCGCCTCAAAGTCCTTAATCGGAAATCGATCCGCATTAGACTTTCCAACATAGCGAAATCGTTCCTTGCCGTCTCCGTCAAGTATGATCAGCGCAGGAAAATGAACCGTCTGACCATGGAACTTGTAGCCATCCGGAATTTTGAATTTCGCTGCGATTTTCGCATCCACGTCGCGGTAAATTTTTGGCAAGCCGTGGAGTCCTTTTTCGTCGAGTCCCTCGGCCCACGACTTGATGTCCTCTTCGCTATCGGGTTTCAGAAAAACATGAACCACGTCAGGATTTTTTTCTGCCAACGCAGCGTAATCATGAGTATAGCGGAGGCAAATCGGACACTCCGTCTTCAACAGAAAGTGCAGCACCACGATCTTGCCCTTATGCTGCGATAGTTCGAACGTTGAATCGTCCAGAACGGATTTGACTTTAAAATCTGAGGGGTTCTCCGCATTCGCATCACGTGCGGAAACGAGCAAGCTGACGGCAAGCAGAACAAGCACGCTGGTTTTCATTCAACGATCCCTGACGAAAAAGACAGATAACACGTTCTCAGCGACAGGCCAGACTTCAGAAGCAGTGGGATCAGCCCAGCAGCCCACATCGCAAAGTACCACCCCAACTTCCAGAGCATCTCATTCTTATGATGCGAGCAACACCGGACCGGGTTCCTGTTGGTCGGCGCAAAAAATCTCCGCAGGACGGACAGCCTGACATTCGGACGATATCGAAACACGGATTTGACGTCACAACCTTAACGCCTCTTACCTCTCGGATTTCCTGTTTGTCCCAATTTCTGAGGTTTGATCATCGCTGGGTTCATGCGGGGTTTTCATCTCACCAAACGAGGGTCAACGTTTTGCCTGTTCGAACTCGGCCGGGAAACCATCCATCAGCGAACAGGACTCCGTCCGGCTGAATCAATTTAGAAGTAATCTTCGCACTCGAGGACCTCACGGATCGTTGACGATCTGCTCGGCAAGAAGGCCGGGGCATGTAACATCCGAAGTTCGATTGTTTCTCGCTCAATCCGTCTTCCGCTGAGAGTCACCGAATGAAATGACCTGAAGTCAGGTCCTCGGATCACGAAAGCCGCCTCTTTTTTGCGTCCCGGAGTTCGTTACTGAAGTGCCTCCGGCGAGGGAATGACCGCAATCCACGACTGGACTCCACAAGAGTGCTCGGCTCTTCATCGGCTTGCATTAATATCGGGTTTCTGTCATCGTTGCCAAGCATCAGCAGGTCTCCTGTCAGGCAGAGTCCAAAAGTTAACGTAAGTCTGCCTTTACCACACTTTTCTGGCTGCACTGCGTCAACTTTTGCTATCTCGGACATGAACGAAAACCACAAAAGAAAAGTGGACACACGAGTCGTCGTTGAGACTCCGGAAGGTGTCGACTTTCAATTTGTGATCGCAGGACCGGGAACGCGGGCCTGGGCATGGCTGATCGACAATCTGCTGAAACTGGGCATCCTCGCAGGTGTCGGTATTCTGTTGTCGATGGTTGGTGTTTTTGCAGACTCCAGTGAGAACTTTGTGGCCGGGATCATGTCAATCATCGGCTTCGTGATGAACTGGTTTTATGGCAGCCTGTTTGAGTCGTGGATGAATGGCCAGACGCCGGGAAAAAAATCGGCAGGGCTCCGAGTTGTACGGACGAACGGGACTCCGATCGACGTCACAAGTGCCATTGGTCGTAACTTTTTGCGAACGGCCGATATGCTTCCGTTCTGCTACACCGTCGGTCTCATTTCCATGTTGATGACTCGCCGCATGCAGCGTCTGGGGGATTTGGTCTTCGACACGATGGTTATTGATGAACGTCGCGAATGGATTAGTCGCACCGGAGGTCTCACGGCAAACATTGAACCACTGCTGCGTTCGGAATGCCCTCGACGATTCAGCGTTCCCGAAAGAACTTTGGCGGTCATCGAACGGTTGTTTGAATCAGATCGCATCATCTCAGACGCACGTCGTGAAGAGATCGCCAAGCCGCTGAGCGAAGCGCTGCGAAAACGACTGGGCTATCAGGATCCCGCTCCCGATCCTCGAAATCCTCATACGTATTTTCGTACTCAGGGATTTCGACACACACAATTTATCCTGAGAGTGCTCAAGACATTTGCGGATGACCCCACCGGCACCAAGGGGAACTCAAAGAATTCTGAGGCATCAGCGAATCGACGTGGCAGAAAAATGGAACGGCCGGATCGCGATTCCTCTTACGAAGAGAATCGACAACTGGCTGGTTTATCGTCAGGAGAGCCTGGCCATGAATCGTGAGCGATTTATTCGAGATCGACGTAACGACTGGCGTGAGTTTGAAGCGTTGGTTTCGAGGATGAAGAATTCTCGTCAGTCAACATGGGGAAATCGCGACGTTGCAACGCTCTCCAGACTTTATCGTTCCATCTGCTACGACCTTTCGCTCGTGCAATCGCGTGAATGGGGTGCAAGACTCGAACAGTATCTGAATGACCTTGTCGCGCAGGGACACAATTGTCTTTATCGATCTCCTCCGCAGTCTGTTCGAGCAATCTGGGACTTTTTTTCGGTGGGCTTCCCACGCCTCCTGCGCCGCAGGTACAAGCCGTTCTTTCTGGCGTTGGCGTTGTTCCTTGTCCCTTTGATTGCTTCGGTTTGGGTCGGGTATACGCGCCCGGATCTGGCAGAACTCATTGCGGGACGCGAAACAATCGAGCACGCTTTGAAGAGCTACGAAAACGACCTTTACGTCGAAGGCGACTCTCGTTACTCCAGCGAGCGAACTCGGATGTTCGGCCATTACATCAACAACAACACCAGCATTGCATTTCAGGCTTTTGCAATGGGTGTGCTCGTTGGAATCGGGACATGCTATGTCCTGATCTCCAACGGCATTATTATCGGAATTCTGAAAGGAGCGATCCTCGCGAAAGGCAATCCGACAGCGGATAACTTCTTTAGCTTTATCATCTCGCACGGTTCGTTCGAACTGACAGCCATTGTGATTGCAGGGGCGGGAGGATTGATTCTGGCTCAGGGTATTCTGATGCCCGGACAACGGACGCGAAGTGACTCATTGAAGTTTCATGGCGTTGAGGCTCTGCAGTTGGCCCTGGGCGCTGGTGGTATGCTGTTCGTCGCGGCGATGCTGGAAGGCTATTTTTCACCATTGCCGATCGCATCGTCGATCAAATACGTCGTGGGTTCGATGCTCTGGCTGCTGGTCGCGGTTTACCTGACCATGTCGGGGCGGGAGAGAATCACCCATGAAGGTTGAAGAATGCATCGTTTCGGTGGAACGACGAACCTTCGGCGGTTGTATGGACCTCGCTTTCGTCTTCTCACGCGAATTCGCAGCACCGATCACGCGTCTGTGGCTCATTTGTGCCGTTCCGTCCTGTGCGCTGGTCTGGCTGACAGTATCACAGACGACCGATATGTTGATTCCGTCGCTGATGATTTTTATGTTCTTCAGTGCCATCTTTAACGCATTGCTTGTCGCGTGTATGGGGCCTCAGGTTTTTGGCGTCCCAATCTCGGTGCGTGCTTCCGTCAAAGCCTGGCGTCATCGATTCTGGAGCTGGCTACTGCTGTCGTTTGTGACTCGCTTCTTTCAGTTCATCTCCGGGTTCTGCCTGATCGTGCCGTCTGTTTTCGTGACAGCCTATGCGGGGCATATGCCGGAAGTTCTGTTTCTGGAACAATCAAAACTGAATGGTGTGACGGCACGACTGAGCTGGCTTTCAGGAGGAGGCGGTTACGGACGCAGCCTGGGACGAGTTCTCGGCTTGCTGTTTTATTGGTCCTTTCTGTCGTTCGGCTTGTTTGTTCTGATCGATTTGGCGGCCACGATGGTTTTCAATCGTCCGATCTTTTTCGTCATTCTGTTTGAGGCCAGTCGAGATGGGCGCGATGTATTTCTGCAGCTGACTCATGATGATCCGGCCTTCCTGACGACGATTCAATTGGCCCTGTGGCTGCCTTACCCTGTCATTCGTTTGGCGTGGTTCTTCTGCTATCTGGATCAGCGTATCAGGAACGAGTGCTGGGATCTGCAGCTGCAGTATCGTGCCGAGGCGGCTCGACTGGAGGAACTGGCATGATGAGGTTCCTGCTCTTCAGCCTTCTGACTTTACTGGCATTTCACCAGAGTCCTTCGGCCTGCGCTGCAATGTCTCTGGCGATGCAGGAAGGCAGCTTGCTGACTGACGATGCCATCGATCAGGTCGGTGAGCAAGTCATGGGAGGAAACGAATTTCGCTCCGTCCGCCGACGAGTACTCGAGCAACTTCCGGAAGTTGATGTGGATAAGGGCTTCCTCGGCAGCGCGCTCGAATGGGCTGGCGAACGATTGGGCGATGTGTTTGGTGCCATTGGCGATTTCTTTGAATGGTTGTTCAGCGGTCTAAGATCTCCTCGAGGAACCACTCGTCCGCCTCCAGCACAGAACTCATCCAGTGGCTTTGGATTTCTCGGAATCACAGACCTGCTGACGACACTCGCCATTGTCGCGATCATTGCCATCCTGATTGTCATCATTGCGATGGTGGTCAAATCCATTGATGCGAAGAAACAACAACGCGAGAGCCTGCTGAGTGATCTCTCCGACGTGCTTTCGGATGTCGTGACTCCGCCAGGTGAACTTGCCGCTTCGACGTATGAATCACGAGCCATCAATCTTGCTGCGGCTGGTGACCACCGTGCGGCGATTCGTGAATTGCTGTTGGGCAGCATGAGCTGGATCGAGCGAGCTGGGTTGATTCGATATCGAAAAGGTCTTACCAACCGAGATTATCTGCGTTGTGTCTGGCGTCGGCATGAAAAGCGAAACGCATTTTTGACGACAGCAACGCAATTTGAATACGTGTTCTTCGGCCGTCGCAATCCGACGCCGGAGATGTTCGAACAATGTCTGGCAAGTTTTCGGGGAGCCTTCCATGAAGAAGAAACGCCGACTGCTGCAGTCTGACACGTTTTGGGGACTCGCCGCCGCACTGCTGGTGTTGCTGCAGTTCTGGTGGCTTCCCGGAGAAGACGGTTCGGCCGCCGACAGTTACAGCACGACTGTTGACGGAAAGCTTGGGCTTTACCGTACGCTGAACCAACTATTTCCCGACGTCACTCGGGAAGCCGTGAAAGTCGCGCCAACTCAATCGGCGACACTGATTCTGGTTGCGCCCGATCGATATCCGAACGAGAAAGAGCAGCAACAGCTTTATGAATTCGTCTACAACGGCGGTGATCTGCTCTTCGCACCAAACTGGATGTCTTATGAATGGGCGACTCCCGATGAGCCATCTCCGGAGGTCTTGCTGCCCAGCCTCGGAATTCATTTGAAGTATCGATCCGACTCCACGGTTGCTGCGGCGATCGCGGCGGCAGTAACGACTGTCCCGGGGACAACTGCAACGCCAGGATCGCCTACACAGGAAGGCTCGACGCCGGCAGACGAAGCAGAGTCTACGGACTCACCAGATACCGCCGGTTCGCCCCTCGCGACGGACGGATCCACAACGACAAATCCCACTGCAGGATCAACTCCAGCCACAACCGCAAAGAGCGGCGTGATTGCAGAAGAAGACAAAGAAGGGCGAGGTGTCGCAGTGCACGCCTCCAGCAGCCTCGTCACCGACCACGTGGACTTTCAGTCAACCGCAGAACTCCAGCTCCCAACGCATCTCACCACGGAAACATTGTTGACATCAATGGATGGCACTGTTGAGGCTGCAACATGGCAAATGGGTTCAGGACGTGTCCTCGTGTGTTCAAGCGCCGATTTGTTCTCAAACAGAGCAATGCTGTTCAAAGGATCGCGCCGACTGGCGGTTCGTATGGTTGAGCGCTGCTCCGCGAAGGAAGATGACGAGTACTATCCGAACGATCATCAACCCGCGATAGTGCTTAGTGAATACTTCAACGCAAGCGACTCGTTCCAGAACACGGGCATCCTGTTTAGCCCAACGTTGCGAATCGGCACACTTCAACTCCTGCTGGTCGCCATCCTTGGCATCTGGATGGCATTTCACCGGTTCGGGCCCGCGTTGTATGTGACCAGTTCTCAGCGTCGATCGCTTCGAGAGAGTGCTCAGGCGGTCGGCAATCTGCAATACCGACTTCGCGACGGAGGAATCGTCATCCGAGGTTATCTCGACTACATGACCAGCCGTCTTCGCAGACGATATGGAAGTCTTCTCAGACTGGACCAGCCCGAACAGATTGCCAATCGCGCTGGCATGGATGTTGAGGAAGTAAAAGCACAGCTCCATGAGGCTCATCTGATGGCGGAGTCCGGTCAGCTTTCCTCAGCCAAAACCGCAGCCATGCTGCGGTGGTTGGCAAGGCTGCAGCAACGACTGGAAGGAATCAGAGAAACTTGATCACTTGTTAACCGCGTGCCCGAACCATATTCGCATTCTGACGAAACCGATCCCGAATTCATCTGAATTAACCAATATCAAACCCTGAGTGTGAAGTGTAATTCCCATGGAACTGAGTGACGTAAAGAGACTGTTTGACGAGGTGGTCGAACAGATTGGCAAAGTTGTGATCGGCCAGCTTGAACTGGTCGAAGGCGTTGTCATCGCATTGTTTGCCGAGGGGAGCGTCTTGATTGAAGGACCACCCGGACTCGGCAAAACTCTGCTGGTCAACGTTATGTCGAAAACCGTGTCCTGTCAGTTTCGCCGAGTTCAGTTTACGCCCGACCTGATGCCGTCCGACCTGACCGGACACAGCATCTACGACATGAAGCAACAGGCCTTCAGCTTCAATCAGGGGCCAGTCTTCACGAACATCCTGCTGACCGACGAAATCAATCGTTCGCCCCCCAAGACGCAGTCTGCTCTGCTGGAAGTCATGCAGGAGCAGCAGGTCAGCGTTGACGGCAAGACGCACATTCTCGCTCGGCCGTTTCTGGTGATCGCGACACAGAACCCGATCGAACACGAAGGAACCTATCCTCTGCCGGAAGCTCAGGTGGACCGCTTTATGTTCAAGTTGCTTGTTGACTATCCACCTCCGGCTGACGAAATCGACATCCTTGGACATTATGCTTCCGGAAAAGATCCGCGACGACTGGCCGATTTCGATTTGAGACCAGTGTTGACATCCGAGGATGTGCTGAAAATTCAGGGCGTCGTTAAGCAGGTCATCGTTGAACCGAAGATCCTGAAGTACATCGTGGATATTCTCGACGCATCGCGCAAATGGGGATCAGTCACCGTTGGTCCAAGCCCTCGTGCCGGTGTGAACATGCTGCTGGCGGCTCGAACAATGGCGGCCAGTCGAGGTCGCGACTTTGTGACTCCGGATGACGTGAAAGAATTGGCTCCGTGGATTCTGCGACATCGACTGCGTCTGCGTCCTGAAGCTGAACTGGAAGGCGGAACCCCCGACGAAACCATCCGCGCGATTCTGGAAAGCGTGGAGGCGCCGAAGTCATGATTCCGTCTCGGCGACTCGTTCTGACGGCGGCGATTCTGGCCATGCCACTTCTGCTGGCCGGCTTAAATCGTTCTGCGGCCGATGCTGCATTGCTCCTGAACCTTGTTCTGGTGGCAGTGGCCTGCGTCGACTTGCTGATCAGCCCCAGCCCTAACGACGTCGCGATCCATCGGGAGATTTCGGAAGTCCTGAGCGTTGGTGCTTCCAATCCGGCGACTCTGACTGTTCGCAATCGCACCGGACTGAGTCTGGCGATGACTCTGCATGATGATCCAGGACCACTTTGCGAAGTTGATAAACTCCCGCAGTCCGTCAAAGTCGGCCCGGGAAAAGAAGAGACAATTCACTATTCCGTGAAGCCAAGCCGTCGTGGGGCATCCGAAATGCCAGCGGTGCACCTGCGGTTTCCGACTCGACTGGGGCTGTGGACGCGTCATCAGATTCGCTCACTAAAGACACCCATTCGCATTTATCCGGATATTCGAGCTGTCTATCGCTATGAATTGATGGCTCGCCAGAATCGTTTGTCTGAAATCGGCGTACGCATGGTCCGCATGCCGGGGCAGGGCAGAGAATTCGAACGACTGCGAGAGTTCCGTTATGGCGACGAAATCCGCCAGATTGATTGGAAGGCCACTGCCCGACAGCGACAACTTATCAGCCGAGAGTTTAACGTCGAACGCAATCAGAACATCGTAATCATGGTCGACTGCGGTCGCTTCATGAGAAACGAAACTGACGGCATCTCCTATCTGGATCGCGCGCTGAACTCGGCCATCATGCTCAGCTACATCGCGCTGGGGCAGGGGGATAATGTTTCACTGCTGGCGTTTTCCAACAAGATCGAACGCTTCATCCGTCCGGTGCGAGGTAAACCGGGGATTCAGTCGATCCTCAGATCCACCTACGACATTCAGGCATCGCAGAATGTTTCCGACTACAGCCTCGCGTTGGAGTATCTGACGACGGTCCAACGAAAACGAGCCCTGATTGTTCTGATTACCTTCGTGACGGATGAACTCCAGTTGCGCGTCATTGGCGAGAGTCTTAAACTGCGATCACTGCCTTACCTGCCTCTGTGTGTCTTGCTGCAGGACGTGGGCCTTCGACAAATGGCGGACCGTATTCCCGAGTCCGATCTGGATGCGTATCACACGGCCGCCGCGGCTCAGATTCTAACGGGCCAGTCACATGAAGCCGCATCTCTACGAGAGGCTGGTATCATGCTGATCGACACGCCTCCGGATCTGCTGACCGAGCGACTGATCAACGAGTATCTGAGTATTAAAGCTCGCAATCTGATGTGAAGGCGCTTTGCCAAAACGCAGTTGGAAACGATGATGGCTGCCTGTTGATCTATTGGCTGTTCAGAGCGGAGTGCGGGCTTCAGCCAGCATTCCATTGTGACTTTATGCAGCTGCATAAATTTAAGCAGCAATGCCGACTGAAGTCGGCACTACGAACCAAATTGCCTGACCGCTAAAACTCTTCGATCTCCACATACAATTCACGCAGCCGCTTCAGCAACAGAAGGCGGTCGGACTCACTGGGATCCGGAGCAATCGCGGTGACGTATTCCTGGTCAATCCCTGTCCTCTGACGTACATCCTTAGTGTCGTCAGGATCGAGATCCATAAACACATCGGCGGTCAGATAATCCTGATCCCAAAGAATCCGGTCTGAGAGAGTCTGAAGTGCATAGAACCATTCTCTGACATCGCCGGATGTCACCCCAGGCCGATCGGCTTTCGGACAAAGCTCTTCCAATGCAGAGGAAACCTGCTATCGAAAATTGAAGCGGTGTTCATGGTCCGTATCTGATTCCATGTCAATCTCAATCTGAATCAGATCGTGCATCTGGCTGAACACGGCGGCAATCGCCCCTTCATTGACGGCCGTGTGTTTGGGACACTCTTTTGTCTTATGAGTCAGGGCAGAGCCGATATCTGCCAGCACGGCAAGCTTTGACCATGGCGCCAAGCTGTCGAAGACCGGGATACCAAACTCCGCAGGATCTCCGTACCCATCGATCTCAGCCCGAATTACATCCACAAGACTGCCGAACGCCGTCAGAAACAACTCGCGTTCCGTTCCAAGTAAAACCCTTTTGCCGCGTGAAGTTCGCCATGTCATCTCAGAATCTATCCTACGCCAGGTTACGTTCGGTCCACTGCCATGAACTTACAGTGGAGTTTCCCTCTGGCAACAAAGCCAGAATTGACCAACGTAACCAGAGCCGACGCGGGGAACAAGAGCGATTCTTTCAGAAGTGTGGACTCTGGCGCTGCGTATAACCCGGCTAGAAACCGTCGAACGAGTCTTGATTAAACTGCGCCGGCTCAGGCGGTGCATCTGCGGCTTCAGAATTCGTCCCACCCATGGCGTCCATGGTCATGCTTCCTTGCGTCGCGACTTCCTCTTTGGAAGATGACACACCAACGGTCTTGATCTCAAGCACTCGATTGTGCAGCGGAAATCGCTGCACGCGATCCTCAAGACCCACAAAAAGAATCAGATTGGGCGGCAGCGTCGCAACTGAATACGGCTCACCCTCTTGTCTCGGCGGATCCTGAAGATACTGATGCAAGGGTCGCGCGAACCTGCCAGCTGAAAACAACAAAGGCTGCCCGGCCGCAATCCGATACTGTTCATTCTCGAATCCAAGCCGAACGGGTCTTGGCAGACCCTTCGGAGCGTAGAAGAACAGTGTCCCGGACCACGGATCTGTCAAACGCATCGAAATCAACTCGTCTCCATCTGCAAGCTCCACCAGGCTGTCGGGTAATCGGCCATGCATAATTCGGTAACGATGCAGCAGTACAGTGATCAATGTAGCCCGTTCTTCGGCTATTAAATTCACTGTTGCTGGAAAGAGTCTGGGATCGAGTCGATCACTCACCATCGTGGGATCTTCGTTGAGATCGCCAATCGTTGACGTCGCCGCAAATCGTTGCACAGCCTGCGACGTGGATACGATTGACGCGACAACGCTGGCATCATTGTGGTCCGACAGAGCCACTCGACCAAGGAGGTTCACTCCCGACCACTCTGTGTTCTGAACCAGAAACGACAGGTTCATCGTCGACAGCGCTCGGTAACGCGTTGCCTCGCTCATGTCGGCAATGTCGTTCTCAAGTTCATTCACCGCGGATAAGTCACCGGCAAAGGCTCTCTGCTCAGGGGATTCACCCCGAATTTCGCTGAGTGCATTTCTCTCCGATGCAACGCGGCCCCAGAAGACAATACGTCGTCGCAACATGATCCGAGGATCTGCCGCCTGCCAATACACCAGCAATCCATTGAGTTCCTCATAAACGGCATTCAAATCTACTCCAGTCAGCTCAGCACTCCCCAACAACTGCCGCAGACTATTGAGTGCGGCCTGTTCGGAAGTGACACATGCGGTCCAGTTCTTCCAGGACGACGTTTGGTTGGCCAACGACTGGCAAAGGCGAATGGCATTGAGGTGCTGACGAATCGCTCCACCGACGTCTCCCTGTTTTTCTCGGTCTCCCGCATCAGCCAGCAGGAGATATGTAACTGTTGGTGCCGGTGTATTTGACCACGGAGCCGTCCATGAAATCGGTAGCAGCGGCCATGTCTTGTGAACTGCCAGGTGTTCATCGAAGATCTGCAGTAGCTCACGGACTCCATAATGATGTTCATTCGAGGTCACGTAGAGCGGCAATGCCTGATTCTGTTCTATCTGCCAGCCATGAAGCGGCGGCGTCAGTTGAGACTTATACGCAGATACAACGAGGGCCGCGTCGAACTTCGACCAGATCTGTCGGCTCGCAATACTGTCCAGAGTCTTCCATTCCGATGTTGGAATCATCATGGTCTTTTCGAGCGGCTCTGATACTTCTCTGACGAAAGGATTCCTGTCATCCATATGAAATGACAGATGCCGGATGCTCGCCAAAGTAACGAACGCTGGTTCGGAGTACCAAACCATCCGTCCCGCACCGACGAAAACGCAGCAGGGAAGAATGATCCATGCTCCCTGCACGAGCCTTAACTTCCAGGTAGCACTTCTGTCGACCCATTGCGAGGCAGTGAAACGTGTCGCCAGAAGCAGACACAGACCGATAGGGACAACCGTGATCCAAACGGAGAAATCAAGAGATCTACAAAGGTTAATCAAAAATGCGGCGCCACAGAACAACAACAGAGACGCAGCAAAGGCCAAAATCTGGCGTTGAATCCAGCAGGCCGTCAGCTGTCCAATACTGAATGTCATCAGCATGTAGGTGACACATGTACTAATCTGAAGCGAAAGATCAACAGACGTACTGTCTCGTGCAAAGTTGCGCGAGTCTGCAACATGCGGCGTTCTGATGGAGGAAATCAACTGAAGGATCCGCAACTCCTGACCGTGCGTTGTGTGGTCACTATGAGCACCGGGTATGACAGCATCCAGCAGAACGACAACGGTTCCGACGAAAGTCAACACAGCAAACCATGTCGCTGTTTTCGTCAGCCAGATCGACGCGGGTGAAACTCCCATATTCGCGAGCAGTGAAATCGAACCTGATCGTTGATCGGCGCGCATCGTTCTCTGGCCGCATTCATGCATGAAAACGAACAGAAACAGTGTGGGCCAGACGTAGTCATGACTAAAGGTGAAGTATCGCCCCACGCAAATCACGATTCCAATCAACAGCCATGTTGCCGCAAACGGAATCGCCGACCGACATTCGCGCCAGGACAGAGTTGCCCGAACGCGGCTCTGCGACATTGGCCACGCGATCACTCTTTTCAGGATCGCGATAGATCGAGGCAGGAATGACAGTCTTTGGTGTCGGGCAGACAGTGTCTCGGATCGGGGAGTTATCCAATCTTGCGGTACTCGACCGAGATGCCATGGTCGAGCCAAAAAGAAAACAGACACAGCAGTGGCTGGAGCAACAAGAACCACACCGAAAGGTATCAGACAGACAAGACACAGTGCCGCCGCGAGCCCGACAGCGGAGATCACTCGACGAGTGACCAGGGACGCCACAAGAGTCAAGACACTGACCAGAGTCATGAAGATAAGAACGGAGACAAGCAACGAAACATCGAACGAAAGAACATTCTCTTCCGATCGCCAGTATCGTGGTAACGCGAGGCCGACAACCTCAAGGACGCCACTCAATGCCGCCAGTGCCAGTAATAACGCTATGCATCCCGTGACAATTGCCGTTAGCTTCGCCATCATCAACGTTGAAGTGCGACAGGGTAGCATTCGCAGAAGGTTCACTGTTCGATCATCAACTTCTCCAGCAAACGCGATGGCCGTCGCAGCGACCACAAAGAGAATGCAGAATGACGAAGACGTCAGAAGCGATTCCAGCCACGGAATCGCCCGAAGCCGCGTCAGAATAAAGATATTGAGGCATCCCAAAAGCAATACCAGCCAGAGCGACCGCTGAGCTCGATGCTCCTTCCAGACCAGTCTTGTAAATGCAGTGTTCATGGATGTTTCTCTGTCTCGTTTAACGGCAATACCGTTCAATGAATCATAACCACAGTCTGGTCAAAGGTTTTCGTCAAGGTTTTTTGCTTTCGATGTTTGGGACGGCACTTGTTCCATCGGGACATTTTTCTTTTGATCACTCGCGGATTAA
>JBPOIW010000166.1:0-42598 GCA_052034165.1 Planctomycetota bacterium | reverse complement strand
ATAAAGGTTTTATCGACGATGTCAGACACAACGAACGGCAAACTCAATCGCAAGCTCCGAATGGCGCTGGTCGGCGGCGGGCAGGGATCATTTATCGGTCGAGTTCACGCGACGGCGGCCGTTCTGGACAATCGAGCGGCCCTGGTCGCGGGTGCTCTTTCATCGGATGCAGCTCGAGCCAAAGCCAGTGCGGCGGCTTATGATATCGCAGAATCACGAGCGTACGGTTCGGTCGCGGAAATGATTGAGAAGGAAAAAGCTCTGCCTGCTGACCAGCGAATCGACTTCGTCAGCGTGGCCACGCCGAACCATACTCACTTCCAGATTGCGAAGGCGGCCGCAGAGGCGGGCTTCAACGTGATCTGCGACAAGCCGATGACATTCGATTTTGCTCAGGCTGAAGAGCTGGTCAATGTCGTCGACAAGAGCGGCGTGGTTTTCGCGGTGAGTCATAACTACACCGGCTATCCGCTGGTCCGACAGGCTCGCGAAATGATTCTGAGTGGTGAGCTGGGTGAGATTAACGCGATCCGCTCCAACTACATCCAGGGCTGGTTGAGAACTCGTCTGGAAACTTCCGACCAGAAGCAGGCGGCCTGGCGAACAGACCCTACGAAGTCCGGTGCGGCCGGTTGCTTCGGTGACATTGGAACTCATGCGTACAACCTTGGCCGCTACATGACCGGGCTGATTCCATCGAAGATCTCCTGCAATCTGTCGATCTTCGCGGAAGGTCGAGCACTGGACGATTACGGTCACGCCGTCATTCGGTATGAGAACGGTGCTGTGGGGACTGTGACAGCCAGCCAGATTTCTCATGGTCGTGAGAACGATTTGTTCATTGAAGTGGACGGAACGAAGGGTGCGTTGTCGTGGCGTCAGGAAGAGCCGAACGTGATGATTGTTCGTCGCAACGGTTCGCCACATCAGATGTATACTCGCGATCCAAATGCTCCGTTTATGAACAGCATGGGCAAAGCGGCGTGCCGACTGCCATCGGGTCATCCGGAAGCCTTCTTCGAAGCCTTTGCGAACGTTTATCGTTTTGCTTACGACTCCATGGTCGCTCGAGCAACCGGCGAGAAATTCGAAAAGAAAGATACGATTTATCCGAACGTTCATGACGGTGCTGAGGGGATGTATTTCATTCAGCAGTGCGTCGCCAGCAGCAAGCAGGACGGTGCGTGGGTACCGATGAAGTATGCGGGGGCTCGTAAGTAGTCGAGTTCTCCAGAGCAATTCGCTGTTCTTCATACAGGAAGATTTCGGGTGTCCCGGGGTCTTCCTGTTTTTGTACGCAGGCCTTGAAGGATCTCGTCAGAGTTGAAGCCACGGACCGTTCATATTCTCCGAGTTCTGATGTTTGCCAGCATTTTGTTGTGCATTCACTGGCAGCATCGTGAGTATCTCCAGCGCCAAGTGCGAGTTGAGGACTGGTCGGATGTGCTTCCGGCCGTTCAGGAAGTGATGGCCGAGGCGGATGTGGTTGTCGATAGTTCAACCACAGAGGCGGCCATCGAAACGCCGGCTGAAGTTCGAGATGCCAACGGTCAGGCGATTGCTCAAGCTCTGCGCACTTCGCCCGCCGCCAATCATATTCTCGGCTTCTCCGGACCAACAGATGTTCTGCTGGTCATGAATACGGATTCAGAATTGATTGCGGCCAGGATCTTGTCCAGCCGGGATACGCGAGATCATGTTCAGAAAGTGCTCGACGACGAACAGTTTCTCAAGTCACTTGTCGGTCGGTCGCAACAGGATTTGCTCAACCTGCAGGATGTTGACGCGGTGTCGGGGGCGACACTGACCAGTTACGCGATTCTGGAATCGATACGGTTTCGTGTTTCCAAGCTGAGTACTGATGGAGCTGGTCCATCGCGGTTGACGTCGTTGAAGTTTCCCGAGCCGCCTCGGCTGGAAGATGTCCGGTTGCTCTATAGCGATGCGGCGAAAGTTGAGCCGGATGCAGACAGCTCTGTGGTCTGGAAAGTTCTTGGCCCTGACGGCGCCGAGATTGGAGAATTGCTCCGTGCGTCGCCCGCGGCCGACAACAATGTTGGATATCAGGGACCGACGGACGTGCTGATTGCCGTGGACAAGCAAATGATTGTCACGGGCGTTGCCGTCGGTGTCAGTTACGACAATGAACCTTATGTTGGTTATGTCAGGGAAGATGAGTACTTCCGAGAGTTGTTCAATGGGCGAGATCCATCGTCGTTGGCCTCGATTGACGGCAATACAGTCGAAGGAGTTTCGGGCGCGACGATGACCAGTCAGTCTGTGGCTCGGTCGTTGCAACTCACTGCTCAGGCCTTCGTGGATGAGGAAAAGGCTCGGGAAACAGCCGAGCACAAACAACGATCGACTTCTGCGGAATCATCAAACGGAGTATTGAGTGGTCGAGATGTGATTTCGCTGCGAGATGTGTCGACGATCGTCATCGCACTCTGCGGAGTCGTTCTGGGGTTGACGCATTTGCGCGGACGAAAATGGTTGCGAATCAGTTATCAGGCCTTAGTGATCGGCTGGCTGGGATTGGTGAACGGAGACATGGTCTCGCAGGCACTTCTGTTGGGATGGGCTCAAAGTGGAATTCCGTGGCAGAATGCGTTGGGTCTGACCTTGCTGACAATCGCTGCTTTGCTGGTGCCGATCTCGACAGGTCGCAACGTTTATTGTGCTCAGATATGTCCTCACGGAGCCGTGCAGCAATTGGTGCGTCGACGCCTGCCGTGGCAAGCGAAGTTGTCGCCGAGAATTCTTGCAGGGCTGCGATATCTGCTGCTGTTGCTGATCGTCTGGGTCGTGGCCATAGGACTGCTGCATTTGCCGTTTAGTCCCGTGGACATCGAGCCATTTGATGCGTGGTTGTGGAGCATTGCTGGCGTTGCCACGATTGTTGTTGCCGTGGCCGGGCTGGTTGCGTCATTGTTCGTTCCGATGGCTTATTGCCGTTTCGGCTGTCCGACGGGTGCTGTGCTGGACTACATTGGCGGCGGCAGCAAGAACTGGAATCGTCGTGATACGTTTGTGTTGATGCTTGTTGTGGCCTCGTTTCTCGTGAGCGTGGCCCGGTGAGTGTTGATTCTTGAAATACAAAAAGAGCCCACGAGAATCCAACGGCTCCTCGTGGGCTCTGGTTCAGGGTTCAACGGGCAATCAAAAGCCACTGAGTGTAGTTGCCATTGATTGTCAAAGTAGGTCCTTTCAGCCGGAAAGGATTTTCGTATTGCCGCAAGGCGAACCATGTGTGCAACCGGCTGAGGATTGCAACTGGCTTGATCAATCCCGTTGCACAGAGGTCGCGGCCAGCCGCGAAGTCCTCCTCGGCAAGGATGACCTACCGAAATCACCGACTGCACCCAGGCTACTTGGCACAGCAGTCACCCGTTGGACAGCATTGACCTGTTGCACAGCATGAGGCCGAACAAGCGCAGTCGCCGCCGGTGTCACAGGCACAGCCAGCTTCTTCACAGGCACAATTTTCGCAGGTGCAAACCTTGCAGCAACTGCACGGTGACGCATTCGGCTGAGCTGTTACCGTTGATGGCCGGGCTGCAGAAATCGCAAATGGCGACGCCAATAACACCGCAATCGCGGACAGAGAGAACTTTCTCATCGGAGTACTCCAGAAAGAATTCAGAAACAGAATTGAGTAAAAAAAGATCTCAAGAGTGTTCTGATCTGGCTAATTCCTCCACACACACAGCAGGGCCTGCTGGCGGTTGTGTTTGCGTGGCGAGAACTCCGGTGAGTTCTTTCCTGTCGTGATCTGAAACGATGCAAATGCCTCAGAGGGCTTGCTTTGAATCGCTGGAGTAAAGCTGCTGTCTTTCGATTTGGCAGCCGAGCGGGGAACCGCAGTGATCACGGGTTCTGGAGTAGTCGCCTGAACGCAACATTCGCAAGACGGAAGCTTGAAAGAGTTCGCCGGTGATCTTTCCGGATTGCGACTCTTTTCGTCGCAACAGGTGCTGGCAGCTTTGGAGTCCTTTTGAGATTTCCTCTGGCAGCAGGATACTGTTGTCTCGCTCTTTTTGCAGCAGCTTGCTTCAGAGGCAGCGGCTCGCTTACAGCAGCACGGCAGATTTGAACAAACAGGAGCCAGGACAACAGCGATTGCAATCAGCAATCGCTGGATGGCGCCTCTTTGTGAAATCGCGTTCTGTAACACGAGCACCTCTGTGGCTTTCAGGGTTCTCTCCCAGTCAGGGATCCATGGCACAAGCCAAGTCCATGACTTAGGAACAGTCCCGAAATAAACTCCCGTTTCTACTGCAGCTAAAAATCACAACTCGAAACGTCAGTGAGGGATTTCTCTGCAAGGCACCGATCCCTCGCTTACGCTTCGGATTGTGATTTCGGGATCGGCCCTCAATTCGATCGTACGCCCCATTGGAGGAATTCGTCAAGCTGTTGTTTCGAAATCGGGCCCCGATTTAAGGACATCCACTGTGCTCCCAGCCGAATTATGCCGTGTCGATCAGGGAGCTTCCTGAGCAGGTTTGGGGTTGATCTCCATTTTCCGTCGCAGTCGCTGCAGGCCCGTCACGATGATCTGATCGGCCATCGTGACGCCAGACCGGATGACTCGACGTTGCCCCACTAAAGGGCCCAGTTCGACGGATCGAGCTTCAGCGATTGATTTGTCTCCGTCTTTGCCAACGACGTAGACGAATGGTCGTCCCTGGTCGGAGGCCATGGCTTCTTCCGGGATCAGCAGACCGGGTTCAGCCTTTCCGATCGGAAATTTGAGTCGTACGAATAGTCCGGGAGTCAGCAATCCGTCTGTATTCGAGATCGTCGCCCGTGCTCGAAGAGTCCCCGTGGCCGGATCGATCTGGTTATCAAGGAAATCGACTTTCCCTTCGATGGCAAACTCATCGGAGTCTGCAAGTGAAATACGGACGACGACGGGTTCCTTCATCGCATTCACGATCGTGCCGGTCTTCTCAAGCCGTCGCAGTCGAAGCACCGTGCGTTCGTCGATATCAAAATAAACATGAACCTGGTCCAAAGGGACGATTGTGGCCAGAGCTGTCTGATCGGTCGTAACGATGTTGCCAACATCCACCATGCTGCGGCCAATTTGGCCCGAGAGTGGAGCTGAGATGGTCGCAAACTGAACATTCAGGTGAGCCACATTCAGTGCGGCCTTGGCTTCCTTGAGAGCCGCATTGGCTTCATCGAGATCATATTGAGCCGTCTCCAGTTCGTTTTCTGAAAGAGCCTTCTTCGCCATCAGCTCTTCGGCTCGACGAAACTGGCTGGTGAGTTTCTTGATGCGGGCTTCAATCTGCAGAATGGCGGCAGCAGCTCGTTCCTCTTCAGCGACGAACTGACGATCATCGATCTTAAAGAGCACGTCGCCCTTCGAGACAATGGCCCCATCTTCGAATTTTACTTCGTCCAGATAGCCGCTCACTCGGGCACGCAGTTCAACGATTTCTGTTGCTGCAGTGCGTCCGGTGAACTCTTCGTATTCAGTGACTTCTTCCGTGACCGGGGACACAAACATCACCGACATCGGCGGAGGAGGTTCGGGCTTTTTCTCCGTGCGATTGCAGCCAACGCTGTAGAGCAAAACAGACCCTATCAGCAAAGCTGGAGTTGAGAGAAGGCGAAACATATCAGAACCATTTTCAGGGGCGAGGAATCAGAGGTGGGACGGCGCAACTGACGAGGTATCGTTGGGATGAAGACTTGCGACAGCTTATCCACAAGTTGGCAACGTCGATTGCTTGATGCAGAATACTCAGGGTACGCTGAGTGTCGTCGGGATTCAACGGGTTACCAAGTTGTTCCAGGTGAATGCTGGTATACTCCGGCGTCGCTCAGACCCGTAGTGAGCTAAAACTTTTCCAGTGCGAAGAAAAAGGGTTTCATTATGAGTTCCACGCGCAGACAGTTTGCTCAGGCAACGTTGGGGGCTACAGCACTGACACTTTTGGGCAACCCGGTGACCAGCCATGTGCAAGCTGCGGTGAATGCGCCACCAAAGATCAGGATCGGCCAGATTGGCGTGGCTCATGCTCATGCGAGCAAGTTGGCGGTCTATCGTAATTCGCCGGACTATGAAGTTGTCGGAATCTGCGAGCCCGATGAGCAGTTGCGGAAGAGAGCGGCAACGCAGGAACCGTTCAAAGATCTGCCGTGGATGACTCAGGATGAACTTCTGAACGTCCCAGGGCTGCAGGCCGTGCTTGTCGAAACAGAAGTCCGCAGGTTGCTGGATGTGGCAGAAGTCTGCGTCGCTGCTGGCAAGCATGTGCATGTTGATAAGCCTGCCGGAGAGTCGCTGTCTCAGTTTGCAAAGATTCTGGACTCCGCGGCAAAGCAGAAGCTGCTTCTGCAGATGGGATACATGTATCGCTATAACCCCGGAGTTGTTCTGCTGCGAGAATTTCTGAAAAAGGGCTGGCTGGGAGAAATCTTTGAAGTTCACACGGTGATGAGCAAAGTTGTTGATCCCGCAAGCCGCCGCGAACTGGCTGAGTACCCTGGCGGGATCATGTTTGAACTGGGATGTCACATCATTGATCTGGTTGTCGGAGTGCTTGGAAAGCCGGAACACGTCCGTGCATTTCCACGACGTACATCCGGCCACGATGACAACCTGATGGACAATATGCTGGCCGTTTTTGAGTACGAGCGAGCAACCGCCACAGTTCGGTCCAGCGCTGTGGAGATTGATGGGGGCAGTCGGCGACACTTCGTTGTGTGTGGAACGGAAGGGACGTTTCACATCCAGCCGCTGGATAACCCATCCGCCCGAATCACGCTTTCAAAGGATCGCGACGGCTATACCAAGGGAACTCAGGATGTGACATTTCCGAAGTATGTTCGATACGTTGATGATGCCGCCGATATGGCAAAGATCATCCGCGGCGAAAAGCCCAGCGACTTCGGCCCGGAGCATGACCTGACGGTTCAGAAGTCTGTGCTGCTCGCCAGCGGGTTGGAAACCGACAAGTAGGAATTCCTCAATACGGAATCCTGTTTCGGCCTGGCGATGTTCACTTAGTCGCCACCATCTCTCGGCAAAACAGAATCTCTTCGTCGGTCAATTCGCCCGGCGGTTGTTCTTCATAATGCAACAGCTCGGGATAAGGTCCAGAGTTCCAGCATCTTGTGAAGACCTGTTGCAGATCAAGAGGGATGTCTTTGTCGTCGCTGGCCAACGGCAACGAGATTCTAGGTAGCCGCTGCATCATAGAGAAGCCATACAACTCGCATCGTGTTGGAAGGTTACGTATTACGGACACAAGGTATCGCCGCTCAGGCAGCGCCTGCAGTTGTTCGGCTGGGATCCGTACAACAGGTTGTCCTTTTCGCAACAGATCGATTTCAACGATGTTTGTATGACCCAGCCAGAGTTCCTCCTGCTTAGCCAGATAGTTCGTACGGCCGGTGCCAGGTTGTTTATTGTCGGGACTGAGCACCTCAATGGCCGTCACAACACGGTTACCTTCTGCTGGCTCAACAATCGACAAATATGGTTGTCGAAATTCTTCTCGCAGCAGTTCCACTACCACGGGTTGATCGGCAACCATCGCCCCAGTCGTTGAATCGACAAAAGGCCTGTTGCTGCGAGTTTCGATAACTGAAACGTCCGGGCGAATGGGCCGTTCGTGCTGGACAACGAACAGACGATCCTGAGTCAGCGCGGCGTAACGCGGACGAAGGAACGGCTGCAGTGCTTCCCTCAGGTAAGCGATGAAGCTGTCATGAAAATCGGGCCAAAGAGCCCGACGTTCCAAATAGGGATCCATCCCCGGGAACGGGCACGACATTCGGCAAATCCCATGAAACCGGTTATTTCGAAGAACAATGACTCAACGCCTTCAACCATGTTATCCCATAGTCGGCCGATTGACAGACGAGAATCCTATCGTGTGGCAAAAGCGTTCTTCCTGAGCGTTCCTACTTCAACCCTCTGCGAATCAACAACGCTTCCACAGTCGGTTCACTGCCTCGGAATGCTTTGTAGGATTCCATCGGCTCGCGGCTGCCGCCTCGGCTGAGAATTTCTTTGCGGAAGAGATCTCCGTTCTCGCGAGTACATCCGCCCAGAGACATCATGCGAGCAAACGCATCAGCCGCCAGAACTTCGCTCCACAGGTAAGCATAGTAGCTCGACGAATAACCGCCCGACCAGATGTGAGCGAAGTACGCCGTGCGATACCGTGGCGGCACCGGTGCGTAATCGATGCCAAGTTTCTTCAGAGAATCGGCTTCGAAGGTTTCGGCATCGGTTGGAATCTCTTCACTGGTCAGCGAGTGCCATTCCAGATCCAGCAACGCGGCAGAGAGATACTCCAGCGTGTCGAATCCCTGATTAAACTTGCTGGCCTTGATGACCTTATCCAGCAACTCCTTTGGAATCTGTTCGCCGGTTTTATAGTGCTTCGCGTAGTTCGCAAGAATGGTGGGCTGGATAGCCCAGTCTTCTTCGAAGGTCGATGGGAACTCCACAAAGTCCCGCGGCGTCGCGGTGCCCGAAACAGACGGATAAGTCACGTCGGAAAACATGCCGTGCAATGCATGTCCCATCTCATGAAACAGAGTGGTCACATTGTCGAAACTGATCAACGCTGGTTCGCCGTCGGCGGGACGAGGAATGTTCAGAACGTTGACGATCACCGGCTTCTCGTTCAGCAGAGCCGACTGATCCACAAAAGAACTCATCCACGCCCCACCGCGTTTGGTGTCGCGTTTGAAGAAGTCTCCGTAGAACAGCCCGATCTGAGAACCGTCGCTGTCGAGCACATCAAACACGCGAACATCCGGATGATAGACCGGCAGGTCTTTGCGTTCGCGGAACGAAATCCCGTACAGCTTATTCATCGTGAAGAACACACCATTCTTCAAGACGCTGTCGAGTTCGAAGTAGGGCTTCACGGCCGCTTCATCAACTTCAAACCGTGCCTTGCGGACCTTCTCTGCATAGTATTCCCAGTCCCATGGCGCCAGCTCGTGATCGGCTCCGGATTCCTTGATCATCTTCTCCAGGTCAGCCGCTTCGACTTTGACTCGAGCCAGCACGCCGGGGACCAGATCGGTCAGCATCTTGCGAGCGGCCGTCGGAGTCTCTGCCATCTGGTTCTGAAGCTTGTAGGATGCATGGTCTTCGAATCCCAGCAGTTTGGCGCGTTCGGCTCGTAGCTGAGCAATCTCCAGGATCAACGGGCGGTTGTCGATTCCTCCATCGCGGCCCAGACCTCGAAACGCTGATGCTTCCCAGACGCGTTTTCTGAGGGCTCGATTATTCAGCGACGAGAGCACTGGCACGCGGGTCGTGTTGGTGATTTCCAGCAGATACTTGCCTTCGAGTCCTCGTTCTTTCGCTCCTTCGGCGGCGGCGGCGATATCGGCTGCATCCATGCCGTCCAGCTCTTTGACGTCCTGGACGACGACCGCTCGTTCCTTGCTGATGGCCAGCAGGTTCTCTTCGAACTTCGTCTCCAGCTTCGACAGCTGCTCATTGAGTGAGCGAATGCGAGCCTGCTGCTCATCATTCAGTTTTGCTCCAGCGCGGACGAAGCTTTCGTAATGCTGCTTCAGTACTTCGGCCTGCTCGCCGTTCAGCTTCAAAGACTCGCGTGTGTCCCACAATTTGGCAACTCGTTCATACAGCGGTCGGTTCAGCAGGATATTGTCGGAGTGCGCGGCCTGCAGAGGAGCCAGCTCCGTTTCGATATTCTGCAACGCGTCGTTCTTGTGAGCGGAAGTGAGATTCGAAAAGACGTTGCGGACGCGTGTCAGCAGGGCTCCGGATTTTTCGATGGCCACGATGGTGTTGTCGAAGGTCGGAGCTTCTGTTTGAGATGCAATTGCTTCCATCTCGGCCAGCTGTTGCTTCATTCCCGCCATGAAGGCTGGCTGAAAGTGTTCAACCTTGATGACATCGAAAGCTGGCGTATGAAACAGCAACGGGCTTGGCGATGAGAACGGGTTGTCGGCAGGCAAATCGAAAGATGTATTCACAGCAGGTTGGCTCGTGGAAAATGGTTGATTAGCAGGAACAGGCTCAGCGGCCGCAGACACAGAACCGACGACCAGTGCCGCCGCCAGCGCTGAATCGGCGGCAAGATTCTGTCGGGATTGCAGCGAGAACAGAGCGTTTCGAAACGTTTCAGAGGTCATAGCGTGTTTCCCGTTGATGAAGAGTGCCGAATCTTTGAAATCGGCCAATCAGCGATGATGCAGTGTAATGCCGGGCGCGCTGCTTGTCTGCCCAGGTGGTTATTGAGTCGTTTACTGCCCAGCCGCAGGCGCCGGCCATATCCAAAAGCCGGCGCCTGCGGCTGGGCGGTAAACGAAATTGCGAAGTAGACCACCACATCAACAGATCGCCAACGCACTCCGGCAGAGGATCACAAAGCCTTCCAGCTCAAGGGCTCGTTGCCAACGATGGGCGAATCTCCATCAGCGGCTCCGTCGTGATTCTCACGTCATCCACAAACAGCGTTGCTGGCTGATCTCCGAATGAGTGGGCGGAAATGCCGACTTCAAGACTGTCATACATCATGCCTCGGAATGGCAACGTCGGGCCGTGACTGTCGACCACTAACTGTTCGTCCTGCCAGACCTGAACGTGTCCCTCATCGGGATGCAGGAACACATGCCACGTTACTCGCACCCATTGATCGGTTGGGAAAACAACCTTCTCTCCAGAGACCTGACGGTATTTGGGCTTTTCAAGGGCTTTCAGTTCGACACCCAACTCCTGACCATTAAACAGCATGAGCCTGATTCCCGGCGATTCTTTCACTTCTCGCCCTTCAAGATCGGCCAGAGTGAAAGGTCGAGTCGGCCCATCGATGCGAAACCAGGCCTGAAACCAGAAATGATCGTTCTGTTCGAAACAAACAAAGCCTGTGCCAAGTGATGCCTTTGCGCAGACCATACGGGATGACTTCGCCGGGCAAATGCAGCGCAGAGACTGCTGGCCGCGGTGAGCATGAAGCTTCGATGGACCGACGGACGCGTCAAGGAATCCTGCCCTGGCCGTCAGGATCTGATTGCGAAGTTGAACGTAGTCAGAGACGGTCGGTGTCTGAGGTGTTTGTAGAGTGAACTCGGTCCACCTGCGTTCTTCTCCAATCAGCGATCGAAGTCCGTCGACGTCTTCGGGCACATCTTCGAATCCATCTGCAAACTCTTTCAGCAGTTGATAACGTTTGCCCGAATCCGGGTCGACACGGAAAACTGCATCGCCCTCTTTCACAATATTGCGAGCAATACTTTCGGGATCAAAAATGCGATCGACCCATGTCCATGTGCCTCGTTCGCTGATGATTCGAAAAACGTTTCCGTCATCAGCCAGAACATATGGAACGCCCTCGAGGGTTGTTGTCCGCAGAACTCTTTCGGCCGGATAGGCCTGCACTTCTTCCGGCCCTCGAAGTCGAAGAACTGCCAGAACCAGCATGGCGGCTGTGATCAGCAGCATCCATCGTTTGAAGCGAGACTTCACAGGGAATAGCTCCTGCAGTTAAATCTTTATGACTGCCGTCAGGCGGAAGCGTTGACAATACACCGTCGTCGCGTCAGCACCAAAGCCTGTTTCGCGACGACAATGACAATCTTCGAGGAACTGTGACTGTTGAGTGAAAATGGACTCAACTTCCTGCGGACTGATTCAATGCCGGCAATCGGTTGGGTGTCAGCCCTCCGTGTAGTGCCGTTGCTGCTGCGGAAGATCTCTACTTCCCGATACAAAAATTGCTGAAGATATGATCCAGAATATCATCAGTGTAGACGTCACCAAGAATTGTCCCCAGCTCGTGCAATGCAGAGCGGATTTCCATAGAGATCAGTTCGTCACCGTGGTTTGCTTTGGTCGCCGTGAGAGCTTGATCCAGTGATTGCGTGGCTCGCTGCAGGCTGTCTCGACATCGCACGGCCGTCGTTCCAAGCAGCTCGCTGCGAGAGGCGTTGGCGGAGTTCAGGAAGGCCAAAATCGTCTCGCGCAGACCCTCGATGTTGTGCCCCGTTTCCGCACTGACGTACAAAACTCTGTGAATCGCAGCGTTGGATTTATCCAGCAAAGCCGTAGCGTCGGATTCATCCGACGGACGTCTCGTCATCAAATCCATCCGAGTCAGCACATGGATCATGGCCGACGATTGCTTCGCTGCGAGCCTGCGAAGTTGCTCGTCGTCTGCTTGGTCCTGATGGGTAAGATCAGCGGCGGTACACCAGACGACAAGATCCGAGGCTGAGACCTGTTCACCTCGCAACTCCTGAGCACGTGCCATGATCAGGTCGGCCGCATCTTCCCAGCCAGCGGTGTCGATTAATTCCACCTCCATCGAATCCAGCATCAGCGTGGCCGTGAGATAATCTCTGGTCGTCCCGGCGATTGGTGAGACGATCGCTTTTTGCTGCCCGATCAATCGATTAAACAGGGTACTCTTGCCAGCATTCGGCAGCCCTGCCAGAACAACTCGACGACGATAACCGGCTGGCAGTCGATTGGCAGAATCTTCGGCCAGTTGCCGTACAACGAGCAACGCTTCGTCCAGTCGACGAGCAATCTCGGGCTTCGTAATGAACTCGATGTCTTCTTCGACGAAATCGAGGCCCGCTTCAAGATCGCCCAGAAGTGCAATCAGATCGGCTCGCACCTGCCCCAGCCGAGAGGTCATGCGGCCACCAAGTTGAGACAATGCCTTCTGGAGTTCTTCATGATCCGTCGCTTCGATGACCCCCAACACCGCTTCCGCCTGCAGCAGGTCGATGCGGCCTGAAAGAAATGCTCGCATCGTGAATTCTCCTCGCCGAGCCAGGCGAGCGCCCTTTTCACACAGATGTTCAATCGTGGCTTCCAACAGCGGAGGCGAGCCGATCAGATGGAACTCAGCCATCGGCTGGCCCGTGTAACTTCGCTTTGTCGGCCAGAACATCAGAGCGACTGGCACCGGAACAATGATAGAAGAGAGTTCCAGGTGCCCCGTAAATCGCCGAGGCAATTTCGACGATCGCCAATTGGCCGAATCGGCATCCGGGCGAAACAACACCGCTACGACGTCTGCGGTCGCCATTCCACTGACTCGTACAATCCCGCGCAGGGCGGAGCCGGGAGGTGAAGCAAGGGCAACAATGGTGTCATCAAGGTCAAGTGGCATGAAGGCAATGTACAACCAAGAGTCGTTACTCAGAAGCGTATGAATGGGCGACACGTTGCCCGTAAGGTCGCATTGAGTAACGAGATTTCACCAGGCACAGCGGATGAGCGCCGAGGTTCATGTCGTTGTAGCTCGTGGAACGAGCAAAGCGCGTAGCCCCGCGCTTCAGCGTGGGGAAGTTGGCCGACAGACGAAGGCCGCCGTGGAACGGCGGAAGGAGCCTCGGAATGCGGACGCGGGAATCTGCTGCGGCCGTATTCACGGCCGAGATGATGGGGATACTCATTAACCCCACGCTAAAGCGTGGGGCTACTCGCTGCCGCCGCATTCGCGGCGAATCTCAAGGGCAGCGGTCTGTCACATGGTTGTGGCCAATGGCACGGTTAAGGCCGGCCACACGGATTCGGCCAGCTACAAGGTTGCGGTTGGTCTCCTGACCGAGCCACTCATTCCGACCGACACTGTCTCCATTGCCGGATATTCGCGATAGACAATCCGTGAGCTCTGTGAGTTCACTACGCCTCTACCGCAGCGGCCGTGCAGACGAATTCCAGGCGAGCAGTCACTTTGCCGTCGACGGAACATTTGCCCTTCAGATAGAAGGCGTTGGCGACTCGCTCTGTGAGTTCTACGCTCAGCTCGATGGTTTCCCCCGGCCGAATCATTTTGCGGAACTGGACGTTGTTAAGTCGAGTCACCACGGGCACTTCATTTGAACCGGTGGGTACCAGTCTAGAGATCAGCACGGCTCCGGCCTGAAAGCAGGCTTCACATTGCAGCACGCCCGGAAAGACTGGGAAGGCCGGATAATGGCCCTGAAAGACGGGCAACGATTCTTTCAGAACTTTGCGAGCCACGATGTGCGTTTCGCTGATCTCGGTGACTTCGTCCAGCCACAAAAACGGATCACGATGAGGAATACAGGCTTTGATTTCGTCGGTGTTCACGGGCGAAGCCAGAAAAAGTTCAGGGAGTGTGGTGAGTACCAAAGAGACAAGCCGGGACAAATTTCGTCCCGGCCTGTGTCAGGCAAACAGAGTGATTGCTTTTGCCAAATCGGATTACAGCTCGATCTTCAGTTCTTCGATCTTGCGATATAGACTCGACAGACCCAGTTTCAAGCGGCGAGCGGCCTCTTTTTTGTCCGGGCACTGACGAAGAACTCGCGTGATGTGCAGGCGTTCGTAGTGTCGCAGAGCCGATCGCAGATCGTCGGTATCCGGAAGTGAAGATCCACCACCCAGCAGATCCGGCGGCAGGTCGTTCGGAGTAATCTCCTCACCTTCGCACATCATGACGGCTCGTTCGATCGCGTTATCAAGCTGTCGAACGTTACCCTTCCAATGCGCGGCCATCAACGTACGAATCGACTCGCTTGTCGCACCTGAGACGCGTTTGCCCATGGCTTCGCGATGGCGAACGATAAAGTATTCCACCAGTTCCGGAATGTCGTCGAGACGTTCGCGCAATGCGGGAATACGAATTTTGACGCCATCCAGACGATAGAACAGATCTTCCTGGAAGTTGCCGTCGGTCACTTCCTGGCTCAGATCACGTGATGTCGCCGCGATGATGCGAGCCTGAACCTTGACGGGTTTGGCACCTCCAACCGGAGTCACTTCCTGATATTCGATTGCTCGCAGGATTTCTGACTGCGTTCCCGGCGGAAGCTGAGCGATCTCGTCGAGGAACACGGTCCCTGTTCCAGCGGTGACCAAAGCACCTTCCTGGCCGTCTTTGTTTCCAAAGAGCTGAGTCTCCAGCAATTCGACGGGCCGAGTTCCGCAGCTGACAGCGAGGAATTTTTCGTCCTTGTTCGGACCAGCCACATGGATTTCGCGAGCGAACAATTCCTTGCCTGTGCCGGTTTCTCCAACCAACAGGACGTTTGAATTTGTGGCCGCTACTTTACGGATGGTCTTCAGCAGTTCCTGAAGAGCATGGCTTGACCCCACAACCTGATCAAAGCCCGCGCTACGTGCCAGGTCGTTGCGGAGTCGCTGATTCTCGCGATAAAGATCCTGGAACTTGAAGAGCCGTTGTAGACGCTTTACCAGCTCTTCAAAGCGAACAGGTTTCACCAGATAGTCAAAGGCTCCGGCTGTGAAGGCTTCGACTGCATTCTCGACGGTCGCGTACGCCGAGATAATCAGAACGAACATCGCTGGATTAATGCGATGGAGCTGGCGAAGAACTTTCACGCCATCGCCATCGGGAAGCTGAATGTCGCAGATCCCTACGTCGTAATCACGTTCCTGAGCCACACGGATGGCTTCGGCAGCGGTTCCCGCGGTGCGGACTTCAAAACCTTCACCCATCAGAAACTCAGCCAGAGTCTCCCGAATGATAGGTTCATCTTCGACAATCAAAATTGACTTTCGCTGAGCGATAGTTCCAGACACGGCCTTCAGACTCCGAACAACAGACGCGGATTTACCAAGCGCCGCACACCAGGGCGGCAGCAGAATTCCGCACAGAACAACCGGCGTTATGGTGTTAAAACCGCTCGGTTTACAAACGAAAAACGCTCGCCAGCGAGACCATTCCCACGCGCTGCATTTTCCGACTGCCCTGATTGTAGCGAAAACCCTCATGCAGACGAACTGTGCACACAATTGTCGGGTCGGTTTCTGGCACGAAGGCTCAAAATGAGCCATTCAATCGATAAATCCCGCTTCGCTGCCCTGATTCGGACAGGAGAATTGTCGTTCTGCGATGCCAAACGAGGGTGTTTCCCCATGATTCGTGTCGCGTTGACGAGCAGGATCTGAGTAATCATGATCCCCGTGATCCTTTGATCGTTCCCGATGAATGTGAGTATCGAGCGCCCCCATGCGTATTCTTCTGCTGGCCGACATCCATGCAAACTGGCCAGCCCTGGCGGCGATCAATGAGCGATTCGATGCGTGTTTGTTTCTCGGAGACGTCGTCGACTATGCCACAGATCCTCTGCCCTGTATCGACTGGGTACGCAAGTATGCTTTTGCCACTGTGCGAGGCAATCATGATCATTCGGTGGCTCAGCGAGTTGTCGTCAGGCCGAGCGGAACATTTCGTCGCATGTCAGCGGCCATGCGACCGAAACACTTCGAGGTTCTGAACGACGAGCATCTCACGTGGCTGGCTCAGATGCCGGTGACTCGTTATCTCACTCTGGGTGATCACCGTTTTTTGCTCGTTCACGCCACACCTCGCGATCCGATGGATGAGTACATCGGCGATAACGCTGAGCAATGGCAGCAGCGTCTGGAACATGTCGACGTGGATTTCGTTTGTGTCGGCCACACGCATATTCCGATGCAGCTTCAGCTGGAGAAGACTCAGGTGATCAATCCAGGCAGCGTTGGCCAGCCTCGTGATGGGGACCCTCGCGCGGCCTATGCGATTATCGACAAAGGTCAGGTTGAGTTTCGACGCGTGCCTTATGACATCGATCAGACAATTCGCCATATGCGGAGTTGTGGGATTGATGAGAGTATCGTGGCGAAAGCGGAGGTCGTTCTCCGCAGCGGCGGTAGCCCGACTGCGTCTGGGTATTCAGAACTTTAGAGGAATCTTTCACAAGCGAGACTAACGGCTCTGTGCGAATAGCCTGTGAGGCCAGCATAAAAGGCGTTCACGTTGTTTTCAGACTTCTGCTCGGGTCGTTGCGATTCACCGCGAAGCGGTTTAAGAAGGTAGCCGGTGGTCAGCGCAGCGCAACCACCGGTTCGCGTCAAAACCTGCGAAAGCACCCTGAAACGGGTGCCAGAGCCGCGGTGTCTGTCATCCCTTCAGGATGAGTGATGCGACTGCGCAGTCACCGGTGGTGCGCCTGTCGGCGACCACCGGCTACTCTCTGCCATCCTTTCAGGATTAATCGCAGGGGCTTCACTTGCCAGGCTCATGCGAATGACTGCGCGTTGAACCATAACGTCCTGCAGAGGCGAGGATCGGCCGTGAAGCGCATGCTCTACTTATCCGTCTCCGTTACCACCAGAACCCAGCCGATATTGCTGACTTCTTTAGGGCGGCTGTGCACAATCACGGGCGACATCGCGGCCAGATGAGATGCTCCGGTAATGGGGTCAACAAACTGTTCCATGAGTTCCACAGAAAGTTCCGGAGTCTCGGCGTTCACGAGCTTCTCGGCCACCGTCAGCACAGAGTCTGCCACGCGAGGAAACTCGGCGTCGGACTTGCGATCTTTTAATTTCGGATGAGCGATCACCATTCCTCGATGATGAGTAATCTGGTTCTCTTCAACCTGAAACAGCATCGCATTTTTCTGAACACCAAAATCGTCGATCTCAAGCGTCATGGCCAACAGGCCGAGAACCTGTCGCTCGACAGGATCTTCACTGTCCCAGACAGGGACGGAGAATGACACGACCAGTTTGTTTGTCGCTGTGCTCTGATAGACACACGAAAGATTGACGACATCGCCCTGCTCCGCCAGCTTTGGAATCAGAAACTCGAGAGGTTTCAAAGTTGCGACGCGTGGGTCATCCTTTTCAAGGTCATGACCCAGTCCATGAAAGTAATCGCGATGGCGATATTCATTGCCAATGCTGGTACCGCGCGGGGTGCGAGCATACTGTAGTCCTGCATTGGAAAAGATACTCCAGTTGGAACTCTGAATGGCGTTGCCACGCAATCCGCGATGTTCATTTAGCCAGGCCTGCAAGGGTTCCCACAGACTCTTGTCGCTCGGGTTCGCGTTGGCCGCCCTGAGAAAGCTCTTCAATGATTCCGACTGTGCTTCGGATTCCAGCAATCGCCAGCGCAGGTCGATCTCGTAGCCAACCGCCTGAGCCATCGTGCGCGCGGTCGTTTCCAGATTCTCCTGCCGCGCGGTTTGAGCTTCAGTGTGGCTGATGTCGGCCAATGCACGAGCAGCATGTTCGCGACGAGCCAGCGTCCCCAGCCATGCTGCGGCCAGCAGGCTGATCAGGACGACGGCGGCAATTCCCAGTGCGGCCGACTGAGCAGCGAACCGATGTCGCCTGACCCAGCGCGAGATGCTTTGGGCGCGAGTTTCGCTCAGAACAGAGACGGGCTCATCAGCCAGATAGTTTTCGACATCTGCGGCCAGGTCCAGCGCCGTTTCATAGCGTTCTTTGGGCTGAACCTGCATCGCCTTCAGGCAGATCGCTTCCAGACTGCGGGGCACATTGCGCACGACGTCTGACGGATGCGGGAATCGACCTTCGATCACGCGAGTTCTGATTTCATGACCGTTATCACCCGTGAAGGCGGGCTGTCCGCAAAGAATCTTGTACAGCGTCGCACCGAGACTGTAGATATCGCTGGCCGGAGTGGGTGCAAGGTTCGACGCTTGTTCGGGACTCATATAAGCCAGTGTGCCGGCGCCGCCACCGGACGTACTGCTGTTCTGGCTGCCGGCGTTCGGCATCAGAGTCATCTCGCCGCTTTTACGAAAGCGATCATCGCGATTCACGGGAACCGCGAGGCCCCAGTCGACAACGATCGTCTCGCCATATTTTCCCAGCATCACATTCGCCGGCTTGATGTCTCGATGCACAATGCCGCGGTTGTGAGCGTAAGCGACAGTCTTGCAGACGGAGATAAATGCCGTGAGCAGACGACGAAATTCAAGACCCGGCTCCCCAGACGTGTTGGATGTCGACCGAATCTGATGACAGCGCTGGATGGCTTCATCCATCGTTTCGCCATCAATGTAACGCATGTAGTAAAAGAGCTGACCGTTCTCGGAGCGACCCATGCCGTACAGCGGCACGATCCCCGGATGTTCCAGGCGACCGGTGACTTCTGCTTCGAGCAGAAAGCGATCGCAGCTCGTGCGATCTTTGGTCAGATTCTGGTGAATGAATTTAACCGCGACCTGACGATTCAATTCGCGTTCAGTCGCGCGGTAGACGGCTCCGAGACCACCTTTGGCATGAAAGATCAGTGAAGTAATCTCGCTGGAAGATTTTAGACTCTCAGGGTCAGCGACCGTTGTCGATTTACGGTCTGTTTTATCAGCGGAGAGATAGTGTTGTTGTTCGATGGCATCAACTCTGCGCCGCAAGTCGTGCTCAAGATGAGGCGCGTGGCGACACAAGTCTGCGATCGACAGATACTTTCCCTGTTCCCGTGCGCCTTCCCATTGATCGACGAGATCTTCGATCAAAACGGAATCGTTCATTCCGATTGTATTTTCATCGTGTGCCATAGTGATCTGCGACTCTATTGTTTTGGCATCTCGGCGGGTTCACTGTTCTGTCGGAACCGTGCGTAATCGAGCCATGGGTCGAGATCTCTCTCGGAACGGAAAATATCGCGGAACAACGTCAGAATCAGCTGACCATCTTCGGGCTTGTCCGAAGCCAGAAGTTTATCGGCCGCTGTCATTCGCTCTGTAATGATTCGGTTGCGTTCGCTGTGAGTCAAGAGGGCGTTCTTTTGGGACTTCAGATGACGCTCAGCCAACATTCGCCAGTACTTCGGATCGCCAATGATTCCACCGGCTTCACCGGAGGCCGCTTTTTCGTCGGCCGCTGCGGCAGGCGGTTGACTGTTTGCGTTATCGAGCGAATTCAGCATGAGCTGAAAGAGTTCGATGGATTCGAGCAGATTGCGGTCCTTGTCACGTTCGGCCTGCAAGGCGGCAATGCAGTCTTTTTCATGGCGATTGCGTCCGTCGCGTTTGCCGCGAGCCATGTTTTCGGCTTGCCGTTCAAGAATGGCAACCTCTGCATCATCCAGCCAGCCGCGCACTTCCTGAACGTGTTTGCCTTCCGGATATTTTTCCAGGTAAGGCAGCAGATACATTCGTTTTGCATCGTCAAATTTGACCACCGAGGAATCATCGCCGGTGGCCATCGCTTCTTTGGCTTTGAGGTAAATCGAATCTTCGTTCGGCAGAACCATCCAGACGGCAGCCGCGATTAACAAAAAGAAACACGTCACCAGGAACCATGTTTTTTCGTAGAACGCGGAATTGTCTTTCTTCTTTTTCTTCTTCTTTGGTTTGATTTCACCCGTCTCAGGATCGACTGCCGAGCCTTTTGCCGCTCCTGCCGCCGCCATCGCTTCGGGAGAAACGTCCGAAACAACCTGCATCGCTTTTTGCAGAATCCCCGTCAGTTCTGTGTGGACAGCCAGAGCATCATAAGGACGGTCGTCAGGGCTTTTCGCAAGCAGCCGTTCAATCAGTTGATCGAGCGCCAGCGGACATTCGGGAATCTTCTCACGAACGTTGTAGGGATCATCATTCAGATGTTGCATCAGCATCTCGGCTGGATTGTCGGCGACAAAGGGAGTCTGTCCGGTCAGCACTTCGTAGAGCAAACAACCTGTCGCATACAGATCCGTCTTGCGTGAGATCGGCACGTTGCCCTGAATCTGTTCGGGAGCCATGTAGGCATAGGTACCAACTGTTTTTCCGGCAGCGGTCAGGGCCGTCGCTTCTGTATCACGCGCGATCCCGAAGTCGCCCAGCTTGATCTTGCCTTTCTTTGTGACAAACAGATTCGCGGGTTTCAGATCGCGATGAATAATGCCGGCGTTATGAGCAACTTCGAGCGCGGCGCAGAGTTGTCGGCCGACCTGAATGGCTTGATCCCACGATAACCGTTTCTTCTTTTTCAGGATGTCCTGAAGTGATCCCCCATCGACCAGTTCCATTGCATACCAGCGCTGGCCCTGATGAGTGCCTCCGCCGTAGTATTTGACGATGTTGGGATGAGTCAGTCGCTTGAGAATATCAATTTCGCGTTCGAAACGCTTGAGCATTTTGGGGTCGTTGGAGAGTCCCGGCGGAAGCACCTTCAGAGCGACCTCCTTACCGTTCTCGACGTACGTGGCGACGTACACGATGCCCATGCCTCCGGCACCGATCTGCTTTCCGAGAATAAAGGGACCAATCTTTCGCTCAGTCATACCGGAAATCGCCTACGTTGGGAGCATGCTGAAACGGCCGCCGTCAATGGGGCCGTTTCGTGGACAGATCCCGAATACTTACAGGACACCGCTTTCGCTGGGCCGCTTCTGACTCTGAAGCTCGCCAGCGGTTTGTTGAACTTATCCGTAGTGTCGACTTAAGTTGGCGTTGAAATTTGTGCTGCAATGCTGGCTGAAGCCAGCACCACAAGACAACCAGAACGACGACCTAACCCCAAAGCTCACTTGAGTCGATCAACCATTTTGACACCGAAACAGGCCGCGCACAATCGGTTCGAGTGTTGTACGCGACAATCGGTTTTCTTTGCTGGAGGGTAATCGCCACGACAGGCAGGATTTTGAGTTCTGCTGAAGATTTCCGGCCGTTAAGTCGCTAAACACCCCCTGAGGGTGGCATTTGGGATTTTTTCAGAACTCTGAAAAATCTCTGTAAGGTTCTGCGCGGAGCTTGGTATCCCCTTCTGTCGGGCGTGCGATTAGGAAACAAACTGCGGCAGCCCAACATTAGAACGCCCAACAAAACATGTCCACGTAGCCGGATTCGTGAGAATTCGGTGGGGTTCCTGAACTCTCACGAGTTCAGCTACGTGTTTTTAGAAATAGTGCTGGAGTTACTTTGTTCGAGGCCACGATTGAGGCGGTCCTCCTGAAGGTCCCGGCCTGAATTCGCGCCGTCCGGAGAATAAAAAATGTTACAAGTACGGAAAGCTCACGAGCGAGGCCATGCCGATCATGGCTGGCTGGATACATGGCATACGTTTTCATTTGCCAGCTATCAGGATTCTCAACACGTCCGCTTTCGAGCGTTGCGGGTGATGAACGAAGACGTCGTCGCTCCCGGTCAGGGCTTCGGAACTCATCCACACAACGACATGGAAATCGTGACCTACGTGTTATCCGGCGCGCTGGAACACAAGGATTCGATGGGAAACGGCGAGGTTCTGCGGCCGGGAGAGTTTCAGCGAATGACAGCCGGAACCGGGATTACTCATAGTGAGTTTAATCCCTCCGCCACAGAGCCTACTCATCTTTATCAGATCTGGTTGTTTCCAGAGCGAAAGGGCCTCACGCCGAGTTACGAGCAGAAATCATTTCCAGCGGCCGGACGCCACAACGAATTGCGTCTGGTGGCATCTCGCGACGGAGACCAGGGCTCTTTGAAAATTCACACGGATGCGGCAATCTATCTGGCACAGTTGGATAAGAACGGATCAGTGAATTTTGCGATTGCTCCCGGTCGATCAGCATGGCTGCAGGTTCTTAGCGGATCGGTTTCCGTCAACGGAGTGGCACTTTCGCAAAGTGATGGAGTAGCGGTGACCGGTGAAGAGTCAATCACGATACCCGCGGATCAGGAGTCTGAAATCATGTTGTTTGATCTGGCATAATTGGCCATCCCAATTGTTTACCGCCCAGCCCATGGCGCCGGCTTATCGTGCTGGCCGGCGCCTTCGGCTGGGCGGTAAATGTTCTTTAGTTTGACGTCGATAAATCTATTTCCCCTGTAAAGCAAAGAAGTGAGTTCATCAATGGCTGAGTCACATTTGTTGTCACCGTTTTCCTTGGGATCACTGAAGCTGAAGAACCGAATCGCATTGGCACCGATGACGCGTTCTCGATCGGGCTCCGAACGCGTTCCGAATGCGAAGATGGCCGAATACTACGTGCAGCGAAGTTCGGCCGGTTTGTTGATCTCGGAAGCCACTGTGATCGCCGACTATGCTATCGGCTGGAGTGATACGCCTGGGATTTACTCGGAAGAAATGGTGGCTGGCTGGAAGAAAGTCGTCGAGGCGGTTCATCAGGCGGGCGGTCGGATTTTTCTGCAGCTCTGGCATTGTGGCCGAGCGTCTCATAGCAGCTTTCTGAACGGCAATCGTCCGATGGCACCGTCAGAGATTGCCATCAACGGAGACTCGATTCACACACCGAATGGGAAGCAGCCGTATGAAGTGCCGCGAGCGATCGAGACGGCTGAAGTTGGCAAGATCGTTAACGATTATCGCCTTGCTGTCAGACGAGCAAAACAGGCTGGATTTGACGGCGTTGAAATTCATGGAGCGAACGGGTACCTGATTGATACGTTTCTGCAGTCCAGGACCAATCATCGGACGGATCAGTATGGTGGATCAGTGCAGAATCGTTTTCGGTTTTTGAGAGAGATTATTGAAGTCGCCACGGCAGAGATGCCGGTCGATCGAATCGGAGTCCGTATTTCGCCAAACGGTGTCTTCAATGATATGGGTTCGCCCGACTACCGCGAGACGTTCCTTTATGTGGCCAAACAGCTTGATCAGTATGGCTTGGCTTATCTGCATGTCATGGATGGTCTGGCCTTCGGATTTCATCAGCTTGGTGAGCCGATGACGCTGAATGATTTCCGGTCCGTGTTCAGTGGTCCGCTGATTGGAAATTGTGGATACACTCAGGAAACCGCTGAAGCCGCGATTGCGAATGGGCAGGCCGATCTGATTGCATTTGGACGGCCTTACATCAGCAATCCGGATTTGGTTGAACGATTTGCGAACGGCTGGCCATTGAGTCCTCCCGCAGAAATGTCGACGTGGTACACACCCATTGATACGGGTTACACAGATTTTCCAAAGTATCGCTCGGCTTAGTCCCATCGGACGACATACACTCCTGCAGCGCAGAGTCGCAAAATGAATTTGCCTGGAGGAGTGTTTTGTGGTCCAAGAATCGCCTGTCACACGAGCCAGCCTGCTGGTGCGACTTCGTGATAGTTCCAATCATGAAGCGTGGCGGGAATTTCTTCAGCTCTACAGTCCGCTGGTTTATGGATTTGTTCGCAACCGCGGACTTCAGGATGCTGATGCGGCTGATTTGCTGCAGGAAGTGTTGAGATCTGTTTCGGGTTCGATTGGTCGTCTGGACTATGACAAACAGAAAGGCGGCTTTCGGGCGTGGTTGTTTACGATCACTCGCAACCGACTTTCTACTTATCTTTCTGGCCGACGTGCCACTGCGACGGCAAGTGCGGATTCGAAGATTCAACAGATGCTGGAAGTTGCACCGGATCGTTCCGGTTCTTTGGAGGAAGAGTGGGAACGTGAATTTCAGCGGCAACTCGCTTCAAAAGCGATGCAGGCCATCGAACCAGAATTTGAAAATAGAACATGGCAGGCGTTCTGGCTCACTGCAGTTGATGGTGTGCAGGCAGCCGACATCAGCAAAACGTTGGGAATGTCGGCCGGCGCAATTTATGTTGCAAAGAGCCGTGTGATGGCTCGATTGAAAACCGAAATCCAGCGACTGCAGACGGAACAGGAATTTTCATCATGAATCCAACTCCATCAAATTGTCGCAGTAGTTGTCCGACGAAGGATGAACTGAAAGGATTGGTTGACGGTGGGCTGTCCGACGATCAGGTTCAGGCGTGTATCGCGCATCTTGATGAGTGCGGAGATTGTCAGCAGGCGATTCAGGAGACAGCGGTTGGTGATTCGACCTTTCCTGAATTAGTCGAGCACATAGATCGGCTGCGCCCGCCGAAACAATCTGCCTACTGGTCGGTTGTTGAGTCTGCAGAGAAGTCGTTGGCGGACAGTAATTTCGCGACAACAATTATTTCAGACGGCGTTCAACGGCCTGCGGAGCCAGTAAAGACAGACTTCCTGGATGCTCCGTCGGATCCTGCGTATTTGGGGCGGCTCGACCATTTCGACATTTCGCGCGTTATTGGGCGTGGTGGGATGGGCATCGTTTTCGAAGGCTTCGATTCGCACCTGCGACGTTCCGTGGCAGTCAAAGTGCTTGACCCTGCCATGAGGAACAACGATGTGGCTCGTCAGCGCTTCTGCCGAGAAGCCCGGGCGGCGGCTTCGATTGCTCACGAACATGTCGTAGCGATGCACCATGTATCACATTCGGATGGCAAGGGCGTGCCGTATCTGGTGATGCAGTTGATTCAGGGCGAGTCCCTGGAATCGCGGCTGGCGACGAAAGGCCGGCTTCCTGTGCGAGAAGTTTTGCGAATCGGAATGCAGACAGCGGCCGGACTTGCTGCAGCGCATACGCAGCACCTCGTGCATCGTGATATCAAGCCGGGAAATATTCTGCTTGAAGCCCCCGGTGATCGAGTCAAGCTGACCGACTTTGGGCTTGTACGGTCAACAGAAGACACGAAGCTCACTCAGACGGGTTATGTCACCGGCACGCCGATGTACATGGCTCCGGAGCAGGCTTTGGGGCAACCGACCGACGAGCGAGCCGATCTGTTTAGTCTGGGCGCGGTACTGTACGAAATGGCGACAGGTCAGCCGCCATTCTCCGCGCCGACGATTCTGGGGATACTGAAAAAGATCACCGAAGAGAAACCTGCATCGCTTCGAAAATTATGCCCGGAGTTGCCGGAAGCCGCTGCATTTCTGATCGAGCAAATGCTGGCCAAACGTCCTCAGGATCGACCAGTCTCTGCGGCTGCAATCGCGGATGCGTTGGGAGCGATCCTGACGGGGATTTCACCGCTGTCACCGTTGCAGGTTCCTGCTCTGGCTGAAGACGCGGCTTGTGAAGTCGTGAAGGCAGCGTTGAGCAAATCCGGTCAGACCGCATGCAGTCGCAAGCGAAGATTGGCCCGACTTTCCTACGGACTTGCCGGAGTTGCTGCCGGGATTATTGTCACGCTGGCAGTGGCGATTCCGTTTTTCCCCAAAGCCGATCCCGTTGTCGTATCCGGTGACTCTATTAGCAGCAACGCCACTGGCAAGGCTGCAGGAATTGTCGAAACGGTTTCGGAGCCTCAGGTAGCCCCGATCGCTGTGTTGACAGGAAACGCCGGCCCAGTGTGGTCGATTGCTTTTACTCCGGACGGCCAGACATTGGCGATGGCCATTGACGATGGCACCGTCAAACTTTGGAACGTTGCCGAGTCACGCGTTCTTTCCACGATCAAGGCGCATTCCGGACCCGTTTGGGGAATGTCGATCAGTCACGATGGAAAGCTGCTGGCGACCGGGAGCGACGATGGCAAGGTTCGAGTTTTCGACTTGGCAACGACGAACGAATCCAAACATTTCGAAACGGGCTACGCCATTCGGACGCTGGTGTTTGCACAGAACGACAATCAACTGCTGATCGGTGGACGAACAGGACAGGTCGAGGTCTGGAATATCGAGACTGGCGAAAGAACGATCAAAACCAATGGACATGCGGGGACGGTTTCCGGAGTCGCATTTGCACCGGACGGAAAGACCTTTGCCAGCGTGAGCGGCGACAAGACAGCTCGCATCTGGAATGCCACGACTGGCGGTGAGCAATTGACTTTGGAGGGGCACAGCGGAGGAATCTACGGCGTGGCCTTTTCGCCCGATGGCTCGCAGATCGTGACTGGTGGCTGGGACAAAACAGTTCGGCTGTGGGAAACCTCGAGTGGTAGTCTTCATCACACCTGTGAAGGTCATGGTGGCGACGTCTGGGCCGTTGCATTTTCTGCGACGACGCCCTTTGCTGCCTCCGTCGGCGAAGACCGGATCGTGCGTGTGTGGCAGACAGAGAAACGAGAACAGGTGGCCTCACTCGTGGCGCATACTGGGTCACTTTATGCGGTCGCGTTTACTCATGACGGCCAGCATCTTGCGACAGCCGGTCGTGACGGGACCGCTCGTGTCTGGGACATGAAGCAGATTGCTCGTTGAGTTGCTTCGTTATTTATTGAGCAGTGTTGCGACTTCTGTGGCAAAGTAGGTGAGCACTCCGTCCGCTCCCGCGCGTTTAAAGCAGAGCAGGCTTTCCAGCATGGCGGCTTCTCGATTGAGCCAGCCGTTGTTGGCAGCGGCTGTGATCATCGCATATTCACCGGACACCTGATAAGCAAACGTGGGGACACCGAATTCGTCCTTCACGCGACGCACAATATCCAGATACGGCATGCCAGGTTTGACCATGACCATATCGGCCCCTTCGGCGATGTCCAAGGCAACCTCACGAATGGCTTCGTTGGTATTGGCCGGATCCATCTGATAGGTCCGCTTGTCGCCTCCGCCAAGATTCTTTGCGGAGCCGACGGCATCTCGGAATGGACCGTAGAACGCAGACGCATACTTTGCCGAGTAGGCCATAATCTGAACGTTGTGATAACCTGCCTTGTCGAGCGATTCGCGGATCGAGCGGACGCGACCGTCCATCATGTCGGACGGTGCAATGATATCGCATCCTGCCTTGGCCTGATTGATCGCCTGAAGATTCAAGGCGGCCAGGGTTTCGTCGTTCACAACGTAGCCGTCGCGAACGAGACCGTCCTGACCATGAGTCGTGTAAGGATCCAGGGCGACGTCCGCGATTAATCCAACGGACAGATTGGCATCACGGATGGCTCTCATTGCTCGGCAAATCAGATTGTCCGGGTTGCGGGATTCTTCGCCATCAGGAGTTTTCTTTTCCTGAGGAGTGACTGGGAAGATTGCGATCGCAGGAATCCCCAGGTCCACCGCCTTCCGCGCTTCTTCGACGAAGACGTCGACGGAATAACGAGTCACCCCGGGCATTGACGCCACAGGGACTCGCTGGCCCGTTCCTTCGACGACAAAGACGGGCCAGATCAGATCATTGACGGTGACTTCATGCTCACGCACAAGCCGACGGGACCATTCTGCACGACGATTTCGACGCAGACGAGTGAAAGGGAATTCTGGGGTCATGGTGATTGCAATCGTTTTCGAGCCGTTAAGAGTTCTGTTCTGCGTGTTACGTAAACCGTCGAGTGGCGACAGAGGGCCGACGACTTCGAGATACGCACGCAGGATTCGGTCGATGTCGGCGGAGGTTGCTTTTTAATTCTTTTGTAGCCGACTCTGCAGTGCCGAGATCCGATCATCTAGTTCCGTCAGAGTCAGACCCTCCAGATCCGAAGCAGAACTCAGCGGTTCATTCAGCAAGTGCTGGAGCAACTGAATCTGGCCCAGTCGGACTCCTTCTTCACGCCCTTCTGCAAGTCCCGCTTCGCGGCCTTCCGCGAGGCCTTCTTTTCGGGCTTCGTGCAGTTTCCATGCGGCATCGCGGATCGCCTTTTGGCGAGCTTCGTAGACGTCTCGTTGAGAGGGTGTTCTGGAGATCATTTCAAGAATTCCGATCGCTTTCTGATACGGGGCACCGGGAAGCAACTCTCGCAGTTGAGCGGCGTCAAGTTCTTCCGCTCGCTGAAACCACAATGCCCAATTCTCCAATTGATTCGGAGGCCTGCGGTTCTCGGCGACCACTTCATCGGCAGTTTTCGAGGCTCCGACTTTGTACGAAGCTGAATCAACCGCACCAATATTGTACTTCGGTAATTCGACCGTGTGAATCTGAAAATGAGAAGTCAGCTCAACACCATGAGCGACATCGCTCAGCGAGAATCGCAGATGCCCGGCGGAAATTTGCGGAAACATTTTCACTGACAAAATGCAGATGCCAATTGTGGGATTCAATTCAGAGTAGGGCTGGCCTTCACCAAGCTGGCTCGAGTACAGGCTTGCGACGTAATACACCAGCCTCTCCCGCAACGCTGCTGTCAACGATGTCTGCATTTCAACATTCAGGAGCCGCCCGGTCGAATCTTTCGCACGGATGTCCAAAACAGCGAGCTTGTCGTAATCGAATTCCTGCTCAAGGAAAGGGTTGAGAATTTCCACCGCGACAATCGGAGACGGCAGCTCTAAAATCGCATTGAGCAAGTGGATCAGCAAATCCGAGTTCGCTGGATCGCCAAACGCCAGGCGAAACACATAGTCGTTCGTTGGATCGATCCCCAATCCCATTAATGCATTTCCTGAACGAATCTGCTTGATTCAAGCCATCATCTTGTATTGGTGTTCAACGGTCGCCTTGTTTTTTTACGATTGTCACCAGTTTATCTTCTGGTTCCTCAGTCAGCAGTAAGCTACGGAAGTGATATTCCTGAGGCTGGCCATTGCTGTGAAGTTGAAGTCCCAGGGAGCAGGCTTGAAGCATTTCAGGCTTGTCGGTGAAATCAAAAACTTCTTCGCCGTTGGCTGCGAAGCGGATGCGATCACCTCGAACCAGAATCTCAATCTGATTCCACTGACCTTTCTTCTCCAGTTCGTTTCCGCGGCCAACCGGGGCCACGCGATTGCGACGATGAGCGTCCCAGATGCCCCAGTCATGACAGAACATCAGCAACGGGCCTTTGAAGCCGAACTTGTTTTCGCCAGCATCCGTAAGTTGTTCACCGAGAGCGGCCACCGCCGAGTGCATTGTGGAGTGCTTGTCGCTCATCGTCTGCTTCACTTCGAACAGCATTCGGAAGTTACGGTACTTCTTCGCCGTGAACAAATAAGTGCTGCTGGTGACTTTGTCGTCGTTGGCTCCGCGAATCATGCCATGCTTTACAGACCAGCGTGCTTCGTCTCCTGACCAGCCCGACAGATCCTTGCCGTTGAAAAGGTGCTGGATCGTTTCGGTTTTCGGAATACGAGATTCGACGCTCAACGGCTCAGAGAAGTCGGTTTCGGGCTTCTCCAGATTGAGTTCCTTGATCCATGTATTGCGATACCGAACGTCGTGGCCTTCGCACTGCAGCTTAATCCCGCCAGGCGTATCGGTAATTCCTTTTCCACCGTCATTGCCGCCATCAATTCCGGAATTAGGGCCGCCCCAGACCTGATTGATTTCAAAGTTGTGATGCACTTTCTGGCCGTTGAAGTAAACCGTTGCCCGAGCTTTCTCAACACGCTGACCGTCTTTGAATCGAGCGGCTCGGAAGACCACATCGTAGGAGTTCCAGCTTCCTCGACCGTTGTACGCATAATACGGTGACTCGGTCTCGTTGATGATGGCCGCCATTCCGTGCGGAGTATCATCGCCGTCCAGAACCTGAATCTCATGGCGATTCTGCAGATAGACGCCGCTGTTGCCACCGGGATTCATAATCAGCAACTCAATGTGCAGGCGAAAATCGCGATACTCTTTCTTCGTCACGATATCGGCCGCACCGAATCGCCCGCCCGCCGCCGCTGGATCATCCGTCATCACGGCCGTGCCGCTATCAAACGGGTCGTCGACGATCTTCCATTTAATCGGGAGCGAAGATTTGAATCCGGGGCCTTGCCAGTACGTCCATTTCTCATCCAGCATTTCGCGCGAGCCATCAATGAGCATTTCAGCACCCTCGATCGGCGCTGCTCCCACACCAACATCGGCATGGCAAATCGAGTTAAGGGCTGAAAGACCGATAATCAACCGGGCTATCCAGGCTGAATGGCGTGAGTGCATCGAGGGATACTCCGGAAGTCAGGTGAGCGAACAGATGGAAGCTGGGTCTGCACAGGAATACGCTGCGTTGAGGGTAACGAGGGCCAGTGTCAATGGACGTTCAAGTCAGCAGCGATTGTGGTCCGAACAGCATGCAACTGCAATCCACCCGCCTCAATCGACAGTGGTTGTAACGGCCGAAGTTCAGGCTTCAGGTCCCTTCGATTGCTTGGTCTTCGGTCGAAAGAACCGGCGGCGGCCAGATCTCTCTCTGTGAACAATTGGCCGTGGAGGCAGATCCACGGAATCGCCTGCAGGTTGCCGCTAAGTGAAGTTTTTGTGGATCCACGCAAGTTCGCTAATTCACTGGCTGCGACGATCGTAGATACGCAAACAAGTCTCGCAATTGCTGGTCCGTCAGCGCCTTGAGTGCTCCTTCCGGCATCACGGATTGCGGGATGACTTTCATTTCCTCAATTTCGTCCTGCTTGAGAATGACGTTCTGGCCATCGACGCCTCGAAGAATCACGACCTGGCTGTCCTTGTCGGCAAGGAATCCGTTGAGCACTCTGCCATCCACGGTGACCACGACGTGATTTTCGAAGCCTTCTCGAATCTCCAGGCTTGGATTAATCACACTGCTCAGAATGCGTTCCAGATTTGATCGAGCGAACGGTGTCAGGTCCGGACCGATGCGTCCGCCTTCATCAAACAGTAAATGGCATCGACCGCAGTTCTGCATAAACAGCGGCTTGCCAGCTCGAGGATTACCAGAACCAGCACCCAGAATTCCATTGATGCGAGCGGTCTCCGCCTGAACCTGAGCGGGCGACAACCCCGCGATTTCTCCCCAGAGTTTTTCTACGGAAGTTTTAATGCTGTCATCACTGTGCATCAGCATTTTTCGAAGTGCCGAGTTTGAAACTTGCTCTTTGGAAATCGATCCGGATTCAACCGCGGCCAGCAATTGCTTTGACCAGCTGGTGCGACTCACCAGCATCGCCTCAGCGGCCAACTGAGGTTCCTCTGGAAGTGTTGCATAGCGGGATGTGACATCGACCGCGATGTCGGCTGCATCGTAGTTCTGCAACGCGGCGAAGAGTGTTCCCAGAACAGCAGAATCCTTCTCGGTCTTCAGCAATTCACGCAGAACGATAAGCAAGTCTGCCTGATGGGTTTGACCGCAGATCTCAATCAACTGCCGACGAACATCTTTCGGAGCGGCCGGATCTCGAATTGTTTTCACCGCCTCAGCAATAGCATCGGGTTGAGCCTGACGGAATCGCAACGCCAGAGAGCCGCCGCCACTTTTGGCCAGAGCCTGAACAAGCTCGTCAGGAATTCCCGCCAGACTGCGTCCCTGAAACGCGTCTTCAAAGCCCTTCAACATACGCTCGGCACTGGACTTGTCCGGCGCGGAGTTCAGCAGTGAGGCCGCACTCAGAAGATCCTCGCGGCTTCCGGCCAGCGCATAACGCTTCATCAATCGCTCGGCCACATGCTGAGCCACCAATGGTCGCTGCCAAGTTGTCGGCTCGGACAAAAGCTCTTTTGCGATCTTGTCGACCGCAGCTCTGCCAACCTGCGATTCAATCGCCCACCAGATCAACAGCGGCTGATGAATGTCGGCGGCGTCTTCGTCGTATTTCAGTAACTCACGAATGATCGGAAGAGCCAGGTCCGGCGGAAGTCTTCGAGCCGAGCTGGCCATTTGTTTGCGGACGTCGATGTACGCCTCAGATTGAGCTGCCCTGGCGATCGCTGCAGCCATCTTGTCCGAAGTGGACTTAGGATCACAGACGATGCGAACGGTCCAGGCTCGCACAAACGGTTCACTGTGGCTGAGCAGTTTGATGGCTACATCATCGGTCAAGCCGCCGGAGACATTCAACGCCCACAGTCGTTCAAGTGCACCCTGCCCCGTTGATGTTTTCAGGTCTGATAGCAGAGGCTCAATGATGCTCTTGTCCTTGCGATCTCCCAGCAGTCGCATTGCTGTCTGACGATGCCACTTTGAGGGATGGTCAAGCAGGTGGATAAGCTCGGTGGATGATTTCTTTGAGTAGTCAAAGTGTGCGGGAGCACTCGGAGGGCTGACGCCCTGCCGCTCGCCGGAGGATGCTTTTCCCGCGGTCAACTTGTAGATTCGGCCAGTCTTCTTATCGATTCGACCGGCATAGTGGCTGCTGTGATCGATACGTTGCTCGTACATGTCAGCCACGTAAATATCACCGTCGGGACCAGTCTTGATATCAACCGGCCGAAACCAGGGATCATCCGTCTTGAGCACTCGTTCAATGTCTTCCGTTTCAAACGATGACTGATATGGCTTGAAGTGACTCAGGACGACTTGTCCCTGCAGTGGTTCGATACCGAACAGTTCACCGCGAAAACGTTCCGGCAGAGTGTTCTCTTCGTAGATCACGAAGTTGTGAGTAAATCGTGCGACGCTGTGATGCTTGATGTTTTCGAAGAAGCCGAAGGCATAAGGATTCGACAAAGGACCGTGCTTTCCAAAGCCTTTGCGATAGTACCCACCCTGAACGTAGTGGAAGCCTCGCGTATCGCCGCCGTTGTGCCCGGAAAAGATGCGTCCCTTTTCGTCAATTTCGCAACCGAAAGTGTTGCCGCCACCTTCCGCAAAGATCTCATAGATGCGCTTTTCAGGATGGTAGCGCCAGATCAGCTGCCCGAGCGATTGCACGGGTGTTTCCTTTGAGCCAGGCTTGCGAATCACGCCGGTCACAGTGCTGCCCTGACCGCCGTACAGCCAGCCGTCCGGGCCAAAGCGAAGACTGTTGATCACAGAGTGTGAGTCTTCAATGCCGAATCCTTCCAGCAGAACTTCTGGATCTCCATCGGGAATATCGTCATGGTTTGCATCCGGATAGAACAGGAGATACGGAGGATTTGTGACATAGACTCCTCCTCGTCCAACCGCGAACGATGAGGCAATATTCAATTCATCGACAAAGATTTTGTGTTGATCATAAACGCCATCACCATCGGTATCCTCATGGATGCTGATTCGGTCCGTGCCCTTGAAATGATTGGGCGGCGCGGGCGGAACTTTGTCATAGACCGACCGCAGAAATGTATCGCGGCTGACCATCTTCAGGCCCGCTGGATCCGGATACTGCCGATACTCCATGACCCACATGCGACCTCGTTCATCCCACGACATGAAGAGCGGTTGAGCAATGTCGGGATCGCCGAGAACCAGTTTTACACTGAGGTCTTCAGGGGTCAGGAAATGTTTGACGGCTTCGGAGGGTGACAGCGGATCCGTGTCACCATTTCGGCGAGCCACGTATTTCTCAATATTGTCAACGGTATCAACTTTCAGATAGACGGCTTTTGCTGCAGCGTCAGCATCAGTGAGCGGTTGAGCCGGGTCAAATCCAAACTCATTGGGATCAGTTTTGCCCCATGCCACGTCATCGCCCGGACGATATTGCCAGACGCCTTCGAGACGGAACGCCTGCATCGTGGCTTCGTTCATCAGAACAGGAGGAGCCACGCTGAAGTTTGGTCGAGGGTCATTCTGATAGACTCGAATTGCGATCGTGTTGAATTCACCGGCTTTGATGAGCGATGCATCAACAGCGTAGCGGCCCTTTTCTCCCAGGCCACTGCGAAACTGTGGAGGAAAGGTTCCCGTGGCACCGACGGGTTGTCCACCGACGTAGGCTGAGCGAGCATCATCCAGAGCTTCCGAGAACAACGTTAACGGCTGTCCGTCCCACTCTTTCGGGATCTTGACGAGCGCTCGATACCACGAGTAACCATTGATCGGAGCCAGCTCTCCCGTCGGCACACTGCGCCAGGCATCTGGGACTGTCAAAGTTTTCCAGTCGGCGGCATTCAGGAAGCTCATGGATCCGGACAAAACAATCATCAGCGCTGCGAAGATGGGGCAGCGAAGTGACGCATATTGAGATTTCATCGGCGGGCCTTCAAACAGAAGGAATCAAACCCGGAATCGCCCGCGGGTCTTGTCAGTTCTCGTTCGTTGAGTCGAACGCGCTGCTTGAAACTCGATGAATTCTGCAGGTTGCAGGATCTCGATCGCGGGCCATCCCATTGGACGGTGGGTCCGGGATTATTCCGATTTGGTGTCGGAAAGCCAACGCACTGGCTAAGAAAAGGGGGCAGGAACCAATAGTGCGCAGCACCCTTCGGGCCATTTGGCTATTTGTTACTGACCTCTTTTTCTGAGCCTAATCTGCCGACAAGCGTTCGAATCCCGGCACTCCGCCATTGCGAGCCAGATAGGTCAGGATTCCTGTCAGCAGTCGAGCATTCTGCTCATAGTTGCAACATTTATGACAGACACGCAGGCATCCGCCGTTCGCAAGACTTTCTCGCCAGCCATGTGGCAGTCGACAGCCGATCGTTTCCCCACGCACAATAATCATAGGTCGAATCGTCTGTGAGCCAAGTCTGTCCACCCAACGCAGCGGGCAGCCTTTAATCTGAAACACATCCGTTTTGCAGCCCAACACGGTATCGTTGGGAATCAAAAGTTGAACTCGCCGCTGATCGGCGTAATACAACACATCAGTCAGCCCCATGCGAACAGTGCGCTCCGCATGGTTGTACGTATGAAGTCCTTGTTCGCCGGGAACAATAACAAGGAACCTCGCCCCGAGGTCGGTGGCAAGATCGACTGCCCGCCGCACATCGTCGGTGGCTCGGTCAAACGTCATTCCTAAAGAACCCGTAAAGCCGCCCGCGAATCCTAGACAACTCACGCTGATTCCCGCATCAGCGAGAACATCATGCAGAGCATGCTCACCGATGCGAAGCACCTGCTGGCGACGCACTGCCACATAGCGAATGCCTCGGCGATGTAACTGTTCAACTTCGGCAAACAATGATTCTGTGGAATGCGCCCGAAGTGGCATAGATACGGCAATGCGGGCCACCATCGAAGGCTTGGCCCATTCGGTCTCTTGTTCGAGGAAGACATCCATGTATGACGCTGCAAGCCAGTGAGTTAAGTATCACAACGCCGTCGACAAAGTTCACAAGCTGGAACCGGTCGTTTCAAACATCGACGATCAACGCGGCTGCGAATCGTCACGAGCGTGAGTAATGTGCTGAATTCTTCTTCACTTGTAAACGTCGGATGAACAGCTTTTTTCTGACTCGACAAACCTTGTGCTTCAGCGGGCTTCTATGCCCAAAACGTACTTGACGCAAATCACAAGAACCGATAATGCGACGCGTGATTTGAAGTTGCGGATACGGAGAATGCGGCGTTGGTTGTGACGGACGCGATCGATATCAACCTCTCAAACTGCAATCTGTTCAACGAATATGTGCCGACGCCGATCTTGCGGTTGATCAGAACATTGATCAATGCTGTTTTGTTCGCGCAGCCTGCAGCAAAATCGCTTCCAGTCGACGTGTGGCGGCCTGAATCGACCATTCCGTATCAACGCATCGGCGAGCTTCATTGGCCCTGGTCCGAATCTCATCAGAATGTTGAAGACATTTCATCAGACCATGCAGCAAACTATCAACATCATTGACCGTGACCAGTTCGCCCAGTCGACCGTTCTCCAGAATTTCAGCCGGCCCCGAATGACAGTTCGAGGAAATCACCGGAGTGCCGCATGCCATCGCTTCCAGCAGCACGTTCGGCATGCCTTCCATCAGAGAAGGCAGAACAAAGAGATCGGCCGAACGATACCAAGCCGCTGCATTCTCCTGAAATCCAGGTAACTGGACGATGTCTGAAAGCTTCAGATCGCGGACCTGCTGCTCCAACTTCTCACGATGCGGACCTTCTCCCAGCAAAGCGACACGCAACTCCAGATCCGGACATCGACGGCGAAGTTCGTCGACCGCCGAGATCAGCAGATGAAATCCCTTTTCATGGTTCAGCCGACCAGCGGAAACGATGCGCGCAAGTCTCGATGTTCCCTTCTGCGCTGGTCGAGTCCACCAGTCGTTCTGAATCGGCTTTGCGGATTGCTCAAGAATCAGCTCCACATCAACACCGTTGCGTTGAGTCTGAATCTTCTCATCTCGGATCCCGTAAAACCGTTTGGCAGATTCTCGAGCCCCATCGGAGACGGCAAGGACTCGTGAAGAATTGTTGTAAAGGCGATGCAGAATTCGTCGCTTAAACCACTGAAATCTTCCTGCGACCGGTGCAAAGCCAATCTCCGGATCAGTCACAATCGTCGAAACATTCGGGACGCCTGCACGCTGTGCGCCGGCGGCTGAGATGAGCGTCATCAGGAACGTGCGGTCATAGCTGACATCGGCCTTGATCTCTTTCAGAAACGCCGCAAAGTCCTTGACTCGACGCGAATGCATCAGCCCCGGGAGATAGATTCGCGATGAGGTCACTCGTTCTTCAAAAGACGTGATCGGAACGTCCGCCGGAACGAGATCCAACAGCGGACCTGATCGATAGACGAGATATAGAAACGGTTCAAACTTCTGCCGGTCCAGATGTCGCAGAGCCAGCACGAGTTGACGCTCTGAGCCACCTCCATGCATGGCACCTATCGAAAAGACAACTCGAATTCGCGACATGAGATCGGGGTTTCAGTACGTACAAAAAGGCAGACAGCGGAACCTCGGGTATGATAGCCAATGATGCAAGGAATTCCCCTGGACTGCGCCAGCCTGCTGCCAAACCGCTGGCTTGTACTTGCCAGCATTCAAAAACGGTTCCCCACAGCAGGCTGTGGAACGGAAAGCTGCAGCAGGCTGCAGCAGTCCAAAAAAGCGGCAGGTTGAATCTCGATCGAAAGCTGTGACAATCGTTGACACGGACTCTACACTGCCGACCGAATATTGAAGAACCAAATCCGATAACTCTGAAACGTTCGTAAAACTCCACGAGATGTTTTTGTGAAAGAAACAAAGACCAGAACGAAAGGCCACGAGCGAACTCGTCGCGATCATGCGACCGAGCTGACGCAGGACTACGTGGAAGCGATCGCGGAGCTTCATGAGCGGCTGGGAGAATGCCGAGTCCGGGATCTGGCCAAACGATTTGCTGTCAGTCACGTGACCGTCAACCGCGCTGTGGCCAGAATGAAGCGGGATGGCTACGTCGATACAGAGCCCTATGCTCCCGTGAGCCTTACCGAGAAAGGCCGCAGCCTTGCTCAGTTTTCCCAGCGTCGACATGAAATCGTGTATCAATTTCTGCTGGCTCTGGGAGTGAGCGAGCGAACCGCATCCATCGACAGCGAAGGCATCGAACACCACGTCAGCGAAGAAACGCTGCGGTTGATGGAAAAGTTTGGCAAGAGTCGCATCGGCTAATGCCATCGTGCGACACCTTCTTCAAACGGCGTGATTGAGCGTCTCAATTCCTGTTTTCGACGCTGCTTTTGACGAATGCTCCTCTTGAATGATCGGAGTCAGGGGCGTAGCATTACTCGAGCCCGCGTGTCGGCCAAGAAGGGCATTGAGAGAGCATCCTGAATTGCGCTGATGAATGTCATCAGCATCCGGTTGTCGTCTCATTAATCCGACACTGTTTCATGACAGATGCCAAACTGCGACGTGCGATCATTGTGGAATCGGCACGTCTGATGTACTCCCGAAGTGAGTCTGAGTACTACCGAGCCAAGCTGAAGGCGGCTCAACGACTTTGCCAGGGCTGGGTCAAACCGTCCGAATTGCCCAGCAATGCAGAAATCCGCGATGAGATTTTGCGGCTGGCGAATCTGTTCGAAGGCGATTCAAGATTTGATCGTCTCCGTGAGATGCGGTTCGAAGCCCTGCGACTGATGCGAATGCTGGAGAACTTTCGGCCGAAGATCATCGGCAGCACCTTCACCGGTCATATTCGGCAGGGTTCAGACATCGACATTCACATTTTCTCCGCGACCGCAGAAGCTGTGGAAGCTCGGCTTGAAGCCGAAGGCATCGACTATCAACTGGAACGCAAACGCGTCCGCAAACATGGTGAAGAACGAATCTTCACCCACTTCCACATCAAGGATCGCTTTCCCGTTGAGTTGACCATGTACGCGCCGGACAAGGCGTCATTTCAATTCAAAAGTTCGATCACGGGAAAGGCGATCGAACGAGCGACTCTGCCGGAGTTTGAACAGTTCCTTCAGAAAGAGTATCCGGACTTCGACCTTGAGTCGGAAGTCACTGCGGCGGATAACGCGATCGATCGATTTCAGGTTTATCGTTCGCTGCTCATTCCATTATCCGGGGTTGCTCAGGGACGAGAATATCATCCGGAAGGCGATGTGCTCTATCACTTGTTGCAGTGTTACGTGCTGGCTGTTGATGAATTACCTTACGATGAAGAATTTCAACTGGCCGCATTACTGCACGATGTCGGTAAGGGCATTGATAACAACGATCATGTGAATGCTGGTTTGGAAGCTATGGAAGGCTTCATTACCGAACGCACTGCGTGGCTGATTCGGCATCACATGGATGCTCATTTGATCCGCGATCGCACAATTGGGTTCCGTTTGCATCAGCGACTCAAAGAGAACGAAGACTACGAAATGTTGCTGCTGCTGAACGACTGCGACCGCAAAGGAAGAGTCGCCGGCGCTCGAGTCCCCGACCTTGATGACGCGCTCGATGAACTTCGCGAGCTGTCCCAGGAGTAGTTCGCTCACACGTTCAATACGTTGTTTCGCAGCCCACCGTTCAGCAGTTCTGTTGACATGCTGATGCCCCGAGGGCCAAGGTCGCTGCATGTCGGCTCGGTTATCGTCTCATCGCGGCGTTACGATTTCTTCTTCGCCTTCGCGGCTGCCTTCTCCCGAGTTTCCTGGATGCGAAACTTCACGATCCGTTCAATCAGGTTGAATGGGATTTGGGTGTCAATTGGAAACTGAACCGATCCTTTAGCACTCTTGTACGCTGACAATTCCTCCTTGAACTCTGTGATCCCGGAGGGCGTTGGGTAAAACCCGATGTGGTGTTCAAAGGCGGCGAAGTGTACGAGGTTGCCATTCAGCACGAACGTTGGGATCTGGTACTTAATAGTTTCCTCCGCATCAGGCGCAGCTTTCTTGATGATCCGCCGAATTTTCCCGAGTATGACCTGCACTTTTTTGGGGAAACGTGAGATGTATTCGTCGATGTCGCCGGGAGAACTGTGACCTGTCTTCATCGTGCGCTGCCATCAAAGTTAGGGGTTACAAAGCGGCTGAAGTGTCCGCAGATTGTGGGCTCTTCAGCAACTGACACGGACCGTCAATTTTTGTGCGAGCCCACGATTGAGGCAGCCTTCCCAGGTATTCCACGCAAAAACAAGGAATCGATGGATCTTAAATGATCCGCTTTGGTCATGGCAGCGTTTGTACGGCGAGTTACACCGAGGTTTTCTCGCTCAAGGGTGAGAATTTGCAAAGCCATTGAGCGTGAATATTACCTCTGCCAGGCCCGCTGCGACCTCAACAGTCGGCGGCCTTTTGGACGCTCAGGTTGAAGCGGATTCGCTAACACGATGTTGGCAAAACTCGGTGATGGATTGATCTCAATGGACACGACTAACGTAAACTCGCAGTCCGAAACCGCAACTCTTGTCTCTAACGAGACTGCGGAGTTTTCTGCGATGGCAGACTCCGAGACCTTCTCGCTGGATGCCCCCGGTCCGGAAACTTCCGCCGAAAGAAAGACGCTTCGGCCATTGAGGTTTGCTACAGGCCTGTGTCTGACAACATTCGGCATGGGCATGGTTTTATTCGTGGGAGTTCGAATGATGGAAGTGCAGCAAGTCGGCGGCGACTTTGCCTTGTTGATTGTGGCCGGCAGTGTGTTGACCGGGGTGACGTTGCTGGGCGGTGGTTTTGGCCTGATGGCGACAGCGTCCTCCGGTTTTGATGAGCAGGAGTTCGATCGACTGGCTCGTGCCGGGAATATCTCGGCAGTGGTGATGTCGACGGAAAAGAACCTCATCCGGGAAGATGAAATGGCGGCCTGATTTGGCGATGGATTGCCGAACGGGGAAGTGGTGCAGAAGGCCCGTGGACCACCAGGGCAGGCCAGGTGGGGTTGGGGTGGGCTGCTAACTAAACATCTGGCCGCGACCGGTTGGCTCGAAGGCATTTTCGTAATGCGTCAACCGAGGTTCACTGCCATCGTCGGGCCAGAGAATCGACACGATATCAAAGCGAGCGGGCTGCTCGAGCCGTCGATGTTTCTTCAGCCAGGCCAGCGCGGCCCGTGTCAGCTTTTCCTGTTTGCGTCGATCGACGGCTTCAAAAGGCTGACCGTCATCTGCAGACTTACGAGTTTTCACTTCAACAAACACCGTCGTGGCACCAATCTGTGCGATAACATCGATCTCGCCAAACGGATTCCGATACTGTTTCGCTAGGATCCGATAGCCATGCTTCCTGAGGTGCTTAACAGCCGCACGTTCGCCGCGATCACCCAGCAGTTTGCGAAGCAGGTTCTTCATGGACTGCCCCAGAGTTCCAGATTCCTCAAGACACCGCGCAGCGAAAAGGCGACTGCCTCAGGAACCCTGATGAGGCAGTCGCCTGTTTCTAGTTTTCTGCCACGTTGGTCAGCCATTCAGGCGAGGAAAACTGAGAGCAACAAGCCCCATCAAAGGCTGCCGCAATTCTCGGTCACTCACCAACAGTCTCGCAACGTTACGCCACCGAAGAAGTACCGTCAGCTCTCACTTCGTAGAGTCGCTGACCTGAACTTCCCATGGCTTGGCCTTACGTTCTTTAAGACGTGTGGCCTTGCCGGTTCGTTCACGAAGATAGAACAGCTTCGCGCGGCGAACGCGAGCATGTCGCTTCACTTCGATGTGTGAAATCTTTGGGGAGTTCACAGGAAAGTTTCGCTCAACACCTTCGCCCTGGACGATTCGGCGAACGGTGAAAGATTCTGAAGTGCCAGTTCCGCTGCGGGCGATGACCACGCCGCTGAAGATCTGGATTCGCTCTTTGGTACCTTCAAGAATTCGTGTGTGCACATCAACACTGTCGCCGACGGCAAACTGCAGCGGCTGCTCACGCAGGCTGGACTTTTCCACAGCGAGAATCAAACTGTTTCGCATGACTGGGTTCCTTTGAACTTATTCAAACTCAGCAGAGTCAGAGCCGGACTGGTCCAACAGGTCCCGGCGGCGTTCCGCTGTTCTCTGCAGGCTCTGAGCCTTCTGCCATTCTTCTATCTTGGCATGATCACCACTGATCAGCACTTCCGGCACCGTCATTCCCCGAAACTCACGAGGTCTCGTGAACTGCGGATGTTCCAGCAAACCGGCGTTGCTGAACGAATCATATCGGCTGCTGGTTTCGTCGCCCAGAACACCCGGAATCAACCGGATGACTGTGTCAACGATCAACATCGCCGGGACTTCTCCACCATTGCAGATGAAGTCGCCCACCGAAATCTCAGTTGGCTGCAGCCCCTGACGGATCCGGTCATCAAAACCTTCATACCGTCCACAAAGCAACAGCAGTCGAGGCTCCTGAGCGAGCTCCTCAACCAGCTTTTGATCCAATTTTCGACCCTGAGGGGTCATCATCAGTAACCGTCCGGGCACTTCCGATTGAGCCTGCACGGTTTCGACACAGTCGAAAACCGGCTGACACATAATCAGCATCCCCGGACCACCACCAAAGGGCTTGTCATCGATCTGCCGTCGCTTTCCAGGAGCATGGTCCCGGAAATTGTGCAGCTTGATATCTACCAGACCGCGTTCTATTGCCAGTTTCAGGTGACCTTGTCCAAGGTATCCCTCGAACATCTCCGGAAACAGGGTGAGGATATCAAACCGCATAACAGCCGATGTCCCATTTGCTGGCTGGAACTGTGTTCGAACTTCTGATCAGAAGCCTCACTTCATTGAAGTCAGACACTCTGAAGACATTTATATTCCGCTCGGCATGAAATGAAGTTGCGTGTTCGCGGGATACCTTATTGCGAAACAAATCATTCGTGGCCGCGTACAGAATACAGTCCGAACAAGACCCAGCAGCAGTCTGATCCGGATTACTCAGCCGCAGGAGCTTCAGCTTCTGCTGGAGCTGCGACTTCCTTCACCTTTGGAGCCAGCATCGGAGGAGGCGCGAGAGCCTTGCCGAACTTGTTCTGCTTCACCTTGCGAATCAAGGCGTTCACTTTTTCGCTTGGCTGTGCACCGACGGACATCCAGTACTCAACTCGCTCTAGATTCAGCTTAACGCGAGCAGACTTGTCATGGACCATCGGATCGTAGAAGCCAACTTCTTCGATCGCCTTCCCGTCGCGCTGAACGCGGGAGTCCATAACACAGATACGGAAGAACGCACGGTGCTTGCGTCCCATTTTCTTCATGCGAATTCGAACAGCCATTGCTACTCCTGAACTGACAAAAACAATCGTCGATGACT
>JBPOIW010000301.1:0-29189 GCA_052034165.1 Planctomycetota bacterium | reverse complement strand
TGGCCGGCCTCCACCGGTTTTATTGGCCCGGGAGGCAATAAAAAAGAGCGGGTGAAGGGACTCGAACCCTCGACAATCACGTTGGCAACGTGATGCTCTACCAACTGAGCTACACCCGCAATGGTTTTGTGTTCCAGCGAAACACGATCAGATTGTAACGAATCAGTCTCTGGGAAAAGGCTTTCGACAGCAACTTCGCCAAAAATGACACGGCAAATTTGTTCGCCGCCCAACTTTGAGCCCTGTCAACACCCGTTCCAGACAGCCAGAAAATATGCTGGTTCGGCTGGAAGACCGCTTCGGGGCGGGATTATGAGACTTTCCAGGCTTTCGTCAACAGTTTCATGGCCTTTTAGATTCGGAATTCATCCGCCTCAATCTTCAGCCGACTCCCGGGAATGTCAGAATCCTCAAACTTCGCTGGGCTCGGCTTCTTCAGGAGACCCCGATTACACGGCTTTTATGCCGATTCTCTCCGCCGTTGCGGAGAGCTGCCTGTCCTGCCATTTTGGGTACACTGCCAGGAACGCTCCGTTCCTCGAAACCCAGAAAACTACTGGAGTTCCACTCCCAGGTGCTTCATGAAGAACTTCATGTCTTCCCAAACCTGTTTCTTGGCAGCCGGGTTTCTGAGCAGGTAAGAGGGATGATAAGTGCACATGACCTTGATCCCGCGATAGTCGAACAGTTTTCCGCGAAGCTTTCCGACGGCCTGAGTTTCATTGAGCAGATTCTGAGCGGCCACCGTCCCCCAGCAGATGATGTATTTCGGCTGCACAACATGGATCTGAGCATCCAGGAATTCCCGGCAGTTGGCTGCTTCATCCGGCAATGGATTACGGTTTCCCGGGGGGCGACAGCGTAGAATGTTGCAGATATAGAGGTCTTCTCGCTTCAATTTGCTGGCTTCGACAATCTTGTTCAGCAATTGCCCGGCCGGGCCCACAAATGGTTCGCCTTTGGCATCTTCTTCCGCTCCTGGAGCCTCGCCGATGAACATAATGTCTGCCGAGGGATTGCCGACACCAAAAACCGTCTGAGTTCTCCGCGAAGCCAATTCAGGGCACCGCTGGCACCCCGCTACACATTTCGCCAGTACACTCAGCGCGTCGCGTCGGCTGGTGAGATCAGTGTACGTGGTCTCCATGACCGTTTTCGTTTCGGGGAACGGTCCGGTAGGCGTGGCGACCCTGTTCGAATTATCGGAACCCAGCACGGATGCAGGGCTTTTCATCTCCGCCACCGATGATGCAGCCTTGAGACGGCTCGGGGTTCGCGACGCTCCAATTCCTGTCTCTGCCGTCGAGGCAACTGTCTCGCTTGCAACAGCCGTTTCGGCGACGGCAAGTCCCGCTCGAGGCTTCCCCAGGACTCGCGAAGGCTTCGGGACATCAACCTTCGGCAGGTGAGTCACTCCGGTCCCCGCCAAATGACGAAGCAACTGTGCCATCGCGCGTTTACTGCTCATGGGCCAACAACACATTCAGGCTGAAACATCAGAAGAGACGACCATCCGCCTGTTGCATCATGCCAGACAATCGATACGTAGACAATTCAGAAGCCAGCCGGAGTTGAATTTTGAAGTTGCCCTTTCAAAGTCATCCCTGGCTAAAAGTCGCCGTTGCGCTGCTGCAGTCTTGCGCAATCAACTGCCTGTCAGTCCCAGCAAGGGCAGGCTGTCACGATAGATCAGGCGTTCAATCGCAGCCTCATTCAGGCGTGGCAGAGCTGTCCCGGTCAGCATGTTGTTCAGATTCCGCAGTCCATCAATCGTGGCAGACACGGTCGTAAACGGATAGTCGGTGCCGAACAGCACTTTGTCCCAGACGCCGTATTCCTGAACCAGCATCAGACTGTGATAAAGCTGAAACGGTCGATAGTGCAACGCTGACAGGTCCGCATAAACGTGCTGATGCTTTCGAATTACCGCGACGCATTCGCCTTCATAGGGATGACCCAGATGGGCCAGAATCATCCGCACTTCCGGATAACGAGTGGCGACCGGATCCAGATGGCGAGGCAAAGTGCATTCCAGCGGGGCCTGCGAGATGAACGTGGTTCCGGTGTGAAGCAGAACGGGTAATTGATGCTCCTGAGCATACTCCCACAGCGGAGCCATTCGTTCCTCATCCGGACGAAAGCCCGCGTACATCGGCATCAGCTTAATTCCGCGCAGGCCGAGTTCCAGATGTCCCTCACGAAGCTCGCGTTCCCAGCCGTCCTGAGTTGGATCGACTGACAGAAATCCCAACAAGTGATCAGGATGCTGCGCGACGTAATCTCGCACCGATCGATCATCGACCCAGAGTCCGCTGAGTTTCGCCTTGCCGCCAAAGACAATGGTCCGCACATCCGGAACCGAAGTGCGTTGATAGTCTTCAAACGTGACAGTCAGATCGAGCTCCACACCCGCTTTCGCGCGCTTGCCCTGCTGACGGAAATCGTCGTTGAAGTGTTCCGGAAACTGCCAGAAATTACTGTGCACATCAATGATTGACATAGAGAGCTCTTACTATTTTCAGAATCTACGACTCCTGACAAACCCGTAGCCAATCCCGTAGCTGAACTCGTGAGAGTTCAGGAACAAAACCGTAGCTGAACTCGTGAGAGCTCAGGAACAGAACCGTAGCCGAACTCGTGAGAGTTCAGGAACGATTCCGAATTCTTACGAATCCGGCTACAGCTCGTCGGACTCAACATTCTTATAAATGAATGTCGACCACAGCAGCCCCGCAGTGCCGAGCACTCCCATGTTGATATAGAAAATCGGATCCCATTGATCACGGCCGGTATAACCCTGACTCCCCAGCGAGTCAGCGATGGCTCCGACCAGATACGTGGAACTCATGGCTCCGAAGACACCCACGGAATTCATCAGCCCGAACAACGCACCCACGTGTTTTCCGCTGATTCCAATCGCATTGGACCACCACAAAGACTGAGTGGCTTGTGTGGCGAAGCACGATGCACCGGTGAAAAGCACGGCCAGCCAGGCGTTGGAAGACATCAGTCCACAACCTAACAACACGGACGACAGAAAGAAGCTCACTCCGCCGTGAAGGCGTTTTCGTCCCACTCCTTTTCCAGTCACGAACAGATCCAGCAGATAACCTCCGCACAGAGTTCCTGCGGCGGAACAAGCCAGAACCACGGACGACATCGCGCCGGCTTCTGTGGCTCCGATTCCTCGACCTTCCTTCAGATAGCTGGGAAACCAGTTGAAGTAGATGTAACTATTGAATGACGCACAGGCCATGATCAGGCTGAGAAACCAGATGCTGGGATTTACAGAAACGAGGTTCCAGGGAATCGCAGTATGCACGCTGCCTGCCGATGCGCCGCGACCAATATGAGCGACCTCGGCAGCGTTCGTAGACTTGTGTTCGGCCGGGTCATCTCGAAACCACGAATAGAATCCGGCGGCCCAGACTGCCCCGACAGAACCAAACGCCACGAACGTCCAGCGCCAGCCGATCCATTGGATCAGGACAGCCGCCAGAAATGGAGCCAGTGCTCCTCCGATCTGAGAAGCGGCCAACAGAACTCCCTGCGCTCGGCCTCGTTCATGGTCCGGAAACCATCGCGCCATCACTCGAGCAACATTCGGGAATGCACCTGCTTCTCCGGCCCCGAACAGAAAACGGACCACGACCATCATCCACAGACCAGTACAAGCTCCTGTGATGGCCGTGAAGGCCGACCACCATAGTGAGATGCGAGTCAGCACGCGGCGTGCGCCGAGCCGATCGCCCCAGCGGCCAGTGGGGATTTCGAACAGGCCATAAGCCAATTGAAATGCCATCAGGAAATAGCTGGCTTCGGTGTTGGTAATGTTGAGATCTGTTTTGATTGAATCCACAGCTGCGGAAATACAGATGCGATCAAGGTACAGGACTCCCGACAGAAGGCAGAGCACTCCCAGGACTTTGAATCGCGCCCGAGTGGCGACGGTCGTGGAATCCTCCGGAAAGCTTCCGTCAGCACCGAAGACCTCGTAAGGATTGTGCTCGACCGGGGTTCGCTCGTGTGAGTTTTCCTGCGATAGTGGCAAGATCTGATCCTTCGCGGCAATGCGGATTGTAGTCGCGGATGATTGCTGATGGAGGTCCTTTCTGCCGGAAAGGACTTTCGCCGTAAGGCGAACAATGTCTGCCTGCAGTTGATGATCGCCGGTCGACCTGTTTTGTTGCATGGACTCAGGTCGCAGCCGACAGAGAAGTCCTGCCCGGCAGGCAGGACCTACTTCAACTGCTTATCGATTTGGTGGGGCGCTCATACTGGCACACAACTTCGCCGATCGCAAGGAATCCGCGAAAGTTGTTGACGTTTGGCTTCAAGAGCGGTAACCTGCCACCTCTGGAAAGTGTCCCGAGAAAATGACGCTGCGGTGCTCGCTGCGGAGATGGAGTTGGAAAACTCCATCGCAGAATCCCGGGAGTGGACCGTAAACGTAGAGAAAAGACGGCAAATTGCCGATGATGGAAACTATGACTAACCTGCTGCTAACCCTGAGCCTACTCCTGCTTCCTTCGTGAAGCTCGCCTCAGGTACGCATGCAGTCTGATAGACTTTACGAACCCTGAGGATTCCTCAGGGTTTTTTTGTTGGCAAGAGTTGACGGTCAGAATACCTGAACCAAGACTCCTGCTCTGTTTCATTTGACGACCTCCTCACGGAGAAAGCCCCATGACCGGCGACCAGATCATCATCTTCGACACCACACTTCGCGACGGCGAACAGTCTCCCGGCTGCAGCATGAATACTCGGGAGAAGCTGGAAGTTGCACGAGCCCTGGTGGAACTGGGTGTGGACGTGATCGAAGCGGGCTTTCCAATCGCCTCGCCGGGAGACTTCGAAGCTGTCTCTCAGATCGCTGCCAGATTTGGTGATCGCACGACAATCTGTGCCCTGGCTCGCAGTCGTGAAGACGACATCGCCAAAGCCAAAGCCGCGCTGGTCTCGGCAGAGAAGCGACGCATCCATGTGTTTCTGGCCACAAGCGCGATTCATCGCGAATTCAAACTCAAGATGGATAAGGCTCAGATCATTGAGCGAGCGATCAGTTCGGTGAAGCTGGCCAAAGAGTTCTGCGACGATATTGAATTTTCGCCAGAAGATGCCGCTCGTACAGAGCTGGACTTTCTCTGCGAAGTTGTCGAGAAAACGATCGACGCCGGAGCGACCACCGTCAATATTCCCGACACAGTCGGCTACGCGACACCGAATCACTACTTCAAAGTGATTTCGCATCTGAAGAAGAATGTGCCAAACATCAACAAGGCCATCATCAGCGCGCATTGTCATGATGACCTTGGATTGGCCGTTGCGAACAGCCTCTCGGCAATGGAAGCCGGGGCTCGACAGATTGAATGCACCATCAACGGTCTCGGCGAACGCGCAGGAAACGCCGCGCTGGAAGAGATCGTCATGGCGATTCGCACTCGAGCCGACTATTACGGCGTGCACACGAAGATTAATACTCAGCGGCTGTATCCGACCAGTCATCTGGTGTCGACGATCACCGGCATGAAAGTGCAGCGAAATAAGGCGATCGTCGGGCAGAACGCGTTTGCTCACGAAGCCGGCATTCACCAGCACGGTGTGCTTCAGGAACGCTCCACCTATGAAATCATGCGGCCGGAAGATGTTGGCTACGTCGGCCAGAATCTGGTGCTCGGCAAACACAGCGGACGCCATGCGTTTCGTGATCGAGTTGTCCAGTTAGGCTTTAATCTTGACGACCAGGCTCTGCAAAAAGCGTTCGACGATTTTATTGCCCTGGCCGACAAGAAGAAGGAAGTCTACGACTCCGACATCATCGCGCTGATTGAGAATCGTCTTTCGGATGCCGCTGATCGCTGGAAGCTGGTCAGCTTTCATACGTCTGCCGGGTCTTCTGCAATTCCGACGGCCACGCTGGAATTGCAGTGCGAGGGCCATCCGGTTCGTTGCGATGCGGCGATTGGTGATGGTCCGATTGATGCGGTTTTCAAAGCCATGGAACGCATCGTGGAATTGCCCGCACGGCTGGAAGAGTTTGACGTCCGCAGTGTTTCTGAAGGCCAGGATGCTCAGGGCGAAGTTCGTGTCAAAATCAATGTGAACGGTCGACAGTATCATGGGAAAAGCATCAGTACCGACATCATCGAAGCGGCTGCTCATGCTTACATGAAGGCTTTGAACAAGGCCGATCAGGAACGCAATCTGTAATCGATCTGGTCGACGGAAACTCGGGGAAGGTCGCGGATTTCTGTGGTTGGGTGAAAGCCTGTCCGACAGGGATTCGCGACTTTCCGCGTTCTGTCGATAATCTCAGAACCATGTTTGCCAGCATCCCGAGTCAAAGTCAAAGGCGATTTGACTTCTCGGTGAACGATCCTCCCTGCACTATCAGTCGCCTCCTGGCGCCGCTTCGCAGTCAACCATCAGTCGTCAATGCAAATTCTCAGATCGCGCTGGCAGGATCACCGTCGGCGGATGTTTCGAAGCGTTCGTCCAGCAGTTCGTCGGAGTTCGCGACAAAGTCTGCATTGTTGGCATCGCTGTCGCTGGAAGAGGATTGGGAATGATCCTCCAACTCCGGCTTCATCGTGTCGAAGGCCACTTTGTGCCCCGGCAGCCACAACGGTTCAACATTCTTCCTCTGGAACAGATGTGCGATATGTTCGTGGCAGGTAAAGAACAGAACCTGTTGACCATCTTTCGCGACATCCAGTAAACAATCTGCGGCCGCTTCGGTACGTTCCTGATCGAAGTTGACGAACAGGTCGTCCATCACCAGCGGCAGCTCGACACCTCTTCTCGCAAATTCTCTGACGAGAGCAAAACGAATCGAAAGGAATAACTGCTCTCTGGTACCCCCGCTGAGCTGTTCGACTCGGAATGTCTGACCATACTCATCGTCGATACACAGATAGTCTTCGCCCAGCGGAGCCCAGATGCGATGATAACGTCCGGACGTCATCCGATGCATGTACTGTGACGCGGTAATCAGCGTGCCGGAGATGTTCTCCTGCTCAAATCGTCGACGAATCTGAATCACCGCTTCATGTTCGATCTGAAGAGAAAACCATTCCTCTGTCGCTCGGTAAATTTCTGACGCCAGCTGTGACTTGCGGAAGAATTCTTCGTGTGAATCGCGACCAGACTCCAACAGTCGAATTTCCTGTTTCAGGCTGCCCAGTTCTTCATGATTCCGATTCAGCTTCTGCTCAACTTCTGTGAGTTCCGCCGTGCGAATCTGGATGGTCTCTTTGGCTCGCGGAGGATCGAAGCGGAACAAATCGTCTTCCACGATCGCCAGTTCTGTCTCGGCCGAAGCGGCATCAGCCAGTTCGTCATTCGCCTTCTTCAGCTGATTCTCCATCTGAACACGGCGCGTCTCTACTTCCTGCTGACGAACAAGTTCTTCGCGAGACGCCACACCCGATCGTGCCAGAATCGCACTACGGCGCAGTTCGGCGGCTTCCATCTGATGCTGAGCATGAATCGCATCGCGTTGACGAGTATCTGCGTCGGTGATCAATCGTTCTTTCTCGGAGCGATCTCGTTCGTGTGACTTCAGTTGCAACTGCCAGGCCGTCAGCACTTCCAAGGGACGAACGAAATTCATTTTCTTCGCGTTCGTCAATCGACCACCCAGCTGTTCGACTCGCAGACGCATCGCTTCAAACATGCGACGCAGACCTTCAACTTCGGGCGCGGAGTTTCGCCACTGAGTCAGCAGTTCGCGAACATCCTGGATCTTACGCCACCAGTCGAACGCCTGTTCGACATGAATGGTTTCATCCATACCAACCTGAGTCAGGAGGCGACACCATTCCTGACGCTGCAGGTTCAAATCCTGCTGAGCACCCCGGAAGCGATCTCGCAGCATTCTCAATCGCATTCGCCGCGCGGCGGCTCGCATTTGCTTCTTCTGCAGCACTTCCAGTTCAGCAATGCGCTGAGAACAATCACCGATCCGGTCGACCATTTCGGCGGTTGAGGATTTCCAGTTGTCGGCGTTCTCGGAGCGATTCTTGCCGTAACGATCTGCAATCGCCATTCTCTGAATACGATCCTGCAGAAGTCTCAGCTGGCGATCGGCCTGGCGAGCTTCGTCGGCGATGTCGTCCAGTTTGACACCCACGGTTGCGTCGAAGTTATTTCGCAGGCCGTTACGAACACCCCACCACATGATCCCGGCAAAGCCGAACGCTGCGGCGGCCAGCGCTCCGCCCAGTGAACGCTGAGCTTCACCGCCCAGCGAGAACGTTGCCATCCCAAAGACGCACACCGCCGCTCCGATCCAGCCCATCGTTGTAATCGTCTTGTCGACCCACTCCGGAATTGACTCATTCAGATCAACACGATCAATCACACGTCGCACTGTCTGAATCTTCAGTGCAAGCTGTTCTTCCTGCAGTCGCAGGCGGCCAAGGTTCTCGAGCTCCTTCAGTCGAGCCTGCTCCATCTCAATGGCGTCATTGACCGGTATGCCAACTTCATCCAGTTGAGCATTCAGCTCGACCAATTCCTTCTGGCTGCGTTTGGTCATGCTGCGATTCCAGCGACGCAGTTTGCCGCGTCGCTGCAAGGCATCATGATACTTCCGCGCGGCTTCCAGGAGTCGGTTGTGCGCAGCGGGAGACGTGTCGACAGCATTCAGGCGGTCGATACTCCAGCCAGGACCCATCTGTGTAAGCTGATGATTGAGTTCTCGTCGGAGCTCAGACGATCGATCTTCCGCCGTACGAATCTGCTCCTCAATCTGTCGCAGCCAGTCGGCCTGATCAACCAGACTTTGGATCGCATAGCGTTCTTTATCGAACTGCTGATCCATCTGGATGCGTTCAGCCTGGCCTCGAAACTGAGCCGACTGTTCATTCAACTTGTCGCGGCGGCTGCTGGCTTCCTGGAAGTCCTTTTCTGCCGTCGCAAACTGTTTCAAAGCCTCGGTCGGATTCGTCGGGATGACCGGCAGCTTCGCCAACTCTTCCTGCAATTCACGAATGCGTTTCCACGGCTTATGGCAGGTCTGCAAAAATCGCAGGCCGCGAAGTTCGTTGCGGATCGCATCTTCACGCTGCTGCAGCTCATCGATCTCCGTCGTCAGTTCGCGTCGACGACGCGTCAGCTTGGCGTGTTTATCGCGAGCCACGCCTGCGTTCTTACGCCCGGCAGAAAGCTTGGCATAGCGATCGAACAATTGTGGAATCTTGCCCGAACGATTGTCATCGCCGAACATCAAAGCTCGACGTTCGCGAACATCTCCGAGAGCATCCAGAATCTGTCGACCCTGATGCCCAAGCGACAAGCCGTAGATATATTCGGCCACCTGATTTGTGCCGAGCGTCGCCAGTTGCTGCAGTTCGCGCACACCGACAGCAAAGATGTCTGTGTAGACTTCTTCACTGGTTCCGGACAGCAAATTGGAAACGGCCTGTTCTTTGTCGATTCCTTCCGGACCGCCGGAAAGACGCAGTTTTCCGCGTCCTTCGAATTCGGCTCGCCGATGAATTCGCCATGTACGGCCCCCATGTTCACACCGCACCGCACCACGCCAGGGTTGCTCCGCGTCAGGGCGATGCCACGCGGGCTCTGTCGAAAGTGGTTCGTAGCCATACAACGTGGAGCGAATAAATCGCATCAGCGTCGTCTTGCCGGCTTCGTTCGGACCGTAGATAACGTTCAGGCCTTTCGGATCCAGACGAAGCAGCAGGCTTCGCCAGATTCGAAAACGGTCGATATCGATTTCCGTCAGCCTCATGCCGAAGTCCCCTGCAAGACTGCAATGCGTCCAGTAATGTGCTGATCAGTCATCGGATTCCTCTTCTTCAATGGAGTCCGCATCTGTCAGATCAGTCAATTCTTCGTCTGTCTCTCCGGCAGCGGGTTCATCCAGAAACGAATCGTCCGGATCACCCTCTGCAAATACACCATCAATTCCGAAGTCCGGGGCAAACCACGCCGCGCCATCGGTGCGCATACGAGCCAGGATCTGTTCCGGATCAACGGACGGCATCAGTGATGTCAGACGTTGCTTCCAGCCGGCGGTCAGATCTTCATCACCATCAATCAGATTTTGCAGAGCTTCATCCGAAAGCTGCCTGGATCGCGTCACGAAAGCCTGAAACTGATCAGCCAGACTTGTGGGAGGATCGCCCGCGGGCCAGCCGTTTGGCAGAGTTCGAATATCGTGCAGAAGCCGAATCGTCCGCCCCGCATGACGCAGCTCATCCAGTTCGACGGCCGCTGCGACATCCAGATCGCTGCGAGTTAACTCCTGCAACGCCGGCAACGCACCTCTCAGTACCCAGTTCACGGACCAGATCCGATCGGCCGTGCTGGGTTTCAGTTCCATGAGGCAGGTTTTCATCTGCTGCAGCATGGCTGACAACGTGGTATGCGGGCGGACGTTAACTTCGATCGTCTTCCAGTCAACGCAGCTCGTGTCGACTGACGTGATGCGAACTTCGCCGTTAACGTCGATCTCGACCATCGAACACGCCCCGCCGGCGGCTTCCAACTGACTTCGAGCCTGTGTTGTTCCCGGGCAATGCACAACGCCATCTTCGCGCCACAATGTTGTGCGAGCCATCTCACCGGTCAGAGCCAGATAATTCAGATGGCCTTCACGAAGCATTTCGTCAGTGTATTTGACGAAATCCGGGTCCAGCGATGGATGCTCATCCGCAGGGCCGGCTTCCAGACTGTCCAGCGATCGCTGGATTTGACGGCGTCGACTATCCGCAATGCGGCGAGGTTTCTCGCCGTTTTCTGAATCAATCGAACGCCAGACACGAGTCGATTCGTCATCTTCGCCATTGTCCAGATTTGAGCCCGGAGCATCGATCTGTTCTCCGGAAACGACATTCTGCATTGTGGAAGCAATCGCTTCGTCAGAGGCGGATGCGGCCATGGAGGCCATGCGGCGGGCTTCTTCGAACTTCGCTTTGCTGACAACGCCAATGCGAAACGGCTGAACGCCAACACCACCGCGAGCAATCACGCGAATCCCGAAATCGTCGACTTCGCCGAACCACATGGAGGCGGAAACGGTCGTCGCGAGCTGATCCTTAATATACAGCTCCATCGGCTCGGGGCTTGAGCTGTAACAGACTGTGACGTTTTCTGGCAGCTCGGGAATCGCCCGCCAGGCTTCGGGCGGATCTGCGTCACCCGGCAAAACGAAGACGTGAATATTCTGTTCATCGAGCCGGCTAAACCCCTTGAGCAACCGAAGTCTCGCGCGGAGACTGCGATCGGCTTCAATGAAGATGTTGCCCGACAGCAGCAGGAAATCCACGTCTCGCTTGATGCAGGCTTCGATGACTTCATCAAAGGCGTAAAGCGTCGCGTCTTCGAATGCAAAACGAAGTTCGTCAGTCAGCTTCTCCGTCGTTTGCACACTGACGGGAACATCCAGACGAACATTGGCAGCATGAATAAATCGTTGTGGCTCAAACGCCATCGTTCAGAGTCCCTTCCGACATACGATTTGGTGCCGTGGCTTCCCAGGGCGACAAATGACTCCTTCAGAAGCGAAACGCCTCTGCCCCACTCCGATCAACGCTCAGATGGTCGACAACAAAATATTTTCTGAATTGCCTGAATTGTCTGATAATCTGAACGAATGGCACCTCACGGGGATTCGGTAAGCTGCCAGTCGCTGAGAAGTCTAATAAACCTGCGAAGCTGGGGAAAGCCTTCTCGTTGAGCAGTTCCGGCAGTTTTTTCCCTGAGACCAAGGTTGTCGATGGTCTCAAGACCGGATCAGGAGGCCGGGCTGACGAGTTTTGTCGCCTCCACGACGGCAACTGTGTAAGGCATTGCTGCCGACGTAAAACTCTGAGACAGTTTCCGAAAATTCCGCCAGGCGAATAGCGTCCAGACCGAACTCTTCCCCATGCAAACAAGAAAAATCATTCTCGGCACATCGACCTGGCTTGCGCTGATCATGGGTGGTGCCTTCGCTATTAATAGCCAGTTTGCCGCCCGCGGTCACGGGGCGTCTGAGACTGTTTCGGGAATCGCCGGCTGGCTGACGGGGGCGCCCCAGGAATTTTCGGCGGTGTCCGCGACTTATCTGTTGCTGGCTGATGGCGACCCAATTTTTTTGAAGACTGACGACGGACGCTTTCGCCAGGTCGGGCGAGTTCGCAACAACTTCGCTCCACCTCCGGCTGTTTCAGGCAAGCCGGTTCTACCCCATGTCGAGGCGTATACTCAAAAAGCCACCGTTGTACTGTATGACTCCGCAGTCAACGACGCATTTCCGCTGGGCTATCAGTTGGAATATCACACGACCCCCACCGCATTAGATTGGGTTGCGACGAAGCTTGTCACTGCGGAGCGGCAGCAGCAAATTGCCGAGATCATTGCGAAGGACTGGGAGAAGCATCGTGAACAGGTCCTGCTGAAACTCCAGCCGGTTCTTGAAACCGGCATCGGGAAATGTGTGGAAGCGATCGAGGCGGAATTACCGACAGTTTTGAATGCTCACCGCAGCGACTTTGGCAAACTTGCGGACCGCTATCAGGTCGAGATCATTCGCAATCAGATTGTTCCGCTGGTTCGTACTGAGATTCTGCCAATCGTTCAGGAAGAAGTGCGTCCCATGGCAACCGAGCTGGGGAAGGACCTGTGGAATCGTGTCTCCCTGTTCTCATTCACGTGGCGGTATCTCTACGATGTATCACCTCTGCCGGAAAAGAACGCCGTGAAGCTGGAGTTTGATCGCTTCATGAAAGAAGAAGTCACACCTGCGCTGGAATCACGATCGAACGAATTTGTGGCGGTGACCGAGCGAATTCTCGGGCGAATCAGTCGCAATGAAAAGATCCGCTCGGTGATTCGAGAAAACCTGAAGAAGGTCGCGACCGACAAAGAGTTGCAATCGATCGTCTGGGCCATTGTGCAGGAGTCTGTGATTAATAATCAGACTCTGCGAACTACCATGTATGACTACTGGGCCAGCGCAGAAGTTCAGGATGCCATGAGTGCGGCGACGGCAAACTTTGAAACAACCGCGCGAGCCATCGGGGATACAATCTTTGGAAGTCGCGAAGGCGGAGTGACCCCGGAGTTTGCTCGCGTTCTGCGAACACAGATTCTGATGAAGGATCGACGCTGGTTCATCATCACCCCGAAACCCTCAGCACCCTCACTTTTGCCCCGACCCGAAGTGGGCGGTCTCGTCATGGTGGCTGCGTCTCAACCGATGCCGTTCCCTCTTGAGTTCGAAGGCGCCGAGCAAAGTCCTTTATCTGTGTATCACGCCGAAGACAACAAGACCACGGATTCCAACACGCTGGGGCGTGGTAAGTAATAATGTATTGAGATATTTTGCTATCCTTAGTTATAGAATGTATCCGGTCGCTTGAGGCGTGATTTCCACCGTTCACTTCACCCCGCGCTACGCAAACCGTTTCAAATAAGTCACTTATGGCAAATAAATAAAAATATTGACCGAACTGGCACAGAGCCTGCTTTGTCACATCTCATCAAACGACACGACAACGAGATGAAAACAAAAGCAGGAGAATTTGATCATGGCCAGCAAGTCGCTCTTCAAGTCATTGGTGGGCTTGTTAACTCCAAAAGCTGATGCTGTTAACGAAGCTGGCGGAACGGCTTATGAGTTCTCCGCAAAGCACAAGCTGGCTCAGTATGCCGCCACCGGATGCCTGAACAACACGTACTACGTTTCCGCCGAAGATCAGCTCGCAGCGATCCTCGAGCTGTGCGGTGCCAATGAGCCGGAGTACATCGCTCAGGTAGCGTTGTTCGCTCGAGCAAAGGGTTACATGAAGGATATGCCTGCACTTCTTTGTGCTGTGCTGTCGGTTCGCTCTCCGGGTTTGCTGGCCGAGATCTTTGATCGAGTTATCGACTCACCAAAGATGCTGCGTAACTTCGTGCAGATTATGCGGTCCGGAGTTGTTGGCCGAAAGAGTCTTGGAACGTTGCCAAAGCGATTGATCCTCCAGTGGCTGGAGAATCGCACGGACGAACAGTTGTTCTCTGGCTCTTTGGGAAACGATCCATCGCTGGCGGATGTGATCAAGATGGCTCATCCGAAGCCAAAGGATGCTTCGCGAGAAGCTTTGTACGCTTATCTGATCGGACGCACATTCAAAGAGGAGTCGTTGCCAGAGATCGTGAAGCAGTATGAAGCGTTCAAGCGTAACACCAATCCTGGCAAGGTGAAGGCACCTGATGTTCCGTTCCAGATGTTGACGGCTCTTCCTCTGACAAAGAAAGACTGGCAGCAGATTGCTGGGAACGCATCATGGACGATGACTCGCATGAACCTTAACACGTTTGTGCGACAGGGTGTGTTTGAGGACAAGGACCTGACCGGAGTGATTGCGAACCGGCTGAAGAATGCGAACCTGATTGAGAAGGCTAAGGTCTTCCCCTATCAGTTGCTGACAGCCTGGATCAGTATTACCGGCGAGGTTCCTCGACCAGTCAAGGATGCTTTGCAGGATGCGATGGAGATCGCGATTCGCAATGTGCCGCAGATCAACGGACAGGTTTATGTGTTCCCGGACGTGTCTGGATCGATGCATTCTCCTGTAACAGGTCATCGAGCGGGCTCAACGACAGCCGCGAAGTGTATCGACGTGGCAGCCCTGGTGGCGGCCGCAGTGATGCGGAGCAACCCAGACACGATCGTTGTGCCGTTCAGTGATCGAGTGACGCCTTGCCAGTTGAACCCTCGGGATACGGTGATGACGAACGCTGAAAAGCTGATGAAGCTGCCGTCCGGAGGAACCAATTGCAGCCTGCCGTTGAAGCACCTGAACGAGACGAAGGCGAAGGGAGATTTGATCATCTACGTTTCCGACAACGAATCGTGGGTCGATTCAAATCGGCACTACGGCTACGGAACTCAGGCGACTGAGACGATGAAGGAGTGGATGGCGTTCAAGCAACGCAATCCACAGGCGAAGATGATCTGTATCGATATCCAGCCTAACGGGACAACTCAGGGCAAGGAGCGATCAGATATTATCAACGTCGGAGGATTCAGTGACCATGTGTTTCAACTGATTGCGGACGTCGCTGGCGGACGCTTTTCAGAGAACCACTGGGTCAATGAGATTTCTCAGATGAGAATTTGAACGTCGCAGGGTTTTCAGTGTTCAGTTGACAGTGTTCAGTAAACGCAGGGACTAATCTTCTGCCGCTGCTGAACACTGAAAACTGAACACTGTTAACTCGAATTGAAACACAGGTCCGAATGCCGATGGGACTACATGGGCTCAGGGGATTGCGGGTTCGAATCCCGCTCGGTCATGAAAATGGTCGGTAGCTCAATTGGATAGAGCACCTGAAAAACGTCTCGCCAAAACCTTGTCGGGTCTGTTTTCGAATTCGAAATTTCAGATTTCAAATTCCAAATGCGATTGACTGAACACTGAACACTGAACACTGAAAACTCTCCTCAAACATCGCCCGAATGCCAGTAGGACTACATTTACACGTTGTGTCGCAGGTTCGACTCCTGCCGGAGTGCGAAAGTATTCTGTAGCTCAGTCCGGTAGAGCAAACGACGTCTTACGAACTCCTTGTCGAGCGATGTTTGAGGAGAGTTGGCAGGGCCAGGAATTTGAAATTTGAGATTTGAAATTTCAAATGCTTCATGACTGCCTGCTGACGACTGCCTACTGAATACATACACCGAAACCTCAAAGGTCGAATGCTGTTGTGACTACATCACCGAAACGCTGTCACAACAAACTCTTGTCGACCTTTGGGACTTTCTATGGTGAGCATCAGCCGGGGAATGCCATCGGGAATACATTGGCAACCAGCGGGTTCAAACCCCGCCCCGCGAAAGCGGAGAATTCTCGATACTTCTTGTCCCCGGCTGAGTTCTCTTCTGACTTTTCCGAAAACTGAACACTGAAAACCGAAAACCTGCTTCGAAACACCGCATCACGAATGCAGATGGAACTACAAGGCTGTAACCCTCGAGGTCGTGGGTTCGAATCCCACCGGCTCCATTCCCTGAAGCAAGCCACAACTCGCTTCAGCACCGGGGCCGTAGCTCAGTCCGGCAGAGCGCGCAACGTTTCATCAATTCTTGTCGTGATGGGCGTTGTCCCGGCGAGCGGCAGGGCGTCAGCCCTCCGAGTGCGATTCCTCTCTGTGCTCGCCGTGCCCTCTGTGGTAAACGTGCGATTCAACCAAGCAACAAAACAAAAAAACATAACTCGGAGGGCTGACGCCCTGCCGCTCGCCTTTGGAAAGAAAGATCATGGCCTACGAACTCATCAGCACCGGCGAAGCAACCGCGATTTTGCCGACAACGGATTCCAACACAAAACCGATCACTGTCATCGGAACACACGCGATCCGAAGTACATTCGATGAAGGCTGCCTGAAGCAGGCCGTGAACTCACGGCTTGCTCCGGGAGTCACGGACCTCGTGCTGAATCCGGATGCCCACAGCGGTTACGGAGCTCCTGTGGGTTGCGTGATGGTTTCGCCAACACACATTTATCCGGGACCGGTCGGTGTCGACATTAAATGCTCAATGAGCCTGTTGCAGTTGAGCGTTCCGGCTGAAGAAATCAACGATCGACGTGTCCGGCGAGCACTCATCAATGCCATCTGCGAGCGAACTCCGACCGGAGCTGGCCGCGGTCAGCAGAGTGCTCCGAAATCTCGACGAGTCGACGAGACACTTGGTCGCCAGTTGATGCTGGAAGGCGCTTCGGAGTCGGTTTGTAATCAGCTCGGAATTCCCCCGGAATGGGCGGAACGCTGCGAAGACTCTTTCCACGTTGGCCACGATGAGACTCGCGATGCTCTCGGAGCACGCCTGGATCGTCATATGGAAGTCGGGATCTTTCGCCACAAGTTTCCAGGCAAGATGAAACAGCTTGGGTCTTATGGTGGAGGTAACCATTTCGGTGAATGTGAAGTCGTTCATCTGGAAGACAACGAGCGTGCTCGCAAGGCCGCTGAAGTCTTCGGAATGAAGGATAACCACGTCGCATTCTTGTCGCACTGTGGATCACGCGGCATCGGTCATAACCTGGCTGACGGTCAGTTTAAGTCTCTGCAGTCGAAGTTCGCGAAATGGGATATCCCTTTGCCGGGTAACGATCGAGAACTCGTGTATGCTCCTCTGGGAACGGAGGAAGCCAACGCGTATCTCGACGACATGGCCCTGGGAGCAAACTTTGCGACAGCCAACCATATGTTGATTAACGCCCTGGTGCTGGAAGCGTTTCAGGAGATTATTCCGGGAACGACCGGACAGCTCGTGTACTTCATCAGCCACAACATTGCTCGCAAGGAAGTTGTGAACAACAACGTCGCGTGGGTTCACCGCAAAGGGGCAACTCGCGCGTTTCCGGCCGGGCATCATTCGCTGAAGGGGACTCGGTACGAAAGCACCGGACATCCGATTCTGTTGCCAGGGAATCCTCAGGCAGGATCAAGTGTTATGGTCGCCGACGAAGGAGCCAGCATCAGCTGTTACAGCGTTAATCACGGTGCTGGTCGAGCACTCGGGCGTAAACGTGCGATTCGAGAGCTGGACCAGAAGTCGATCGATCAATCGTTTGAAGAGCACGACATTCTGAGCAACTGCCGTCAGTATCCGAAAGACGAAGCTCCGGCCGCGTACAAGGACTTCAATGAAGTTCTGCGTTCGGTCAAGTCTGCCGGCCTGGCAACAGAAGTCGTAAGACTGAAAGCTCGCTTCGTGATCAAGGACGGCGATCAGGCGGATGATTGATGTCTCTATCCTCTTGTAATGGTCGGTCTCTGACCGAGCCAGCTGCTTTGCCCGTAGGTCTCTCGAATTCCCTGTCTGTGAACGCGGTAGAGGCCTTCGTGCAGAGGATGCGCGAGACAAATCAACATCTGAACATGAAAGCAACAGTTGTCTCGCATTGAGTGCCGCAATATCGGTATGATTGGCTGGCATAAGAATACGGGGTAAGCATTTGGCTCATAGGAGATCTTGCAAGATGACGACCGGGACGCTTTACCCGCACCTCGAACTCAATTCGCAAGGTGCAATGTTGATCTCTGGCACGCGATACAAAGCGAGCGGGCTCGCTGCAGAACATTTCCAGTATGGCTGGACTGCGGAAGAGTTGCTGCGACAACATCCGGATTTGCGTCCGGAGCAAGTCTACAGTGTGCTGACATGGTTTTACGACAACCATGCTGCTATCGTCGCCGAGCTCACGTGTTCATTGCAAAGAACTGACCGCCTGCGGGAATCGTCGAGTCTGTCGAGAGCAGAGCTGCTTGGCCGCCTCACCAGTGATGCCGGACAGCTACCGTGACGCTGCAATTCTACATGGATGTTCATATTCCAGCGGCCGTTTCTGACGGACTGAGACTACGGGGCATTGACGTGTTGACATGTCAAGCCGACGGACGAGTTCGCGCATCCGACGAAGCTCTGCTTGAACGAGCCCACGAACTGGAACGCGTACTTTTTTCCCAGGATGAAGATCTTCTGGAGATTTCGGCCAAGTGGACGACAGCAGATCGCGAATTCGCCGGCGTCATCTATTGTCACCAACTTGCCGCCGGGATCGGCAGAATCGTCTCTGACCTGGAGCTGATCGCAAAAGTGATGTCTCTTGCTGAGATCCGATCCCAAGTCATTTACATTCCTCTGCACTGACGAGTCCCTTTGTGTTATGGCCGGTCTCCGACCGAGCCATTTCCGCATGACCAAGCCAGCAGGTTCAGAATCTCAAGATACTGCACCATGCGAAGAGTTTGATCGGCTTCTGATCCGGGATTGCGGAGAGCAGCGGTGGAAAGTTCGATCATTGCAAAAGGGTCGAAGGATTTGCTTTTGAGCAGTCGCGATTCCGCCAGTTGCAGCATCTCGAAAGAGGCTTTTAATTCCCTCATCCGCACAATCAATTGCGTACCGAGATGATCCATTGCAGGATGAGAGCCGACTCGGCGAAACCAGTAGGACGCATTGCCAGCGTCGGGCTCGCGGCGGTGCATGATGCCGTGCCAGTAGTCTGCGGTTCTTGGTGAGCCCTTGCCTTCCATGGTCTGGGAGATCTCATGGGACTCATCCAGAAAATCCCAAAGCAACAGCAGACCGGATTCGACACAGCGTTTGTTTCTGTGATCGGTCGCCAGTGACGGCATGGCCGCTTCGATGGCGGTCGCAAATGAATCGATTCCGATCACCGCACGTCCAGGACCGGCCAGAGGAAAACGTTCCAGTGCTGGAGCTTTGGAGATGGCCACACAGCGTGGCGAATTCTGCACGACGATATCAAGAAGTCCGGCTTTCGATGCGACAAGTTCGCCCGGCACTGTCGGCAGATAAAACAGATCGTGATGCAACGGTCTTCGAATGAGTGAATGCAAACTCTGTGGCAGCTGCGACAATAGGGTTGCCGGAATCGGCTCTTCCGAGAATACGATCATGGAAGACTGACCCGCGTTATCGATTTGATCCGTCAGCAGTTTCAACATCGCATTGATCGCCTGAGGATCTTCATTGCCGGTGAACGCGATGCCTTCGGTGCGATCGGACGACGACGTGACTGCCTGAAAGGAGGGCCATGATGTTTTGGTTGTACCGAGGTCTGAAGTGCCCAGAGAAGAGATAGTGATGTTGCCGGTAGCACTGATTGATGAGCGAACAGATTGGGGAACGAGAAGTTGCATGGAAGGATCTTCCTGGTTTTCCAGTAGGATGGGCATTCCTGCCCGTCGACAAGCGAGTCGGACAAGAATGTCCAACCTACATTTTAGAGTTTAATATCGCACTCGTGAGCGGTATGGCGCTGGCCACCGGTGATTGTCCCGAAAGTACTGGAAAACACCGGACGGCTCGCGCCGTTACGCTTTAATCTCTAACCACCCCTCCAAGATAACCTTCGGCAAGCCTGCGAAACAGCAGCACCTGTTGCTGTTCCCATTCACTGGGCTGATTCAATTCGCCGGCCATTAACCGAGCCACCATCGGCGCACATTCAACAGCCGCGGCGGCATCAAGGAATAATGCTCGAGTCCTTCGCGCAAGGACGTCTTCGACCGTGACAGCCATCTCGTTACGCGTGGCCCAGATGACTTCGGCAGCGAGATATGGCAATCGAGGATGCAGCAAAGCACTTAGCTCCCGCCGACTTTGAGATAACTCGTAAACGGTCTTTGCATCGCTGCCGTAGATCCGAAGATTGGAAGCGGAGAACGAATCGGCCGAAGATTTCTCAGACCCGTGCAGTCGTAGGCCCGCTGTAGCGGACGGCCTTCGCGAAAGCCCACCAGTTTGTTCCGCGCGGTTGATCAGGTCTTCTCCCATCTGGCGATATGTTGTCCACTTGCCGCCGATGACGGTGATCAAACCGCCTTCAGAGGTATGAATAATGTGTTCGCGAGAAAGGCTGGCCGTGGACTGTGTGTTGGACGGCGCTGCAACCAGCGGCCTGAGTCCCGCGAACATAGATCGCACGTCAGACTCGACGGGGCTGCGTTTCAAATATCGTCCCGCGTGTTTCAGCAGGTAGTCAATCTCCGAACGTCCGGGCCGAGGATCTCGCTGCACTTCTTTAACGGCCAGATCGGTCGTGCCCAGCAGAACTTTGCCGTGCCACGGAATCGCAAAGAGAACCCGCCCATCATCTGTCTCGGGAATCATCAACGCGGCCGAACCGGGCAGAAAATCGGCATCGAGCACCAGATGAGATCCCTGGCTTGGAGCAATCCGGGGCGTTGATTCATGCTCGCGGGAATTGCTCGCTGCATCACCCAAGGTGTCTTCATCCATCTGCAAAATGGCATCAGCGAACACTCCGGTCGCATTCAGGACGACTCGCCCCGTCAGCGAATATTCTGTTCCCGCTAAATGATCGCGCACAACAACACCGGAGATCTTAGAACCGCTGCGAATCAGTCGCTCAACCTTCATATAATTCGCCAGCACAGCGCCCCGGCTTACGGCTGTTCGAGCCAGCGTGATGGCCAGGCGAGTATCATCGAACTGCCCATCGGCATAGAGAACTCCGCCGCGCAAACCCTCACTGCGCAAGTTCGGAAGCTGCTGCACGGTTTCGTCGACCGACAAGCGGCGGGCTCGACCGTTGAACAGCTGCCCGGCGAGCAGATCGTAAATCCTCATGCCCGCGTAGTAGAACGTACGAGCACCCCGACGATACGTCGGCAACACAAAGTCCAGGGAATGCACAATGTGCGGCGCGTTCTGAAGCAATCGCTGGCGTTCCATCAGCGAGTGTCGCACCATGCCGATCTGCCCCTGCCGCAGATAGCGAACTCCGCCATGAATCAGCTTGGTCGATCGACTGGACGTGCTTTGAGCAAAATCGTGCGACTCAACAAGCACCGTGCGATGACCTCGCGAAGCCGCCTCCACCGCCGCACCGAGCCCCGTGGCTCCTCCGCCTATAATGATGACATCCCATGGACTGCCGCGTTCATCCAGAGCGGCAATCATGTCAGTACGATTCATGTGATCGATCCGTCGGTGTACAACGAGGTATCCTTTTGTAGCCGGATTCGTGAGAATTCTGGGCGTCCCGAGGACAGACATCCGAATTCTCACGAATCCGGCTACTCTTAACTTTCGCCGCCAAGCCTATGAACGCCTGGCCTCACTAACCAGGTTCCCAATCCCGTGATCTTTCCAACGCCTTGTTCCAGCCATGTCGAAGCGATTCAACTTTTGACTTCGGCATAGAGGGTTCGAACGTCCGATCGATCTGCCATTGAGACGACAGTTGTTCTCGATTCTTCCAGAAGCCTGTCGCGAGCCCGGCAAGGAACGCGGCTCCCAATGCTGTCGTTTCAAAAATCTTCGGACGGACTACTGGAACCCCCAGCATATCCGCCTGAAACTGCATCAACAGGTTGTTCGTCGCCGCGCCGCCGTCGACTCGCAGAGATGTGATCTTCATCCCGGCGTCCGCTCGCATTGCATCCAGGACATCAGCCACTTGATACGCGATCGACTCCAGAGCCGCTCGGGCCAGATGTCCGCCCGTGGCTCCGCGAGTCAACCCGGCCACGATTCCGCGAGCATACGGATCCCAATGCGGAGCCCCGAGTCCTGCGAAGGCCGGAACCAGATAAACTCCGCCGTTGTCATGCACCGATGCGGCAAGCTGTTCAACTTCTGGTGACGTCCGAATAATCTTCAGGCCATCTCGCAGCCATTGTACAACGGCCCCGGCGATAAAAACGCTGCCCTCCAGAGCGTACTCGGTCTCTTTACCAATCTTCCAGCCGATTGTCGTAAGCAGATTGTTTTTGGAGGCTCGCAATTTCGTCCCGGTATTCATCAACATGAAACAACCGGTGCCATAAGTATTCTTCACCATTCCGGGCTTGGTACACATCTGCCCAAACAACGCGGCCTGCTGATCGCCGGCAATGCCCGCGATTGGAATCGGCGCGCCGAACAGAGCTTTTGTGGTCTCACCGTAAATCTCACTGGACGAACAGATTCGTGGCAGCACGCTGCGAGGAATCTTCAGAGCCTTCAGCAGATCATCGTCCCACTCGGCCTTATGAATATCGCAGACCATGGTGCGGGAGGCGTTCGTCACATCGGTCAGATGCACCGTGCCGCCGGTCAGTTTCCAGACCAGCCAGGAATCGATTGTACCGAAAGCAAGGTCGCCCGCTTTGGCCAGCTCCCGAGCACCGGGAACGTTCTCCAGCATCCACGCGATCTTGGTTCCGGAGAAGTACGAGTCGATCACAAGCCCGGTTCGTTCGCGGAAGTCGTCGGCTTTTTTGCTCTTCTTCAGTCGATCACAAAGTCCGGCAGTGCGACGATCCTGCCAGACGATCGCGTTATGAATGGGTTGTCCGGTTCGACGATTCCACAGCACGGTGGTCTCGCGTTGATTCGTGATCCCAAGACCAGCCACATCCGTGGCGGAGACCCTGGCCTTCTTCAATGCCGCTTTGGCGACGGCCAGTTGAGTCGTCCAGATCTCTTCCGGATCATGCTCCACCCAGCCCGACTGAGGGAAGAACTGAGTAAACTCTTTCTGAGCCACGGCCAGAATTGAGCCATCGTGGCCAAACACGATGGCACGAGAACTTGTGGTCCCCTGATCAAGCGCAAGAATGCAGGAAGACATGGTGGAACCTCAAACGAAGCAAACAAACAGTCAGGATGGCGCGGATCGTACACCACCAAACACAGCAGGAGAATTCTCAAAAGATTTCCGGCGGAGGTTTGTTCTGAAAACTCGTTAATGCCACATCGGGCCTGTTCGAGCCTGCTTTTCCGGGAGAGACGGAAGAGAGTGTCCCGATCCGAAAGCCCGGTTTTCATGTTCCGTCGCGGAGTTCTTTCTTTCAGGATGCGTCACAGGATTGGGAGAGGTTTCCGGAGCCAATAGTCAGACATCCGTCGCAGCGTGTCTATTGGTTCAGGTCAGATTCTCCCAAGCCACCGGTTTTCCTCGTAGGCCATCAGTGACCCCGTAAACAGCGTTTGCTCCACGCTGGTTTCGGCCCGATAGAAGTGTCGATGCGATCTCCTCATGAGAACCGGGCTCCGGCGGGAGTCCTTCATCTGTGCTATGTCTGCCAGCAACGTTGCGATGAGAAACGTTTTTCTGTGCCGTTGTGACAGAGACTGACTTCGAAACAATTCAGCGCAAATTCGGCATCAACTCATTCCGTGCAGAGAATAACCAGGGAGCTTTTCCATGAGATCATTCGTCGTTTGTTTGTGTGCAGGACTAATTCTGAGTCTCGCGCATGCATCCTCCGCTGGTCCACCCGGCGGCGGTGGTCAGAGCTTCGAAGGGAACGGCGATGGACCTCCCGGAAACGGAAGCAAAGGTTCCGGTGGACCTGGCGGGCAGGGAGGACCCGGTGGGCAAAAAGGACCAGGCGGGCAAAAAGGACCAGGCGGACAGAAAGGGCCCCCCGGTCAAGGTGGTCCTCCAGGGCAAAATGGGAGCGGAGGTGGCCCCGAAGCAATGCTGCAACAGATTATGTCACTCGATGCAAACGGCGATGGAGCATTGACTCCAGCCGAAGTTACGGACCCTCGATTGCAACAAATGCTGAAACAGGCCGACACCGACAGCAGCGGCTCGGTCACTCGCGACGAATTGATCGCCGCAATGAGTAATCAGGGCGAAGGACCACGAGGTGGCGGAGGTCCAGGAGGCGGAGGTCACGGCGGTCCGCCTCGCCCAGGCGAAATTCTGCCGGGCTTCGTTCAGGATCAATTGCAGCTCACTGACGCTCAACGCCAGCAACTCGCCACATTGCAGGCTCAGGTCGACGCGCAGTTGGCGCAGATTCTGACGGCTCAGCAGATCCAGCAACTGGCCGCCGGGCCTTCAATGGGAGGTCCGGGTGGCGCGCAGCAGGGCTTTAGTCAGAACGGAAACAACAACGGCAACTCACGTACGAAGAGTGGTCGCTCGGGAAGGAATAACAAGCAGTAAGTTAAAGCAGAACGCCGCAAACGGTCCGGTGATGAAATTCAATGTTCGGGCCGTTCCGCTTCCAATGAGAAACGAAGCTGACGACAACCGGACGCTAACGCGTTCCGGCTGATGGAGCCTACATTCTGATGAAGCCGGAAGAGATCACGGGATCTCTTTCGGCAATGGGCGGAGTTCCATTTTTCGAACGAACATTTCTGCTCCTTCCGTCTGCAGCAGAATCTTGCCTTGTCGTGGTTGGACATTCTCCGCGCGATTGACGATCACTCCGTTGACTCGATACGTCAGCGTGTCGCCTTTGACGAAGCATTCCAGAGTCGTCCATTCCTGACCGGGGCTCTCCACATCTTTGGCCCCTCGGAAACCGATCTCGTCTTTCCAGTCCGGATCGCGTCCGGACCAGTTGATTCGTCCCGCTGTGAAGGTCTCCTTATTTCCTCCCGGAGTCCACACGGCTTCGCCATCACGATCTCGAGAGATTTCGCAGGTCGCTTCGGCATGCAGAATTTTGCCGGCTTCATCGACACCCTGCAGCACGAGAATGTCGCCGACGCCACCTTCGATGATCTGGCATTCGACGGAGTTCATCCATGGACCTGGAGCGTCTTTAGTCCCGCCGAAGTTTCCATCCGGGCCCTGGCAATGCAGCAGAATTCCGCCATCGCGAGCCGCCTTAACTCGATTTCGAAAGGTCGCCGTGCCCCAGCGATATTCCATGTACAGATAGTAGTCCGCGTATTCTTTGTGAGTGATCAGTCCTCCGAAGCCATCGCCGGAGATTCGCAACGTCCCGTCGGGCTGCATTTTGAAGACCCCGCGAGGATCCTCGTGACGATCATCTGTCAGCCACGTATACCAGTGCTGCTTCAGATCGCCTGAGATAAGGGCAATCGGCTTCGTTGGAACAGTGGCTTCCGCCGGTTCAGAATCGGCAGCATGGATGGGTTCCGTACCAAAACCCATTGTTGCAATCGCCAGAATTGACAGGTGTAACCAGAATGAACGAACCATTACAAGTCCCTCCTTTTCAGAGTTCAGGTCGGAGATCAGTTGATAGAAAAATCTTTCCGGCTCCGTGCGCACGCAACCGCAAAACACCACAGGACCCGGCCATCGACTCTATTCTGTAGATCTCTCCTGATGGCGCCCATTCTTCAGGCGAGATTCTCACCCGGCAATCAACAAGACCTTAGCGTTCGAGTGGACAAAAGTTTGTCACTGATGATTGGCAACGATCTGAATTGGAGACGCTGAAGTTTCACCTGCGGCGTCAAATCGGACTTCGGAAGTTAGTGCAGAGATTTCCCCATGTTCCGCCCCGACAGCCAAAGAAATGGACACGGTCGCAATGGTCCGTGCATCCCAGAACGCCACCGCGTCTGCGTCGGTGGTCACAGCGAAGGCAACAGCATCCATCCCTGAAGCTCAACTCAAACCGGAATAACCATCATGTGAATTGGCATGATGACTTCTGGCCTTCCAGCTCCTCGACGATTCTGCTCACTTCCGCCAGCTCATCGCTGCGCGATTCGCTGCGGAGCAGCGGCGTCCTGATAGCCCGTGGTGCAAGCCACAGGTTTTATGCCCCAAATTCGCTCGAGAGCTGCGGAACAGCGACCTATCGCAGGCGGCAATTGACTCGAAGGAGTCAACGTCGTTCCTCCGGAGCTTTGTGCCCCGGGGTTCTCGTGGACCTCGGGCTGAAGCCTGAAACTATCAATGCGCGGCTGCTTCGCGGCCAGAACCCCGATTCGAATGAACGCACTACTGCGGCAGCAACGTCTTCACGTGCAATTCAACGCATTCGGCCAGGCGTTCCAGGTTGTAGCCGCCTTCGAGGATACTCACGAGGCGACTGTTGGAATGCGTCGCCGCCACTTGCTGAACGAGCTTCGTCAGCGTTTCAAAATCTTCGGTCTCAAGGCCCAGCGAACCAATGGGGTCATCTGCGTGAGCATCAAAGCCGGCACTCAGAATCACAAGTTCTGGTTTCATATGATCGGCCGCGTCAGTGAGCATGGCTTCAAACGCGGACAGATAGTCTTTGCGAGAAATCCCGAACTGCAGAGGCAGATTAAAGGTCGTGCCAAGTCCGGCGCCTCGGCCTGTTTCCACTTTGCGACCAGTGCCAGGGTAAAACGGAAATCGATGAGCTGAGAAGAATCCGACCTGACCATCTTCGTAGAACACATCCTGAGTTCCGTTGCCGTGATGAACGTCCCAGTCCACGATGAGCACTCGATTGAGCCCCAGACGTTGAATTGCAGTGCGAGCTGCAATGGCCGCGTTCCCCAGCAGACAGAATCCCATCGCTCCGTCAGGAACTGCATGATGTCCCGGCGGTCGGACCGCGCAGAAGGCGGTGCTGTCTTCTCCCGCGAGGACTCGTTCAACAGCATCAACGGCGGTGCCGCAGGCCATGCGAGCCACGGTTTCTGATTGAGCACTCATGACCGTGTCTGCTTCGATGCGACCGCCGCCGGTCGCCGCGAACTGCCTGAGTTTCTCCAGATGAGCTACCGGGTGAACTCGGAGAATGTCATCATCGCAAGCCGTGCGCACGGGCACTTGCCGAACCTTCTCCAGCAAGCCCGACTTGTTGATGGCCGCATGAATCGACTTCAACCGTGCGGGACATTCGGGATGTTGCCCCGTTTCGTGCTGCAGGAAACGATCATCCATGTAGAGCAGTGTCATTGCCTGAACTTTCCAAAAGCGCCCTAAGCTTACCGCCCAACCGCAGGCGCCGGCTTTTGAACGTGGCCGGCGCCTGCGGCTGGGCGGTAACCAGAAAACGTGATCTGACGACTAAACTCAAAAACGGACGCTAACGCGTTCCGGCTGATAGTTCCATCAGAGAGAGAAGCCAACTCAAACGAGTCAGCTCAGAATCTCATGAATCACATGACCATGCACATCGGTTAGTCGGCGATCAACACCATCATTGCGTACCGTGAGTTTCGTGTGATCGATTCCCAGTTGATGCAACAACGTCGCATGAATGTCGTAAACCTGAGTCGGATTATTGCGGTCCAGAGGTTTGTAGCCCCACTCATCGGACGGGCCATGACTGATCCCGCCTTTGATTCCACCGCCACAGAGCCAGTTTGTAAACACATACGGATTATGATCGCGGCCTTTGCTGCCCTGAGTTGACGGCATGCGTCCGAACTCCGTGGTCCAGACGATGATCGTGTCCTCAAGCAGCCCGCGTTGCTTCAGATCCTGAATCAATGCTGCGGTGCCAATCGCCATGCCCATGGCCAGAGGCTTATGATCGCGTTCGATGTCTTCGTGACTATCCCAGTTGCGGCGAGGAAACCCGTTGTCGTTGCCGGACCAGATCTGGACAAATCGGACACCTCGTTCCAGCATCCGGCGAGCGATCAAACACTTGCGTCCGAAGTATTCGGCTTCTTCGGGAATATTAATCTCCGTCGGATAAGTCGCGCCAGGATTCGCGAGACCGTACATCTTCAGAGTCGCTTCGGTCTCCTTTGACAAATCGAACACCTCTGGCGCACTGAGCTGCATTTTTGCCGCGAGCTCATAAGATCGCAGGCGAGACTCCAGACGTGAATCGCCGGGGCGTCTGCGACTATAATCCTGATTCAGCGATCGTAGTAACGATTGCCCGTCGTTCTCCGCTTTGGCCGACACATAATCGGCCGATGCAAACAGATCTTCGATCGGAGTTTCCCGCTGTGGGAAAATCATCGTGCCCTGAGTGCTGGCGGCCAGAAATCCCGAGCCCCAGTTCTTCGGCCCATTGCTCGCGAATCCTCGATGATCCGGCAAAACAACAAACGTCGGCAAGTTGTCATTCATGGAGCCCAGAGCATAGCTGACCCAGGCACCAGCTCCTGGAAAACCGGGACGGTCAAATCCTGTCGCCTGCAGATACGTCGCCTGGCTGTGAACCCCGGTCTTGCCGACCATGTTATGAACGAACGCAATGTCATCGACAACCGCGCCCATTGGCTCGACGGCATCGCTGAGAAATTTGCCCGACTGGCCATACGCGGCGAACTTGAACGGTGATTTCATCCATGGGCCGAGCCCATCCTGGAAGGCTTCGACATGTTCGCCGAAATTGGACGCTTCTCCATGATGCTTTTCAAGAGCCGGCTTGTAATCCCAGAGATCCACATGGCTGGCCGCACCGGCCATGAATAACTGGACGACTCGCTTCGCCTTCGCCGGATGATGCAGCGCCTTGAGAACTCCGCCGGAACCGACTTCCGCGGCTGCCGTCCCGGTCGCGCGAGCCTGTTCTTCCATCAGCATGACCGAAGCTGCAATCCCAGCAAGACTCCGACCGGAATGGTTCAAAAATTGTCGGCGGTGATGACTCATGGTAGTGGCTTTCTGGCAGTTCCACGAGAGCATCGCTGGGGGTTCAGGACGATTGCGGTGTTCTCGCTCGTTGAATCATAGCAGCCTGCGTTCGCGACTTCGACGCAAATCTGTTTTCCAATGTGAAGGATAACGGCCATCACGGCGATGGCGTTCTGCGTGTTCCTCAGTGTGCGGCGCGAAGGGCGTAGTCGCGGATGCTGGTCAAGGTTGGCGATTTGTGCCGGAAAGGATTCTCGAAATGTCGCCAGGCGAATGGTGGTGCCGGCACATGTTGCATGGCGGAAAGGGGCTTTGCGTCTGCAACCTGTCGGGTCGTGAGAAGGGCTCATGCTCAAGTGGGCTGTATCCCACCCTACGATTTATTCTCGGTAGCGTGGGCATCAGCCCACACACTGC
>JBPOIW010000021.1:0-22308 GCA_052034165.1 Planctomycetota bacterium | reverse complement strand
CCAGACTTGGATTCGCCAGACTTGGATTCGCCGGACTTGGCTTCACCCGACTTGGATTCACCCGACTTGGATTCACCCGACTTGGATTCGCCCGGTTCCTTGTTCGGCTCATTCATCGACGAATTTTCTTCGGCCGCCTGAGCTGGCTCAGACTTTTCGGGCGTCGAAGGATTGTCGCCGAGTTCTTCGTTACTCGGCTTTGAGTTCGGCTCAGAATCCCCATCATCCGGTTTCGTCTCGGAATCGGACGGCTCTGCACGCTCCGGAGCGTCCTTGGATCTCGGCTGTGATTTCTCTGGCTCAAAATCAGGGTCTGTTCGTGCGTCATTAGGTGTCGTCTCTGAATCAGACGACATGGACTCCGACTCAGGATTCTCAGAAGTGTTTTCGCGAGGTTCCTTTTCGGCTCCCGGCTCTGTCATGTCACCGCGACGTGGTTCAACGGATTCCTCACCCGACTCACCGGGATTCTCCAGACGCTTGCGATTCATCTCCTCGATCAAACGCTGCAAAGCCGCCTCGTCATCGGCGCGCGGACGACTCGGTTGAGCTGGCGAGGCGGTCTTCCCCGGCTGAGGCTGATTGTTTGGATTTGGCTCGCTTGTCTTTCTCTCGCCGGGATTCTTTGCAGCTCCCTTTTTCTGTTCCCCCGGCTTCGCAGAGCCCTGTGGGTTCGTATTTGGCTGCTCATTCTTTGGCGTAGCCGGATCCGTTTCTGGCTCTGTCGGAACTTCTTCAGGTGTGGTCCCTTCCGTCGGCGGCGAATCGGCCAACTGCATTTCTTCCGGATGAGTTTCGGAATTTGTCGGAGGAACCTCGGGCGACTGGCGATCCTTCAACTGTTGCTGGAGTTCCAGATCCTGAGCCAGCAGCTTCTGAACTTCCTCATCAGCAACCGGTGCAGTGATTTGCAGATTCAAATCGCCTGAGCGACCCTGATTTCCCAACGGTGGACGATTATCGCGTGCCTGAACATGGTACGTAACAACATCGCCGGGACTGAGTTTCAGCGTCGACAGGCGAAACTCCCAGGTGTCACTCCATTTTTTCGGCAGAGGAATCCCGGATGTATCCAGCAGTACTTCGGATGGCTGTACCGGCTTGCCGTTGATCGAATAGTTCAGTGTCACCGAACGCAGCAGAAAGTCAGGATCTTCCGCCTCGACCAGGAGCGGCACGATCGCGTTTGCCGCCACCTGCAGATCTCGATTCGGGTCCAGCAGCTTCACGATCGGAGGCTGGTCGCGACGAATCTCCAAGGGATAAACCACGGGCTCAGGATCGGAGTTTCCTTCTTCGTCAGTCACCGCAATTCTGTAAAACTTCGGCACTGACTGATCCGCGCGGACGTCCAGTTTCAGTTCTGCAGTCAGTGCAGTGTCTGTGATCGCCATCGCAACTTCTTCACCGTGAGCGATGAACGCGGCATCGTCTGACAATTGCAGTGTTGCCGTCTTCACTGGCACGCTGCTTTGAGCATTGATTGTGACGACACTACCTTCCCATGCATCAATCGCGCCGGACGTGTCGACTCGATCCGGCAACTGCATATACGTCGGATAAACGTACCGGACTTCAATCACCTGCGAGGTCGGCGGCTGATTGACGGAAATCAAATAATCCTCCGACGACGCATCTCCGGCGACAATACGATACCGGATATCCTGTCGCACTCCGCGATCGCCATCACCATTCATCAAGACCTGAAAACGATTCTCATCGTCGGTGGCTCGCATCTGCAGAGGCTCATCGACGTAACGCTTGTCGGCGGTCGTATAGAGTACTCGCACATCTTCAGGGATGACGCCGGCAATGTCGGCAACGAATTCAATCCGAGTTCCTGCGGGGACTCGTTTGTTTCCCGGCAAGACGGTTTCGACAACCGTGCGAGTCGACACGTTGGCAGCGGCCAGGGTCAGAGGTCTCAGCAGACTGATCGCTTTCGGACTAAAGACCGCGTACAAACAGGTCAGCAGTGTGATCACAAACAACGCGGTGCCAAGGCGGATCAACATGCGTCGATCGATGGCTTCATCAACATGAACTTCCGCCAGCTTGACGGCCGCTCGCTTCTCCAGAGACTTCTGTATGGGAGTATCATTTTTGCGACCGCCGGACTGCAGATCGATCAACGCCAAAAGACTGCCTTCCAGCCCCTGCGATGAGCGATCCAGCATTCGCGCGGCATAGAGCGGGTGAATGCGTCGAAACCAGGGCAGCGCGACGTAGCGAATGAGAATGGCGGAACACAGCAGCACGACAACAACTAACATCCCGGCGCGAGTCCAGGCACCGAAGCCGCCATCGATAACCCAGTGATCCAGAATCGTAAAAGCCAACACGTATCCGATCAGCAACAGGCCAGCAAGGACCGAAGCGGTCAACAAGTCGGTCGCCTTGATGCGACTGCGAGCCTGCTCGAGCTGATACTGGATGAATTCATCCGGCTCCGCGTAACCCTGCTGAGACTTGTCGGAAACTGTTGCCACGTGAAAAATCCTGAACTGAGATTGCTGGCGTCGCAAGGGCGAGCGGTGACACGATCGAACTGACGCACGAGCAGTTTTCAGAGGTTCCGTCTTTCCTCAAGTTTATCGGCCACTAACCGTCTGCGGCAGTCAAAATACACGGAAGAAACGGATTGCAGCGACTTTGCTCCTTACTCTCCGGCCACGAGGCCCGTGTCGTCCGCTAAGTTTGATTCGCGATTCCTGACAAGGTGCCCACAAAACCCTGTATTCTCACGTGAGATTCCCCCGAAAGTCTATTTTGTCTACCAAACTCCGGGCTGAGTTTTTCTCAGGAAGTTCCACCTGATGAGCCCAGCAGGTTCTCTTCGATCGGCGTCCTATGAACTTCCTCGACAACTTTGCCGAGTTCGGCCTGAGTCATGTGCGAGCATGGGCCACAGCCAGAAAGTTGTCATGCGGGCTTGAGCAGTCCGTTCGAATGTCGCCCGGCATTTTGGAAACTCGCCGGTGCCTGCTTTCCTTTTCTCTTGCGGAAGTCGGCCACGAAGCCGCCACCGATATTCTACACATTTGCCGTGCGATGAATGCTCCGGAGTTATTTCTGCAGAGCATTGCGCGTTTTCTCAACGCTGCGGCCTTCGTCCACTTTGGGTTTGAGTACTCCGGAGCAACACGCATCGGCAAGTGTTACCTCGAACTGCCTCCTCCGGATTCAACGCAACCTCGGCTGGCGGGGCGACTGCAGTTTCTCGGTTTCAAATGGTCGCTCCTTGATTCGTCGATTGCCGTGGTCTCGCGATACAAGTCCTCGAATGTTCGGGATTGGTCCGAGATAAACTCACTGCTGCTCGCGGCGACAAATCACAAGCTTCGTCCGATCCTCGAATCACTCCTGCAACAACTTCAACCACCGTCACAGCAGGCCATGGAGATCTATCCGCTGCTGGAGATCTCAGAGGAAGGAAGTGATCGCAGCTCGTGGGATCTGAACGTCTACGACGGCCAATGGAGTCTGGCCCGGATTCAGTCGACACTTTTAGCCGCAGCGGAACTGCTTCAGATTCCTCACCATGATTTCTTTCCCTGGATCCTGCCAATCGCCTTCAGTGATCTGGGACACATCGCGACCGGTACCGGTCGAAACGGTGATCCCTTCCTGACCGTCTACTATGGTGCGCGGGAAGTCGCGGAATTGTGAGCATCCCGGTCATGCTCGTGAGCCAGGCCATCTGTAGCATCACCGTGCGAACCGCAACCGGCCTTTCGGAATCTCCCCCCAAAAAAGCCTTGCGCACGCTTCATACTTGAGTGTGTGTTGGCATCCATAAAAAAAGCCCGGACTCTGAAGGAGCCGGGCTTCGAAAGGATCAGTATTCTGCAAAGATCAGAGGCGAAGAGAACTGTTCAGATCCGTGAGATCTCGTCGAATCTCAGAAGCGATCTGCGACAAGTTCAGGCGTTCTTCGGTCGTACATCGGGAGAGAAATCCGTAGACCGTCTTCCATTCCTGATATAGGCTATCGGTTTCTCGCTGCAGTTCCTGCAGAGTCGGCTCAGAATCGAGCATGCGGTGTAGTTTCTGAGTTCGCTTCATAAAGGTGGCGGACGCAGCTGTCACTTCTGCACGATAAGTGGGACGAGCTTTATTCAGCCACGCTCGGATATCGAACTCCATCTGGTCTGAGAGATTCTCCAGCGATGCCGCGATCGGAATTAGTTCGCGAGTATCCACCTGAGATACTGTACCGCCCAGGTTCAATTCGGCTCGCAGTGCGGCCATCCCATCTTCGATTTCACGAAGCACCACAATCGCAGCCTGGCTCTTCAATGCACTGAAAGTACGAACGAAGACAGTGCCATACTCCTCAACGTAGCGATAGCTTTCGATCAGTTCCTGATCACTCTCATTCCGTTCGAGGTTATCTTTAAAGTTCTGAACTGTCCCGTAAAAGTTGTCAGCTGTCTGCAGAGTGCCTGTCGCATTTTTGAAGCTCAACAACAGTTTCAGCGGGGTACGGTTGTAGAACTCATCCACATCGCGAATCAAAGCATCAGCCGTTTGTTTGAGCTGTGCACGGCTGGTCGTGTTTTCGATCCACAGCAGTTCGTGAATCAGGTTGTCGGCATCGATAATGCGTCGAACAGATCGCTGAACATAGGTATTGCTGATCGATGCTACCTGATCCAGCATGACGGCCCAGGCACGCTCAAATCGGTTGTATTCGCTGACAATCCGCTCGTACGGATAGTTGTCAATCACCAGTTCTTCGATTCGAGTGACCTGTTGCTGAAGCTTTCGAGTATCGCTGACCATCATGGACACCTTGGTCGACGCATTCAGGTCTCGTCGAAGCTCATCGCTCATGTTGTAGAGCGAACTGTCAAGGATCCCAAGTTGCTGCTGAAGAGCTCGTCGATCCAGGGATGGCTCAACCTGGAACAGCTTTCCAACCTGCTGGTCAAGGCGATCAATCCGATCGATGCTCTGCAACGTCGCGTTGCTGAGCCCAGTGGCCTGTGCCAGTCGATGCGAGAGCAATCGCCAGTCGGCATCAATCTGACGAAAATCTGCGACAACATTTTCAAGAGCGACACCCGCGGCAAGATCCTGACTCACAAGATTCGCAAGCCCTCGCAATTTCTGCAGGTCGGACAACATCGGTCGCAAGCTCAGATTGCGCCGGTAGTCAGCGTCAAGTGATGTATACAATCGACCGGACTCATCGATCGTTTCCTTCATCAGATTCGCCAGAGCCCTTTTATCGACTTTGGAATAGTCAACGGGGCGTGTCGACGGCACGGTCGGACGTGCGCGGATATCTTCAAGGCTTCCGATTTCGCCGGCTGGCAGTCGTCGATTCAGATCATTGAAATCGGCTTCGGTGCGACTGATGCGACTTGTTTGAGCCATTGCGGATGAAGCAATGGAAACGGTAAGCAGTGCGGTCACTATCGCGCGGCCGAATTCTGGCGTTCGCATAGTATGCATGGTGGGTTCCTTTCCCTGGTGGTCATGGTCCGAGATGGTCATGTTCCGATTCGGTGTGTCAGCAGGCAGACTCTCCCTGGCCCCCGACGGAATTCACATATCGCCCGCGATCCCGCCGTCCTCTGACTCCGGCAGTCTATGTGGGAAACCATTTTTTTTGGAACAGCAGTTTTTGCAGGTTGCGGACGCCTTGGTCCGAATGAGCCGTTCCTTCGAAAGGCCTGCCGCATGTTCAATTTCAGGGGGTTCTTCAGGCCTTTCCTGGCCATTGAGGCTGAATTCCGTAGCTGAAGTCGTGAGACTTCAGTCCGAACTCTCACGAGTTCGGCTACCACAGGAACATGTTTCGGGACCGTTCCTAAGTTGACTCAAGTGTGCGTCTTCGCCCAGCGAATACTGCTGTTCTTTTGCGGTTCACCAACGACCGCTCGCTGAAGCGTTCTGCCTCATAAAACTGTTCGGCAACAATTTCATGAAAAGTTCTGAACAATAGCTGAGCGAGGGAGCAAAGGAGTTCGAGGTCCGGACTTTTCGTTTCCCTCGCTTACTTCTGCTCGCGAGCACGGATCTCTCACGGCTTTGGTCGGAGCCGCAGCTTTGGTCAAGGCGGCCTTTACTGGGGCGGCATTGCGTCTTACGGGGAACCTATCGTTGGCTCAAACCTCATTGTTGCCAGCACTTGCCGAGTTGTCTCTTCTTGTAACAGACTAACGAATGCACAAACCTCCGAGCGATTCCGTCGAGCCATCGGCACAACAAAATCATAGTGTTCATCCTGAATCGGAATGAAACCCAGATCATTGCTGCGGGCTATTGTTTCGATTGCCACGCCCCAATCGGCTCGATGCTGCACAATCGCCGCCGCAACCGCACTATGATTGCCTGGTTGCACTGCGTATCCGGAAGGAGTTGCCCCGGCCAATAATCGGTCGATCAGAATCCTTGTGCCGCTGCCCTGATTGCGATTTACCATCACCACAGACGAATCCCGCGACGCCAATGCAACAATCTCTTCCGGCGTTCGATTCTCAAACCGGGCATCACCGCGTCGATACAGAATGCCCTGCGACCGAACATAGCCGTCGACCAAGGTCACTGAATCATTCAGAAACGGACGGTTATAAACTCCGCTGGCACTGTCCAGAAGATGAATACCAGCAATATCGCATTCACCTCGCTTGGCCGCCTGAAGCCCGGCAGTACTTCCAACCGTCAATAGTTTTGCGGTGATCCCGCGGCGCTGAAGCTCGGTCAGCAGATAATCGAGTCCCACGCAATGACTACCGATGACAACCAGATCCGCCGGCTGATGACCTCGGCCAATCAAGCGAACGCGTACCGACGTGCCGGATTCGACGATCTCTGTATGCCGCGGTATCGTGACAAATCCATCGGCTCGACTGAAGGTGGTGACCGATCCGGATCCCTTGCCCATGGGAAATGCGGCGTACCCATCGTTCGTCTTGACCAGTCCCACCAACAGATACTCGGTCCGACCAATCTCGGAATTTACTTTTACAGCCATGGAAGCAGTGAGCTCTTCCTGTGGCTCCGTCGGTCGACCCGCCAGCATTCTGATGACCGGAGCAACGAATTCATGAAACGTAAATACGGCTGAAGTCGGGAACCCGGGCAGAATGACAATCGGCTTTCCCTGAGTGACCGCCATACAAATCGGCTTACCCGGTTTCAGAGCAACCCCATGGACCACGATCCCGGGATCGCGAAACTCTGCAACGACACGGTAACACAGATCGCCGCGTCCTTTACTGGTTCCACCGGAGAGCAGAATCAGGTCGGAAGTCCTCAGAGCTTCCCGGACCCCGTCGCGCAGACGATCGGCATCGTCACGAATAATGCCTCCGAAGATCGCGATGCCGCCCTGCTCGCGAACAGCATCGGCCAGAACCTGCGAGTTCGAATCGTAAACCGCCGCGGGTCGCATCTCGTCACCGGGCGCTATGATTTCGTTGCCTGTTGAGATGATCGTGACAACGGGCCGCCGCCAGACGTCAACGTACTCTTCCCCCAAAGCGGCCAGGACTCCGGTCTCACGACTTGTCAACACCGTGCCACACCGCAGGACCGTTTCACCGACGGCGATATCCGTTCCAGCAAACGATATCCCAAAGCCCGGTGTGACGGATCGGCGAATCACAACCTTATCATCGGCTTCTTCGGCATGCTCAACCATCAGCACCGCATCAGCCCCACGCGGTAGCATGCCTCCAGTCGAGATGCTGATGGCCTGACCAGGCCCAAGTTCCATCGTGGGGGCCATTCCGGCCTCTAACGATTCGCTGAGCAATTGCACGAAGCGAGGAACAAGCTCGCTGGCCGACTGAGTATCGATGGCTCGAACTGCGTAGCCATCGAAATTCGAACGATCAAACGATGGCACATCGACGCAAGCCATCACGTTGTCTGCAAGAACTCGCCCCAACGAATCACGGACGGCGATCTTTTCTGTGCCCAGGGGAGCGAGAGTCAAGGCCATGCGAAATCGCCGCTCAGCTTCATCGCGATCGATCACATCAAGGAATTGTTCCTGATCAGACATGGAGAACGATATTTTTCCGCGTTAGAAACTTGAAGGTAGCCGGATTCGTGAGAATTCGGTGGCGTTTCTGAACTCTCACGAGTTCAGCTACTGCTCCAGTCACCATTTGAAAAGACTACGCCTGAAACAAATCAATCACGGCCCCTTGCTGATGGCCGACGGCAATCAATGATCGGCCATCAGCTGTCAGTTCGAAATCGTGAACATGCATCGGAGCACGATCCTGAGCAACCACTTTTCCGTCAGCCATGCTCCAGACACTCACGAAGCCACTGTTGTCACCGCCGGCCGCAGCCAGCCAGGCATCGCCCGGACCAAACTGCAGAGACTCGACAAGCCCCTTGTGCTTATTGTCCTCGATCTCAAGGCGTCGTTCTTTCGTTTGCCAGGTGAAGACTTCGATGCGAGCCACGCCTTCCAGATGATCAATATTGCCGACCTTCCCCATGCCACCGACCGCCAATTGTGTTGAGTCGTGGGAGAACGCCAGAGAGCGAATTCCACCGATCGAATGGCGGCGAGCCGTGGGATCCCACGTATACATCTCGGGCGTTTCCAGAGTCGCGGCGATTTGGCCGTTGCTGACATCGCGGATCAGAACTCGTCCCGTGCGATCGCCGGTCGCCAGCCATTTACCGTCTGGCGAAAACGTCGTGGCATACAACATGGCTGGGAAGCCATGCGGCGTCTTGAGTTCATAATCTCCCCAGGTCGCCAGACATTCGCCCGTCGCTGCGTCCCATAGCTTCGTCTTCATGTCATCGCCAACACTGGCGATGCGAGTCTGATCAGGATTCACCGCCAGCATTCGGATCCAGCGTGCATGTGCATCGCCGACTCGACGAATGGTTTCTCCCGTGTCAGCATTCCACCAAATCAGCGAGCAGTCATAACCTCCGGAGACCAGCATCTCACCACATCGAACCAGTCCCATGACATAGCTGGAGTGACCATTGTTGCCGATCACTGCCGGTTCTATTTTCTCAGCCGCCACATCAATCCGCGCGATCGAAAAATCCGACAGGCCGGTGTAGATCAACGATTTGTCAGCTTGTGTTGCCATACACAAGCCGATGCCCGGCAGTGAAAAGCTCTTCTGGACTTTGATCACATTGGGCAGCGAAGAAACAATCGACGCCGGGGCGATCTCGGCTGCTGGGGATGGAGTCTCCGGCGGAGTTGATTCCTGGTTTATCGCAACCATTCCTTACCTTCCTCCATATCTCGATTCGCGGACGAATTACTCAACGAATTGATGCAGGTCTATCAGCCAGCTGGTCAGCGACACCGCCTGACAGAATAGTTCAAATCAGGGAGAATCCGTAGCGAATACTTCACCTGGCGGTGCAAACAAACGAGGGCAATCGTTTCCTCAAGGTACCAAGTGGATCAGGACTTGCCAAATTGCCCCTTGAACTCACTGGTGGCGTAGAGTTAAATCGCCAGGCCAGAAAACGCGGGAAATCAAAATCTGTGTCGTTAACCAATTCTTCAGCTTCCCGAATTACGCTGTCGAAATGTCTGACTCGGCGATAAGGCTTTGACTATAGCGGGTTGTCACGGCGGAATACCCCGGAGGCCAAAACAAGGAGGTTGCCCCTGCGGCCGATTTCATGGGTCGGTACGGAAAGCAAAAACTGTGAATCGAACTTGAAAGAGAAAACAAGGAGGTCGTCATTCATGGGGGTTATTGATGGAGGGGCACAGCGATAGGCTAATGTCACAAAAACTCCGCCGAATCCCACAGAAAAGAACTGAATGAGCTGCCGCTTTCCGATGGATCGGCGTACACTACCCCCGATAGTTTTGGCTGTTTTGCATCCCTTAATTGGAGATTTTCATGAAAGTTTCCGGAGTTCTCAAACGTGGCTTTACCTTGATTGAATTGCTGGTGGTCATTGCCATCATCGCAATTTTGATCGCATTGCTGCTGCCTGCCGTCCAGCAAGCTCGCGAAGCCGCACGGCGTACGCAGTGCAAAAACAACATGCGGCAGATCGGCCTCGCGTTCCACAATTACCATGACACGCACCGCCGGTTTCCTCAGCCTGCCATGTTGAGGCTAACAATTTCCGGCGGACTGAATATTCGTGCCGGAGCAAGCTGGTGTACGATGTTGCTGCCGTTTATCGAGCAGGCCAATGTCTACAGTCTCTACAATTCCAGCATCTCTCCGTTCGATCCGCTCAATGCAAACGCGGTGCGAACCATCATCCCCGGCTTTATGTGCCCATCCGTTCCAAGAACTTCCAGTACTTACACCAATACGATTCCAGGAGGAACTGTCTTGGCTGCAGGGTATCCTCCCACTCCAGCGACGCAAACAATGACCAGCGGAGTATTGGACTATGATACTCTGGATGGTGTCCGTTCAACATTTAGTACCGTGGCCTACACGGGACAACCGGCAGTCTCCGACCGAGCTGGCTGGGGCACATGGTCTCTCGTGGTCTCCGATTTTCCTTCGGCGACATCTGGCGGCAGCGGAGGCAACATGCGCGACATTACCGACGGGACTTCGAACACCATTTTGGTGGGTGAAACATGTAACCGAACCGCACTGTATCGAAAAGGTAAGCTCGTTCCACTAAGCGACCCGTACGCTGCAGCTCAGGCGATGAATGGCAGTGGCACCTGGGCCGATATTTTCAAAGGCGACACCTGGGTCAGTGGAGTTCTCTTTGACGGCGCGGGTGGCGATGGCCCTTGTGCTATCAATTGCTCCAATGCCCGAACCGCCGGTCTCTATTCGTGGCATACCGGTGGTGCAACTGTGACTCTGGCTGATGGTTCATCTCGCTTCATCAGTGAGAATATCTCCGCCTATACGCTCGCATCACTGATAACACGAGCTGGTGGCGAAGTCATGGGTGAATTCTGATTCGTTACCGAACAGTCATGAGAAACGGGGCTCTTGCCGAGAGGCGGAGCCCTGCTTCTTTTTTCAGTGTTCGGAACTTGCAACGGCAACTGCGATCGCCTATCACCTGCAGATCGCGGAACATTTCTTAATATGGCTCGAAAGACTGACAATGGATTACTCTAAAGCTGCCGTTTCCTTTCTGAAATCGCTTTCTGCTGTTTGGATTATCGCCATCGTTGGCTGTGGTGGATCAACGGGCCCACAGGGAGGTCCTCGGGTTACCACCGTCGCGGTCACTGGTGTGGTAAAAGTTGATGGAGTTCCCGCTCCTTTCCTTCGAGTTGTCGCGGTGCCCGAAGGTGGAGTCGGCAAGGTGCCGATGGAGTCCGCGGCAATGACGGATGCAAACGGTGTCTTTGGACTTTCAACCTATGAGAGCGGCGACGGAGTTCCTCCCGGACAATATCAACTGACTTTCGTGTGGGGACAAATCAACCTCATGAATAGCCAGTATTCCGGTGACAAGTTCAACGGTAAGTATGCAGATGCCGCCAAGTCAGAGCACAAATTGACCGTAACGGAGTCCGACGAACCGCACGACCTTGGTGTCATCGAGTTGTCTACGGGGGCTCCAAAAAAATGATGGCCGCACAAAGTTGATTCCCGTAGAACCGCCTATGAATTCAGCGAAAAGATTACGCTGGGCTTCTCTGAACTCGTGGATCTGTCAACGTAAGACTCACCTCGTCAAAGCGGGGAGCTGTTTGTGGCAGCATTGGCTTGCCACGAACAGGCCAACAACAATGCTCCTGAACGCCTGGAGTTCGAGGATGTTTCCGGGTGATCATTATTGCCGACCGGAGAAATCCTGCCGGCTTTTTTTGTCAACGTTCTGTTTTGAAGGTTGGAATAAACGATGCGATTTTTCTGGTGCTTAATACTCCTGATGCTTTGCCTCCCCGCGTCCACAACGGTTGCTGAGGAGAAGGCGTCTCCCAGTTCGTCGGAGAGTGTCGATCCTCCGAGAGAAATTTTTCAGTACGTCGAACGTCCCGAACCGGACTTCGCGTGGAAGAAAATTGAATCGATCACGGTCGGCAAGAATACTGTCCACCGTCTGGAACTAACGTCACAAAAGTGGCAGGACATCATCTGGAAACATGCTCTGATCGTCTGCGAACCAAACACCCTGGTCCATAAAGAGCATATGCTGCTTTTCGTCACCGGTGGTGGCATCGGAAATAGCCCCAACCCCAAAGATATGGGGATGGGAGTTGCCCTGGCCAATCTGACTGGCGCTCGAGTTGCCACGCTGCATCAGGTTCCCAATCAGCCTCTCATGGGCAATCGCGTTGAGGACGATCTGATTACAGAAACCTGGCTGAAGTATCTGGCCACCGGTGATGCGACCTGGCCGCTGCTCTTCCCAATGGCCAAAAGCGCGGTGAAGGCGATGGATGCTTTGGAACAGTTCTCCGCAGAACAGTTCAAGCAGCCTCTGAAAGGTTTTGTGATCACTGGAGCTTCCAAGCGTGGCTGGACCAGTTGGCTGACTTCCGCAGTCGATAAACGAATCATTGCAACGGCCCCCATCGTGATCGACGTGCTGAACTTCCCGGCTCAGATGACGCATCAGAAGAAAACCTGGGGCTTCTACAGCGAACAGATTGAAGACTACACCAGCAAAGGTCTGGTCAGTGAAGACGGCATTCCTAAGGATGGCCGTGAAGCGGAATTATGGAGAATGATGGATCCCTTCACCTACCGCGCGAAAATCACGATGCCCAAGCTGCTCGTGGTCGGGGCCAATGATCGGTACTGGTCGGTTGATGCTATGAACATCTACTGGGATGACCTCGTGGGCGTAAAACATATCCATCGAGCACCCAATGGTGGCCATGGCCTCGATGGCGGTCGTGATCATGCTCTTCGCACGGTTGCAGTCTTCTTCCGACATGCAGCCAACGGAGAGACTTTGCCGGAGTTCTCCTGGGAACCGAAGGTTTCTGCTGATCAGGTGGGCGTCACCATGAAACCTTCCGGAACACCACAAGTCGTTCGACTCTGGTCTGCTCGCTCCGCGTCAAACGACTTCCGAGATTCCCAATGGACATCGGAAGACATTCATGGAACCGACGGTAGCTTCCATGGGGCTGCGAAGAAGTCCGGCGATGAGCGTGTCGCCGTATTTGGTGAGGCTGAGTATGAATTCGAAGGTATCAAGTACTCTCTATCCACACTGGTTTTCTGGAAGTAGTCAACTCTTCCGGAAGTAAACGACCGGGAATATTCAGCCTCCCCTCCACCAGCAGTTTTCGAAGCCCGATCTGAAAAAGGTCGGGCTTTTTTGTGCGCCGTTTTCAGTTGATAGCTCAACCGCGTGACTGCCGTAACGCGCAAGGCAAAACGAAAACGGGCACGCTCAATGGCGTGCCCGTCGGTGATTCTGATTTGCGGTCCAGATCAGGAAGCTTTTCGCAGGTGGCCTACGATGCGTTCGAAATCGTCGTTGCTCCCAAAGTGGATCACAATCTGACCGGAGTCATTCTTCTTCTGCTTGATGTCAATCTTTGCGCCCAGCATGTCCCGAAGTGACTGCTGCAGCGACAGGACATGATTCGACATCGCTGGCTTTTCTGCTGCTGGTGCAGAGGCATCAGCGTTCGTTGGCAGAGCCATTGTGCCCGCCTTCAGCATTTCTCGCACGATTTCTTCCGTGCGGCGAACCGACAGCTGTTCCTGTTCGATCTGCTTGGCCAGTTCAAACTGCTGAGCTTCGGAAAGCGGTAGAATCGCCTTGGCGTGGCCACCGGTGATCCGGTCTTCTCGCAGCAGTTTCTGCACGCTCTCCGGCAGTTCCAGCATGCGCATCATGTTGCTGACGTTGGCGCGGCTCATGCTGAGCTGACGAGCCAACTCTTCAATCGTGCCGCCGAAGCGATCCAAATAGTCCTTGAACGCTCGTGCCTTTTCCAGCACGTTCAGGTCTTCGCGCTTGAGGTTTTCTTCGAGAGCTGCTTCGCTGGCCTGGCGGTCACCGAATTCGATGACTCGGCAAGGGACTGTTTCCAGCCCGACCTGCTGAGCTGCACGCCAGCGTCGTTCGCCGGCAATCAACTGATAGCCCGCTTCGCCGTCCTGGCGAGCACGAACCAACAGTGGCTGCAGCAGACCATGCTTTCGAATACTGTCGGCCAGTTCATCAATCGCGGCCTGATCGAAGTCGCGGCGCGGCTGGAATGGATTACGATCGATGAGTTCCAGTGAAATCTCATCGGAGGCCGGTGCTGGCGGTGCTGAGGCAGCATGCATTGGAATCGTGGCCGGCCGCGAGTTTTCCGACTCGTCCATGCCGCCTCCAAGCAGAGCACTGAGTCCTCGCCCCAGGCGTCGCTTCATTCCACCATTGGCCTGATCTATTGTCTGAGCGTCCATGTTTTCGCCTCGAACTTATCTCTGCTATGTGCTGGGTGCAAAACACCGGAACTTTGGTACTCGCCAGGTGACCGTCAGCAGTCAATTGCGATGCGCATGACCGGCGTCAAATCTCCCGTCTATTTTGTCATCGGCATAATCGTTAAGGTCAATGCAGTCCGGATCATCGAATTCTGCAAAGCGGCAGAACCTGCCGAAAGGAACCCGGGAGTAAGAAAATCGGGCCGGAACAAGCGTCCCTAGAGCGACATGGTCCTGACTTAATTGTTTACCGCCCAGCCGGAGGCGCCGGCTTTGATGCTGGCCGGCGCCTCCGGCTGGGCGGTAAACAATCTCATGGAGAATGCGATGTTACACACCCCGTCACAAGCGACTCACAAGATCACGGGACTGATCGTCTGATCGCCGCTAATGGCCTTTAAGCTGTCCATGCGAGAATTGAGGCGTGCGTCCCAGGTGGCGAGATAATGCTTATAGGCGGCATGATTCTCAGCTTGCTCTTCCAGCATCTCACGAGTCATCTGTGTCAGAGTCGCCTCTTCCTGCAGAGTCAGTCGTCCGATCAGAACTCGACTGCGCAGGAACACGAAATAAGTGTCGAGCACATCGCAGCGGCAATAGTCGTTGATCTGTTCGACTTGCCCGTTCCAGTACATATCCTGAACCTGCGAACCATCAATCCCGGACTTGCCCGGCTTGTTGATCAGACTGGCCAGCAGGTTCAGCCCACCGCTCATGCGAAACGCGCCAAAGTTGGTGAGCAGATCCTGAAGATCCAGATGAGCTTCATGGTTATAGCGGTTGCGGGATTGTTCGAACGATTTCGAATCCACATTGAACCAGGCAGGGACACTCAGGCCGTAGCGATAAGCGGCCAATTCCATAATCGGCACGTCGTATCCACGACCGTTGAACGTCACGAGCGTCGGTCGATCGTAGTGTTGCCAGCCCTGCCAGAAACGTCGCACAATTTCCTGAGGTCGGAACGCGGGAGCATCCAGCACGGTCAACTCGGTCAGCCGATAATCGGCCGCGACTTTGGCGATCGCGACAGAAACAGGCAGTACAAAGGTACCGGGGAGCACATCTTTTCCTGTCTCCTCCATCAGTTGGCGGCGATATTTGGTGACCGCTTCGCGAGGCGTCAAATTCTCATACGGGTAGCGAACTTTTTGAATCAGATCCCCATCGCCGACTGTTTCGATATCAAAGATCAGATACTTCACGTCACTCATTTTGCTTCTCTTCGCTCGCAATTGGATCGTGCAGGCGTTTCAATGCCGATTCTGAATCCGCTGCCTCTTTACCTCTATACCTCGCGCAGTGTGAACAGAGAGAGTAGCCGGATTCGTGATAATTCGGTTGGCTTCCCCGTTGCAACCCCTAATTCTCACTAATCCGGCTACAAACAAACGTCTCCTAACCATTCCGGTGAGTTCACCACGCTTGCTATGTCTGACGCCGACACACAGAGTAACAATGATCCGTCCGAAGTGGCACCGACCGCAGCCGAGGAACAGGCGATCTCCGGGCTGACAAAAGCCTATGAGCAGATGCGGCAGGAAATCAGCAAGGTGATTGTCGGGCAGGATGAAGTTGTCAACCAACTGCTGATCGCGATGTTCTGCCGCGGACATTGCTTGCTGGTCGGAGTTCCCGGACTGGCCAAGACGTTGCTATGCAGCACCATCGCCGGAATTTTGCAACTCTCCTTTCGACGCATCCAGTTTACACCGGACCTGATGCCGTCAGACATTACCGGCTCGGACATTCTGCAGGATGATCCCGAGACGGGCCGCCGTGTGTTTCAGTTTATTCAGGGGCCGCTGTTTACGAATGTTCTGTTGGCCGACGAAATCAATCGAACTCCGCCAAAGACTCAGGCGGCTCTGCTGGAGGCGATGCAGGAACGTCACGTGACCGTGGGCTCTCAGACGTATCATTTGCCAGATCCATTTTTCACGCTCGCGACTCAGAATCCTATCGAACAGGAAGGCACCTATCCTCTGCCCGAAGCGCAACTGGACAGGTTTATGTTCCATGTGACGGTGCGGTATCCATCGGCGACGGAAGAACTGCAGATCCTGAAGCAGACAACCGGCGCATCAAAGCCGCAGTTAACTCCGATTCTGAACGCCGAGCAGATCCGGACTCTGCAGGATGTGGTTCGTCGAGTTCCCTGCGCGGATTATATCTTTGTGTATGCTCGTGACCTGGTCCGAGCCACTCGTCCGGGAGAATCCGAATCTCCGCCGTTTATCAAGGAGCTGATTTCGTGGGGAGCAGGTCCACGGGCCGGACAGTATCTGATTCTCGGCGCACGAGCCCATGCGTTGCTGCAGGGACGATTTCATGTCACAACAGATGACGTAAAAGCCGTGGCCAAGCCTGTGCTGCGACATCGCATCATGACGACGTTTACGGCCGCCAGTCAGGGTGTGACTCCTGATATTGTGATCGAGCGATTGCTGAAGTTTGTCCCGGTCGAGCTGCATGAGCGTGCTCGAAAACGCGTGCAGGCGAATGTGAAATAAAATTTGCAACTCTCAAGAAAACGCGTTTGCGGGACGTGATTTATCGAGCTGAGAGCGAGCGGGACGGAGACCATCAGGCAGGGACTTGAAAGACTCCGGCGTGAAAGAAAGAATTGAACCGCGAATGGACACGAATTAACGCAAAGAAAGAGAAAGGGATAACTCGGGTGGCTTCCAAGGAGCGGGAGTGCGCCGCAGGCACATGAAGCCCGTCGGATCGCAGTCTTCTGGAATCTGACGTGCAATGCAACCTGCGCATGCACACATGAACTTCTTGTTGCTTCGCAACACAGCCTATGCAGGTTGTGCCACCCTGCGGCGGCGAGAGAGGGCGATTTGGTTGCCAAAAGCTTCTACTCTAGCCGTCTCGCTCCGTCGAGACGAGGCCGTTCTGGGGGCCCGTGGTTGAGGAGTCAACAGGTCGATTTCCAACATGATTTTATGGACGTGGTTTGAGTATCGCAGTCCGTTTTGGCAACACATCCTGCACCGCGAAAGGCTCATCTCGGCGGTGCTGGGTTGCCACTCAATTTCGCGTGGAGTCTATTGTTGCTCAAAGTCGAAACACATGCTGGCTGAAGCCAGCACTACTGCTGGCTTCACGCTTGGGACAATTCACAATTTCCTGACATCCGCGTATGTGATGGTCGGACAGGGGGTTGCAGCGTTGGGGCCGTTGCTGTCGGGGCGTGTTTGAGCGAACTCACCGAGGAATGCGGAAAAGCTGATTTGCAGTTCGGTTGCCCTGAGTATCATGCCGCTGTACCGATACTCGTGTTTCCGGTTTCTGCTGGCTGGTCGCCCGGATGAAACGTCGCTCTCTGATTCTGATGATCCTGATTGTATTGCTCCCCGTCAGTCTGCTGACATGGCTTGGGGTTCGCATGGCGCGGGATGAGCAGTCGGTTACGCAGCAGCGATTTCGCAGCGTGATGCAGCAACGGCTGGAGGATGTCAATCGGCAGGTCGCATTGCGATTTGAGGAATCTCAGCGGCGACTTCATCAAATCACATCGGTGGATGATTTTGATCTGCCGGTGTTGCGAGAAGTTGTGCGATCTGAGCCACAGGTGACTCAGTTGTTTGTGCTTTCTCCGGACGGTCGCCTGATGTATCCGAACCCGGCTGGTGTCCTGAATGGATCCGAGCTGACGTTTCTGAATCAGGCCGCCAGAATGTTTACTCAGTGGGATCTTCAAAACGCCATCGCGCGGACGGAAGCCGGGGCTGGTGGTGATCGTTCTGCAATTGCGATGTCTGGAGGTGCCGGGGGAGCATTTCGCTCGGAAGTTCAGCAGCGGCAATCTCGTTCGCAGCAGCAAGCGGATCCGCCCTATGAGTCTTCTGAGAATGTTCTGAACGATCAGGTCGCGGCAGGTTCATTGCCAGCAGAATCGCAAACGAGCCAACAGCAGGCGGCTCCGATGATCGCTGATGCACCGCCAACTCCGAGTCCATTGGAGGAGCTGGTCGCGGCGATTAAGTCGATGAAGAATGCAGGAGTCGAAAAGAAGGCGCCAGAATTGGGGTCTGAGGTTCTGGATGAGAATGCTGGCCCCAGTGTTAGGATGGCTGCTCCGCCGGGGAATTCTGTTCGATCAAAATCGGAGGCATCGCAACAGCCCGCCCTTTCCGATCCATTTAACGTCGCCCCTCCGGCCATGTCGGAGGGGGCTCGCGATAGCTTGAGGCCACCCGCAGCGAGAAGTGCCAGAACGGGGCCAGAAACCGGAACGGCCGAAGAGACGCAGGTGACAGCAGAGGCCGCAACTCAAGCCGCACCACTTCAGAGCGAACCCGTGTTGGGCGCCGCTAAACCGGCGATGGACGCTGTCGAATTGCCGTCACCGATGTCCGTGGAGTCTGCAAATAATGGTCTGGAACTGGCCGCACCGCAGATGGCTGCACCGGAATTCTCACTTCGCGCGGAAACGCGAGAACAGCCGGCTCCGTTTTTGCCCTCAAATGGCTGGTTTGTGTGGTACTGGGATCGAGGACTCAACCTGATCTACTGGCAACGCAGGCCGTCGGGGCACATTGTCGGTGCTGCACTCGAGCGGGCTCGATGGATTTCGGATTTGATCTCCTGGTTGCCGGAGACGGACCGTTCTGATTCGAAACTGGAATCATCCGATGTTCAAACGGCGTTTCGAGTACTGAGTTCATCGTCGGAAGTCGTCTACGAGTGGGGCGACGATATTACCACAGATGCGGTGCCCTTCTGCGAAGCTCCGGTCGCGGCACCTTTGGCTTCGTGGCGACTGCAGTGTTTCATACCGCCCGATCAAATTGCCACCGGCGGTGGTCGCAGTGCGTATCTGGGATTCGCGGCCGGCCTTGGGGCGTTTGCGATCACGCTGACTTCGTTGGCATGGTTGCTGTATCGAGATTACTCGCGTGACATGCGAGAGGCATCGCAACAAGTCAGCTTTGTGAATCAGGTGTCGCATGAGCTCAAGACGCCGTTGACGAATATTCGACTCTATGCGGACCTGCTGGAGAATGATCTGGAACAAGTCGAGGCTGATCAGTCTGAAAAGCCTTTGCGAAGGCTGGAAGTGATTTCTTCGGAAGCTCAGCGATTGAGTCGACTGATTGGTAATGTGCTGACGTTTGCTCGACAGCAACGCAAGACGCTGCAACTGCATCCAGTGTCGGTTAATGTCATCGAACTGGTGCGACAGATTGCGGATCGGTTTACTCCGTCACTGCAGAATCACGGGATTGAGATTCAGGTCAGTGGAGAACCGGGCAATGATCTGTGGCTGGATCCTGATTTTGTCGAACAGATTCTGGGCAACCTGATCAGCAATGTAGAGAAGTATGCGGCAACGGGACAGCGGCTGGAGATTCGAGTCGCGGTGAGTTCGGGATTTGCCACGATGGATGTGATCGATGCCGGCCCCGGGATTCCGGCCGCTCATCGAGCCAGCGTCTTCCAGCCCTTTTCACGGCTCAGCAGTGACCTGCGAGCTTCGACTGGGACGGGGATTGGATTGTCGATTACTCGCGAACTGGCTCGCCTGCATGGCGGCGATGTTGAGTTGAAGGACTCAGCCACCGGATGCTGGTTTCAGGTGCGATTGAAGTCGCAGCGATGAATTCAGTGCTCCGAGCCTGCCTGTATTCTGCAGACCGATGTTGCGAATTGCGACCTTCTCAACCTGAGGCGTCAGTTTTGAAGTTGCGTTTTTTAGTTAGGGCTGGAAGCCCGGCACATCCTCTGCCGGTGGCGTGAGCCACCGGACTGCAAAAGACACTGCGTTTGAGGCCTGAAGGGCCGACACATCCGCTTTTGTGTCGGCCCTCCGGGCCTCAGATTCATTCTGTTCGAATACCGGTGGCTCACGCCACCGGCATTGGATTTGTCGACCCTCCGGGCCTGGAAGTACGCAACCTCAAAACTGGTGAGTTGGGTTATGATAAGTGCCCGACGGATGGCCCGATTTGCACCGGTCCCGCCTGGAACCGGTTCCGATTATTCCGGCTGTTTCGATTTTCGCAAATGAATGAATGTGCGAACAGTGTCGTTTCAAAATTGCACACATGATGTGAACAGACACCGACCTGGTTGGAAATAGCAACCTAACGTTGAGCGATCCCCTCTATCGCTTCGAGCAGTGTGTCACCACGGACTGGAGACACAGGCCGGACAAGAATTTTGTCCGGAACCTCACTGTTACGAGAGCAAGCACAGCACTTCGTTCTTTTCTCAACCCTGCCCGGCTACGCACAGGCGCAGCGGTTGCCGCACAAATCGTGAGGGGATAGTACATGGCTCGTAATACTTCGGGCTCATTGTTGGTTGTTGACGACGATCGCTACATTCAGGCGGCCATGGCCGACTATCTGCGAAGTCTGGGACATCGCACCGAAACCGCTTCAACGTGTAATGAAGCGATTGAACGCATGGAAGAGTTTCCATTTGAAGTTGTGGTCTGTGATGTCAATCTTCCAGACAAAGACGGCTTCCAGCTTCTGCAGTGGGCTCGCGAGAACTCACCGGAAACTTCCATCATCCTGCTGACAGGATTCGGCACCATCGAAAGCGCTGTGGAAGCGATTCGCATGGGAGCCTTCGACTATCTGACCAAGCCAGTCATCGATGAAGAACTTCGCTTCTCCATTGAACGAGCAATCGGTCAGCGATCGATCATCGAAGAAAATAAGAAGCTGAAAGCTCAGCTGACCCAGCGTTTCGGTCTCTCCAGCATCATCGGCAAAGACTACAAGATGCTGCGGATGTTTGAGTTGATCGAAAGCGTCGCTGATACTCGAACAACCGTGTTGATTCTGGGTGAGAGCGGAACCGGTAAGACCATGACGGCCCGGTCTGTTCATCAGCTCAGCAATCGACGCGACAAGCCGTTTGTGGAAGTCGCCTGCGGTGCACTTCCGGAAACTCTGCTGGAAAGCGAACTGTTCGGACACGTTGCGGGGGCCTTCACCGGGGCATCTCATGACAAAATCGGAAAATTCCTGCAGGCTGACGGCGGCACGCTGTTCCTTGACGAAATTGCAACCGCCTCCCCATCATTGCAGGTCAAACTGCTGCGAGTTCTGCAGGATCGCGAATTCGAACCTGTCGGCGGCAATGTGACTCACAAGGTTGATGTCCGACTGGTTCTGGCAACTAATGAGAACCTGGAAGAGTGCGTCAAGAAGGGCACATTCCGCGAAGACCTTTACTACCGAATTAACGTGATTACTCTGACTCAGCCACCGTTGCGTGACCGAATCGGTGATATCCCGTTGCTGGCCGATCACTATCTGCAGATGTTCAATGAGCAGACCGGACGGAAGCTGTCGGGCATCGACGAAATGGCGATGCAGGCCCTGCAGCATTATCACTGGCCGGGCAACGTTCGCGAACTTGTCAACGTGATCGAGCGAGCTGTCGTGCTCAGCCGTGACACGAAGATTACGCTGACTGATCTGCCCGAGAAATTATTCGCAAATCATGAGCATCGAGCGAACATCGAAGCTCAGCTTGGTGGAGCATCGCTGAAGGTGGCTCTGACCGAACCAGAACGTCACCTGATTATTCAGGCTCTGGAGACCAGCGGATGGAATCGTCAGAAGACCGCGAAAGCACTCGGTATTAACCGCACGACGTTGTACAAGAAGATGAAACGCTACGACATCGACTTCGAATCGGTCTACAAGCACATCTGAGGTCTCTAAAGACCACTTTGATCAGACCTTCCCGCCTAAAAGCCCCTGTCACGTGTTCTTCGTGCCAGGGGCTTTTTTCGTTTCTACTTCGAAAAATGGCAGTGCAAGAAACGATCTTCGCAAGTAAGGAGAACCATACATTTTGAAGTTAACCGAGTCGTAGCCGGGGGCCGGTCAACAATGCGATGCCCATGACAGCAATCCCGTCCACCGATAGACCGGGGATAAGTAACCCCCGCGCAACCACCCCCGGGAAGGATACATAAAAAAAAACACAAAAA
>JBPOIW010000257.1:0-12023 GCA_052034165.1 Planctomycetota bacterium | reverse complement strand
AGCCTGCCATGGCTTCCGAGCACATCGAATGAAAGTTGCGTTATTCATCCCGTGTTACATCGACCAGTTCTATCCTCACGTGGGGATGGCGACGGTGGCGGTGCTGGAACACTTTGGCGTGCAGGTGGATTTCCCCGAAGCGCAGACGTGTTGCGGGCAGCCGATGGCGAATAGTGGCTGCATGGATGAAGCTCGCCCGCTGGCCGAGAAATTCGTCAACACGTTTGATGGTTACGAATACGTTGTCGCACCGTCCGGCAGTTGTGTGTCGATGGTTCGCAATCATTACGATCATCTGTGTGATCACCACGACGAACGATCGGCCACAGTGCGCCGCAGAACTCTGGAACTCAGTGAGTTCCTGACGACCGTGTTGAAAGTCTCAAGTGTGCCGGGCCGGTTTCCTCATCAGGTCGGACTGCATCAAAGCTGTCACGGGCTGCGTGAACTGCGACTCGGGCCATCTTCTGAAGTCATGAAGCCTCGCGACAGCATGATGGAATCGCTGCTGACCGGGCTTGAGGGAATTCGCTTCTCGAAGTTGTCTCGTCGAGATGAATGCTGCGGATTCGGTGGGACGTTTGCAGTCGCCGAAGAAGCAATCTCATGCATGATGGGCGACGATCGAGTCAACGACCATGTCAACGCCGGGACCGAGGTTCTGACGGCCGGTGATATGTCCTGCCTGATGCACCTGGAAGGCATTATCCGCCGGCGTAAAATCCCGATGCGTGTCATGCATTTCGCCGAGATCATGGCCGAGGCGATTGGCGCTGAAAAAGGGGTCAGGTCTCATTAGTTCGTTCTATTCTCCTTCCGCCACCGGGTTTACCCCGGTGGTTTAACGGCCTTTGCACCACTTGTGGCGTATTGATCTTCTCCTGAAATCTGTTCCTTGCTTCCTTCCCGAACAACCACCATGTCACATCCCGCATTAGCTCAGGCATTCGTCGACAACCGCGAAGGCGCTGAAAAAGGGGTCAGGTCTCATTAGTTCGTTCTATTCTCCTTCCGCCACCGGGTTTACCCCGGTGGTTTAACGGCCATTGCACCACTTGTGGCGTATTGATCTTCTCCTGAAATCTGTTCCTTGCTTCCTTCCCGAACAACCACCATGTCACATCCCGCATTAGCTCAGGCATTCGTCGACAACCGCGAACGTGCGCAGTGGCACGACAAGGCGCTGTGGTTCGTTCGCGAAAAACGCGACCGCATGGCGGCCAGCGTTCCGGAGTGGGAACTGCTCCGTGAAACCGCGTCGGCCATCAAGCGTCATACTCAATCTCGGATGGCCGACTATCTGGAGCAGTTTGAAGCCAACGCGACGAAAAATGGAATCGTCGTCCACTGGGCCGCGGATGCTCATGAGCACAACGAGATTGTGCTCAGCATTCTGCAACGCCACAAAGTGAAGCGATTGGTCAAAAGCAAGTCGATGCTGACTGAAGAGTGTCATCTCAATCCATTTCTGGAAGAACACGGCATTGACGTTGTTGACACCGACCTTGGCGAACGCATCGTGCAACTTCGCAAAGAAACACCCAGCCATATCGTGTTGCCGGCGATTCATATTCGCAAAGAAGAAGTCGGCGAGTGTTTTCATGAACATCTCGGCACCGAAAAAGGCGCGTCTGATCCGAATTATCTGACCGAGGCAGCTAGACATCATCTGCGGGAACGGTTCTGCCAGGCGGATGCAGGCCTGACCGGCGTCAATTTTGCCATCGCCGAAACCGGCGGCATCGTCATCTGCACCAACGAAGGCAATGCGGATCTGGGCGTTGGCCTGCCGAAGATTCACATCGCCTGCATGGGCATGGAAAAATTGATTCCGCGAGCGAAGGATTTAAGCGTCTTTCTGAGGCTGCTGGCTCGTTCCGCCACGGGTCAGCCGGTGACCACATACTCCTCGCATTTTCACGGCCCGCAGCCCGGTTGTGAAATGCATATCGTAATCGTCGACAACGGTCGCAGTGAGATCTTGAAATCTCCGGAGTTCCGTCGCAGCCTGGACTGTATTCGCTGCGGAGCCTGCATGAATACGTGCCCGGTTTATCGACGCAGCGGCGGGCATAGTTACGAAGCCACGGTGCCCGGACCAATCGGCTCCATCCTGACACCACTACAGACTCCGGAGAAACACAACACGCTGCCGTTTGCCTGCACGCTGTGTGGGTCGTGCTCGGATGTCTGTCCGGTCAAGATTGATCTGCATCAGCAGTTGTTTACTCTGCGCGAACTGCTGGACAGTAAACGCCTGATCGGCACATCGAAAAAGCTGTCCATGAAAGTCGTGTCAGGCGTCATGTCACGGACATGGCTCTTTAATCTGCTCGGCGGGATTGCTCGCACTTCGCTGCGTTTGATGCCGCGGTTTTTGATCTACAACCCGCTGAACGGGTGGGGCAAACAACGCGATCTGCCGGATGCTCCTAAACAATCATTCCGGCAACAGTACGCCGAACGTCAGAAACAGAAGGGCAACGGAAAGTCATGATTGCGAAAGCCCCCAAATCTTCTCGCGAAACGATCCTCGGAAAAATCCGCGCCGCGCTGCCGCAGTCATCGCCGCTGCCCGATTTGGAAGCAACCGGCCCATGGCAGACCTTTGAGGACAAAGAAGCTCGCTTTGGCGAGGTTTTGAAGTTTGTCGGTGGTCAGGCCGTGCATGTGAAGACCATCGCCGAAGCCGATGCGCACTTGCGAACTCTGGAGCCGTGGGCCAAAGGCAAAGTGCGTTGTACGATGATTCCAGGACTGGGAGATACGACGTTCGATCTGAATGCAGTCAATGATCCTCATCAGCTGGAGAACGTCGACTACGCAGTTCTTCGTGGTCACTTCTGTGTGGCGGAAAACGGAGCCATCTGGGTGACGGACGACACGGTTCATCATCGAGTGCTCTACTTCATTCCGCAGCACATTTCGCTGGTCGTCCCGGCTTCGCAGATCGTCAACAACATGCACGAAGCCTATGCTCGCATCAAGATTGGCGAGCATCGGTTTGCAGGCTTTATCTCAGGCCCTTCCAAGACGGCCGATATTGAGCAGTCGCTCGTCATCGGAGCACACGGGGCTCGATCGTTGACGGTCTACCTTGTTGACCAGCTGTAACGGCCTGCTCACTTATCAGCCGCAGGTCGCTCGCCCGGTTTTCTCGTGCGTCAGCAAATGCACTTCAACCGGGGCTAGCGCCCAACGGCTGTTAACGGACTAAGAACGCCTAACGAAACATGTGCACGTAGCCGGATTCGTGAGAATTCGGTGCAGTTCCTGAGCTCTCACGAGCTCAGCTACGGTTTTGTAGCCGGATTCGTGAGAATTCGGGGCAGGTTCTGAGCTCTCATGAGCTCAGCGACGGTGTTGTAGCCGGATTCGTGAGAATTCGGGGCAGGTTCTGAGCTCTCACGAGCTCAGCTACGGTGTTGATACGGGTTCTAAATCAACGGTGCCTGCTGCACGAAGGTCGGACAAGAATGTCCGACCGACTTTTCTGAATCCGCCAACGCGTTAGTTCCAGAACTTTTCGCCGTGCCAGTTGATTGGAGGATGCGTTTCCACTTCGACATCGCCAGAGACGCGAGTCTGACAGGCCAGGCGAACTTCCTTCTCGGGATTGCTGAAAATCTTCAGCCCCAGCAGAGGATTCAACCACTTCCAAAGCATCTCCAGAACGCCCTTCTTTGAAACGTTCTCTTTGCCCTTGGTGATGATCACATTGCAGCTGCAGCATGTTCCCATGCCCATGCAGTTCACAATCTTGTGAGGCCCTGAATAAAGCTGAACACCATTCTTGCGGGCGACCGTCCGGAGGTCGTCTCCCTGGTTTGCGTCAACCGTAACTTTCTCGTTGACAAACTTAACCTTTGGCATTGCAGCGGGCTCTCATGCTTCAGCGACACAGGACTTTGGCTAGACAGGCAGAAGATCGTAGTTCGGACGGGAAACTATTTCCAGAGGCGGCACGGCCATCCCGACACTGAGAACAACGCGGCGGCAGTGATATGATCGAAATTTACGGCAATTCCTGGTCCACCTGTGCACCCCGGACGCCGCATTACTTCAGAACCTGTGGCTGCCCGGCAAACTGCACGGTCGACATGACTCGGTGCAATGCGGTCGAGTTTCGGACGGGAGCCATAAGATCAGGCGGGCACGCCAGCCAGTCAGGAGTATCCATTCTCGGCATCTGAAACGACGGGGCCTGAATGGGCCTGAAGTTCACCTTTGGCAGGGCAAAATTCTGCACTGTGAATTTTGGCACCGTCAACTTTGGAAGTTGCATCGGCTGCGATGGTGAAGACTTCTTCGCGACAGCCGGGCCCTGCTTTTGAGTCGTCGACGGACGACCAGGCTGAGCAGGCTTCATAGTCGGAGAGTTTGTGCCATGCGACTTATGCTGTGCCGTCTGCTTATCTGTCGAATGCATTGCGTCAGACATCCAGGCCACTCGCTTATGAATTCGTCGAAATGTTGTCGAAAACGGCAGGTCGCTGGCAGACTTCTGAGGCATCCTGCGTGGCGTCATCATCGGTGGCGCGGATGAAACCATGGGTTGAGAATTCAGTTCCGACTGAACTTCATGGATGCGATCCATCACGGGCTGTGGCTCATAGACAAGACTGCCATTCGCCGAATTCCCATTGTCGCCGAACGGTTCACTCAGCACCGGAACTGGCGCCAGTTCCGGGATTGGCGGCAGTGACGACGAACTCAGTTTGTCGGAGTCGCCATGCCGTGCGATTTCCGTCGTTCCGTCATCGTCCGGAAACATCAACGGAGAGTCAGTAATCGTATTACCGATATCAGAACTATTCAGTCCGGATTCAGCCAGCGAATCGTCGACAGCAGGCGGAACCAATGCGGGTTCCTGAAACGGAGAGTGCGACGGCACGGACATATCGCCCGCGGCCAATTCAGGAATCGGCGGTACCGGGGTCGACGGCGAAGCCCCGGACTTGATGTGAACCCGAGACCGATACTTGTGCCAGCGTTCCGCCTTCTCCTCAGCAAGCGGCATCGCCGGAGCATGCGGGCTCCCGGGATTGTCGCTCTGATTCAGAGCAGTCCCCGGGGCAGAAGGTTCTCCAAACTCCAGATCAACGGGCGACGCAGCGCTGGAGGGATGAACCACCAATCGGTCGCCTGAGGATTCGATGAATGTGATTCTCGGCGGAGAAGTCGGAGTGACTTTTCCATTGTCGGCGGAGTCTCCAGCCGATGCCAGACTTGAGCTTTCAGGACTCACAGGCGGCATCGCCATTTCAGTCGCAGGCACTTCCGGGACCGGTGTTGTCGGCCGCGGCTCTGCGGGATCCATTGGCATGACAAAGGCCGTTTTGCCCTCACCAAACAAATCTTCCGGCGGCAGTCCTCGCACAGCCGCAAACGTCCGTGAAAGCTCTTCCCGCGTTCGCGCTGATCGGCTGGCCGAGAACCGAGTGTCTGATGGTTCATCCGGCTGGCTCGCCGCTGCCGCTGTTTCCTCAGAAGCCGTATTGGCTTCGGCAGCAAAGAAGTCGGGAAGACTCGCGTCCGCAGATGCCTTCTTTGAGCTGGCCGCTTCTGCATGACTTGTGCTGACTTCCGCGAATTCTGGTTGACTCTCGATGCTCAACGTGGGCACATCGGAAGTCTGTGCTGAAATCGATTGCTCGGAAATCGGTTCCCCAAAGTTCAGCTCCGGAAGTGAAGCCGGCACTTCGTTGTTCGTTACCGCATCATCCAGCGGAGCAAACTGCACGACTGTCTCTTTCGACAGCTGGGTTGATTGCGTGACCCGCTTTGATTCTGTTAACACCGCGGATTGGGCTACGGGAGCTGGCTCATCGAAAGGCTGATCGACATAGTAGCTAATGGGCTCAATCACCGGCACTGTCGCGTCGTCGTCGTCCGCTTCCGCAGCAGGCGTCGCAGGCGGAGCGATGGGCTCAAACGAAACGCTTTCTTCGACGCTGAAATCATGAACACTCGGGACCGATGGCTTCCCCGCTCGATCTTTCACTTCAGCCTTTGCGGTTCGCGCCACTGAGGGCTTTGCGAGATGACTGTCGGAACTCGTCGCACTGACTGAGGAGGACGCAGCTGCTGCAACATTAGTGTCGGAACTGGTGACAGAATTCGCCTGGTTCTTGTGGACCTCATAAGAGAAGACTCGCTGCTCATCTCGAACGGCAGACTGTCGCACCTTCATCTCGGCCAGCTGCTCTCGAGTCTCAATCAGAGTCGCCATCAGATCACCGTTATTGACATTGATCGTCACCGGCACGGAAACCTGCGGCGTTCCGACGGACCTGCCGGAAGGCCAGGAGGTCATCACCTCAGAACTATCGTATTCGGAGCTGTCGTACTCTGTGCTCGACGTAACCACCTCGTTGAAGGTGCTGCTCTGAGAAGCACTGTGGATAACATTCCCAGGCGCAGGGGCGGTCGAGGACGCAACATTGGGTTCAGCGACCGCAGTCCTGCGTTCGACCGGATAGAATTCACCAAAGCGATTCCGAAGCTTCTGATCTGCAGAAGTGACCATCGCTTTTTCATTGCCGGTGGGCCGAAGTCGAAACTGCGAAAAGCCACTGAACAACATCACGACGCAGCCGACGATCGTCGCGACAGTCAGTACAGTGATTGATGTTCGGAACGAGTTGTTAGCGTTCATCCGTGTTTCGCCGGCAGGAGAGCGGTCTTCGATCCTGCAAAAAACTGACGGCGCAGGATCGCCTGTCGGTCGTCATCGGCAATCGTCAAAGTCGGACTTTACGGAAAAATCAGAAAAGTCTGCTCAGTCAATGTATTCTACCAATCGGGGCCTTTCTGGTGTGAAACCAGTTTGGCGCGCGCAAAAATAAACAGCGCGGCAAGGTCCCCTCAAAGCTCCTAGCTTTCCTTACCGCGCTGTTAAGTCGAATGATATTTCGTTGCTGTCGCCGTGGTTATCGCTTGCACTCCGTGAGTCGATTCCCGCGTCAGCCAGAGAAACATAGGTCGAGGATGCGGTCCGTCAAATAAATGTTGAGAAATTGCTTCGCCCCGCAAAACTCGTCCCAATTCGATTTCATTCCGGCAGGTCGTCTGGACCGTCGACTATTCCGTCTGTTGATTTAATCAGCGCGGAACGCGTTAGCGTCCGGTTCACTTGTGAAAAACACCGCAAATTCAACGCGGCGATCGACCTGCGGCCAATGAATCGACTTAGGACCAGTCCCGTAATAGCTTCCGTACTGAAGTCGTGAGACTTCAGTACGAACTCACACGAGTTCGGCTACCACAGGAACTTATTTCGGGACCGTCCCTTGATCATCAGACTCTACTGCCGCAGACTGCGAATTGGGCGGAGACCGGGGGTTGGTGGCAAGGTCCTGAAGTCGGCAGACATACTCACAAAGAAACTCGTTCGCGTGCTGAGCATCCAGCACCAGACTGTCGGCTCGCAGGCTGATAGAAAGCTCACCTGCGTAATCGCCGATCGACATCGAGATTCGAGTATTGGGACGAACTGGCGCGACGCCATGAATTTGTTCTACGACAACATTTCCCGCCACCCATTTTCCTCGCAGGAGCGGAAATCGACCGCTGAATCGCTTACGAACATCCCCGACGTTGGCCAGCACCATCGTGCTCAGCACCGTTTTGAAACTCAGAAACGCTTTCATCGCCCCCGGTATTCTACGAAGAATCCGGAACAGCTTGAGACAGACAATGCCCTCGCGGTTAAATAGCACGTCACTGGTTTGTTGATGAATGGATCGCAGCAACTCCCCGGGATCGTCGCAATCCTGCTCACGGCGCGTGACCAGGGCATAGCTCACGACATTCGCGGCCGGCATATTGTCATGCACATGGGATCGCATACTCAGCGGTACGGCCAGCCGGATCCAGCGCCGGCCAAACGCGACGCCACCACGTCGATTCCACTGACGGATCTGCAGAATCATTTCTCTGATAAAAAGATCATTGATGGAAGCGTGCTGCTCCGCCGCGACCGCTCGGAGCGCTCGGTACGTTGTTCTTGAAAGCACAGCACTTTGAATGGCGAACGGCGACGATCCTGCGGCTTCCGCGGCAGAATTCTCTGCATCAATCGCCAGGCCAGGCAACGGCCTGCGGTTAAGATCTGCAGACCCCGCGAGCATCACGGGGGCTCGGAACAGGAGTCGTGAAACTTTTCCGACGATTCGTCCCAAAGAACGCTTCTGGCGCCGCGCGGCCGCGTCGCCGGTTTCATAGTTTTCCCGTTCAAGCAGTTTGTGAGTGTCAGCCGGGGCAAACTCAGGCTGCTTGGCATCGGGTTCTGCCGTTCGTTGTCCGTATCGAGCCAACAATTCGCCCGTAAGTTGAATTGCCGCCAGCCCATCACAGCACGCATGATGGATCCAGATGACAATTCTCGCTGTCGACTCTGCCGCCTTTACCTGCAAATGAATTCCCGGTGAGGAGCGAATGTCCAGACTTCGAACGGTCGGCACAAATTCACGGACAGCATTAGCCGTCACAGTCTGCCAGTCGAGGACAGAAGGTTGAGCTGACAGGGGGACCCAGCACCATCCCGCCTGAGCACGTTTCTCAATGCAACAGTTCAGCAATGGATGCGATTGAATCAGCTCCTGCACTGATTCGCGGAACGGAACTTCATGCAACGCCCCGTTGACATCCACAACCATCACGAACACCATCGGATGAGTCGGTCGATCATCCAGCAGCATATAGTATTCGAAGTCAGACAACGGTAATGGAAATACGGAGTTCCGGGATGGAGTTTTCAAATGTCCGTCTGAAGCAGGCAAGAGATGTATCCAAACATCGAAGAGCGAAAAAACGCAGGGTGCAGGAAAAAGTCGGCGTTGATTTCCGAGCCACTTCCCTGCCCACCCGTCGATCGTAACAGGCTGTCATGAATCTCGGCAAGACTTTACGGATCAGCACTTCACGTTGATCAATCAGCAATCCCCTGTGTCCTCAGGATGATCATCGCAGCGTCGCGGGCCAGATCCGCCGACACCCCCGTTTCCACTCGATCATGGAAACGCTCCGTATGTTCCGACGCGGGTTGCCATCGAGAACTAACCAGTTGATGGACCGACCAGTCTGCATCTGACGCATCACCGTGTCGCGTGGCGATGCGTTGCTTTGTGATGTCCGCCGGAGCCATACATTCGAGCCACACAGCGCGGCATCCACAATCGATCGCCAACTGAAGAAAGTTCATACGATCTTCATCGCGCTGAAATGTCGCGTCAACGATCACGCGATGTCCGGCTTGAAGTGATCGACGAGCCCGCTCCAGACACTCCTGATAGATACGCTGAGTTTTGTCCGACGTGTACAAGGAGTCTGTCTGATCTGAGTTCTCGACCGGAAAAACTTCCTTACGAATCACATCGGACCGCATGACTTCAAATCGGGCCGTCTCCGCCAACGAACGAGCCAACGTGGACTTACCAGTTCCGGGCAGCCCGGACACGAGCACCAATGCAGGACGCAGACCCGGCGCCTCCAGCTCGGACAAGCACCACAACCAGTGAGACCGAGATCGTGCCTGCCCCTTGCTGCGTGCCTCCTCAGGGACTTCTGACTCAGTCGCCAGGATCGCCGCTACTTTCGCTCGAACAGCAGATCGATACGCAGCAAAGAGCGGAAGAACATCCCGGCCTGAGACATCACCGGATGCTGCGAAGTACGCCTCCGCAAACGCCTCTGCCAGATCGCGTCGTCCCACAAACGACAACTCCATCGTCATGAATGCAATGTCGGCCACGACGTCAATGAGTCGAAGGCCTGGATCGAATTCAATCCCGTCAAGAATCACAATATCTCCCGGAGGCGACGAGTCCGGAAAAAAGAAGACATGTTCAAGACGCAGATCGCCATGCACGTCTCGAATCAAACTTTGCTCTCCCCGCGACAGCAAGAGATTGCTGCAGCGATCCAGCCACTTATCAGAGAGCCTCCGGATTCGTTCTAACACGTGACGATCGACAATCTCGGCCGGAAGGTGTTCCGCAAACTTCCAATTGTCATTCACCTGAGAAGAAAACGTCTTGACCGCGTTTGTGGCGTCATCGCCGGATGCTGAAGTGGATTCTTGATGGATCTCCGCGATGCGACGAGCAACCCGTTCACAGTCGCGTTTGGTCAGTTCGCCTCGATCAAGTCGAGATCGCAATGTCACGGCCTCCGGCAGCCGACTCATTTTGACCGACCAGTCCACGATGGTCCCGTCACCCTCAAATCGATACCCGTCAGAGTCGCTTGTGACCGGGACGACGCCAAGATAAATCCCCGGAGCCCACGGACTGTTGATACGGACTTCTTCCTTGCAGAAGTGTTGCCGAAGCTCAACGGTTGAGAAATCAAGGAACGGTAGTTTCACCGGTTTCTTGACCTTGTAGACCACGTCGTCCGCAAGAAAAACCTCGGAGATATGCGTTTGCCGCACCTCCACAGAATCGACTGGGACAGGAAACGCCTGCTTCCGTGATAAGGACTGAACGATGTCTGCATCTGAGGCCGGGAGATTCGACGGTGTTCTCTTTTCATTGGGCGTCGTCATTTCCTGCTCCCTGCACAGACCCTCGCAACACAAATGGAGAATAAACGATCTCCCTTTTTACGAAGTGCCGCTCCAAAAACAAACCCGCGATCGCAAAATTGTTCAGGCCCCCGGTTATGACGGGCCGCCCACCCGACCCAGCCAAGGCTGGTCTCCTGACCGAATCATCGCCACTCGACCGCAGGCTAAAACAGACCAGCAGCGGCGTTCTCAAACGGAGCCTTCGGCCGCTCGAATAACTGGAAGCCGATCACGAGCCGAATAGTCGAGATTCCTCATGACGACTCCGCACTGCAGAAGTGCCAGGATGTCCTCAAAATGGCCTTGAAAAACGAGTCTTTTTCGGCTTTTCCTGAGAGTTTCAAAAAGATCTTCATTTTGTTGAGCCGTGAGCGACCTGGAATCGCATGTCAGGAACAGAGGAAGTGCATTCAGCGATTTCCCAAATTGTCACACGGCGGCAAGCGACGAGATCATGGACAACTTCAGGCTCGAAATCGATTTTGGAAGGTCACAATTTAAGAAGCCATCGACGGTGACAGTTCCGGTCAACGGTCAGCGCCTGCAGACGCTGCGTCAGTTGGCGGGCATGACACAGGAAGAGTTGGCTCAGAAAGCTGGCTACAGCGATCGCCTCATCCGGAAAGCTGAGGCCTCCAATCCTTTGCGAAAGTCGACCATCGCCGATCTGGCGGGTGCGCTGAGCACCACGGCCCGAACGGTGACTTCTGATGATCTCGTGTTCTCGCGTGAGTTGATCAGCCGTGACATCACGGCCTTTCTTCTGCACGGCACCCACTTGCCACCCGATGCGCTCAGCGATCTGCTCCATCCCCGGTTCGTCCTTCGAGTGGTCGGTCAGGACCTCGGAATTCCCTTCGCTGGCGAGATCTCGGGAACAAGCGCCTGTGAGACGTTCCGTGATCGATTGAACGCCACGTTCAGCCTGATTCATTTTCTCCCCGAGCAGACTCGTTGTTTCGTCGAGACTCACGAAACGTGTGTTCAGACAATGACACTCCTGAAACCCGCTTCGTCTTCACAGTCTGTCGAGCCAGCATCAGAGATCTGGTGGTTCCTGAAAACCCGCTTCGAAGCCAGTCGACTGGTCAGCATGGAGCTGCTTTACGACACAGGCAACGTCTGTCGACTGCTCGGATGTTTACAGAAATGAAACATTAGGTCGCCGCAGAAATTTCCTGAACGTTCCCACGTTGCGATCCTGTTCCTGTTCTCGCAGACATCGATCGTTTAAGGAACAGTCTCGTAATAAACATCTTGTTTAACGGTCAGCCGAAGGCGTACTCCGCAGGAGAAATCGCGTACGCCTTCGGCTGATGGTTAAACGCAATACCGTTCAATGAATCATAACCACAGTCTGGTCAAAGGTTTTCGTCAAGGTTTTTTGCTTTCGATGTTTGGGACGGCACTTGTTCCATCGGGACATTTTTCTTTTGATCACTCGCGGATTAAT
>JBPOIW010000235.1:0-13307 GCA_052034165.1 Planctomycetota bacterium | reverse complement strand
ATCTTCACGCCTTCTTTGGCTTCAACAGCCTGATGCAGGCCATCGCTCCACTGACGGCCTTCCATTTTTCGGCCGGTATTCTCGTCCACGATGACGACTTCGCCCTTTTCAACCACATAGCTGACGTCACGCTTGTAGAGGTGATGGGCCTTCAGAGCGTTATCGAGCAGATGCGGCCATTCCATATTGCCAGCTGTGTAAAAGCTTTCCACGCCAGCCAGTTGTTCGGCTCGTCGCACACCTTCTTCGGTCAGATGGCAGGTGTGTTCTTTCTCCTTGACTTCGAAGTCAGTGTCCTTGCGAAGCTGGCGCGCGATCGCGTCGGCTTTGGGAGACTTTTCGAGGTTATCGTGAGCCGGGCCGGAAATAATCAGCGGCGTTCGTGCTTCGTCGATCAGGATGTTGTCGATTTCATCCACGACAGCATAATCGAGCGGACCCTGAACCTGCTGGTCCTTCGTCGGCTTCATGTTATCGCGCAGATAGTCGAAGCCAAACTGATTCGAGGTCCCGTAGGTAATGTCACAGGCATAGTGAACCTGACGCTCGGCAGAGCTCATGTTGGACTGAATCGCGCCGACGGTCAGACCAAGATTCAGATGGATCGGCCCCATCCATTCCATATCGCGCTGGGCCAGATAGTCATTCACCGTGACCACATGCACTTTGCCAGCCAGCGCGTTAAGGAACGCAGGCAGCGACGACACCAGAGTCTTCCCTTCTCCGGTCACCATTTCTGAAATCATGCCGTTGTGCAGAATGTATCCGCCAATCATCTGCACTTCATAATGGCGCATCTTGAGGAATCGACGGCCGGATTCACGGACAGCAGCAAACGCTTCCGGAAGCAGATCGTCAAGCGTTTCGCCATTCTGCAAACGCGCGCGAAACTTGGCGGCGGTCTGTTTCAGATCTTCGTCGGTCTTCTTCTGCCACTCTGCTTCCAGAGAGTTGATGCGATCGAGCAGAGATCCCGGAATGATAACCGTCTTGCCATCCCGATCGCGGGTGAACCCCAGCTTGCGCATGCGGCGTTCGTTGGAAGAGCCAAAGAGGGCTGTGATTCCACGCTCAATTTTGTTGCCGGTGGCGCTGAAGAAGTCGCCGACTTTTTCGAGAAACTCCATGTCTCGTGATCGTCCTGAGAAACTAGTTTAGGTGGAATCTGTGGTCCGACAAACCGGTGAATACTCTGCCACAAAGGCAGAAGATTCCCGTGGGACCGGAAAGTAGGCAGTTTTGTCGTAAGTCAAAGGCTGCCAAGTGTATTGGATCTGCCGAACGGCGGTCAATCCCGCTGATCTACGCAGAAATTGCGGGGGATTGGCGATCGAGTCGGCAGGGAACAGGCAATCTGCGAGGAAAAGGCAACTGTTGTACCGTCGGGGGAGTTTTCGAAGCAGCCCGTTGATTTTTCGCAACGTGTGATCCCTTCAGACAACGCCAATTTGAGGCACTTTCGGCGATAAATGCCGGTCGAAAAAGAATCTGATTCAAGGGCTGAACGCATCGTTAACCGGCCCGACCGCTCATTTGCGCCCCTGAAGTCCCGTTGAGACAATGCTGGAGACCAGACTCTGGCACAGTTCCTGCTTTTCTCAGGAAATTGCTGATGAGATCTTGAGGACTGCTGTTCCGAACCGTCGCCGTGTCCGTTTTTGTCGCGAGATAAGCCTATGTTCATCTCAATTCGTCCATCGCTGTGCCAATACAGGGTCAGTGCCATTCTAATGACGCTGAGTGCTCTGATCATGACGATGTCCGAGCCGCTCAAGGCTGCCCCCCCCGGAGTCTTCTCGGGGGCGACGATGCTGACCGCCGATCGAGCTGATCTCGCCCTTGATACAGGACTTTGGCGCGGCGAGTTCCTCAGAAGCCAGGATGAAGAGACATCCACTGTTGCGGGAACAACGGACGACGAGAATCATAAAAGCCTGCAATCACTGCGGGCCGCCGAGGTGCATGCAAAGATTGATGTCGTCAACCTGGAAGATGCCGCTGAGGAGTACTTCGAAGACGGCCAGATGGTGCTCACGGAGTTAACAGGCGACGAGATTCTGGCGACGACGGAAATGCCCGAGAACTTATCTGACTGGGAACAAGCGATCTGCAACGTGACCGATGGCAAGGCTCGTGCCACCGGCCAGAAAGGCCCCTCAATGATCACGGTTGTTGTGGCCGTTGTGGGCGTGATCGTGGTGATTGGTGCCTACATGAAGAAGTAGCGCACGTGACGGTTGGGTCACGAGATTGAGTTACGAGCCGAGCAGGTAAGCGCGGAGATCTCGCATCATGACCATGCAGCGTCCCGCAAACGCCTCGGCCTCCGTCACTTTTCCATAGGGAACAACGAGTATGGAGACCTGGTGGACGGTCTTGGGCTTACCGTCAAGCTGACTGACCGATCGCGTTGTACCAAACGAGATGCACACATCAATCGGTTGCTTGGCGGTGGTACTGCCCCAGCGACGTGTAAAGCCCAGCGAACCCAGTCGGATCTTCATGTTACCATGATCCATACTGAGCACATCGCCTTTGTATTCGCGGATAAAGGCCTGAAGCTTCATCGCTGTGAGTTCCAGCGAAGTGGACACTTCAATCTTCTCGCGGAACTCAAATGAGCCATCCTTTTCCGCAAACTGAGGCTGCTGTTCCTGAACCGCGGCAGCCTTAATCGCTGCTTCATCGACGACTTCTGTTTCCCAGCATGTCCGATTACGGCCCGTTTCTTTAGCGCGGTACAGACAGTTGTCAGCTCGCTCCAACACTGTCTGAACGGTGTCGCCCAGCTTGGCTGTGGAAACGCCGAATGACGATGTCACCGTGAGAGTACTAATTCCGCCGATTGAGCTTTTCTGAATAGCGTGTCGCAAGCGTTCGGCTCGTCGCACTGCAGCATCCAGATCAGTGTCAGGGCACAGCACAACGAATTCTTCGCCGCCGTAACGACCAATGATTTCGCCTGAATACGTTTCGTGCTGCAGCAACCGAGTCATATCCACGAGCACCTGGTCACCCACCTGATGACCGTAGTTGTCGTTGATACGTTTAAATTTATCGACGTCCAGAAAGATCGTACTGAGATGTCGAGTTCCCTCGTTGGAATGGTACTCTTCCAGCATGTGACGCAACTGCGTTTCCAGCTGACCACGATTCGCAACGCCCGTCAGTGGATCTCTGGTTGCGGCCAGTTTCAGTTCAACATACTCACGGCTCTGTCGTCGAACACCGCTCTTGTTTCGGAGCAGCTGCACAGTCCCCTGAACCGATCCGTTGGATGCAAGAATCGGCATCGTATAGACGTCGACTTTCAGGTGCCGAGTATCACCGACGCGGCATAAGCGACTTCCAAATTGAGCTCGCCCGTTCTTCAGCATCTGGCCAACCATCGTCTCATCGCGAGATTCCGGCGACGGTTTGTCATCGGTCAACGACGCCAGTTGCACATCCACCGGCTGCCACGTGCGACCAAGAACACTTTGCAGCGGAAGACCTGTCATGCTGGGCATGCCATCGCTCCAGATGCAGTAATTTTCGTTGGAGTCGAGAACAAAGTAACCGTCGTACAACACCTGAAACTGATAAAGAACGTTAATGAACTGAGCCAGCAACACGGCTTCATTCCGTTGCTGATCCGTCATTTCCACTCGTGCTTCACTGGACTGGAATGGGTCAGCAAACCGGAAGAGCGAATCACCCTCGGCTTCAAACCAGCGGTTGAGAGTTCGAATAATATTTCCGTCGTAGCGACTGCCGGATTTTTCTTCCAGCACACTAATGGCTTCCTTATGCGTCATTCCGCGTCGATACGGTTTAGGTGAACTGAGTGAATCAAACGCATCGGCGACAGCAAGAATTCGAGGCCCCAGCGGAAGATCGGTCGAAGCTCCGGCGGTCGGCACGTTGAGCCCGGCACTGTCGAAGTCGTGATGCAGCATAGACAACATCGAAACAACGGCCGGGTCTGTGTGAAATGCCTGCAGTAAGTTAACGGCGGCATGATGATGCAGCAGAACGAAGTCATATTCTTCGCTGCTGAGTTTTCCCGGCTTCTTCAAAATGTGTTCGGGAACACCCAGTTTTCCCAGGTCGTGCAGCAGCGCTGCAACTTCCAGCTGTCGACGCTGATCGTCATCCCAGCCGAGAAGCTTCGCGACACCACTGGAGATGGCGGCAATACGCTGGCCATGGAGCAGACTCGTTGAGTCCTGCAGTTTCATTGTCCGCAGCAGCAGAGTCATCAGGCTGCGAGGCATGATCTGCTTTTCCCCAGTCATCGCCTGCTGACGCCGCGCATCCTCGGACAAGGCCAGCATGCGCAACAGAACACCGCTGGTGTCCGTCGGCATGGCCGGCGTCAGAAACTCTGGCGAGATTCCGGTATGTCTGTTGATGGGGGACGCTGTTGACACTGGCAGCACGCTCGTACGACCTTTTGCGGGTTTAGACGCGGGCTCAGGTACTTAGCCCAGTCTCAAATCTGCGGGGATGGTCGAAAAGTGTTCTTATCAGGGAATGATGATGCTTTTAAACATCGGACCCGGGAACTCTAGGTTACGGACCGAGTAAGTGTCGGAAGAACAACAAAAGTTGCCAAACCTTTTACTCCATGCAATCTTCCGGATTGTTGAATTCGCTGCGACCGGACCCAATGAGCGTGGTCCATATCGCCCCGAAAGTCGGAGTAGCGTTTTTCCCTACCACGGAATTACTTTTCTTGGCCGCCGTTGATCTTGTCGGCCGGAACGCGTCAGAGTCCGGTTTTCGCCGCTGAAACCCAGGAAAAGCAACCGGGGCAACAGCTGTGTGGCTGATGAAAGAACCAAAACCTAGAGCCTGCCAGGCAAGGCGAATCGCAACCCGACAAATCAGGGAAGGATGAAATGGGTGAGTTTCGCAGGTTTTGTTCGCGGCCCCCGGCCGACGCGTCGGGTGGGATTGTGGACGCCACTCAGCTTGACTGAGTGGTGAAGCCTTTGGCACGAGGCCAAACGGGTTGATTTGAGACCGTCGGATTAGCGGCATCTGACACAGAAAGCGATCACTCATTCAAAAAAAAACCGGCCAGCATCCTCAAGGGTTGCTGGCCGGTTCGACGCTGATCTTTGATAGAGCTCGACCGAGAGATGTGCCGTGTCGGTCTTCAGCTTACCAAAGTCGGTTGTACCAAAGTGGTGAGAACATAAAGAATCCCGAGACCGGTGTCAGGACTCGTGATGGTCGAGCTGGCTGAGGAATTCGCTTCACAGGCTCTTTGTGTTCGAAGTTGTGATTGATCACGGTCTGGTGGCGAGCATTCCCTGTCAGAATCTCCATGGTGGAGTCATGACGGTAGTTCGGATTGGCTTTGTATTCGGCACGGCTGAAGGGGACAGAGTTGTAAACGCGACGATACTCGGCCGAGTCCGCCTTCGCAGCTGGGCTGACATAAACGATGCCGCTCATGGCATGCTGCTGCTGAATCGAAATCACTTCGATCGGAGCAGCTGGCCCTCGATCTTCTACGACAGCTGCGCTGTCTGCGGCAACGGAGATTGAATCCGGAACCGGAGGAACAGCGATGGGTTCATCTGACTTTGCATCCTGAGCAAAGAACAGTGCCAGTGCAACAATCGCCATGGCAAGAGTAAAGCGGCGGGACAGTGTCATGGTCTTCTCCTTGATCAACGAAACAGCGGATACGTTGAATGGAGAATGAATGGGCCGCGCACCCTGTGTCAACGAGCGAAAAAAATCATCGGACAGTTTTTCAGGGCTGATTCAGAACGCAGGACTGTGCGGGGTTTTCAGGGTTTGTTGCCCAGATACACCGTCGCGATTCCACCTGTTAGTTTGTGATAAGAAGTATTTACAAGTCCGGCTTCTTCCATCAAACCCGTAAGCTGCGATCCGCTTGGAAATTCAGAGACCGACTGCGGCAAATACTCGTAAGCCGCCTGGCGATTTCGCACCAGCAACTGTCCCAGCCGCGGCAGGATATTGCGGAAATACCATTGATAGATGCGGCTCAGAAGGCGGTTGTCGGGCAGAGAAAACTCGAGCACGACGACCTTGCCTCCGGGCTGACAGACGCGTGTCATCTCCTTCAGTCCGCCAATTGTGCTGGACACATTGCGGAGTCCAAACGCCACCGACACAACCTGAAACATGTCGGATCGAAACGGAAGTGACATGGTGTCGGCTTCCATAAACACAACGTCACGATCTGAACGTTTTTGTTCTGCCAGTCGCAGCATGCCATGGGTAAAGTCAGTGGCGAAAACTGGTGCCGTGCCGTTCAGTTTTTTGCGAAACGCAAAGGCCAGATCGCCAGTCCCGGTACACACATCAAGAATCGGCGATGAGTTGAATGGCTGAGCCAATCGAACCGTTCTCCAGCGCCAGTACACATCGGTGCCGGCGGAGAGAAAGTGATTCATGAAGTCATACCGGCCTGCGATTTCTCCGAACATCTGACGAATGCGTGAACCGGACTTATCAACAGGCATGGCACTGGTACTTCGTCAAATCTGCATTTTGGAGTAGGATGGGCATTCTTGCCCGTCGCCATTTTGTCGGACAAGAATGTCCAACCTACGTTCTTACGTCTGAAAGAGCACTCGTGCTCTCTCTCTCTAAATGATCCGCATTTTTCAGGCTCGTCTTAACAGGCTCAGGATTCAACAACGTTGAAATCAACTGGATCCATCACGTCTTCGGCACCGTTGTAGTTGATCGTGATCTCTTCGCCGCGCTCGATGTCTCGCAGAGCCCGATATTCCTTCACCTGATTGCCCGCGTCGTCATACCGCGCGTTAGGGCTGTAGGAATGGTTGTAGAGCGATCCAAAACCCAGAGCGAGAGCAACTTTGCCTTTGCCGTATTCAAAGACATAGGCTGGCAGCACGTTGGCGTGATCACCTTCCAGGGCTTCTTTCTCGGACATCACCAGCAGTGGGGCACGTTCAAAAACGGTGCCGGCCGGAATGAAGACTCGAGCATACACGCCACGGCCTTTTCCTTTGGCACGCTTTACTTCAATCATCGTCGAGGGAATGAGCATTGTCGGTTGTGTTTTGGAAGGTTAGAGGATGTTTAGAACAGGTGATGTGCTTTAGAGGTTGTTGATTTAATCAGCCGCAGGGCGCTAGCCCCGGTTATTTGCTCAGGAAGTGCAAGGAATTTCAACCGGGGCTAGCGCCCATCGGCTGATGGACCAACGAAATCAACAGCCCCAATGCGTTCCGGCTGATTTCGAAACAAAGAACCTAGCTGGACAGCGCTATGTTCGGCTCCCTTACAAGCCCGAAGCGCCAGCGAGTGAACACTTTGCGACTCATTAACTCGATGGCGCGTCGGGCTTGTATTCTCAATGGTTTTCGTGAACATGGCGCTGTCCAGCTAGGCACCCTTTTGAAAACGAATCTCGCCATCAACCAGAGTCATCACAACTCTTCCTGTAAAGGTGTTGCCTTCGAAGGGAGTGTTGCGACTGCGTGAGCGAAACTCGGCTGCTTTCACTGTCCACTGTTCGTTTGGATCGATGACCGTAACGTCAGCCGGTTGGCCAGTTGAAAGCGTCCCATGCTTCAGCCCAAGCACAGCGGCCGGTCCAACGGTCAGCCGTGAAATCAATTCCGACCACGTTAAGTGCCCCGGTTCAATCAGAGCTTTCACGCAGACCGCCAGCAGCGTTTCGATTCCGCAGATGCCAAACGGAGCGATGTCCAGTTCGACCTGCTTTTTCTCAAACGCCAGCGGTTGATGATCGGCAGTGATGGCGGACAGTGTGCCATCCTTCAAGCCCGCAATCAGTGCCTGAACATGCTCGGCGGAACGCAGCGGAGGATTGCACTTGTACATCGTGTCAAACGAATCCATCACTTCGTCTGTTAGCAGCAGATGATGAGGAGTGACGTCAGCCGTCACGGCAATGCCAGCCGCCTGGGCTCGACGAATGCGTTCCACTGAATCGGCCGTTGTGACGCACATCAAGTGAACTCGACCACCCGTCAGTTCGGCCAGAGCAATATCGCGACCGGTCATAATATCCTGAGCGGCCGCCGGGATTCCTCGCAGGCCTAATCTTGTCGCCTGATATCCTTCATGGATCACGCCGCCTTCGGACAATTCCGGCACCATGGCGAAGTGCAGAATCGGACGATTAAACATCCGAGTGTATTCCAACGCACGCCGCATCAGTTCGGAATTGGCAACAGGGTTCTTGGCGTCAGAAAAACCAACCGCACCGCCCTGCACCAACTGTCCGATCTCGGCCAGCTCTTCGCCTTTGCTTTCCTTGGTCACAGCCCCCAAAGGATAGACGCGGCAGTTGCGAGCACGCTCGGCCTGCAACCGGATAAACTCGGCCGCCGATCGATTGTCGACAACCGGACTCGTATCAGACTGCGCGGCGATCGTTGTGAAGCCACCGGCCAGAGCCGCTGCAGTTCCCGTAGCAGTTGATTCATCTTCTTCGTGACCGGGTTCTCGCAAAGAAACATGCGTGTCGATAAATCCGGGACACACAATCATGCCCGTAGCGTTGATGATCTCCGTGTCACGCCAGTCAATGTCCGCGTCGGATTCTTCCCGAACACTGGTGACGGCATCGATACGACCGTCCTGAATCCAGACATCGGCGATGGCGTCGATACCATTCGCCGGATCGATCACTCGTCCGCCGCGAATCAGTTTTCGGCTCATGCCTCACCTCCCTGCAGGCGTCGGCGTTCTTGTGTCAGCAGCGTCAGACAAGCCATGCGCACCAGCAGTCCATTTGTGACTTGATTCAGGATGAGCGAATGCGGCCCATCAGCAACATCCGGAGTCAGTTCCACGCCTCGATTGATCGGCCCCGGAGCCAGCACCAGCAGATCACTCTTTCCTCGACGAATTCGATCTCCGTTCATTCCAAAGAGATTGGCGTACTCTGGAATCGAAGGAAAGAACGCCCCTCGCTGACGTTCAAACTGAACTCGCAACAGGTTCACGCAGTCTACTTCTGGCAGGATATCATCCAGGCTGTATGCGATCTCGACACCCATTCGAGTAATGTCGCTAGGGATCAATGTTGCTGGTCCGCAAACGATGACTCGAGCTCCCAGCGTGATAAGTCCGTGGATGTTAGACCGAGCAACTCGGCTGTGGCGAATATCGCCAACGAGTGCCACCGTCAGCCCCGAAATTCGTCCTCGTGCTTTGCGGATCGTGTAGATGTCCAGCAAGCCCTGAGTCGGATGTTCGTGAGTTCCATCGCCGGCGTTCAGCACACTGGCTTTCAGATGTCGAGCCAACAAATGCGGCGCCCCGGGAGTTCGATGGCGACAAACCACCATGTCAACTCCCATCGCCTCAATCGTCAGCGCCGTGTCGATGAATGTTTCGCCTTTGGACAGGCTGCTGGAGCTGGCCGTAAAGTCGACCGTATCCGCGCCAAGTCGGCGAGCGGCGAGGCTGAAACTAGTGCGAGTTCTGGTGGAGTTTTCGAAGAACAGATTGGCCACGACGACGCCTTTCAGCACGTCCAGTCGCTGAGTTCCGCCGAGGGTGGCTCGATCATAGTGTTCCGCGAGATCCAGAACGGTGGTCAGCTGTTCGGCCGACAATCGCTCCAACCCCAGCAGGTGCCGCTCACCCCACGGCCCGCTTACAGGAAGATTATTGAGTACCATCAGACGCCATTTCGCTCTCGATTGACATTTTCCTGCCTCTCGGGCGAATCTATCTGCATCTGCGATCCCATTCAATTGACCGCGAACCCGTTGTGCGGATTTCCTCAACAAGGGCAGTGTTTTCGCAGTCGGGACCTTTTGACTCCTCTCGCATTGAGAGATGAACGTGGTGCTGAGTGTATTTACCCGAGACGCCTGACTGTTCTGTTAGCCGCCGCTCAGCGCGCCCCAGATGATGAAGGGTTCGGTACCGGCGATGATGGCCTCCGGAAGCGGTGCCGTAGTCTCTGCAAATGACAGATCCTGTTGACAGCCAAAGTACCGCAGGAAGGCTCGTCGCTTTTTCGTGACGTGATCGCGCACGGTGCCACAGAGCATCGGATAACGCTGCTCAAGCGCATCGAGCAGTGTGTCGATCGTGACAGGGCTCGAGACTTCCAGCAGAACCTCCGGGCCGGACCTCGCGAGGTTCTGCAAGTGAAACGGGATCTCCACGCGAATCGTTGCCATGATTAACTCAGTGTCTGAACTTCGACCGAAAGGACCGCAGGCAAATCGTGCACGATCGCGCGCCAGTTGTCACCTCCGTCGGGCGATACGTAAACCTGGCCACCCGACGTGCCGAAGTAGATGCCGCCTTCTTCCAAAGTATCCGTCGACATGGCATCCCGCAGGACATTCACGTAGCAGTCTTTCTGGGGAAGCCCGTTGGTCAACGCTTCCCATTCTGTGCCACCTGAGCGACTGCGGAAGACTCGTAGTTTGCCTTCATGAACGTAATGCTCAGAGTCGCTGGTGATTGGAATTACATAAACCGTTTCCGGCTCATGCGGATGCACCTCAATCGGGAACCCAAAGTCGGTTGGCAGATTGCCGCTGATGTTTGTCCAGAGTTCACCGGCGTTATCAGTACGCATGACGTTCCAGTGCAGTTGCATAAACACGACGTCCGGTTTCGAAGGATGAATTGCAAGGCGATGCACACAATATCCGACTTCGGCATTTGGATCGGGCATATACTTGGACTTCAAGCCACGATTGATCGGCTTCCAGGTGACACCACCATCATCGGTACGAAATGCGCCGGCTGAGGAAATCGCGACGTAGATACGCTGTGGGTTTGTCGGATCAAGAATGATTGTATGCAGTCCCATCCCACCCGCACCGGGAGCCCAGTTGGATGCCTGTTGATCGCGAAGGCCGGGCAGTTCCTGCCATGTGGTTGCGCCGTCGGTGGAGCGGAACAGAGCGGCATCCTCGACGCCCGCATAAACCGTTTCGACATCCGTCAGCGATGGTTCCAGATGCCAAACGCGTTTGAATTCCCACGGATGTGGTGTACCGTCGTACCACATATGAGTTCCGACGGTGCCTTCGTAGACGAACTTATTGCTGGCTCCCGCGGGTTTGCCGGTGAAATCGATGCTGGCTTCGCCACCCGGCTGATACCAGTTTTTGCCGCCGTCATCGGATCGCTGAATGACCTGACCAAACCAGTCGCTGCACTGAGATGCGTAGAGGCGATTGGGATCGATTGGCGATCCCTTCATGTGATAAATCGACCAGCCACCGAAGAACGGACCGGCAACGTCCCATTTCTCACGCTTGCCGTCCGAGGTCAGAATGAACGCGCCTTTTTTTGTGCCGACGAGAACCCGTACGCTGGCCATGAACATTTCCCATTGTCTTGAAGAATGCAGGACCAGGAGTCTGGCGCGTGCTGGTCAATCAGGCAACCCCGAATCAGAAATGTTTGCAAAGGACAGCCAGCGTGGTGCTTCAGCGGCTTCACCACTTAAAAATGATCCGGAATCAAGTTTCGTGATACAAGCCCGAAGCGCCAGCGAGTGCGCCGACGGTAACCCACAACTCACTCGCTGGCGCTTCGGGCTTGTAGAGTATCACAGCCTTGAATGACGTTTCGGGTTGTGAATTCTCTTATCTTGTCAGCTCCACAGCTCCGTAACCGGATGTCCGTTTTCGACGATCGGGATCGGGCGATTTTCTGAATTCGGAACACGGATGTCGGGATCGATGCCCAGAGCGTAATAAACCGTCGCCGCGAGATCTTCCGGGCTTACGGGAGTATCCAGGGAATACGCAGCGTCCTTGTCCGAAGCCCCGTAAAGAGTGCCGCCCGGGATTCCTCCGCCGGCGATCACTGTAGAAAACAGAGTACTCCAGTGATCGCGCCCCCAGTTTGCATTGGCTTTCGGAGTTCGTCCCATTTCTCCTGTGGCGATGACCAGTGTTTCGTCCAGCAAACCGCGTTCATCCAGATCGCTCAACAACGCTGAACAGCCCTGATCAAACGTCGGCAGCAGGTTCTTCTTAACATCGTCGCTGTTGCGGTGCGAGTCCCAGCTGTAACCGTCGACGCAATCATAGTGCACGGTCACATAGCGAACACCGGCTTCGATCAAACGGCGAGCCATCAGTGTTGACTGACCAAACAGATGTCGGCCATAGCGATCGCGAACCTCGGCGGGTTCTGCTTTGATGTTCAGCGCGTTACGAGTCCGCTCAGAGGTCATCAGAGAAAACGCTTTTTCTCGAAACGGGTCGTAGCTGGCAGCGGTAAACTGGTCGAGCTGGCGACGGCTGACATCGAACTGATCCAGCAGCGAACGACGACGATCCAGTCGATCCATCGAAACGCCTTCCGGAGTTTTCATGTCGGCGATCTGAAAAGCCAGCTCATCGTCTGTGCAGGTTCTCCAATACGGATTGTCATTAATCGCGCGCTTTTGAATTTGTGTCGTCAATGGATTGTAGCGCGGTCCCATCCAGCCGGCGTGCTCTCCGGGACGAGGATACTGACCTTTCTCCTGCAGAGCTCCCAGAGAATTCGGAAGAACCATGTACGACGGCATCGGATTGGACAGACCCATCGTCTGCTGATCGACATAGTCAACGATCGATCCCATTGAGGGCCAGTCCTTCGGCGTAGGAGAAAAACCTCCACCGATCGGAACATGCCATCGACGGCCGGTCTGGATATAATGACCGCCCCCGCTGTGATCATTCAGCGAATGCGACATGGAACGAATGACTCGATACTTGTCAGAGATCGCCGCCATCTTTGGCAGGTATTCGCCAATTAAGAGTCCCGGCGTCTTGCTGGCGATGGGGCGAAACGGACCACGAATCTGGTCCGGAGCTTCTGGCTTCAGGTCAAAAGTTTCGAGCTGACTGGGGCCACCGAAGAGCAGCAGAAAGATAACGTTCTTCACTTTTGGCGCCTGCCCGGACATTAACGTCTCGGCCGCCAGAATCTGCGGTAGCGAAAGTCCAAGCAGTCCTGCTCCGCCGGCCTGCAGGATCTGACGACGACGAATTCCGTCGCATGCGGATCGAGGTGCTCCGTGAATCGTGAGCATGTTGGTTTCCTCTGGGCTAAATTGCAGGACGTCGCAGGTTTTTCGCTCGCCACTGGGATTCTGGCGTAGAAAGTCGCCTTCCGCAACCTGTTCATTACCAGTCGCTGCCTCAACCGGCAAAAACTGCTGCTCCGATTGACCTTGTCCGTTTTGGCGGATAACCGGTAAAAAACGCGTGTCCCGAGCCTACTAGTTCGCGCGGGCAGAGTGAGATGTTTCTTTGTAGCCGGATTCGTGAGAATTCGGTGCGTCTCTTTGGAGGGCATCCGAATTC
>JBPOIW010000328.1:0-21282 GCA_052034165.1 Planctomycetota bacterium | reverse complement strand
TGGATGCCATTTTCGCCGACGGAGCGGCGAAAAGACGTAGTCGAGCCGCTCCGTCGGCTCACATTGAACCCCCAAGTCTTGTTCTTGACAGAACATTAGTGCATGGACGGACCGAAGGCCACAGATTGCCAACCCATTGCTGCTCGACGCTTCGAGGCTCTTCAGAGACCCCGGAGCCGCGGGCAGCAATGGGTTTTTTCATTCCCGTTGTTCGACAATCGAACGGCCCGATACTATTTGATTCCGGCATTGCTGAGATTACAAAACAGCAATGCCGGATTTGCATTCTACCGATTTCCTGAGACTCCTCAAAAAGAGCGGCCTCCTGACGCTGCCACAGTTGGAGTCCGCGCAAGAGTTGGTGAGGAAGCTGGGAGAGTCCGCCACGCCGTCTGGTAGTGCTGAGCTGACTGCTCACGCTGTTGCCACTGAATTGGTTTCGCAGAAGTTGATAACTCAGTGGCAAGCCAATCAACTGCTGAAAGGCCAGACCGGATTCATCCTGGATAAATATCGTTTGCTGACACCCGTCGGCAAAGGCGGTATGGGGCACGTCTTTCGGGCGGTGGACACGACGTCAGGCGCGACTGTGGCCATCAAATGGATGTCGCGTAAGCTGACAGGAAATCAGACACTCGTGAATCGCTTCCGCCGCGAGATCCGCGCGTCTTCATTGCTCAATAACAAGCATGTCGTCAGAACGCTTGATGCCGGGCGAGTCGGCAAAGTGGATTTCATGGTCATGGAGTACGTGAATGGCGATCAGGTTGATCGCATCATATCGCGAGTCTCCCTGATTCCTGTCCCAATGGCCTGTGACATTGTGCGGCAGGCCGCGATCGGGCTGCAGCATGCTCATGAACAGAAAATGGTTCATCGGGATTTGAAGCCCGGAAACCTGATCGTGGACTGGTCGACGGACGGCATTGGCGTCGTCAAGATCATGGATATGGGACTGGTTCGATTGAGCACCGATGGCGACGAACGCACTTCGGTCACAAAGGCCGGTCAGGTGATGGGCACGCCGGATTATATGTCGCCGGAACAAGGCTGGGATACCGCCACAGTTGATATCCGCAGTGACATCTACAGTCTCGGATGTACTCTGTTTCGTCTGTTGACTGGCCGCGTTCCCTTTCCGGGCGACAATCCGCTGCAGGTGCTGATGGCTCGCTGTTCCAGGGACGCACCATCTGTCAGAAGCCTGCGTGCCGATGTGCCGGATGCCGTCGATGCGCTTGTTCGCCGCATGACCTTGCGAGATCCGGCCGGTCGTTTTCAAACTCCGCAGGAACTAATCGATGCGTTGGAGCCATTCAGTAAACCATTGACCGCTGAAGGACTCAAGCGAGCCCTTCGAGAAGCGGGGGCCGATGATGCCATCCTGCTGGATCTTGCCAGTGCGGCCGAGAACGGTGACGCGCAGGATGCCGGGTATCAGCAGTTCCTTCGTGAGATGCACAGTGGGGCGGCTGTCGACCTGATGCTTGCAACTCCTGGCAGCAAGGGACCGTCTCTGAATTCCACATTGCCTGTCCTGCCGCAGGTCGATCCGAGACTTAACGGGCCACGACGCCCTGTGAAAAAGAGTTCGACAGCCGCCGTCATTGCGATCGCGTCCGCTACGACATTGATGGCTCTCATCACATTATTTGTGATGGTGAATCGCGAAGCAGACAACGACGACAATCTGGTCAAAGATTCAAACGTGAACAAGGCCATCAGCGGTGTTCCCGTAGTGAAACTGCAGGCCGCGAGGCCGATTACGACCAAGCCTGGAACGACCGTGAATTATCAGCCGGTGTTTGATGGTGCGGCCCCGGTTGCAGCGGTCGAGGGAAGTCTGAAATTTCGTGCAGGCCATGGAGCTCCGGCTGGTGTGAAGGTTGATGAAAAGTCCGGGCAGGTTTCGTGGGAGGTCCCCAGTGGCCAGGCCGCTGCTGATTATTCGATCAACGTTGAGCTGGCTTATGACAATCAAAGCATTTCAAAAGTCATCGCATCGACGAAGCTGGTCGTTACGGTTGAGAAAACGGCTCTTCCCTTTACATTGCCGGATCGAGCCCAGCAGCTGGTCGACCCGGGGCAGGAGTTCACGACGACGATCGTTGCGTCTCCCAGGCCCGATGCGACTTCGGGTCTGATTTATCGGCTTGGTCCGGGAGCACTTCCGGGCATGACACTGGATCCGACGACTGGCCTGTTCGCATGGACGCCCCCCGAGGACGAATCGGGGCGGCACAATGTTGGTCTTCAACTCTACGATCCAGCCACGTCAAAGGAAGTCGCGCGAGGCTCACTGATCATCCTTGTGAAACCAAACTTCAGCCTGCCAACTTTTCCGGAGCAAACCGCAATCGCCGGTGAGACCTTTCAACTGACTCTGATTGACCGTCCTCCAAAGTTTCTTGGGCGAGCACTCCGGATTGTTGTCAAAGAAGGTTCGCCACCCGGCACGACAGTCGATCCTCGCCGCGCCATCCTCACATGGGATGTTCCGGCCGACGCATCCGGTCGATATGAAATTCATCTGGCGCCGGAATCCCTGTTGCCAAACGTCATGATGAATTTTGATGAGAATGAAGATCTGGTCATCGTTGTGAATGTGAAGGATGCAAAGCCTGAATCCGGCGTGTCGAAAATGCCGGCTGAGTCAGAGGTTTCAGTCGCAGAAGCCGAACTCAGAGAACTCTTTAAGAAAGAACTCGCTGCCGCCAAGTCCCCGGCAGATCGTGCCAACCTGGCTAAACAGCTGCTTGATCGGTCTGAAGAGCAGTCCGGCAGTGCCGCTGATTTCGCTCTCCTGGATCTTGTTGACGAACTCGCAGAGAAGAGCCGCGCCTTTGATCTCAGCCTGAAAGCGAACCGGCTGCGGGCACTGCGGTACGGAACTGATGAGTTGACCAAGGCTGTGGAGCTGGTGGCGGCATTCCGCAGTGCATCTGTGAACGCAAGTCAGACCGACGCTGTGATTGAAAACTTTCTGCGGCTCGCGTTGGATGCAGCTGACCAGAAGAAGTACGGTGAGGCGGCTCGACTGCTTATTCCGCCGGAGCAGTTATTGAAGAAAGCAGACAAAGCGACTCTCGCAAAGCAGTTGGCCGAGGACGTTCAAAGCTGTCGGGCGATGGCTGAAGAATTGTCGGCGGAGAAAGAGGTTGCGTCGGACCTCAAGACTTCAGAGCTGTCGCGGCGGCTCGAAAAATGGCAGTTCGACGAAGTGTTCCGCGATATCAACGCGCTGCAGTACGTGGCGTCGGGGGGATCGAATATTGCGGACAATGGTCGAGGATTCTGGAAGGTTGAGCCACATCGCATCCGCATGGACGCGCCGCAACAGGACGCCAATGTCAGTGTCGGTATTGTCGATCCTGGACATGATGCAGGACGCTATCTTCTTCGCATGAACGTTGCGGCCATGTCGACACCTCTGATGCTGATCGTAGGCGCTGGAAAAGAGCTGAATCTGAATGCAAATCTGCTGTCGCTCGACAGGCAGGACCTCGGGCGTATCGTTGCGATCCCCGGAGGTCAGGTGCTCACTCAGCCGATCAGCGGAGTTAACTTGCCAACAACTGGGGCTAACGAATTTGAAGTGCTGGTCGACGGCCCTCAGGTCAGTCTCCGTTTGAATGGAACGTCGATCATGTCTTCTGCCGTCCCCGCGTTGTTAAAGCCTGGACGCATCGGGTTGCTGATCCCGCTACAGCAAGCTGGCCCGTCGGTTATTGAGATTCGCAACGCCCGGATTTTGATTCTGCCGGACGTCCCGGAGAAGTAGCCCCTCGTGAACCCTCTATTTTCTGATCTGCTCGGCACAGCCCGGAATCTGGCATAGGCTTTGCGTCTCAGCGATTCGATGTCTCGCTGGAAATCGCTGAAACTGATCCGGAAAACCTCGCAATGTTGCGTGAAGCCGACAATTCGATGATGGCCATCAGCCCGAAAACCGGGCTGTCTGGAAATCTTCATCCTCAACCTAGAAGCCACATGCCTGTTTTTCAGGCATCTGAAGTTCGCGGATCAGGCGGCCAGAAAAACATCAGCCCGGCCGACGTCGTTCAAGCTTTCTGTACGCCTGCCGACCCGGCGAATCTGTCGAATCGTGTGATTGGCGAATCTCATCTCAATTCCTTTGGGTCCGAGATTCCGCTGAACTCAGCTCAGTGGCGGCTTTTTGAGCAGGGGCTTCGGCAAAGATTCGAAGCGATTAATGCGTGCCTTGATGAGATCGTCCGTGGCCGGCGCGTGCCAGCCTATCTGCGAGATTGTGCATTTCTGACGGCTCGTATTCGTTCATGCCTTGGGCCACTTACTGATTCCGCCCGATCTGAAGTTGCATGGACGTGGTTCGGCTCGACTGATGTTCATCTGAAAGCCAATGGCGAGCTGACTGTTTTCGATCAGAATTTTTCTTTGCCGACGGGCCTGCATGCTCTTCCGCCTGAGGCTTTGGAAAATCAATGCTCACCACTCCTGACCTTGCCGGAGAAACCTGGAGCCAGCGGCCTTGCTGTCCTCCTGACTCCAGGCGCATTTTCCTCCACGGGGCCTGGAAACGATTTCATCGCGAACACTTTGAACATCCCTGCAGTGCGTGGCTCGGATCTTTGTGTTCGAGGCAATTCCGTATTCCTCCGCAAGAGTGGCAAAGAACTTCCGGTCTCCACAATCGTGCGACGCATTGATGATGATCTGCTGGACCCAAACTGCTTTCGTCCGGATTCCCTGGTTGGGGTTCCGGGTCTTGTTAAGGCCTGGAAGAATGGCGGAGTTGATGTGCTCAGTCCGCCTGGCGTGAGTCTCGCGGGTTGCCGAACCTTCGGTAAATACATCCCTGACATGATCCTGGAATTTCTTGGCGAAGAACCCATTCTGGAATCCGCTTCGGTCCTTGAATGTGAGGACGCTGCAGTCCTTCGGCACGTGATGGCCAACCTCAGGAAATATGCCATCCGCACAAATGACCCGCTACATCCGGCACGCCCATTCTTTGGGCGAACCGGGACTGCTGTTGAGTTCGCTGACCTGCTGGTGAGACTCAGGAAGACTCCTTCAGCCTATGTCGCCCGTCCGTTACTGGAAGAAGGCGATGCTCCGGGTCATAGTTTGCGAGTGTTCGCGACGATGACAAATCGCTTCCGATTAATCCCGGGCTTCATTAGTCGAGCATGTCAGCCGGACGGCGGGGCGCCGTATTATCTCTGATCACTTCTGGTCAGAGATTTCGCGAACGTCCACATTATCAACGACTTGCCGCAGAATCAGGTACGCGATTGCAAGACCGCAACAGACGGCACTGAGCTGGACAGATTCCACGGAATACTCGCGGAACGATTCAAATCCTGCCGACAGGTCAATCGTTCCCGCTGCATTTTCGCGGATTGATCTCAGGGCAATTTTTCCCGATAACGTGACGGCCCACCACGTGATGAGTCCAGCCAGTTTGGCGATGAGCCCGATGACAATCAGGAAGCAGGTGGTTCTTCGAAATCGGGACAACACGAAGCTGATGCCACGACTTAATGCTTCCGCTCCATCAACACGATCGACAGCAATCGCTGATAATCCCAGAAGCCAGCCGATCAGCAAGACGTAAAGCGCGATCCAAAGCAGTAACGAACACAGCCAGAATGCGATGTTCGGAATCGATGCAGCTCCGGAAACTCCCGAGCACAAGACGGTCACTTTTCCCGCGACCCGAAAGAAAAGCACACCCATCAGGCCGATGATGCAGGTCAGTGATGTCGAAACCAGAATCGACTTCCAGCAGGAGAAGGCAAAGACGGCCGTGCGAAGGACTCCGGAACGCTCATGCCGATTCACCGCCAGCGCAGTGAAGCGAGAAATTCCAACCGCGCCAAACGCGAGGCATAGCATGTGAAGAATCAGGTTCAGAAAGAGAGCTGGGCCACGAAGGACTCCGGAGACCGCCAGGGTTTCGGCGATCAGAATAATTTGCTTCCCGACGGACGGAACCAGCGGTGAGACGGCCGACGTCAGATCAAGAGAATCGCTGTTCGGTGAGATTCCAAAATCTATTCGGGACGTCGCGAAGACAAAAACCGCCACAAGCAGGCACGGAATTGACCATGTCGCGCGCAAAGATTCCAGGAGCCGTACCGAAGGAACAACCGTGGGCAGATCAATCTGATTGATTTTTACAGCGTCTTTGTTCATTCACGAATCCCTTACCGGGACCTTTCTGAGAAACTGAGCGGCACAGTCCTTTAACAGCCTGTTGGTTTAGTCGCTTCATCAGCCGCAGCGCGTTAGCCCCCGGTTTTTTTTGCCTCAGTTTCGCAAAGAAAACCGGACGCTAACGAGTTCCGGCTGATTTATTCAACAGGCTGTTAACGTTCACGAGCCAATTGATGAGTGAAATGATGAATTATTGAGTGAGGTCTTAAATCACCAGCGTCCTTCCTGACTGGGCCGCACCAGGATTGAGTTGCAATGTGGCCATTCCGCGTGGTGCAGAAGGCCGATAGCCTTGGTTAAAATGCGATTTTGTTTTTGACCACAGATAGCACAGATAACATTTAACATCACAGGCAGAGCCTCACACCAACCCTGAACATCACCCAGCATGGCGCTGTCCAGCTGAGCATCTCTGGCCCGGTTGTCGTTGTCGAAGATTGATGAAGCAGTCCTTTTCTAGTGGGAAGCACTTTCGCCGGAAGACAAACCTTTGCATGCAATTGGCAGAGGATTGCAGACAGGCATGAGCATTGACGTGGATTCTGGTCGCGGCAGCCGCCGGAATCTGCCCGGCAGGCTGGACCTGCCGCGTTGACCGGACAGACTTTGCTTCAGAGATCTTATTGTTTCCGCAGGCTATCGTGAATGCGATGATTTGAGAACCGGGGGGACAATCGTACCCATTTTCGCCAACAGGACGGATTTGCCGAAGATCGCTCGGAACATCGAATCCAGACTTGCGCGGGGGCCTGATCTGACGATACACTTCAGCAACGATCTCACATCGTGAATTGCGGTCGCCATTTCAGGCTTCGGCCTCCCACCTCCGGCGAATGCAAACATCGTCCACCGATGGCCACTTGTTTTTCCTCCCGGGGATCCTCGTCCCATGAGTCTGCATAATCCTCACGGCATTCCTCGCCGATCGTTTCTTGTCGCCTCCGGGATGGGATTTGCTGGACTCAAATTCGGTCGCCCGGTTCTCGCTCGCGACACTGCTGGTGCAGCCAGTTCACCAGGGACAGCGAAGTCCACTATCCTGTTTTTTCTGAGCGGCGGAGCATCTCACCTGGACATGTGGGACATGAAACCGGCCGCTCCGCTGGAATATCGGGGACCATTTCAGCCGATCGCGACGTCTGCTCCAGGAGTTGTCTTCAGCGAACATCTGCCGATGCTGGCTCGCCAGGCCCATCATCTGGCTGTAATCAATTCAATTGGTGGATCAGTCAGCACCAACGATCATCATGCCGGTTACTACTACAACCTGACCGGACATGTTCCTGATCCCACATTCCTGTCACTGGGGAATAGTCGCACGCCCTATCCTTCGGACTGGCCTTACATGGGAACGGTCGTGGCGGCCAAGCGACCGCCGCATCCGCAGCTAACCAACGCGATCACTCTGCCCCACATGGAAGGCGCTCCGGCGTATACTCGCCCCGGCCAGTTTTCAGCTCGTCTGGGCATTGAACATGATCCGCTTTACATCGATGGCTCTCGTGAGAATCCTCTGAAGTTTCATGCGCCGGCTCTGGTTCTGGACGGTGATGTATCTCAGCAGCGATTGAACAATCGCGGATCATTGCTCAGGCAGATCGACGCGGCTCATCGAGAATTCGATCAATATGCCGGAGTTCAGAAATGGAACCGCCAGCAGGCTCGCGCGATGTCGCTGCTGATGGCTTCAGGAACAACGGAAGCATTTGATCTTTCCTCGGAACCCGTCGCAGTTCGCCAACGGTACGGAGAAGGTATTAACGGAACAAGCCTGCTGTTAGCTCGGCGTCTTGTCGAAGCGGGCGTGCCCTTCGTCACAGTCTTCTGGAAAGGCGATGAGAAAGCCGCCAACGCTCGGAAGTGTGCCAGTGGCGGCGGCTGGGATACTCACGGTAACAACTTCGGCTGTCTGAAGGATGACCTGCTGCCTCAGTTCGATCGCGGCTTCTCAGCGTTGGTTGAAGACTTGGCCGATCGAGGCATGCTGGAAGAGACTCTGCTTTTGGTCACCAGTGAAATGGGACGCAAACCAAAGATTGGCGATCCTCGCTCAGGCGGAGTGACCGGTGCCGGTCGCGATCATTGGACTCATTGCCTGACGGATATTATGGCGGGAGGAGGATTGCGAGGCGGGCAAACGTATGGCTCCAGCGATCGCTACGGAGAATATCCCTCCGAGAAACCGCTGACACCCGCTGACATCACGAAGACGGTTTATCATGCCATGGGCATCACTGACCTGCAGGCTGTTGACGCCGAAAACCGTCCGTACGATCTGTTAGCTGAAGGCAGTGCGATAACAGATCTGTTCTGATCGTTTCAACGTCCCATTCCGCCCCTCCCAAAAAAACACAAAGCAGAATTTCTCTCGCAGGAAGATTTTGGGGTTCGCGGATTTGTTGGCGGCGACCGGCGAGGCGTCGGGCCGCGATGGGAAATGCAGCAACCGGGTGGGCCGTCGTTTCGTGACGCTCTCTTGTCTCACCCTGTCTGCCACGTTTGTAATTTTGCGGCCTCGGAGCAACAAACAACTCGGACTAAAAAAAGAAGCGGACAGTCGCCTGTCCGCTTCGTTCGTGTCTTTGCCCCGACACGATGGGGGCGTCTGTTCTTCCATTTCCTCTTTCAGGAGGCGAGGCCCTTATTCCTCGCTGCTGAAAGGTACGCTGATCAATTGCGTGCCGTTGGAAGTTTTTACCAGAAGAACCAATTGGCGTTTTTCTTTTGCCGCCTGCAGGCCTTTTTCAAAGTCTTCCAGCGTTTTCACCTCCGTTTTTCCGATGCGTGCAATCACAACTCCGGGCCGCAGGCCAATTCGAGCAGCCAGACTCCCTCGCTGAACATTTGTTACCACAACGCCGGTCTCGGAATCCAGTTCCAGTTCCCGTGCCAGCTCCGGCGTCAGCTCCTGCACTTCTGCACCAAGAGCATCAACCTGCTGGGTTGCCTGAGCAACGTGCTCCGGGAATTCAGCGGCCACGACGGTCAGCTCAACCTCTTTGCCGTCGCGAAGCACGACCATCGGATAGGATTCACCGATGCTTAGCCGCTCGGCGACGGCAATCAGCTGCTGTCGATTGCTGACAGCTCGGCTATTCAGTTTCAAAATGACGTCCTGCACTTTGACCCCGGCCTTTTCGGCAGGTGATCCCTTCGTGACTTCTGAAACAATCACGCCTCTGGACGTCGGCAGTTCCAGAGCCTTGGCGATATCCGAATCGACGTCATCCGGCTTGACGCCCAGATAGGCGCGACGAACTTTTCCGTCGCTGGCTAATTGATCGCCGACCCATTTGGCGAGGCTAACCGGGACCGCAAAGCCGACTCCGTCGTAGCCGCCACTGCGAGTTTCAATCGCCGTGTTGATACCAATCACTTCGCCAGCAAGATTGACCAGCGGACCGCCACTGTTGCCCGGGTTAATGGCCGCGTCAGTCTGCAGGAACTCCTGTCGCGAAGGAAGATTCTTCAACCCGCGTGACTTTGCGCTGATAATGCCCTGAGTCACCGTGCGATCCAGTCCGAATGGACTGCCGAACGCAAGCACCCAGTCGCCGATTTCCATTTGCGAATCATCTCCCAGCTTCAGTGCAGGAAGAGGACGATCCACTTTAATTCGCAGCACAGCAACGTCCGCGAAATCATCCGACCTGATATCGGTCGCGATGTGTTCGCTACCATCTTCCAGTGTCACTGAAACCTCATCGGCACCACGCACAACATGCGCGTTCGTCATGATGAGACCGTCCGATGAAATCACGAACCCGGAACCTTCGCCCGTGGCGATCCCCTGTGAGCCACTGCCCTGCTGTTTTCGCATTTGCTCACGCAGCTGATCAAACAGATCATCAAACTGTCCGCCGCCCTGGAGACCCCCGAACTGGTTCTCAAACTGACTCAGTTGAGGACTCTGCACTTTGCGAATCGTACGAACAGAAACGATAGATGGCAGGGTCTGTTTGGCGACCCAGCGAAAGCCGGTCGACAGCTCCTCCGCGCGAGCCAGCGCCGGCGGTCGCTCGGTTGCTTCGTCGGCAAACGTGCTGACGCTCCGCTCGCCATGATTCCATAGAACTGAACCCAACAAGGCAGCGACACCGGTCGCCACGAGAGGATATCGCAGAGACTTCATGATTGTACGTACTCCAAAATCTTGAAAGGATTTTCTGCCGCAGGGAGGACTACCCCACATCCGATCATTCTGGCAGTTCACGTCTTCACGTAAGCAACCAGCATGCCGAAATCTGCTGCTCGTTCATCACCGCAGATTCGACCTCCGAGGCCGAAATGCTATTGCAGGAGAGGTTGCCGCAGTCGAAAAAATCCGAGTCAATTTTTTGGGAGATCGCCAGTGTTCTTTCAGGAACAAGATTTGGGTTCAATGCGAGCCGACGGAGCGGCTCGACTACGTAGATTCGCCGCTCCGTCGGCGAAAAAGGGATCCACCAGTAGCCCCCAAAATCAAAACTTGACCAGCCACCAGTGTTCTGTCAGGAACAAGATTGGTGTTCACTGCGAGCCGACGGAGCGGCTCGACTACGTAGCTTCGCCGCTCCGTCGGCGAACATGGGATCCACCAGTAGCCTCCAAATCAAAACTTGACGAGCCGCTAGTCTTTCGCGCTCGATCGTCCTGGACGATACCCCTTGCCTGGGGCGTTGCGTGACTGTTTCTTTGAACCCTTGCCTTTAGGTTTAGATCCCTCGGCCGCGGGAATCGTGTGGACATAATCGCCACGAACACGCGTGTTCGCTTCTGAACGTCGCTTGTCGAGTGCCTCTCTGGGCGGATTGGCGGGGATCAGGCAGTCACAACCCGAGCCGATCAGATCCTGTCGCCCGGCTTGCTCCAGAGCCTTCCGGACATCGAAATAATTCTCTGGCTTGAAGAACTGCATCAACGCGCGCTGCAGCTTGCGATCTCTCAGATGTTGAGCAACATAGACGGGCTTCTTTGTGAAGGGATCAATACCTGTGTAATACATGGCCGTCGCCACGTCGAAAGGAGCAGGAATGAAGTCCTGTACCTGGTCTGGTCGATAGTGATTCCGCTTTAAAAACAACGCCAGATCAATCATCGCGTGCAGGTCGCTGCCCGGATGGCTGGCGATGTAGTACGGAATGATGTACTGCTTCTTGCCAGCCGCTTTCGATTCACGATCGAACACTTCTGCGAACTTGTCGAAGTCATCGCTGGCCGGTTTCCGCATCAGATCCAGCACCCCCGCATCAGAATGCTCAGGAGCGACCTTCAGGTGTCCGCCCACATGATGTCGCACGAGATCTTTCATGTATTCCGGAGATCTTCGGGCCAGATCCATGCGAATCCCGCTGGCGACGAATACTTTCTTGATGCCCGGCGTTTCGCGAGCATCCTTCATCAGTTTTACCAGCGGTCCGTGGTCTGTCCCGAGTAGCTTGCAGATCGTCGGATGCACGCACGACTGTCTTCGGCATTTCGCTTCGACTTCAGGTCGAGTACATCGCATCTCATACATGTTAGCCGTCGGGCCGCCGATGTCGCTGATCACGCCTTTGAACTGAGGATCCTCGGTCATCGTCCTGATTTCACCGAGCACCGATTCCTGACTGCGCGACTGAATGATGCGTCCCTGATGCGTCGTGATCGAACAGAACGTGCAGCCGCCAAAACAGCCGCGCATGATGGTGACAGAGTCCTTGATCATCTCAAACGCAGGGATTTTCTCCGTATAAGACGGGTGTGGGCGGCGTGTATAAGGCATTCCATAAATCGCATCCATCGCCGGTTTGGAAATCGGGAAGCGAGGAGGATTACAGACGACCGCCTGGCGATCATGAAACTGTACCAAACCTTTGGCGTTGTAGGGATTGGTTTCGTTGTGAATCATCTTCGTGGCTTCCGCGAACTGCATCTTGTCCGTCGAAACCATTTCGAATGTTGGCAACCGCAGGAATTCAGGCGACTTTGCAGCATCGCCGAACTTCTCTTCTGACTCTTTTGCTCCCAGAACATACGCCATGCCGCGCATATCGCGAAGGTCGCGGACAGTTTCCCCGGCGGCTAATCGGCGAGCAATCTCCAGAATGGTGTCTTCGCCCATCCCAAATCCCACCAGGTCCGCTTTCGCGTCCAGCAGAATCGACCGGCGAACCTTATCACTCCAATAATCGTAGTGAGCCAGTCGTCGCAACGACGCTTCCACACCACCCGCAATGACAGGCACACCGGGAAATGCTTCACGAGCCCGCTGGCAGTAACCCAGGGTTGCTCGATCAGGACGCAGGCCGATACGTCCGCCAGGCGAATAGGCATCGTCGTTCCGCACCTTGCGGTTCGCCGTGTAGTGGTTGATCATCGAATCCATATTCCCCGCGCTGATCGCGAAGAAGAGTCGAGGTTTGCCGAACGTCTTCCAGGCATCGCACGAGCGCCAGTCTGGTTGACTCACGATGCCGACTCGAAACCCACCGGCCTCCAGAGTTCTTCCCAGAATGGCCATCGCAAAGCTGGGATGATCGATGTACGCATCGCCCGTGATGATCACAACATCCAGCTCATTCCAGCCGCGTTCTTTCGCCTCGTCCATTGTCATGGGCAGGGGCTTTGCATCCCGCGCGCGGCGATCCTGAATTTTCAAAGCGGCCAGCGGATCGGCATCGGCCACGGAAGAATTGAGTATCGGAAGGCTGATTTTCGGAGAATTTGTCATGGCGCGAATGATACCAGTCTCCCGGGCAATCATCCACGAGCGATCTTGCTGTGTCCCGGAGATTCGAAAAACGTTCAACGTTCTTCTATGAGAAATGCCGGGAATTTCTCCGCTCTTCCATCACGACCAGAAAACCTTTTTTGACGCATTAGTCGCAGGTGGAGAAAAGTGAGAGTGCCGGACCACCAAACGAACTCTGCAGCCACTGCCCAAAATGATTACTGACTCCTGAGTTCAAATACGGCCAGGACAGGGCAATGATCTGAGGCCATCGGCTCTGCGATCACTTCGGAAGAAATCATTTTCAAGGCGTCGCCACGATGGAACACGTAATCGATTCGCGAACGAGGATTCACTGACGGAGCACTTGGCGCGGCGGCGGCGTCGATGGCATTCTTCCATTTCTCTTCGAGAATCCGGATTGGTTCCGAACCGGGAACCGCATTCATATCGCCGGCCAAAATGGTTGTCATCGTGTCGCTGGAAAAGAGTTCATTAATCGCCTTTGCTTCCTCAACTCGATCCGCCTCAACATTGTGCTGAAAATGAGTGCTGATGAAGTTCAGTCGTGCCCCATTTGGCAGCGTGACGATGACAGAGATTGCTCCTCGAGGATAGGTCGTGACTTCCGGGGTCGCTTCTGTATACGGCAGGGGCTGAATCAGGACGCTCTCGACGGGAAGATTCGTGAGCACAGCATTGCCGAACAACCCACCTTCGTAGTGCTGTGTTGGTCCGAAGTGAGCTTTCAGGTTGGTGAGTTCCCCAAGAATCCTGACCTCATGCATTCGCCCGGATCGCTTGACTCCAACGTCCACTTCCTGCAATGCAACGAGGTCGGGCTTCGCGGCATTGATGACATCAGCCAATCTTTGCAGGTTGTATTCGCCATCATTGCCCTGACCATAGTGAATGTTATAGCACAGCACTCGCAGTGTGTGAGGTTCCTCGCCGGCAATATCGGACATCGTGAACAATGGAAACATGACAAGAAGCAGGAGAAAAACACTCCGTTGAAGATTCGGGATCTGCATCTGCAAATTCTCGCTCGAAAGGTATTGTCTCAGGAAGTGACATTGCCACGATTGAACATTAGTACCGAACCACCTCAAATGACTACGGAAAAGGATATCGTGGTCGGCCAGTTCCTGCGATGGAGCGAACTCTGATTCAATGGCGAACCCTGAAATGATGGCAAAGTTGGGGGGGCTCCGAATCAACAACTCAAGCGACCGCGCGAGTCGGTCGCGCTTTGCAGAAATTCATGTGGCGAATTCAAAGAGGATCCTATCATGGCCAATGTGTTTGGGTTTGGTGCGGTTGGTGATGGAATAACAGATGACACCGACGCGCTGCAGCATACGTTGGATTCCGGAGACGGTATTCTGCGTCTGAATAAGGGCACGTATCGCATCACCAGGCCGCTGGTGCTGGACCTGACGAAACAGGGATACGGAGCCGTTCGAGGAGAAAACGGAGCTTCACGAATCATTATGGCGGGCGAAGGACCTGCGATCCGAGTCGTCGGTGATCATCAGGGCACAGCATTCCCCGGCAGCGTAGAAACTCACACCTGGGACAAAGAACGCTTCCCGATCATTTCCGGGATTGAGATTGTCGGCGAACATTCGAACTGCGTCGGCATTGAACTTCGTCGAACCCTGAAGTGCATCATTTCGCAGGTGCTGATTCGCCAATGCCGAATTGCTGTGCATCTGGTAGAACGCAATCGAGACTTCCTGCTGACCGATTCGCACCTTTATGACAATCACGAAATCGGGTTATTCTTTGATCAGTGTAATCTGCATCAGATTATCGTGCATGGGTGTCACATCAGTTGGAACAGGATTGCTGGAATCAAATCGCTTGGCGGCGACGTGCATAACCTGCAGATCGTGGGCAACGACATTGAATACAACAACGCCACCGCCGGAGGTTCCGATGCATCGCCCGATGCGGCGGCGTTATCTCGGCATCCCGGTGGCTCGGAAATCTGGTTCGACGCGACCGAAGGAATCATCAGCGAAGTCACCATCAGCGGTAACACAATTCAGGCCACGGTTCAGAACGGCGGGGCTAATATTCGAATCGTCGGAGCCGCTGTGAAACGACCGCAGCCCGCGGATGCGCCGGAAAGTAATGTTCCGGACACCGCTCACCTGATTAACATTACCGGCAATGTACTGGGGAGTCAGTGGCGTGCTGTCGACCTGCACAACGTCTCTCGAGTCACACTCACGGGGAATACGATCTACGATTCCACCAATCTGAGCATTTTTGCCACTCAGTGTTCGGGCATCGTTGTCAGCGGAAATTCGTTCGGCTGGCGAGGCATGGATTCTGAAGTACCAAAGGACGGCCTGAGGTTTGAAGACTGCGATAACGTTCTGCTGAGTAGCCTGACGACTCAAAGATTCTCCGCGGGAAGTGCTGACGCAGGAGCTGCCGTAACATTTGTTCGCTGCGCCGATTGCGGAATGGCGGATTGTCAGATTATGGACCCTGTGCATCGCGGCGTGGAGCTGCAGGATTGTCACCGTTGTCGTATCACGAATAACACAATCGTCGATCGCCGTGCCACTCCCATGATGCGGCAAGCCATCCGCCTGACTGGAAAGAATGAACACATTCTGATCACTGGCAATATCCTGGCCGGCGCCACCGAGTCACTGCTCAGCGGCACCCCGGACTTGCCGGAAAGTCATGGCAACCTGTTCATCGGTCAGCAATAAACGTCTTTCGACGATCGTTGTCGCCGTTACTGAAAGATCAACGAATACAGATCCGCTTCTTTCATCGTGAAACGAAGAATCACAGGCTTGCCGATCAGTGATTCGACACTGGCGTGATTCCTCCACGTCACCTTGCGATCAATCGAATCGCCATAGATCAAATCGCAATCGTCCAAAGTATAGCCGGGAATGGCTGACCCATCCGGATTGCAGATGGCGACTCGGACCATGCCCGCCGCACTGGTCGCCACATTGAGTGACAGTTCCTTCCCAGTGAACGTGATTGGCTTTGTTTGCAGTTCGCCTTTCTGCAGTTTCGCATGCACCGACGCGAAGCCGTCGATCCGAAGCGAGTATCGACGCAGGCGAGAATTGCGGCCGGTAAAGTACGATTCCGTCGCATACAACGACAGCTCTCGAGGGGCATCATCTTTCGTGGAGTCCGTTTCGACCACGTGCCACGCGATGTAATTGTCGCCGTAGCACCAGTTGTGTTCAGTTCTCAAGCCGGGTCGCAGGAAGACATCGTTACTCTGACGAAAATTCCGGCCATCTCGACTGGTGATGTACACCGAATCCGTCACGGCCGTCCCATAACGCGGCGCGACCGTCATGCGTTTTTCGCGAAGATTCCATTCCGGCAACAGAGGAGTCGAGGCCGTCAGTCCATGGTCCACATAACGTGCCGGGAAACCGAGATAGAGCTGTGGTGCTCGTTCATACGGCTTGATCTGGTTCACATAATATTGAGCCAGTTGTTCGGGGCCCTCACCCTCAGGAAACTGAATTGTGCCTTCATCCGTCCAGTTCACAAAATCATCCGACACCGCGCGGTTGACCAGGCGAGTCCCGGTGGCTCCCTCGCCAGAAAAAATGCGATAGTAGAGAACATACTTTTGTTCTTTGGTCGACCAGAACGAAATATTCTGCGAGTCAAAAATGCCCTTGTCGAAAACCGGCTTGTCTTTCATGGGCGTCCAATGAATCCCATCCGGTGACTGATACGCCCAGACGCCTTTCATGCAGTCAAACCCGGCTCCCGTGGCCTTGTAGCGAGCTTCCGGCGTGGCCTTCGGGTTTGGATCGATAAACGGTGAGAAGTCATGGCAGCGTCCTCCATCGCCCATCTTGTCGAGCATGATGTTATTGTCCCTGGACCCGTTGAACTCACACAGGCCGAGGTTTGGACGATCCCATTTGATCCCATCCCTGCTTTCAAAATAACCGATGGTGAGCGGACCTCCCGGTTCGATCCCGGTCGGAATTTGCCAGGCGTGATAATACATGCGGTACATCGACTCATGTTTGTCATGCAGCACAGTGTAGTAGCCGCATCCGTTGCCTTCCCAGGGTGCATCGCACGTTACGGCAATGTCTTCGCGCACGGGCGAATGAACCAGCAACTGCACGTTCTTCATTTCGCCAATCAAATGATCATCGATAAAGAGTTCACGCGACGCTCCGAGGTTAATAACGTCTGACTGACCATGAGCCTTTTGACTTGTCGGCACGAGGAACAAAATCGCAGTGATTAATAATCCCACTTGAGAGGTGTTCGTTTTCATGTGGCAGATCCTAAGGGCGGCGGGGCAGCGATTGATGGCGGGCAGAGCAAAGTCTGTCAACGCATGCTCGGTGATTCATCACCACACTGCAAGTTTACGGAGGGCCATGTTTCGCAAGTGGCATAGACATCGCTTTCCGCAGGACTGGCCAGCTGGGTAGAACTCAATGTGAATTCGGAACGATAGGTCAATGCTTGAATGTTGTGCCCGCGTTCGTCGGGGCAATCCAGTTGCATTGTTTGAGTCAGCCATGAGTTCGACCAGTCACTTTTTCTGGGTGCTCCTTGGCAACTTGCCACGACCGGTGTGCGAGTGATGACACTCAGCATTGGCACATCATTGCAGCATTGGACGCTGCGGAGCGTCCGTCGGCAGCAACTGCCGCTTGGGAGAAGGTTGCGGCGTAAATCTCCGCAATCAATTCTGTTCGGGTTGTGCGGGGTTTGAGGAATGTACTTCGTTTTGCGTCGAACAGTCGCACGAATCGCGGGTTCTTGTCCGATACTGAAATCGGAGTTAAGTTCTTCACGCCCAACGGATGGGGCCCAGCGATGTCATTTCAATGTCTGCCACGTTATATCACGCTTGTCACACTTGCTGCGCTGATGAGTTTTCCTCAGTACGTCGCCGGGAATGAAATCCCGTGGTCGACTGATATCGAAAGTTCCCTGCAACAGGCGGCCACGACTGGACAGCCTGTATTGCTGGAGTTTACCGCCGACTGGTGTATGTATTGCAAGCGGATGGAGAAGACGACCTTCGTTGATCCACGCGTGGTGAACTTTGTAACTCAGAACTACGTCGCCGTACGAATCGACGCGGATGAGCATAAACAGTTGGTTGCTGATCTGGATATCAAAGGCCTTCCGGCGATTCTAATTGTCTCTCCGACGTTGCAGATTATCGAGCGAATTCCGGGCTTTCAGACACCGGAAGCTTTGTTGACCAAGCTCAGCAAGAAGTCCTCCGCGAACCAGCAGCAGGTTGCACAGAATCCTGCGGCCAAACGGCCGGTTCAGCAACCCGTAATTGCGAGGCCGGCTTCCGCGGCTGTGTCTGCACAAGCTCGCCCGCCGAAGCAAGAGCTGGAGTTCGAACCGATTGAGCCTGAGCAACCGATTGCTTCTGAACAACCGTTGGTCGATGAAGCCACCGAAGAATCGGCGGACGAGGAATTCGCGGCGGTCGCCGAGCAGGAAACATTTGCCCCTGCTCAGGAGGCTCCGGAGCAAGAGATGACAGCAGAAGCGGAAGACTCCACACCGTCAGCCGAGGATGACGACTTCTTCGCGACCGTGAGCCAGAAGAAGCTGCCGGAACCCAAAACACCGCCTCGCAAGATCGTGCCCGGCGAGGTTCTGGATGAGCCCGAGTTCGATGGACACTGCCTTGTCACGGCGGTTGAGAGCCGCGAGATTATTGATGGCTCACCTCGTTATCAGACAAAGTATCGTGGCCATGTGCTGCATTTTAGCTCTGAAGAAGCGAAGCAGACGTTTCTGGCTCAGCCAAATCAGTACTGGCCTCTGTTCGACGGAATTTGTTCCGTAGCGATGCTGAACGACGAGGAACGAGTGATGGGCAAGCTGGAATACGCCGCATTCTTTCGCAAGCGTCTGTGGCTGTTCAGCACTGAAGAGAATCTGAAACAGTTCCTGGAAGACCCCGCGGACGTCGCCGAAGAAATGCAGGAACTTGCTGAAGCGAAGTCGGGCCGATAGTCCACCTCACCAGCTCACGAAACGGGGCCGTTGGGGTTCTGATTGTGTGCCACTCGCTATGCCCGTGCTTTCCTCCGTAAAGCGCAGGCCTAATGAGCGGCGCACATCGTTTCTTTTATGAGTCAGTCCTGCCCCGAGGCTGCACGCCGTCAGCCTTTCTGTCGTATCGCCTCGACGGCCTTGATGTGCCACTGCATAGGGAGCGACGCCTGAAGGTAATCGACGGTGCATTGCGATCATGCGTCAGGCTTCGTGATGAAGAGTAAGGGAAGATGCTGGTCGCAGTCTGGTGCTTGAATAAGAAAGCGACCATACTCCTGAGCGGTGTTCCGAGTTCTCAAATGACTCGACGAACGGCAGAACACCATGCACGACTGAAACTCAGGCTGGTAATCACAGGGGCAGGTGATGCGAATTGCAATTGGCGGGATTTCACATGAGACCAGCACGTTTGTCAAAACGCCCACGACTCTGACAGATTTCGAATCCGGCTTTGGGCTTTTTCGCGGGCAGGCCGTGATCGATCGCTTTGCAAGATCCAACATCTGTGCGGGCGGCTTTATTGACGGAGCCCGCAAACACGGCTTTGATGTCGTGCCGCTCCTCTGGACGTTTGCCTATCCGAGCGGCCTGATTGTCCGACAGGACTATGAACAACTCAAAGCGGAATTTCTGCAGCGCCTGCGACTGGCGGAACAGACGAGGGGGCCTGTCGATGGTGTACTGCTCGACCTTCACGGTGCGATGGTCGTGGAGGGGATCGATGATGGCGATGGCGACTTCATCGCGGCCGTCAGGAGCTACCTTGGCCCTGATCGCCCGATCGTGGTGACGCAGGATCTGCATGGCAATCATTCTCAACTGCGTGTCAACAATGCGGATGCGATCATCGGGTTCGATACTTATCCGCACGTCGACATGGCAGAACGAGGTCTTGAGGCGGCCGATCTGATCGTGGCCATCCTGCATGGCGAAGTTCGCCCGACGATGGCACTCCGACAACTGCCGCTCTTCTGGAATGTGATTTGTCAGGTCACGGCAAACTGGCCCATGAGCGAACTGATGGAACGCGTTCATGCGATGGAATCTCGCCCCGGCGTTCTCTCGATCACCGTGGCAACCGGATTTCCATGGGCCGATGTTCCTGACATGGGTGCCAGCGTCATCGTCGTGACGAATGATGATCATGCCCTGGCGCGAGCGACAGCCGATGAACTGGGCGACTGGATTTGGGAGCACCGCCAGCGCTGGACGACAAAACCCGTCGCGGTCAAGGATTCCATCCGACAAGGCGAGTCGATCGGAAGGTTTCCCATGGTGCTGGCGGACCATGCCGACAACACGGGCGGTGGTTCTCCGGGAGATTCAACGGAGATACTGCGTACATTCCTGGAATTCAATCTGCAGGACGCTGTCCTGTTGTATATTGTTGATCCGGAAGTTGTCGAAATTGCTCATGCGGCCGGAGTTGGCCGGAAGATCACTATGGCTGTTGGAGGAAAATCCGATCCGATTCAGGGGCCGCCGGTCTTGATGGATGCGGAAGTGATGGCATTATCGGACGGAGACTTCACTTACGACGGACCAATGTATGCCGGACTCACGGGAAACATGGGACGCTCCGCATGGCTGAAGCAGGGCGGAGTCTCTGTGGTGGTGGTGAATGCGAAAGAACAGCCATTGGGCCCGGCTTTCGCGAGAACGCTGGGTATTCAGTGTGAGCAGATGAAGTACATCGCCGTAAAATCGGCCGCGCATTTTCGAGCCAGCTTTGGGCGTTTTGCCGAAACCATTATCAATGTCGATGCTCAGGGCATACAGACTCATGATTTCGCTAAGCTGCCTTACCGCAAGCGAACTCGCGAGTTTTTCCCTTTGGAGATTTCGAACTAAATCACGGGCGATGATTAACTTCCCGTTCTCTCCGTGCCTTGAAATCTCCTCGCGAAACGTCGCTGATGGATTTCTGGCAAACGCTAACGAAACTCAGGAACACAATCCCTCGTTCACGCATTTTGGAGTTGCGCTAATCGACAATCGGGAAAATCAACAGTGGGAAAGCACAGGGAATTATCATAAACCGACGCGTCACAGGGTGTTGAATTAATCAGCCGGAACGCGTTAGCGTCCGGTTTTCGTTCCTGAAACCCAGGAAAAACAACCTAAGGGCTAACGCCCTGCGGCTGATGAAGGGATTAAATCAACACGCCGGTCAGCGAGGGATTTACGGAGACATTGATAAGATGCAAATGCTCAATCCCTCACTCAGTGGGTAAGGAGGAGGCTGAGTCACTCAGCCACCTCCTCCCCGTTGTCGCGATGGGGTTGCTTCCCCATATTGACCGCCGTGCGACTTTCTCGCAGCGGGCGAC
>JBPOIW010000197.1:0-13315 GCA_052034165.1 Planctomycetota bacterium | reverse complement strand
GCCCGTTCGAAATCGATGTCGAGTGTGGTTCGCGTTCGACAGTCGTCGATTCCTGCAACTTGCTCAGGGATTTACTTTGAACCGGCTTCGTGGGGTTGGCCGCAATCAACCCCACACACTTGTTGGTGTCTCGTTTGAGGCGACCAACTTGCCCCGACACTCCGTGGCGGGCAATCTCCACACGTTAACGCCCACGAGTGGTTCACCTTGGCCGATAATTTTTCCCTTGCCACGGACCGCGTTACTGTGATTGATTCGTTCCCTATGAAATATCGATGTGTCGCCAGTACCCCGGAAGGACTTGTTCAGCAGGTTGCGGTTTCCTACCTGCGACACGGATATTGGTGGTACACAACTGGCCGCATCCCCGGCACAAAGAATCCAGAAGACATTGATCGAAAACTCGTGGCCAAATACGGCATCGACATTTCCGAACGCCAGCGAGCCCATCGCAAGGCACGAGGACTCGCGAACATGCAGTACATTCGATACCAAAACTGGTTTCTTCTACTTTGTACCGAGGGCCATCATCCGTTCAGAACTCAGGAGAACGTCCGCGATTGCCGCCGACACCCGATTCGCTTTGAAGGGTACTCCATCAGTTACCGTCGAGCCGGCTTCACACCCAAAGGCGACGTTACTCCGAGATGGCACGCCTGTGTTCGCATTGAGCCAGAAACTTATGCTGAACTGAAAGCTTTCTTCCTTCAGCGAGCCTGCCATCGCAAAGCCGAAACACTCACCGAAGATTTTCGAAGAATCCCCTTTGCCCGCTACGCCCCGATTCGAAGGCAATTGCTGAATATTCTTCGGAACGTCAACAATGCCCGATCACGAATGGGGTTTGATCTGCTACCTGTCTCAGCCCTGAACCTCCGGCGAAAGATCGCCCGCCCGTTCACAGACGAGATCATCACAAAGGTGGCCTGATGGGAGGTCAGTTCGTCTTCTTCTATGCTGTCTCACTGCTTCTGATTGTTCGATATCCCAGTGAGTCACTCCTTGTCATCGGCATTTACTTCATCTGGGTCATTCGAAACATACTCACTTCTGTTCGACGTCGCTGGTAATCGGGATGCCAACAATCGAACAGCATTCGACATGATCATTGGCATCCCTTCGACGACACTAGCCACGCGATTCGATGAGTTTGCGAGTCGAGTGCTGCCCTTCCGTTCGTTGCTTCAGAACATGCTCCTGAAGCGGCGTGAGTCCATTACCCAACATTGTCACTGTGGCCAGCCAGACGCTCTCCATCAATTCGTCGGTCTGAGCCAGCAGCAGCGTTTCGAACAGACTGTCTTTCTCATCTTTCAGTCTCAGGATGTTTCTACCGAACTCATGTTTCATCAGGATCTCTCTCTCAGCCACACGAGCTTTCCAGTCGATCACGCCTTCAAGGTGGCATGTTTCAAATTCCTGTGGCCCAACCATCGCTTCTGCAATGCACATCATCTCACGTTCAAGTGCAGCATACTCGTGCTGAATTCGCTCAATTTCTTTCTCCATTTCCTTCCAGCGGCGGTATTCCATCCAGATTCCAAGTTGCTCAAGGGCCAGTTCGTGGGCCTGTTCCAGTACCCTTCGTCGCGTCTCCTTTCCTTCAGCAAACCACAGTCGTTCAATCGCTTCATTGAACAATGCTGCGATTCGCAGGCTCCAGTTGATTTCAGCACTTTCTTTAATTGACATCGTGAATCCTCCTCTCTTCTGTCGTCACAGTCGGCGATATGTGACAGTTGTTTCGTTAATTGCCCGCCGGTGGCGATTTTCAGCAGTCACGGCAAGTCAAGGTGGAGTCTTGACCGCAGGTCAAGCAGCAGTGAGCGAAGCGAACGGACCTTGACGCCGTGATATCATCCGAACTGCCAAGGCGGGCTTTTTCGGTTTCCAGCTTGCGTTAGGGATGTGCAGGGTGCGAAGCAGTCCGGCCTGCCGGACCGAGCGAAAGCGGAGCCCGAAGCAGCCCGGCCCGAAGGGCAACGCCCAACTCGCATTTCAGACTCTAAGAAGCCGTGGTCGCATGATGGCGTCCTGTTCGTGTTCATCTATCTGATTTCTCTCCTGATGGCTGTCAATTATCCGACGGCAGCCATGTGGATAATCACAATGTACGTTTCAATTGTGGTAAACAACATTCTGCGATCCGGCAGACAATGATGAATTCTTTGAGTGGTTTGAGTGCTGTCAGGAATGAAGAGCTTGAAGTGAGAAGTCGGGAAGGAAGTGGCCGATAAGAAGATCGGCCACTGGGAGGAAGCTATTCCGTCGAGGAGTCAGAGTCGGTCATGAGTGCCTGTTGCTGAAGTTCCGTCGGCTGTTCTCCGAGCAATGATGCCATTTCTGTCCAGAGTCGTTTAATCTGGTTGGGGGAAGTAGCCAACCAAACGGTATCAAGCAGTTGATCCTGTTCGTCCTTCAAACGAATGATTTTTCTGCCAAACTCTGTACAAAGCATGACTTCCCGTTCATACGCTTCAGCTTGTGATACAAGGAATGCATTGAGGTCTCTGTAAGCATCCACACCGTAACCAAACTTGAAACCGAGCTTCTGTAACTGATCAGTCACTTCGGAAACGTGTGCTTCTTTCTCGTCATTCAGTTTGTTGATCTTCTCATCCAGCGATTGAATGTGGTCGATCCCTTCTCGAATCTCGAAGGTGTCGAGCACTCGTCGGCGAGATGCTTTCCGGATCTCATTTCGCTTTTGAGCCCCCTCACGACGATAGATGTCTTCGATCGCGCGGTCGATTCGAGACGAAATTCGGTCTTTCCAGTGCTCTTTTTCTTTTACTGTAAGTGTCATGTTTTCATTCCTTCATTATGTCGTCCTGGTGCGGCGTCCCATGACGCATTGTTTTCGATCAGTGCCCGCCGCTGGCGATATTCAGCATTCACGGCAAGTCAAGGTGGAGTCTTGACCGCAGGTCAAGCAGCAGTGAGCGAAGCGAACGGACCTTGATGCCGTGATACAATCCGGAATTCCAAGGCGGGCAATCCCTTGAGAGAACCAGTCCGCGTTAGGGATGTGCAGGGTGCGCAGCAGTCCGGCCAGCCGGACCGAGCGAAAGCGGAGCCCGGAGCATCACCACAAGACAAACGATTTGCTCATCGTCCGGGCTGTTTTCTCGTTGAATTCTAGTGTTTCGGCTGCCACCACACTATTCGAAAATCTTCTGCAGTGATTCGCATTGACGAGTGATCTGCTACACTATCGGGCGCATTCTCATTTCGCATTTGACAGCAGGAAGCTGCATGTCCGCATCCGGTAAATCCAGAACCGCATCCTTTGCAGACGGCATTTCACAGGGATCGATCTTCCTCACATCTTTGGATGAATTGAAGGAATATCCCTCGCTGCTTCCGTATGCGCATTACGTCGCACAAGCATGGGAAGAACTGCAACTCTCGGGTGTCCTTTGTGTCGATGGACGGCCTACTGTTTATCTAGTTGAAGCTGACCAGCAAGAACTTGGCGTCGCAAGGAAGCGCGAGTTGCAGCAGTTTGCATGGAATCAGGGGCTAGCACCTCTTCTTATCTTTCTCAGTCAAACCACCATCGAAGTTCACAGTACCGTGAAACGGCCGGTCGCTGCAGCATCGGGAGAGCTGTTCGAAGACGAACTTCCCAGCCTGATACCATCGTTGACCAACGTCGCGACTGCCCTGGAATGTGCTCAGTTCGTGCGTTCAATCGAAACGGGACACTTCTTTCAGGAACACGCAGCTTTTTTTCCAACCAACGAAACTGTCGATTATTGTTTGGTTGAAAACCTCGCCTATTCGGCAAAGAAGCTGGCCGATACGGGTGACGACTGGAACATTCAGACTGCACACGCCCTGTTGGGACGCGTGCTATTCGTGTCGTTCCTCCAAGAAAGAAAGTTCATCAAGCAAGAATACTATCCACATGGATCAAGCAGTCTCCTTGATTTGTTGACATCGGGGAATGTGGCCGAACGCAAACGGCGTTTATATGACGAGTTTTTTGAGCGACTTCGGATTGAATTCAACGGTACGATGTTCGACAGTGAACTGCAGTCTGAAAAAACGCGAATTCGTGCTTCGCATCTGGAGATCGTTGCGAATTTCCTCAATGGCACGGACATGCGAACCGGCCAGATGACACTGGGATTCTGGGCGTACGACTTTCGAGTTATCCCCGTTGAAACGATCAGCGCAATTTACGAAGAGTTCTTAAATCTCGATCCAAATAAACGTAGAGCCGACGGAGCCTATTACACGCCGCGACATCTTGCAGAAACGGCTTTGCATATTGCCCTCGACGGTCGCTATACGGAAACGGAGAACTGGAAGATACTTGACCCCGCCTGTGGCTCGGGAATTTTTCTGGTTGGACTATTCAATCTGCTCAGCGAGCTATGGATGCGGCAGAACCACCGGAGATGGAAGAAAACCAAGGCGCAGGCGTTGCTCGATATTCTGCAGAATCAGATTCGAGGGATCGACAAGAATCCCGATGCGTGTCGCATCGCTGCATTCAGTTTGTATCTAGCATTGTTTGAAAAATTACGTCCAACAGATGTCGATGAATTCAAAGCCAATGTTCGGCTCGACAAGTTTCTTCCTCCGTTGCTCGAGGCGCTCCCCCAGAAATGCGCGGTCGTTACAAACTGTGACTTCTTGAACGAAGCCTACGATGAATCCGGCTTCGATCTGATTATCGGCAACCCGCCTTGGGAGAGTCGTGGCGACAAACAAATCGGTTTGCATTTCGCGGAACGTACACGAGAGTATCTGCGTCCGGATGGCGTCTGCTGCCTCATTCTACCGACGACGATTCTGGTTAATCTCCACGGCACCCTCGATAATAATTGGTTTCAGTCAGTCAAGGTCGAGCGGATTGTTCAGTTGGCAGACTTTCGCCGTTTGCTATTCAAGGCAACGCACGCGTGTTTTGTATTGCGGTATAGCAACACCCGTCCGTCAATCGATTTCGTAGTCCAATATGAAACACCAAAGGTCAGCAGATTCGACCGGCGCCGTGGCATCATTGTAGTCGAGCCCGATGACCACAAGTCTATCACGCTACGCGAAATCATCGAAGCGGGACTTCAAGATAGGTTACAATCGATTTGGAGTCAAAATTTTTGGGGAACGGCGAGGGATGTTCGGTTCTTAAGACGTTTGGATAGCCTTCCCAGGTTAAATGAAGTGGTGGGTGATCAAGAGGCTGGAAGGCGATTTGTCGGCGGTGTTGGTTTTCAACCCTATTACCCAGGAGTGTCACCTAAGAATCCGAAACCAATTGCTCCGTGGCGGAGCGACGACTTATACGTTGAAAATGACGCAAGTTTTCCGAAATTGGTTTTGACGAGAACGGATTGTGTCTCACTTAAAGAGGGACTGCTACGCTGTTCCGTCGAGCGGGATGGTGTTGAGATATCGGCATCTTTGGAAGAATTGCGACGCAAGCCCGAAGAGATCGTCTTCACGCCTCCAATGGTTGTCTTCAGTGAAGGGTTTACGAAGTTCGCGTTCAGTTCTCGGCTGGTAAGATTTCAGAATTCTCTTCGATCCATTTCTGGAAAACGATCTGATGAGAACATTCTCCGGTTTCTCACAGTTGTCCTTGCTTCAAGTCTGATGAAGTATATCGCTTTTCACTCTGGCTCCAGCAATGGGATCGGAAGGGATAAACTTCACCTCCATGAAAGCCTAAGTCTACCGTTTCCATTGCCAGGTAGCGAATTGCTCAGTAGTGACGCAGAAGGAATAGTCCGAGCGTCTGCAAAGCTGCATCGCCAACTTGAGAAATCGCTAGTTGGGAAGTCGGCCAAACAGCGGAGTGAACTTTCCGTGCAGGCGATGAAAGAGTTGGACTTATTAGTTCGGTCATACTACATGGTGAGTCAATCCGAAGGCATCTTAATTGATGAAACAATAAGTATCTTCCGGCCTAGTATCCATCGCTCGAGCCTAGATGCTGATATCCCTTCATTGCGGTTTCCGGATTCAATAGACAGGGAACGCTATGCGGAGACATTGGGCAACACGCTTCGTCAATATGCTCGTCGCAGTAAGCGGAAGTTTGCAGCTGAGTGCCTTGCGTCAGAAGAACTCGGCCTTGTTATGTTCATAGTTTACTTCGACGGCCGGTCAGCAGATTTCAGAGAGGCAGGTACTACTCCGGAACTTTGGAAGGCTCTGGAGAAACTGCAAAAGGCTTCAGAAAAGACGCACGGCCATATCAGCTATCTGCGAGGCTTCAGCTACTTCGACAGAGATCGTCTGTACATCCTGAAACCTGCTACGCTTCGTAACTGGTCCCAAACCGCAGCCCTCAACGACGCCGATACAATCTTCGAGTATCTGAATGCGGGGCATCAATGAGGATTGACTCAATCAGCGGAAGCATCGACTCAGATTTCAACCCGTTTTCTAAGCAATTCATTGAGGAGATTATTGGAGCAATCGTGACCGCCTGGTCCCGGATGAGAAACCCGAATACTGACGAACTCGAAGACCAGATTACATTCAGATTGGCAGGCCGCCTGCAGCATGACAACGATTTTCGAGAACTTCCCTTTGAAGTTGTTCCGCAGTATTGGTTACTTGATTTGCAGGGGCACCGGTTGGGGCGTCTCGATCTTCGATTCAAACATTTGCAGTCAAGGCGCGACTATTTGGCCTTCGAGGCAAAGCGACTTCACGTTGCGTATCCGAGCGGATTCAAGACTGAGTATTCGGTGTATCTCGGTGACGAAGGTATCATGTGTTTCTTGACCGGCAAATATTCTTCGGGGCTGCCTTTCGCTGGCATGATGGCCTATGTAATGGACAACGACACTGAAAATGCTTGGCAAGGACTGTGCGACGCAATGGACAGCAGGGAATCTCTCTTGATGTTGAAGCCAAGAGTCGCGGAAGAACCGCTTCGATATTCTACGAGCCTTGACCCCCTCCGAGCCTCGGCTTTGATAGCAGAAACTCATCACGAGTCCGTTGAGATATCGATGAGAATCACGCATGTGATCCTGCCTCGCGAGACATAATCATTGATTCATCTGCGCTGAGGAAGTGGCCGTCGACAGAAGGTGGGGTAGACCGGTGCAGCCAGTAGTGACTGGCAAGTGAAGTCTGTCACGATCACATGATCCAGTACTTGTAGCCACAGATCTCTCCGGCGTCTTTAGTTGTTGCGTGAACTTGTGATCCTTATCGATAGGTGTGAGCACTCCGGAGGGATGGTGTGGGCGATGATAAGGGAAACGGCGCCGGCGAGGATGGCTCTGTGGAAGACTTCCCAGGGATGAACCACTGAGATATTGGCTGTCTTGATGGCGATTGGAGATCGAGCAGCTGACGACCTAATGGGCCCCGTTAAGGTACAGAGCGACGCAGTGTTCGCGACTGTTGACAAACAGCACCTGGGAACCAAGTGATTTCAGTACCATTGGCTGATACGGAGTCGAATGTACTCGCGACCTTCCGTTGAATTCATCCGAGTTGAGTCAAGAGTCTGCTGATAGCGCTGCCAAAAATCGGCTTCAACTTGTTCAGCTGTACGACCTGTCATACGGTTCTTCAAGGCACCGACGTATCCGGTCATACTGCGAGACAGTTGTTCGTCATCACCAAACAAGAGTTCTTCCAATTGTTTTCGACGTTCGTCCGAAGTGACATTTTGTGCTTTGTCAGAAGGAAGCCTTTGAACCAGCAGTGTTGCGGTGTCAAAGAAACCATTCTCAATCACAGCAGCAACGGTCGTCGTTCCATCACCTTCGTCAAAGCGGAAAGCGTGTGGGGCGGACTCCTGGGCTCGATTGAGAAGCATCGCGGCCTTAACGGACGGAACTCGCTCCGTCCTGGTCCATTGCCACCGAATTCCGGAGCGATCGAAGTGAATCACCGACGCTCGTGACAGCCCCAATCTATCAGCAAGGTCTGCTACCCTCAAAGCAGCGGAGACATCCGAAACATTCGCCTTCTTGGCCAATCGAACCAGCGACTGAGCCACAACCGGGATTTCCGTAATCAGCATCGTAACAACTGAAGCAGGCACGAGCAGTTCCGCTGCAAACTCGTTGACTCGCCGTTCGTCTGCGTCATCAGAGCTGAGCATGTCGGTCAGGTTCTCGCCGACGATCGAAGGAATTCCCAGAATGAGGTGGGCCAACTCATGAGCCAATGTGAATCGCAATCGCTTAGCGCTGGACACATCGGTCTTATTCAGAAAAATCACGGCACGTTCACGAGACGACACACAGAAACCGTCACATCCGCCCAGTGGTCGATACTCAACATGAACATTGAGTCTCTCGACCAGTACTTCGGGGCCATCCGGGAAAGCGTCGCGAGCTATGACGATCGCATCTTCTGCCGAAATCATCGATCTTGGGCAACCAACGGCTGAATTCCCAGCACGTGATTCAAGCCATCAAGGAGTGCCAGCTTTGTCGCTTGATCGACGGATCCCAAATCCTGATTGCGAAAGGCAACCTTGGTATCAGGATACAAAGCGAGTAGTCGGGCAATATGTGCGTCAAGGTCTGAGGCATACTGAACGGTAGGCGCGACGCGAGCATGCCTCACATACTTTGAGATATCGACTCCACCCGTAACCGGTGTGAAATCATGATCATTTTGTTGTGGATTCATCTCAGCATCCCCCGTTGCCTGAGCCATCGCTCCGCTGCGATGGACGTCATCTCAAATTCTACATTACCATCTTCCAAAGTGGAAACCTCTGAAAAACCACGACGCGTGTAAAACTCGCGAGTTTTTTCTGAAGACAGCGAAACCAGAGTGACACGCCCCTGGCGGCCAGAAATCCAACTGTCGCAGACCGCGTAAAACACCAGAGCGGTTCCGACACCGCGATATTTTGGAGGGTTCACCAGCCAATCACGGTTTTGCGGAGCTGCCGCGAGATACTCGACGAAAATGCTGGGCTCACCGGGTTCAAGCAGCGACTCGCCGTCAAACAGATACTTGATCGCCCCCTGAATCTCCCCATCAGGGGTTTGAACGGCAACAAGGTTGGCAAAGCGATCCTGCCTGACTTCCCCGACGATTTTCGTCCAGCTCCACGCGTGGTCGCCCTCTTTCTGACGATCAGACTTCGATCCGCCAATCTGCCACCACGCGGCATCCATCTGATGTTTCGCAATGTCTCTCGTCACGCTGATGATGGATGCGTCGCATTCACACTTGCGAACGACATCGGTCAGCGTGACTTTGTCTGGCAGGTTGAACATTCCATTGAGGTCCGAGGCAAAAACGACTATCCATGGTTTGAGCTGATTCTAAGTCGGCTAAGCGGATTCGTCGATCCCTGTGAGACACAGCATTCATCGACATCTCGCCCTTGAAGAGATTCCGGCAGATGTGATCTGTTGACCTTCATACGCTGCCGACCAGTCGATTGGTCTCGATTCCACCGAAGTTCGTTTAGAAGAATTGCTCTGTCTCGAGCCAGCTTTCGCCCAACCAGCCAGCCACCGAGGGCATTCAATTAGTCGCACAAGCTGTACGACTCTTCTGGAGGACCTGTCACAGTTGGTGACAAACTTTCCCAATAATGCCCTCTCTCCGGCAGGAATTGGACTTGGCTGTTTCAAGCATCAGCGATTCTCCTTTGCTGGTTTGTCGTCGAGTATCGGACGGTGATTCATTTTATTGGCCGAGAGTGGTTCCGTCTGGTGTCGCGCGTTACCCTATGGGGCGGGGGGCAATCTTTTGAAAACCCATTCTTCGCTCTGAATTCCTTCTTCTTCGAATGTATTTTTCGCAGCCGTGAGCCGTGACACAACCCAACAATAGCCCGAGACTTCTATCTGATGTTGCGATCGCAGACGTGCAGCAGGACCGTCTGGAACGAGCTCCGTTTGCAAGATCGCTCGCACGATCAATTCACAATCTGGATACGCAAGACTCATTCGTATTTGGGCTCTGCGGTCCATGGGGCTCTGGAAAAACCAGCGTACTTAATCTTGTCTTGGCGGAGCTGAAGTCAATCGGCGGAGATGGCTCCCCCATAGTCGTTCACTTCAATCCTTGGTGGTTTTCCGGCAAACATCAATTGCTGGAGTCGTTTTTGAATCAGCTTGCCGCAGCGTTACAGATGCCTGAGAAGGGGGAGAACGCCGGGAAAGCTTCAGGTTTGTTGACGAAGCTTTCCGCAGGACTGCGACCATTGTCGTGGCTTCCATATGTCGGCGAGTTGGCAAAAGCAGGCAGCGAAGCTGCAGGCAACGCTGCGGACTTTGCCAAGACCATGGCGGATGCGGCAAAGCAGGATGTTCATGGCCTTCGCAATGCAATTGACGAAGCACTCACGAAATTCAATCGCAAGATCCTGATTGTGATGGATGACATCGACCGACTGGCCGCAGACGAAATTGCTGAAATCTTTCTGATTCTGAAGGCTGTTGCAGATTTTCCAAACACTGTCTACTTTTTGTCGTTTGATCATGATGTTGTTTGCAGTGCAATCAAAGAAAAGCTGGGCGTTGATGGCGGTACATATCTGGAAAAGATTGTTCAGCTTCAAATTGATGTCCCGACCATCGGGCACACGGCGATCTACAACCTGTTTCTGTCACAGTTGGAATCACTGGTCGGTGACGACAAGATTACAGCCGACGAGAAGCAAGACCTTGGAAACTTCTTTCATGACGGAGTGAAGCAATTTCTTACGACACCTCGGTCAGCCAAAAAGCTGCTCAATATCTTACGGTTCATGTATCCGCCATTGCGAGGTGAAGTCTACCTGCCGGACATGTTGGCAATTGCAACCTTGTTCACCTTCGTTCCCGCTGCGATTGCTGCCGTATCAAGTAGTCCGAGTTGTTTTACAGGTACAGAGCGATTCGGGGATAACAAAGACGCTCTCAAGGTCTTTCACGAAGGCTGGCTAAAGGGACTTAGCGACGATATTCGTCCACAGGTTGACAGTCTGCTTCGGCGACTATTCTCAAAGTACTCATGGGCTTTCGGTGGCTCAGCGTATGCCACGGACTTTGAGTTGATCTGGCGGCGACAGTTGCGAGCTAGATCTGCTGCTCACTTTGACAAGTATTTCCTATTCTCAGTTCCACAAGGAGCGATTTCGGAGGCGGACTGGCGATTCCTTGTTGGTGAGATGGTTGATGTACCACGACTCGGGCAACAAATCGAACGACTCATTCAGAACCAAGGTCGAGGGAGCGTCTCGAAATGTAAAGAATTCCTGGAACGATCGGCTGACTGGGCGGAAAAGATTACGCCGGATTCCAATCGAGTGTTGTTCGCGACTCTCATGAAATACGGCGATGTGCTTATTGCAGTCAAAGATGAAGAAAGCACAGGTGGATTCATTCCCACTGACAATTGGGCAAGGGTGCAACGTGCAATGATGAAAGCACTGGAGCATTCAGGTGACATAGACGTTCGCCAACGGCTATGGAGTACCTGCGCGGCTGGCGACTCCGGCTTGCACATTACATGCGAGTTTCTCGACCTGCTTGCTGCCGAGCACGAACTTCTTGGCCATACTCCCTCGGTTTATCCGGGAGTTCAGCCCTTACTACAAAAGGCAGACGTGGAGTCGAGTATCAAGATGGTGTGTCGGAAGATTGCGGCAGAGTCAGGACGGCTGGATGAGCGCCTACAAGACCACGCCGCCTTTCTGCGAATTGCTCATCACTGGTACCGATTCGGCTCTCAGTCAGCTTCCAAAAGATGGCTGAGAAAAGTGACCAAGGATGACCATGTAATGCTGGCGGCCATCGAACAAGCGTCTTCTGTTGTGAGGAGCCATGGCACCTCGGATCGAGTCGCACGTCAGTCACTTCGCGTGGATACATCTTTCCTGGGGATGTTCCTGAATCTTCGACAGTTAAAACAACACGCACAACGTCTCCTCACAACCGCAAAGGATTCTCTGACCGTCGCGCAGATCGGGCTGCTTAGCCTCACTGTGGATTCTATCACCGACGACGGAAAGGCATGCGATCAGATGGACAGAAATAGATTGGCAAGACATTTTGCTACCGATGAATAGTGCTGAAAAAAAACGCCAGACAGTTGCTGATGGCTTCGGTGTCTCAGATGTAGTGGCGAGGTTCACATGCTTCCCGTGGCGTTTGTCGATTTCAACTTGAAGCAAGATTTTGAGTCCACAGCTGTGGTGGAGCCAAAATCGCTTCGGCTTTCTTTGCGACCTTCCGCTGCTGAAGGCGAGAGTTGGCTGGGAGAAGCGGGAGTATTGTGCATTGTGCAGCAACTAGCAACGCATTACGCCGGCCCATGAACTGATACACTGGTTCTATTGTGCTCCTCGGCGTCGGTTTGCATGAACCTTTTCGTCCCGTGACAGGGGAACAAAGGGCGGTTGCCAACTTGACGGCATCTCGACGCAGTGGAGGTCGCATATCAGACGAGTTTGTTTCGTGCTGGTGGCGGGTAGGAAACCTCAGAAGCTGCGACAGTTCTTTAGCCGCTGACGGAAGATCCGTAGAAGCCATGGCAGCAGAGGTGTGCTGCAGTTCCGGCCTCTCGTCCGGTCAATCCGGACGGAAGCCGTGATTGGTCAGATGAGATCGCGGCAATCGCCTATGCTACAAGTGACTCGTCAGATGGCATTGACGATGATGCCGACAGCGATTCGATCATCCGTGCCGCTGTCTTTTGAATCCGCTCCAGAGAAGCAGTCAGAGTGTCCGCAGTCCCGTTGTAGAGTTGGATGTAGTCTGCACTGCGGGAAGAGCAGTCGATGCCAAGCGAGCGACAGACGACGTAGGCCACGGCTTCGGCTTCTGTCTCGCGAACTGTCCGATTGAGATCCGCTCGTTGGGTCTCATCGTGCATCCATTCATGTGCCACTTCATGGGCGAGGACAGCAAGACGTTCCGCTCCGGACAGCGAGTCTGAGATCGCGATTTCGCCTTTGCGAGACACACCTATTACGCCAGGAGCCAGAGTTTCCGTCACAAGACGAATTCCGCAGTTCCTGACCAGTTCCTCCAGTGATGGAAGTAAGTGACCGACGTCAGCCTGCAGAGAACTCAGTTCCGGCAGGTCAGCACCTTCGGTTTGCGATACGTCAAAGACATGGACAATCCTGAAACCCAGAATTCGGCGCTGGCCCTTGTCGCCTGTTGCCTGTTCATCAGAGTCCGATTTCTTTCGGTGCACCATCGGTGCCATGATGCCGATGCCTTTTTCACCCTGCCGAACATGCCGCCCCAGTTCGAGCCTTTGGCGATAGCCAGCCACATGGGATGCCGTCGGCATCTGCAGCAGTATCAGCAGACTATTGTTCCATGAATACGAGTGAAACCGACTCATGGCATCAAGGTACCTGAGTAGT
>JBPOIW010000151.1:0-7146 GCA_052034165.1 Planctomycetota bacterium | reverse complement strand
GCATCGCCTGTTTTGAACACATTTTTAATTATCGCAGCGTCTGATCGCTGAAGGAGCCTTCGAAGTGGCAAAGCAACTTTTATTTGACGATCGAGCCCGCATCAAGCTGCTGCGCGGCGTGGAAACACTGGCCAAAGCTGTTGCGGTCACGATGGGACCAACCGGTCGTAACGTGATCATTGACAAGAGCTTCGGCAATCCAGTCGTCACCAAAGACGGCGTGACCGTCAGTAAGGAAGTCGAACTGGAAGACCCATACGAGCATATGGGTGCGAAACTGGTGAATGAAGTCGCCAGCAAGACCAGCGACACGGCTGGTGACGGCACCACGACTGCGACGGTTTTGGCTCGAGCAATCTACAGCGAAGGTCTTCGCAGCATTTCTCTTGGTGCAAACCCGACCGTTGTCCGCAAGGGTATCGAGATCGCGGTTGAAGCCGCTCTGAAGAGCATCGAGAAGCTGGCTCGTCCTGTCGAATCAAAGCAGCAGATCGCTCAGGTCGGCGCGATTTCTGCCAACAACGACAAAGCGATTGGCGAGATGATTGCCAATGCGATGGAACGAGTTGGTCGAGACGGCGTGATCACCGTTGAGGAAGGCAAGGGCAACAGCACGACTCTGGAATTCTCCGAAGGCATGCAGTTCGATAAGGGTTACATCAGCCCTTACTTCGTAACTCAGGCTGAGGACATGAAGTGCGTTCTGGAAGACTGCCTGATTCTGCTGTTCGAAAAGAAGGTCTCCAGTCTGCGTGACTTCGTGCCATTGCTCGAGAAGGTCGCTCGCTCAGGCAAGCAACTGCTCGTGGTGGCAGAAGACGTTGACGGCGAAGCTCTGACGGCTTTGGTTGTCAATAAGCTGCGTGGCATCCTGAAGATCTGTGCCGTAAAGGCTCCAGGCTTCGGTGATCGTCGCAAGGCGATGTTGGGCGACATGGCGGTTCTGACCGGCGGAACGATGATCTCCGAAGATCTCGGCATCAAGCTGGAATCTGTCGAACTGTCGCACCTCGGAAGTGCCCGTCGCGTTGAAGTCACCAAGGACAACTGCACCATCATCGAAGGTGCGGGCAAGCCTGCTGCCATCAAGACTCGCGTTCAGCAGATCCGTGATCACATCGAAAAGACTGACAGCGACTACGATCGCGAAAAGTTCCAGGAGCGTCTGGCGAAGCTGACCGGTGGCGTGGCTGTGATTTCTGTCGGTGCATCGACCGAAGCAGAAATGAAGCAGACCAAGGCTCGCATGGAAGACGCTCTGCATGCCACTCGTGCTGCTGTTGAGGAAGGCATTCTTCCTGGCGGTGGCGTTGCTCTGCTGCGAGCAATTGAGACGGTCAACAAGGTCAAGGCCAGTGGCGATGAAGCAATCGGTGTCGGCATCGTGGCACGAGCTCTCGAAGCTCCGGCCCGTATGATCGCAACCAACTGCGGTAAAGATGGTGCCGTCATCGTGGATGAAGTTCGTCAGTTGCAGGGAAGCATGGGCTACGATGCATCCAAGGATGCTTATGTAGACATGCTGGCCGCTGGAATTCTTGACCCAACAAAGGTCGTTCGCAACGCTCTGTCAAACGCAGCGTCAATCGCTGGTTTGATGCTGACCACTCAGGTCCTCGTGACCAAGACTGAAGATGCAGAAGGCGGAAAGAAGCCAGCATCTGAAGGTGTGATCCGATAGTCACAAGCCGTGAGTCGCCCCGAGGATATCGGGGCTGCTCCGGTCGTGTGCCTTTCATCGCAGGAATTCTTCACGGCATCTCGCAAAGCGACTGTATCGCTGTCCCGGATTTGTCAGGGTGTCCTTGAGTCGCCTGCGGCCTGCTGTGAAACAAAAAATCAGACCGGGGCACCAGCGATGGTGTCCCGTCTTCATTTACACTTTACTACCATCGGGGCCTGATGCCCTTTCTGCAGAAACCTTCTTCGGCTCATCATGATGGCGACGCAGCGTGATTATTATGAAGTTCTCGGAGTGGCGCGGAATGCGTCACCGGAAGAACTGAAGAAGGCCTACAAAAAACTGGCCCTCAAGTACCATCCGGATCGCAACCCGGATGATGAAGAAGCTGTGGGTAAGTTCAAAGAGGCATCGGAGGCGTTTGAGGTTCTCAACGACGCCGACAAGCGTGCTCGCTACGATCGTCATGGCCACGCTGGTGTTAAAGGCGCTGGCGGGGGCGGCAGTTTCAACGATGTCAACGACATCTTCAGCGCGTTTGGAGACCTGTTCGAGGGTTTTGGGTTTCAGTTTGGAGGAAGCGGCGGCGGAGGTGGCCGCCGTGGCGGTGCTCGTTCAGGAGCTTCACGCGGCGAATCACTCCAGGCGACAGTGCGAATTGATCTGCCTGAAGCGTATAATGGATGCAAACGGGAACTGCGAATTACCCGTCACGAAGGCTGTGATACCTGCCAGGGTTCAGGATGTAAACCGGGGTCTTCGCCGACCAAATGCTCCACGTGCGGTGGGCATGGCCAGGTGATTCAGTCACAGGGTTTCTTTCGATTTCAGACGAGTTGCCCGGCCTGTCGTGGTCGTGGCACAGTCGTGAAGGATTCCTGCGTGTCCTGCAATGGACAGGGCCGAATCATGAAAGAGGTTGTGCGAGAGGTCAACATACCGGCCGGCGTTGATTCGGGCATGCAATTGTGTCTTCGTGGCGAAGGGGAAGCCGGACTCAATGGCGGCCCACGGGGAGATCTTTATGTTGACATTGAGGTGAAGAAACACCCGCTGTTTCAACGTGATGGCCAGGATCTGACTTATCGTTTGCCGGTGACGATTGCTCAGGCTTCGCTGGGAGCGGAAATTGAAATCCCGACTCTCAAAGGGCCGGAAACGCTGAAGATCAAACCGGGCACTCAGCCGGGTGAAGTGAATCGGCTGCGAGGAATGGGGATGCCCGATCCGCGCGGAGCCAACGGACGAGTCGGCGATCTGCTGGTTGAAGTGCAGGTCGAGATTCCTCGGAAGCTCTCATCGGAGCAGGAAGAACTTCTGCGCAAACTGGCAGAGCTGGATCACAAGAACGTGATGCCGCAACGAAAGTCATTTTTCGAACAGGTGAAGACGTTCTTCTCAGGTCAGAATTCAGAAGAAGAAACTTAGAAGCCCCTCAGCTTGTCGTGCTGGCTTCAGCCGGCATTCGGTCGAAAACCGGAGCGGCAATGTCGACTGAAGTCGACACCACGCTTTTAATCAACAACCCCCAAGGGCCGTGCCCTTCAACAAGTATTTTATAGAGGTTTGCCATGAGTCAGCCAGACCCAGCCAGCAATGCGGGCAGTCCGGAAAATCCCGGCGTCGAAGCCTTTTCAGAAGCGATGGCCGAGGACATCTCATCGCCGCTGGTGAATACGACAGAACAGCAGGCTAAGATTGACGACCTGCAGAATAAGCTGCTGCGAACACAGGCGGAAATGGAGAATTTCCGACGCCGAACCTATCGCGAACAGGACGATGCTCGAAAGTTTGAATCCCTGCGCCTTGTCCGAGATATCCTGCCTGGACTGGATGGGCTCAATCGAGCCATTCTGTCAGCGGAGCAGACCGGCGACCTTCAGAATCTTCTGAACGGAATTCGCATGGTCGCCAATCAGTTCCGCGACATTCTGAAGGCTCATGCGGCCGAACCCATCGATGCACTTGGCAAACCGTTTGATCCCAATCTGCACGAAGCGCTGACGCAGATTCCGTCAAAGGATCATGAGCCGATGACGGTACTGCAAGTTGTCGAGATGGGCTACCGAATGCACGATCGTGTCGTTCGGCCGGCTCGCGTGATCGTTTCTTCAGCCCCGCCTGAAGCGTGATCCACACGTTTTCGCCTGTTCGCTCCGTATCCTGAATCCATTGCCCGCATTTCATTGTTACGAGACACAACGTCATGCCGACCTACGAATATCGCTGCCACGCCTGCGACAATAAATGGGAAGAATTCCAGTCGATCAAGGCCGAGCCGACAAAGAAGTGCCCGAAGTGCAAAAAGGCCAAAGCCGAACGCATCATTAGCGCCGGTGGCGGCATTTTGTTCAAAGGCACGGGCTTCTATCAGACCGACTATCGCAGTGAGTCCTACAAAAAGGGCGCGGATGCGGCCAAGAAGGCCAGCGAAGGTTCGTCAGGCTCCTCTGATTCCCGCAAGTCATCAAGCGGGGATTCCGGAAAGTCGTCCGGCGGCGCAAAGGACTGAGTCCGGAGACGATCCCTTTCGGTTCCCCAGGAGCCCTAGATCGTTGGCAAAAGAATGCTGCATCACCTTCGCGCGGGCAGGTTCTTGAAACTCACAGTGGTGCAAAGGCCGTCAAACCACCGGGTAAACCCGGTGGCGGAGGAGGGCGACGGAAATCTCCATTGAAAGTACCCGGGATCAGGACTTATCACGGGGCCGCATTTTTCACGGTGAACTCATTCAACGCTGCATCGGTGAATTTCACGCTGTAACCGGCAGCGTTTGGTGGCATGTAGCGGCCGTGTTTCATGATAACCGGATCGCAGACATGCTCATGCAGGTGATCGGAATACTCAGTCACTCGGTCTTGCATCGTGCCGGACACACACACGTAATCGATAATGCTGGCGTGCTGCACGTATTCGCAGAGCCCCACGCCACCAGCATGCGGACAAACCGGAATATTGAATCGAGCGGCCAGCAACATAACGGCCATGATTTCATTCACGCCGCCCAGACGACAACAATCAAGCTGACAAACCTGTAGCCCGCCGCACTGCATAAACTGCTTGAACATGACTCGGTTGTGACACATCTCACCCGTGGCGACGCGGATCGGCGCAATGGCCTGAGCAATTGCGCGGTGGCCAAGAATGTCGTCGGGAGATGTCGGCTCTTCGACAAACCACGGACGGAACGGGGCCAGATGCTGAATCCATTCAATGGCCTGAGGCACATCCCAGACCTGATTCGCATCAATCATCATGTGCGCGTCATCGCCCATCTCGCGACGCAGCACGCTGCAACGTCGCAGGTCGTCGTTGAGATCTCGCCCGACCTTGATCTTGAAGTGGCTCCAGCCGCGATTTTTAAGGTCCGTGCATTTTTCTCGCAGGGCTTCATCAGAGTAACCAAGCCAGCCGGCTGATGTTGTGTAGCTGGGATAGCCAACCGCGTGCAGTTCTTCGATGCGATGACGACGCGTTCCCGAGAAGCGATCCAGCAGTTCGACGGCCTGCCCCTTCGTCAAAGCGTCCGTGAGATATCGGAAGTCCACGCAGGATGCGAACTGTTCCGGAGACATATCACAGACAACCTGCCACACCGGCTTCTTCTGAATGCGTGCCCACAGATCCCATACGGCGTTAATGACGGCCGCCGCAGCCAGATGGATGACACCTTTCTCCGGCCCAACCCACCGCAATTGACTGTCGCCGGTGAGCTTTCGATAGAGGGTCACAGGTTCAGCCATCAGTGATTCTACGGTGACGCCTTTCAGCAATGCCGAGAGTGCTCGAATCGCCGCAACACACAGTTCATTCCCGCGACCGATCGTGAACGTCATCCCATGCCCGGAGAATTCCGCAGAGCTCGTCCGCAGAATCACATACGCGGCCGAATAGTCCGGATCAGGATTCATCGCGTCTGATCCGTCCAGATGCTGCGATGTAGGGAAGCGAACGTCATAAGTCTCAAAAGACGTGATCGTGGTCGGCATTGTTGAGTGGGTTCCGAAATGATGACGCAAAGTGTTGTATCGAATGCGAATCGAGAATCACGCTTCGCAATTTTTGCAGCAGGATACAGGAATTCATCTCGTTCCTGAAACGGCGGTTGCGAATTTACTTTTGTGGCTTCGAGCCCTTCTGGCCGGACATCGAGCGCTGATACATACGGAATTTTTCTTCGAGCTGTTTAGGAACAGCAGATTGACGACCGGTCGTATCCTGTTGGTCGCGGTCCTTGTCAGTTCGCCCTTCGCGAGTGGTGCCCGTGGATTTCACATCCAGGCTTCGCAGCATTTCATCAAAGCTTTTCTGAGCCAGATCCTTCTCACGCTGTTGCTGAGCCGTCAGCCGTCGGTCGGCCAGCTGCTTCTGAAGACGCTCATGGAAGTCTCGGAGCTCGTCTTCGGTCCAGCCAAGTTCTTTGAGAAGTTCAGGATCAATTTCGCCTCGGTCCAGTTCCCTGTCCAGACGCTTCAGAGCGAGATCGGCCGCATCAGCTGCTTCTTCAACGGCAGGGTCACTGGTTTCGTTCGACTTCTCCACGGGCTGACTATTACCGGCTCTTATGCCGGACTGACCAGTTGGTTTTCCAGAACCGGATTCTGGTGGTCCTCCTGGAGGTCCCTGAGATCCCTTGCCTTGACCGCCCTTGCCTTGACCGCCCTTGCCTTCGCCCGACTTGCCTTCACCCGACTTGGATTCGCCGGACTTGGATTCGCCGGACTTGGATTCGCCCGACTTGGATTCACCCGACGTGGATTCGCCCGACTTGGATTCACCCGACTTGGATTCACCCGACTTGGATTCACCCGACTTGGATTCACCCGACTTGGATTCGCCCGACTTGGATTCGCCCGACTTGGATTCGCCCGACTTGGATTCGCCCGACTTGGATTCACCCGACGTGGATTCGCCCGACTTGGATTCGCCCGACTTGGATTCGCCAGACTTGGATTCGCCCGACTTGGATTCGCCCGACTTGGATTCGCCCGACTTGGATTCGCCCGACTTGGATTCGCCCGACTTGGATTCGCCAGACTTGGATTCGCCAGACTTGGATTCGCCAGACTTGGATTCGCCAGACTTGGATTCTCCCGACTTGGATTCGCCCGACTTGGATTCGCCCGACTTGGATTCACCAGACTTGGATTCACCAGACTTGGATTCACCCGACTTGGCTTCACCAGACTTGGATTCGCCCGACTTGGCTTCACCAGACTTGGATTCGCCAGACTTGGCTTCACCGGACTTGGCTTCACCGGACTTGGCTTCACCGGACTTGGCTTCACCGGACTTGGATTCGCCAGACTTGGATTCGCCAGACTTGGATTCGCCAGACTTGGATTCGCCAGACTTGGATTCGCCCGACTTGGATTCGCCAGACTTGGATTCGCCCGACTTGGATTCGCCAGACTTGGATTCGCCAGACTTGGATTCTCCCGACTTGGATTCGCCCGACTTGGATT
>JBPOIW010000084.1:0-55220 GCA_052034165.1 Planctomycetota bacterium | reverse complement strand
AAGCCCCCCACCCAAGCAACTCAAATCCAGAAAACAAAATCCCAGGCGGATCCCCTGCCGTAAAAACAAATTCTTCTCACGGCGATAGATCACCATGCATGTACCAAAAAACTCTCAGCCTCATCGGGTTATGATTAAATCAACAGGCCGTGACGCAGCGGGTTATGATGAACTCAACACGCCGTCACGCCACCGGCAGAGGATGTGTCGGCCCGCCGGGCCTAAGCATGCGCAACTTCAAAAGGCTGACATCGGGGCTTGCGTGAATCAGCCCAAGGTGTCCGCGATCTCATCCAAGGTCACCAGTTGAGCCTTCCCTTTTGAATTCTTCACCATCGAACAAATCAATTCCACCGCACGGAACTCGGGATCTCTGTAACCCAGACATGACGGATGAGCAAGGAAGTCAAACACGGCCTTGTTCTCAATCGCCCAGTGGACGCAATTCTCGATGGCTTTTAGAAACCACTCCAGCTCCCATCGGCCCGTACGGAAAGCACCGATATCGCTGATGGGATTCATGGGTATTTCAATCAGCCCCGTGGGATAGACGAACGGTTGAGCGTCTTTCTGTTTCGCAACTATATCGGCGTAAACATCGGCAGAAGGTTCTTTCATGGCTTCGCTGTTGGCATGCGGCGGGTACTTGCTGCTGACCCAACGGAACCCGGCATCCAGCAGCAACTGTTGAATGTCTTCGCGTCCACTGAGTCCATCAGCGAAACCTCCGGGCGTCCGGAAGCCTCGATTATCAATGCCAGCTCGATGCTTAAGGCCCATTGTAGTGAGCCGAACGTTTTCGCGAATGACCTGCTCGGGCGTCATCCCATCAATCAGCCAAGGCGCTCTTTGAAAGCGAAACTGCAGATCCTGAGTCCGCGTGGCCAGTACATTGACATGATCATACGTATGATTGCCGATCGGATGTCCCTCTTTGGCCAACTCAGTCAGCCACGAAACATCGGGTTGTTCGAGCACTCGGCCCACGCAAAAATAGTGGATGTATCCACCAGCCTGCTTGACGCGTCGGCCAGCTTCAACAGCGTAGGCTTTCGTAGCGTCGTTAAGATTTCCCTTCTCGAAGTTCCAATGCGTGTCGTCCCAGGCCGGAAAGTTCGCCGACATTTCCAGATCCAGCGTGATGGCAATCCGGGCCGTTGATGGCTCCTTGATTGGCCGAGCTCCGGTGCAAAACAACGCTGCCATTGCAGAGCTTGCCAGGAATTCTCGTCGAGACCACGGCCTGCGAAACCCAGTCTGCGAGGAACGGAAGGAATGGCTGACGCTCATGGAAATATTCTCCGATCGTATGGAAAACGCTTGAGCTGCAGCCTCGGGCGAGGCCGTGAGTTGAAAGGCAGGGATCTGGTGGCAGCAATTCAGGATCGGCATATTCTGGCAGAGTACCGCGTGGAAGTCACCAGAGAGCATCGTTTGACATTGGCAAACGCGGGGCAGGCCATCGCCAGCCAGTTTTCTCAGGCGAGTTGTCTCGATGCGTTTGTTGAGATTCTGCCGTTTAGCGTCTTGCCAGAATCGTGCTGCTTGTGAGAATTCCCGGCCAGTTGATTGTCGCCGGTTTCCGCAAAACACAGGTTTCACTTCGTCAGCTCTGAGGCCCGCATCACCACGATGTCAGATCACTCCGCAATTGACTGTTTTCTTGATCAGGAAATCAGTTCCTTTCAACGTGACGGCTATTTTGTCGCTCGCGGCATAATGCCCGCGGCTTACATCGAAACGATGAAGCAAATTACCCAACGCGACCTCGCGGCTCATCAGGGCGACATTGAATATGAGGCCGAATTGAATTATCCCGGCGCACCACAATCGTTGGACGCCGAAGGTGGACGGACCGCTCGCAGATTGCGACAGGCTATCAGCAGAGATCCCGTGTTCCTGAAGCTCGTCAGTGAACCGTTTCTTCTGAATCGACTCAAGCAGTTACTGGGGCCGCATGTCGTGATGCCTCTTGCTCACCATAACTGCATTATGACCAAGCAGCCTCGATTCAGCAGTGACACGGGCTGGCATCAGGATACTCGCTACTGGTCGTTCACCAGTGGAGAACTGGTCAATATCTGGATTGCGCTCGGCCCGGAGTCACCTCAGAACGGCTGCCTGCAGGTTCTGCCAGGCACTCACACCGGCCCCGCGCCTGCGTCGTTGCTGGATGAAGCGTTGTTTCTGCGAACCGATTTGCCGGCGAATCAGCCCGTTCTGCAGACTGCGAAGCCGGTCGAATTGCTGCCGGGAGATGTCCTGTTCTTCCATGCCCGGTGCTTCCACGCAGCGACACGGAACTATTCGAACGAGACCAAGCAATCGGTCGTGTTCACTTTTCGAGCTTTGGAGAATGCCCCCGTTCCCGGCTCACGTTCGGCACAATGGCCCGAACTTCTGCTCTCGTAGACTGCTGCTCTCGAAGAAAGTTCAGCACGCGTTTAGTTCCACGCAAAGCTCGCTTGTTTCCGCGGTGAATAATCGCGAGAAATGCATCAATGGAAGAGCGATCTTTTGGAGACGATTGCTTCCCGTTATCATGACGTTCCAGAAAGGAATCAGAACGATGACGGATCGCAGGAATGGACGTCGCTTTGCTGTCCCGGCCAACCGCAGACTGACGTGGGATCTCTTGACATTTCATCGCGAGATTCCGCTCTGCGCGCATGATCGGCACATGGATTTGACGGCGATCTCCGCGGCCCGATCCGAATGTTCTCAGAGAATCTCCTGGCCCGCTGTGTTCATCAAGGCCTATGCCCTCGTCGCTCAGGAGGTACCGGAACTTCGCCAGACCTGGTACGCTTGGCCATGGGCACACGTTTATCAGCATGCAACAAGTGTCGCCGCGCTGACCGTACACAAAGAATTGAATGGCGAGCCTTGGTTGTTCTGGGGGATTTTTCGTTCGCCGGAACTGCTGAACCTGCAGGCAATTCAATCGACGATGGACCAGCTCCAGTCTCAGCCCGCGGAATTGGTTTTTCAAACCCAGTGGCGGTTAGCTCATCTGCCCACTTTTCTGCGTCGGCTACTGTGGTGGTGGAACCTGAAAATTGCCACGCGCAAGCGAGCTTCGCGGCTGGGAACTTACTTTGTCTCAACCTTATCCGGGCAGGGCGTTGAGATTCAGTTGCCTCCTGCGGTTCAGACCGGATGCCTGACCTACGGACCACTCAATCAACACAATGTCTCCCGCGTCACGCTGGCTTATGATCATCGAATCATGGATGGCACGCTGGTGGCTCGCGTTTTGAAGCGTCTGGAGTGCGTACTCAATGAGACACTCGTTGCCGAATTGAAGGCCGTGACGGAATCAACCTTGATCCATCGCGCCGCCTGAATCGAAGCGATCCCGGGCGAAGGAGTCGTCTTCGTGGCAGCGTCCAGAGGATCGCGAATGGAGGGTTCAAACGCTCTTGATTTTCTGGAACAAATAGTCGGCCTGGATCAGGCTGCCATTCCGAAACTGGGCGTTAAATCTGCCGGCTTGTTCAAACCCCATTGATTCCAGAAAGCTACTGACTTCCTGCCGGACCGCTTGACCCTGATACAGCTGGATTTCTGAGCATTCAACATAGACATATCGACATGACTGAAGTGTCTGCTGGCCGCCCAGCAGGACGTTGAGTTCAAAGCCCTGGACATCCAGCTTCAATAGCTGATTGTTTCGGCCACTCCATGTGGAAGAAAAGTCATCAAGACGGGCGACGGGAACTTCAATGGTACCGACCTCCTCTGTCTTCGGAAAAACTCGTGTCTGGAGTTCGCCGATTGGCAGAAGCGATGAACTGTCAGCAGACCTGCTCAAATGAAGTACTGCTGATCCGGCTTCCGTTCCCAGAGCGCATTCGTTCAGAATGATCTCACGACACCCTCCGTGAACCCTGCGGTACATTGTCGCCGCCTGGGGGATCGGTTCAAAGGCCACGATCGGAACGTTTGGATAGAGAATGCGGCATGTGAGCGAGAACTGTCCGACATTCGCCCCGACATCAATAATGCCATCGACGCTGAGGGATCGCAATCCCGGGATGTGCTCGATTGCAGCTCCCACACCCAGTGTTAACGGTTTCCAGCAGGCGGGATGCGCAATTGCGAAGAAGATTTTTCGAAGCTGATTGATTTGACGATTCATGAAGTAGGTTTTGCCTTTAGGCGGCGAAAGACAAATCGCGCACCAGAGAATGACATTCAGTAGGAGCCCTGGCCGGAGTTGCTCCAGCGGGGCTTGATTGGTTTTGCGGGTACCCCCACGCAGATCATCCCCGGCGGAAGGTCGCGTGTGACCACTGCGCCTGCCCCAACGATTGCGCCACGTCCGATCGTGACGTTACCGACCACGATTGCTCCAACCCCGATCAGGTTATCTCCTTCCAGAATAACTCTGGACGGAGGATGCCGACCCTGCCAGTAGACCGTGGACCTGGGGTCATCGAATGAATGGTCGTTTCCAACAAAGCTGACAAAGCTTGAGATCAGCGTATCTGACCCTACAACCAGGTCGACCTCAACCAACACCCGACGCCCAAACGACACATCATTCGCAATGGACAGAAGGTTGGGAGGTGAAAGAATGCACGAGGACCCAAAGTGTATATTGGTCCCCAGTTTCAATCGCGACCTGAGAAGCACGGTATGGCGGAGCTTTCGGAAGAAATGCACGATGGCGCTGATGCGTGCCATCAAGAAGGATCGTGCTTTAAGCGGACTATGTACTCTGTCCATAGGTCGCTCCGACATATTCAATTACCACCCTCTCGACGCTGAACCAATTCTGCAGTCCCTGGAAATTGCCGCCGCTCGCTCCGCCAGAGTCTGACTGCCGTTGGAGAACACTCATAACCAGTGAGGCAACGAAGCGGCACATGCTATAGAACAGTTCGCAGCCCGTCAATCTTGCGCAACTCACGGCCAATGTGCACTAAGTTGCTTGTGCGGCAAGGACTTGCATCAGGGACGTAGTACGCCGGAAGACTCGAAGAGAAGCCCGTCTCCCCATGACCATTGACGGAAACATTTTGAACTTTGTCCACCAGACGAGTGCGTCGAATTCCACCTTTGAAAAAGTGTGCTGTGCTGCAGATCCAAGCGGACGAGACCATATGGCCCAGCGTCTACGCAGTGGGTTCCAGAGACCGTGGATTCACTTTGGCAGTAAGGACTGATAGGTATCCAGCGAGTGAGCGGCTACGCGATCAATGACGTGCTTCCAGACGTCATCAATGACTCCGCCTGACAACAGGCCTTCCACGGCCGTGGATCCAATTCCGCCCAGAAACTGAGCGAGTGACGTCATCGGATCTTTACCGACAACATGTTCCGTTTTGCAGTGTGCAAACTCGTTAGCGATCAGACTTAGCCCGGGTAACTTTGGCACGGGATCATTGCCATTCGCATAACGGGAGATCACCCCCGAGAACTCTCGGTCGATCGCGTCACAGGCCTTCTGATTCCCAATCATCGGCGCGCCGTAGGTGTAGATCTGATGCACTGGAATAAAGCGGCGTTTCAGCAACCACGCTCCGAACAAAGCCAATGCGCCGCCAAGACTATGACCTGTCACCCAAAGTGGTCGATCCATTTCTTTGAACTTTGCCTCGACGAGGTCTCGAAGTGGCTCCCAGACTTCTGCAATCGCGTCGACGAATCCCTTATGAAACTTCGCCCCGACACCTGCAGCCGCCAGATCATGTCCCAGCCGACCTTCCGGTACGATCAAGAGATTCATTGCGTCTGTCAACAGCCAGTCCTTAAGACCGTCGATGGTTGTCGGCCCCTCCGTGCCACGAAAAGCAACAACAATGTGTTGGTCACTGTCTGCAACATAGACCTGTGTATTGTCGACGCTGATGAGTTTTGCGTTTAATCCCAGTTGTTCGCGAAACTTCGGAACTGCGTCCGCCTCGGGAAGGTAAGCCAACTGACAGGCAAGGCACAGAAAGTTCGCATTCTCAACCGAGCCTATGGCATCTTCCGTCAGTTTCATCGTAAATATTCTTGTCCGAAGTGTCAAAAATTGAGACCAACTTGCCCAGAGCCCAGGGCATGATGGATGCTAATTCACATACCGGCGAATGTCCGGTTCCTGATTTTTCCATTTGCGAAGCGCAGACGCAGGGATCGAGTTTCCCGAGACATCAAGCTCTTTCAGTTTGGCGGGAGGATCGGCGAGAAACTCTACGACGCCGTCCTTTGTGATTTTGGTCCGAGCGACTCGCAGGCTTTCCAGAGCTGGTAACTGCCGGAGAAATTTTAGCCCCTCGTCGGAGATCGCTGAATCGTTCAGCGTCAGTTCTCGCAGTTTCGTCAACGGCAGCAGCAGCTTCAACGTTTCATCATTGACGTTGGAGTTTGCCATTTCCAGTACGACCACGTCAGCACGAGTATTCAGGATGCTGTAATCGGGCCGATCCCAACCCGTGAGCACCAAATGTCGCTCTCCGGCGATTATGCGTTCGCGCTCGCCCAGTCCCCACAGAAGTTCCAGTCCGTGACTCAATGCAAACGGAACAGCTCCGACGAGAAGTCCGGCGACAATCAGCGACAGCGGCTTCAGTGACTTGCGAAAATGAATGAGGCCGTAGACAAGCGGACCGACAGGTGACGTCAGCAGCAATAGCCCCGCAAGAAGCAATCCGGATGACCGATAGGCCTGCGCGATCAGCCATAACAGCCCAACAACCAGCAGCAACAGACCGCCAAAGAGTAATCCAACGCCAACAACTTCAGACACTGACATTACCCTTCATGAGTTGTCTGCCGACCGCCCCGTGCCCCGCGCACTAACAACGGCGTTCCGCAACCCGCGCTGGACGGCGCTCCTGGGCAGCTCGGTAAACATCGACATAGCTTTGCGCGCTGCGAGTCCAGGACCAGTCACCGGTCATTCCGTTCTGCACAAGCTTTTGCCACACCGACTTCTGCGAATAACAATGAATCGCTCGCTCCACCGTGCCGGCAAAAGCTTCATTATTATAATCGGTGAAGGCGAATCCAGTCGCCGTTTCCAATGATTTTGCGGCGAGTTCAGGGCTTTTTGCATCCGAAGCATAGTTGATTACGGAGTCTGCGAGTCCTCCGACCTTTCGGACGATCGGCACAGTGCCGTATCGCAAACTGTACATCTGATTGAGCCCGCAAGGCTCAAAGCGACTGGGCATCAGGAAAGCGTCGGCTCCTCCTTCGATCTGATGAGCCAGCGATTCATCAAAACCAATCTCGACGGCGACCTTGGTCGGATATCGCGCTGCCAGATTTCGCAACTGCGCTTCGCAGGTCGGATCGCCTGTGCCAAGAAAGACCATCTGGATGTCTTGCGACAGAAGACGGTCGGCTGATCCCATCACAAGATCAAACCCTTTCTGATCCGCCATGCGTGACACCATCCCGATCAGCGGAGTCTCACCCTGCTGCGGGAGTTTCATGCGTTGCTGCAGCTGTGATTTGCAGCGTGGCTTTCCGGCTGCAACCGTCTCGGTGGTAAAGTGCGAAGCAAGATGAGGGTCTGTTTCCGGATTCCACACATCGGTGTCAATGCCGTTCAGGATTCCCACGAGATCTCGACTGCGATATCTGAGCAGGCCTTCAAGTCCATAGCCACCTTCCGGATGGCAAATCTCCTCGGCATAAGTCGGCGAAACTGTGGTGATCTGATCGGCAAAGGCAATTCCGGTCTTCAATAGGTTCAGATCGCCCCACGCTTCCATCTGATGATGATTGAAGTAGCGCCAGTCCATGCCTGTGAGCGGCATGTCAAAATGCCAGAAGCGGCCCTGATACGCCATGTTATGCAGAGTCATGACGGTGGTGGTGTTTTCAAATCCCGGTCGATTCGCATACTGACTATTAAGCAACGCCGGAATGATCCCGGTCTGCCAATCGTTGCAGTGAATCACGTCGGGACGAAGAATCATCTGCCGTGAGATTTCCAGCACGGCTCGACTGAAGAAACAGAAGCGTTCACAGTTGTCGACGTAGCCGTGCCCGTGTTCCTGATAAAGCTGTCGACGATCAAAATAATCAGGCTGCCGAACCAGGAGGACTCGAACTCCTGTACCGGGCAGTTGAGTCCAGTTCACTGTCCCCGCGACTGATCGACCATTCATCGGAATTGTGAATCGCAGCCCGGTTTCTGAAATCGCCGGCAACCCTTTGGCAGTCTGCCGCATCAGGAAGTAATCAGGCACGATCAGCGTAACGTCGTGCCCCAGTTGGTCCAGGGACTTGGCCAGTGCTCCGACAACATCTGCAAGGCCGCCAGTTTTTGAAAACGGCACTGCTTCGGAAGACGCCAGCACAATACGAAGCGGACGAACTGAATGAGACATTGTCAGCCTTACTTTCAACAAACCCTGGTCTTGCCTGAATGTTCCCGAGGGTTACTCAGAAACTGCAGAGGCGCCCAGAACTATTCTCTTGACTGTGTATTCTGAAGCCGTGTTCCCACGGGATTCATCGTGAGCGTTGCCTCAGTTGTGACCGTGTTCAGAATAAACCGGCCTCGCGGGAGACTCGTCAAATAGTGGATGTTCGGCGATCTTCTCGGAACACATCCGACCTTCGACATAGCATGCCACAAAGTCGCTTTGTCGGCTGAGGCTGTTGGGAATCTGACTTTGCCTTTCGGGAAAAACAGCCAGTCTACGGAGCAGGCGACGGTCACGTCCCTTCTGACGAATGTAACGATTCTGCGGACCGTCGAACACGTTCGGAGAAACGTGATCCGCGGCGATCAGGCAACGATTCGTAGAAGCGAGCAACGAAACATGCGGCTGATCTCATGAAGTTTTCACAACTGAACACGTCAGTGAGGGATAAGCAATGCCGCTTTTCTGCCCACAATCTGTCATTGACGCAGCCGGTCAGGATTGAATCATCACGCAGGAATCAACACGCAGGAAATTCGCCAGCAGGAAAGAGGCCGCCGGCGTCACTGAGTGACAATTTCAGAAGCGTGGGATAAACTGTGTCCGTGTTCGGAACGTGAATCAATGAAACGCCTGAAGCCGCCACAGAATCAGAACGGTTCCCGATGAAAATTGCCTGTGTACAGACAGACGTCACCTTTAAAAACATCAATGCCAATCTGAGTTTGCTGGAATCGACAGTTCGCAGCGAGGTGAGTCACGGAACACAACTGACGGTCTTTCCCGAATGTTTTTCGACCGGCTATTGCTTTGATTCTCATGCAGAGGCAATGGAGTATGGTGAATCGGTGCCGGGGCCATCGACGGATCGAGTTGCAAAGCTCTGCGCGGAGTTAAAAACTCACGTCGTCTTCGGGATGCTGGAAAAGTCCGGCGACCAGTTATTCAACGTGGCCGTACTGATTGGTCCGAGTGGCCTGATTGGCAGTTATCGAAAAGTGCACCTGCCGTATCTGGGAGTGGATCGCTTTACAACTCCGGGGGATCGGCCGTTCGAGGTGTTTGAGGCCGCTGGTGTTCGAATTGGGATGCTGATTTGTTACGACGGTGGTTTTCCCGAAGCTGCCCGAGTCCTCTCGATTCTTGGCGCAGATTTGATTGTTCTGCCCACAAATTGGCCGCCAGGGGGCAGCTATATGGCGGAGTTCTCGATCAACAGTCGAGCGATGGAGAATGGAATTTACTTTGCCGCAGTGAACCGAATCGGCACGGAGAACGGGTTCTCGTTCATCGGCAAGAGTCGAATTTGCGGTCCTGTCGGAGCCACCATTGACTCGCGTGACGATGACTCACCCGGAATTCTGCGAACGGAAATTGACCCGATGATTGCTCGCACAAAGCGGATTGTCCGAGTGCCGGGAAAGCATGTCATCGATCGCATGGCGGATCGGCGTCCGGAAATGTACACGGCAATCTGTGAGCCGCATTCGCTCAAACGTCCGGGACGAGATGAACCGGTTTGACACGCATGAAGTCGTCGTGCGCCAGTTTCTGCTGATCGTGCTTTCAGAAATTCCAGTGGTCGCGCAAAGCGCAGAAAAAGAGCCGCTCGCAGAACAATATGAGTGCGTGGAGTCTGGCATTCGAGCCCCATTGCTCCGTCGCGTCATCTTCGCAGGTGAGTCGATCGCGAAGCGGTAAGAATGAAGCTATTTTTTTCTTAGGGATCGAGGTCGCGACAGGATTTCGTTCACCAGAATAGCGTGACGAACTCCAGCGGGCGTTTTCAGGACTGACAGGATATCGTCAGCCGCCGCTGAGCCCGTGTCCGAGGCGGACATTTCCACAGGCTTGCTCGATTGAGAACCGAGATGACTTCGGACTCGTTCGTCGATATCTTTTTTCACGAAGTTATCCACGTCTCGCCCCATGTGGCTGCGGACGTGGTCACCGATATAAGAGTCAACATGTTGGGAAAGGCCCGAGCCCACAGTTCGAGGCTTTTGATTCTTATCGCCCTGCTGTTGCTGTGAGGCGGCTGGCTGCTTCTGCGGATTTTTTTTCTGAGACTGTTTTTGACGCTGTGGCGGACGTTGCTGTTGGCGTGAGCCCTGATTGGGCTGATTCTGAGGCCTTTGCGCCGTTGGTTGCGGCCGATCCTCGGGCGGCAACCCTTCAAGAAATCTGCCCATACTCTCCTGAGCCGGTGTCATCGGAGCTCGCGTTGGCGCCGGAGCGTTCCTGGCTGCGGCTTGCTTCACGGAATTGATCATGCCGACAATGACCGAGATCAGCACGAAGAGTGGCACTATGAAATCGAGAATATTCTGCATGCATCCCGCTCCGTTCTTCGAATTCTCTCAGGCCGATTCGCGTCCACGCTTGTCGGCCGCCTTATCGCTGCTGGTGTTGTCGATGTCTCGCTGCAGCCGTCCGGGAAGTCGCCTGACGACCGGTCGCGAGCGAGCTTTCGCCATCCGTTCTTCCAGTTCCGCTTTCACATGACGTCTCTGCAGGAAGCCCCGCAGGACCCCATACAGAACGACGGCGACAAAAATCGTGAGCTTTTCCATGGTCTTTGTAAACCTGCCCAACGCCACCTTGCGTTCGCAACCCCAACGCCGGAATAAGCACAGCTCCCGGACAGAACGTCGGCATTCTGCCTAATTCATCGTCTCTCCACCAGTGAAGCTGGATTTGTAATGTCTTTGGCGGCTGATTGGACTGCAGTGACCGGTGACAAAACCGGGAACTGCCGACTTTATGGCATCCTTTCTTTCCGGATGATTCGACGGCTTCTATACTCCCGCCCGTCGGAGCAGGCGGTAGCAAAATCGTCGACATGATGAACAGGTCGACTTTGGCCCGAATGAACCGCCGTTTCAGTCATCACTCACATCGATTTCTTCGGATTCCATTCCTGTGCACAGAACTCACAATTGCGGAGAACTCCGTCGCGAACATGCCGGTCAGACTGTCACGCTGGCTGGTTGGGTCAATAGCTATCGCGAGCAGGGTAAAGAACTGGTTTTTGTCGACTTGCGAGACCGCTACGGTAAAACTCAGGTGACCTTCATCACAGAAGAAGGCAGCAAGATCGACGGGATTGCTCGCAAGCTGCGTCGAGAAGACGTGATCAAAGTAGTCGGCGAAGTCCGCTATCGTGGTGATGGTCTGGTAAATCCAAAACTGCAGACCGGTGAGATCGAACTGCGAGCCATCCAGCTCACCGTTCTGTCACGCAGTAAAACACCGCCGTTTGAAATTGAAGGCGGTGAACTGCCGAACGAAGAACTGCGGCTGAAGTATCGCTTCGTTGACCTGCGACGACCGGAACTCCAGAAGAGCATTATCCTGCGACACAACCTCGTGCAGGCCGTCCGTGAATACTTCAACACGCGCGACTTTTTGGAAATCGAAACTCCGATGCTGGGTCGCAGTACTCCGGAAGGGGCTCGCGATTATCTGGTACCAAGTCGAGTTCACCATGGCAGCTTCTATGCATTGCCGCAGTCGCCGCAGATCTACAAGCAGATCCTGATGGTGGCTGGCTACGATCGCTATTATCAGATCGCACGCTGCTTCCGCGATGAAGATCTGCGAGCCGACCGACAGCCCGAGTTCACTCAGATTGACGTTGAAATGGCGTTCGTTGAACGAGACGACATTCTCAACACCATCGACGGACTTGTGTCTTTCGTGATGCAGAAGGTAAGAGGAGTGACAATGCAGACTCCTCTGCCGCGTTACACCTACGCAGACGTCATGGAACGCTTCGGGTGTGACAAGCCTGATGTTCGATTTGCGATGGAAATCGTCAACATCAGCGATATCGCAGCCACCAGCGGGTTCGGAGTCTTCAAGACCGTCACCGCATCCGGTGGACGCGTACGAGGACTCAACGTCAAAGGTGCGGCGGAAAAATATAGCCGTCGATTATTGGATGTGGACCTGAAGAACTTCGTTGGCGACTTCGGAGCGAAAGGGTTGGCCTATATGAAAGTCACCGGCGGAAAGCTGGAATCAACCATCGCCAAGTTCTTTACGGATGAACATCAGCAGCAGATCATTGAACGCATGGGAGGCGAGGAAGGAGACTTGCTCCTGTTTGTTGCGGACACGCCAAAGGTGACCAATGCGGCACTCGCTGCACTGCGTAACCGATTGGGGAAAGAGCTGAATCTCTATGACCCAGCTGAGTTCAAGTGTATCTGGGTTCTGGACTTCCCGCTGCTGACATGGAACGCAGAAGAAGGTCGGTTTGATGCGGAACATCATCCGTTCTGCCAACCAAACCCTGAAGACGCGGAATACCTGAAAACGGATCCAGGTAAAGTTCGAGCAGACAGCTATGACCTCGTTGTGAATGGTTACGAAGCCGCCAGCGGCAGCGTGAGAATACATGATTCTGAGATTCAGCAGATGGTGTTTGACCTTCTGAACATCAATTCTGAAGAAGCTGAACGCCGCTTCGGATTTCTTCTCGAAGCGCTCCGCTATGGTGCACCACCGCACGCCGGGATTGCTCTGGGACTCGACCGCTGGGTGATGTTGTTGGCAGGCGATGAGAACATTCGTGACGTGATTGCGTTCCCGAAAACTCAGAAGGCCGCCGACATGCTCACCGGAGCTCCTGCGCCGGTGGATGATCGCCAGTTGAAAGATCTGCATATTGAAGTGTCTGAACTGCCCACAAAGTAGTTCCGTTACAGATCGACTTCGGGCTTCAGGCTTCGTTCGTCAGACAAGGTCATGGCCGGCAGATCGGGCTGGCCTCGTCCACGGACTGAAATCCGTCGTCAACAACGACAGAATTGCCTGCGAACCACGGACCCCAAATAAAAGAATCCGGGGAAACGATTCACTCGCAGCGCGTGAGATCCTCGTTTCCCCGGAAATTATGCACCACCAGGATCTGCGTGTTCTTCGATGAGATCAAACAGCAGATGCTTAGGAATGTGGGCATCACAGTACGTCGCTCGTGTCGAAATCAACAGGAACGAAACCGGAACGACGACAAAGATTTTCAGGAAGAACTCTGCCGCCGCGATCCAAAAACGTGCACGCGGCCCCCGACGCAGAGAGCTCTGCGGGCGAACGCCCATTCTTAAATAATGAACGCATTCCACCCGGGCGTGTGTTCATCCACATGTACGAGAACTGCGGTGCAAGTCCAGCCGCTTTGGTCGCACTCAACGTCACGCTTGTTCTGTCAAGAACACGAGTTGGGGTTCAATGCGAGCCGACGGAGCGGCTCGACTACGTAGCTTCGCCGCTCCGTCGGCGAAAATGGGATCCACCGATAACCCACAAATCAAAACTCGCCGAGCCACTGGAGTCCTTGCCATTGCCGACTCATCTGAGCCGCTGTTGAAACTGGCCACCTTGGGGATCGATTTTTCCTTCGGCACATTGATCAATCAGCGCTGAGACAAGAGAAATCGCTTCGCCTCGTCAGAACGGACGTCGCGACGAAAGAGTCGGCGAACTGACAGCCCCATGTCGCCCCTTCTGCGCGAGGAAGGAGACGGGAGCTCTTTTTGTCACGCTGCATTGATCGTCAAACGAACTTGGCTAATCGGCATCGCCAAACATGCAGCCGTTCGGCGGGAGTTGACTACAGCCAGTTCGAATGCAATAGCGTTTCGAATGTCACAGGTACACTCGGTCCGCCGTCCGCCGAGCCTCAAAAACCCCAGCATCATGGAGTCACGGCGCATGTTAGGCACCAAACTGTTGATTGACGGTATTGCGTTTGAATCTCTCAATGAGTGAGTCGACGTTTGCCCGATTCGGAAGAATTCGGGCACTCTCAACGTGTATTTCCGGTGAGGAATGTTTGTGTTCTGCGTTGAATGTGCGACAAAGCGAGTTGCGGAAGCTGTTTCAAACAGTCCCCTCGGTGAACTCCCCAATGAGATTGTCTCAGCAAGTCGACGAATTGCCCCAGGAGGCAGCACGGACTGACGTTCAGCCGGATCAAGCTGCTGACGTTGCTGATGAGCCGTATTTTGCTCCCCGAGTCATCTTCGGGACTCTGATCGGCGTGTTCTCCTGCTTGCTTCTGGCTGCTCTGTTAATGCTGATGTTCTGGCTGCCGTTTCGGGGTGGCAATGGATTGGCCGACGATGGCTTGGCTGGAGCCGGCAGAGGATCAGGTGACGGCCGTGGGCATGGGGTCGGCACCGGCGAGTCGAATCAAGCCGACGATGGTGGCAACGATGAGGCAACCGTCTTTGATCAGGAGAGCATTGGGGCCAACATCGCGATGACGGCAGCGTCCGGTGATGTCTCCGGAGATCAGAATGGTCTCACGGCATCCACGAGCGACCCAAACTCTCAGCAGGCTGTCGTAACAGCAGAGCCAGCGGACTCTGAACCACCGCGAAAGCAGAGATACACCATTGCCCCGATCGAAGCATTGCAAGCTTTGGAACAGGAAGAACCGGGACCAGCGCAGGCTCAGGCTCCGGGAATGTTCGAAGGACGCGGGACTGAGGAGCGAGCGAAACTGGCGAAGTCGGAAGGCGGAAATGCAGCCAGTGAAAAAGCCGTGGAAGACGGTCTCAAATGGCTGGCACAACATCAGGACAAGAGCGGCGTCTGGAGTTTACATGCATTCTCGCAGGTCGATGATTGTGATGGCCAATGTGGCCATCAGGGATTGAGCAGCGATGCGGGCGGAACGGGCTTTGGACTCTTACCGTTTCTGGGAGCCGGATACACTCACAAGAGCGGAAAATATAGGAACACAGTGCAGAATGGACTGGACTGGCTCGTTGCCGATCAGACCAAAGAGGGGACCTTCCAACATTGCATGGCGGGCAATCTGTATGCTCATGGAGTGGCAACAATTGCTCTATGCGAAGCGTACGCCATGACAAAGGATCCCAAACTCAAAGGACCAGCTCAGCGAGCGATCAACTACATTGTGATGGCACAGCATAATGGCGGTGGCTGGAGATACAGGCCGGGAGAAGCTGGTGACACGAGTGTCACGGGCTGGCAGGTGATCGCATTGAGAAGTGCTCAGCAGGGTGGTCTGAGAATACCCGGGGCTGTATTTACGAAGATCTCACAATACCTTGATTCGGTTCAGACGGACAAGGAAGGCAGTGGTTATCGCTATATGCCGGGAGATCGGATCACTGACGCAATGGTCGCAGAAGGATTACTGTGTCGAATTTATACCTCCAACAAACTCCGACGCGGGGAACTTCGTGCGGGAGTCGAGTATCTGCAGGATCATCTGCCTCACGTCGGCGGTGAACTTTACTACTGGTACTATGCGACGCAGGTACTTCATCATTATGGTGGCGCACCATGGGATGAATGGAATCCTGTCATGCGAGATTTGCTGATTGAGGCCCAGGCGACGGAAGGACATCCGAAAGGAAGCTGGGCACCGCAAGGCGGACACGATGGTTCCGGCGGCCGCGTCTACGCAACATCACTCGCGTTGCTCACGCTCGAAGTTTACTACCGGCATAAACGTGCGTTTGATTGACTGCTATTTTCCGCCTTCGCTCGGCAGATTCTGGCCAGTGCCGAATCGCGAGCCTCTTGATTCGCGCATGCAAAAGACGTAGAAGAGTGCGATGCAAGAACATAAAGCCACGGACGAAGTGTTAGAAAAAATTCCCAGCCACGCCGGCGCGGGCGTGTCATCCCGGATGATATTTCCCGGGGCGATGATCTTCACGGGAACACTGATCGTCTTTTTATTTGTTGCGGCAGGAAACTTCGGCCTGTCATCGTCGCCGGAGAATGGCGGTGATAGCGACAGCTACGAACGGCTTGGATACAACCTCGCCGCTGGACTGGGTTTCGGATACTGCCCGTCCGATTTGCCCATCCTGGCGGGAAAAGCAGAGCCGGCGGCGGTGGAGCAATGTGAAGCGGGGTGTGATGTTCAGGAGTTTCAACTCACCGCCTATCGACCGCCAGGGTTTCCGTTTCTGATTGCGGCGGTTTATCGATTCAGTCCACTGAACTACCAAGCCGTGCGAGTTATCAATTGCCTGGCCTGCGCGGCGGCCGTGACCTTGGCGAGTCTCTGGCTTGCTCGTCGACATTCTTTGATGGCAGCCGTGCTGGCCAGTGTGACGTGCTGCGTTGATCCCAGATTTCGTGAATTTGCCGGATCATTTCTGACTGAGAACCTGGCAACTCTGGGGCTGTGCGGTTTCGCAATCTCTTTCGCCGCGTTTGTCGAGCAGCAAACGGTTCGCCGGGCGGCCTTGTGTGGATTGTCGCTGTCCGCATTGGTGTTCATTCGCTCGTTCTATGTGGCCTGGTATCCGGTCTTATGGATCGCTGTGGCCTGGGTCTTGTGGCGCGGCGTCCGGCGAACAAACCAGCGTTGGGGCGATGCGGTTCGCCTTGCCCTTGTGTTCGGAGTCTGCAGCATTTCATTCACGGGCCCGTGGTGGGTACGAAACTGCATTGTGCTGAATGCAATTATGCCCACGGGAACTCAGGGCGGCATTGGAATCGCGGACGGCTTCAGCGATAGTGCCATGGAGAACTTCGGAAGCTGGACTCCGAAAACAGCCAACAGAATTGCGGCTGAACTTCGTGAGGACCCACATTTTGCAGGACTCAGCGAAATTGAAAAAGAAAAAGAACACTGTCGCCGCGGAGCAGCTAACGCGTCGGAATGGATCAAGGCGCATCCGCAATTATTGTGGCAACTCACGTGGTGGAAGTTCAGTCGGCTCTGGGAATTCGGCAGCATCCAGCATGCAGCATTGTTCAGCCTCTGTGCCGTGGGGATGTGGGTGAGTCGGGCGACCCCTTTGTGTCGAATCCTGCTGCTCCTGTTTGTACTCAACTCGTTGACGGTGATGGCGACCTATCATACCTATGAACGATTTCTCACTCCGTTTCGGCCGCTGATTCACGTGATGTGCGCGTGGGGGTTGTCGGCGATCATTCGAACGACGAAAACGCTCCTGGCTCGGGCCGTTTAATATTTCTCGACGATTTATTGATCAAATGACCGCTGCGATATGGTCTTTTCACTGACAAAACCCCGTAAAACCATCTGATCGACGAAGAGCGAATTGATTTCTGCAAGCATCCTCCATTATCGTTCCGTCTGTAAATGCCCGTTTTGTGCTGGTCAGACATGGAAAGATTGGGGCGAAAGAGCATCCCGGGCCTCTGGGATTTCTCGCCACTGGCAGATTACGGCGTCTGCGGTTGTTTCACCTGGCAGTGGCAAAAATTGACTGTTAAGCTTGTCCCCATTCAGCGGGGATACTGCCTCCAGGACTTAGCGTTTCGCAATTTTTTTTGAGTGAGATTGAATTCATGAGCACTGTGTCTGCGCTTCCTTACAAGGTGGCCAATATCGAACTTGCTGAACTTGGCCGCAAGGAAATCGAGATTGCTGAGATCGAGATGCCTGGCCTGATGGCTCTGCGTGAGAAACACGCCGCCTCCCAACCGCTGAAAGGCGCTCGAATTGCTGGCTGCCTGCACATGACAATCCAGACCGCAGTGTTGATCGAGACGCTGAAGGCTCTGGGTGCTGAAGTCCAGTGGTCAAGCTGCAACATTTTCTCAACGCAGGACCACGCTGCTGCTGCCATCGCGGCTGCTGGAATCCCTGTCTACGCGTGGAAGGGAATGAGCAACGAAGAATTCGACTGGTGCATCGAGCAGACTCTGTACTTCCGCGATGGTCAGCCGTTGAACATGATTCTGGACGATGGTGGCGACCTCACAACCATGGTTCATGACAAATATCCTGAACTGCTGAAGGGCATTAAGGGTCTGTCAGAAGAAACAACAACCGGTGTTCATCGCCTTCATCAGATGTTGGCCGCAGGTAAGCTCGCCGTTCCTGCGATCAATGTGAATGACTCGGTGACCAAGAGCAAGTTCGACAATCTTTACGGCTGCCGCGAATCTCTGGCCGACGGTATCAAGCGTGCCACCGACGTGATGGTCGCTGGCAAGGTTGTTGTAATCTGCGGTTACGGCGACGTGGGCAAGGGCTGTGCCGACGCAATGGACGGCCTGGGCGCTCGAGTAATCGTCACCGAAATCGACCCGATCTGTGCTCTGCAGGCGCTGATGGAAGGTTATCAGGTCACGACGATGGATGAAGCCGCTGCTCAGGGCGACATCTTCGTCACGACGACTGGTAACATTGACGTGATCCGTGGCGAGCACATGGACAAGATGAAGCATCAGGCCATCGTCTGCAACATCGGTCACTTCGACTCCGAGATTCAGATTGCCTACCTGAACAATAGCAAGACCATCCGCCGAATCCGTATCAAAGGCCCAGCGGATGAAGGTGGTCCAGTTGATAAGTATGTTTATCCAAACGGCAAGGCGATTATCGTTCTGGCGGAAGGACGACTGGTCAATCTGGGTTGTGCGACCGGACATCCATCGTTCGTGATGAGCAACAGCTTCACAAACCAGGTGATGGCTCAGTTGGCTCTGTGGACTGAATCAGAAAAGTTCACTATCGGCGTTCACATGCTGCCAAAAGAACTGGACGAAGAAGTGGCACGGCTGCACCTTGGCAAACTTGGTGCAAAGCTGGAAACTCTGACACCGGCTCAGGCTGAGTACATCGGAGTCAAAGCCAGCGGCCCATACAAGCCAGCTCACTACCGCTATTAATCTATCATTCGAACCTTGTTCGGTTGATTTACAGGAAGCCCCGGTCACCGCCGTGGGCTTCTTTCTTTTTCATGATGTCCGCGATGCAACGACAGGACACGCATTCATTCGCAGCGCGCGACATGGTTTTCCCGGCGGCAAAGGCACACCATTGTTTAATGCCAGTCGAACTCAAGTCACGACCGCTGCGTCTCAAGCAGCTTTGCTTTTTAAGTGTTGTGGCACATGAAATGCGACTTCTATTCTTGTCCTTTGAACGATGAGGCTTTCAATCCTGGGGCGACCGTCCGGGACTGCACCAATGATCCTCGGTCGAGCTTGGGTCGAATTCAAAGAAATGAGCGCTGAACCATTCCGGAACGGCGAGGACCTCTGCGGTGCGACATGATCCCGCAAAACTGAGAAAACTGCGTGCCAGCGTGAAGGGGTCACTGCAATTCTACACTCCAGCGTGTAGAATTGTGAGTACTTACACCTTGAGGAACTGAAATGCTTTCAAAAACTGCAGAATACGCTTTGCGAACGATTGCCTGTCTGGGATTCGACGCGGGGGAATCCGAATCAGCGGAAACTCTTTGTGAACGCACCAAGGTTCCTCGCCGGTATCTGCATAAAGTCCTTCAGGATCTCGTGAAGGCCAATCTTGTGCACTCACGATCCGGACCTGGCGGTGGCTATTCGCTGAGCCACGACCCAGATGAGATTTCGATTCTGGATGTGGTGAATGCCGTGGCGCCGCTGGAACGCATCCGTCATTGTCCTTTGGGCCTTCCGGGGCACACTCAGTTATGTCCCCTGCATCAGGAACTGGATCAGGCCTATGCCGCGACCGAGCAGGCGTTTGCTCGAGTGACAATCGGTGAAGTACTGCGATCCGACAGCAAGACCATTCCGCTTTGCGACGGATAATATTTTTGTCGGAACTGAAACGAGGAGTCTGTTCATGAAGAAGATGATCGCTCGCAATTCTTTGCTTCTGTTGAGCTGCACGGGACTCCTCTGGATGACAGGCATTCTGTCGGCCGCGGGTTTCGATGAATCACAGAAGGCCGACCAGCCGGTCGAATCCGCTGCGAAAGGCGAAGGAGCCGACGCAGGAACACCCGCCGCCGCCAACGACGCCAAAGTTCCCCGCGTTTCTATCAGTGTCGCTCGAGATCGAGCCAGGCTGATGCACAGCATCTATTCGACAACGCTGGGCGTTATGCACGATCGCTATTTTCACGTCGATCGCTCCATTGTGCCGGCTCGCGCGATGGAAGATGTGTTTTCAGAGATTGAACAGGAGACGGGCTCGAAAGCGAACTGGATCGCAGTCAATCTGAAGGCCATGAGCATTAACCATGAGCCTTCGACGGAGTTCGAGAAACGAGCCGCGAAAGAGATTGCGACAGGTGAGTCCGAAGTTGAAACAACTGAGGACGGCTATTACCGTCGAGCGACTGCGATTCCCATGACAGGCGGCTGCATCAGTTGTCACGCGGGCGTCTTTAGTCAGCCTGCGAAGAATCGAAAGTTCGCTGCGCTGGTGATCAGTATCCCCGTGGAGTCGGAGCCGATCGTTCCTTAGTCGGCTGTTGACTCATCTTTTCCGACAGAAGAAAGATCGCCATGACCGAGCTGCCTCGTCCCGGATTACTGCTGGCAATCTTTGTCACGTTGCTTTCTTGTCTGACCGGACCGGCAACGGTTCTGGCCGACGAAAAGGTCGTGAGCGGGAACGCTTCGCAGACCGCAACGAAAGCGATGGCGGCTCAGCAGACGTCGGGAGTTCAGCCCGAGGCGACCACTGTCAGTCAGGCGCGGCGTCAGGCAGAGATCCTGCATTCAACGCTGCACTCCTCGCTTCGGGTGATCCATGATCGGTACTATCGCGAAGATGAAGGATTGCCAATCCCCGCAGCAATTCTTGGTGAGGTCTTCAAGGATGTTGAGGCCGAGCAGCATGTCAAACTTCGCTGGTTAGCGGTGGAAGGGCTCGCGATGAATTCCGACCATAAACCGGCTGACGAGTTTGAACGGCAGTCGGCCGAGAAACTCAAAGCAGGAGAGCGGTCTCATGAAGCGACCGCAGACGGCATCTATCGACGCGCGGCCCCGATTACGCTCAGTGGACATTGCCTGAAGTGCCATATGCCGGACCGCAAGAGCACTCGTGATCGCGTCGCCGGATTGATTATCGCGATTCCTGTCACTGCCGACGCTGGTCCCTAAGCACCTTCGCCGGATTCGACACACCGTCCGCAAGCAGAAGTTCAGGTCAACCCGCAACCAGCGCGGCACTCCGCCACCCGGAACGCACCAACTCAATACTGCGTCCGAATGCCTGAAACTTTCGTCGTGAAAGATGCACACGGCAACCTCGCGTGGCAACACCAACGACTTCCTTCAAAGCCTTTTTCTGGCGTCTTGAAAATCCAGCAGAGGGCAAACTCGGATTCGACGCCAGCAACTTGAGCCAATCAGACTCGACCTGCGACCCGGACAGCTCACGACATAAGTCTCGGGCCAGAGTTTCCACGGCCGTACCAAACTCAGCGGTCTCCAGTTGGCGGGCAGAGTTCACTCCATACATCGACTGCATAAATCGGGCATGCCGATTGGGCAGCAGATGCCAGCGGTTCTGCACAATTCGCCAGACCAGAAAGAGCAGAAAAAGAATAAAGAGGATCAGCAGAATGGTGCGAGCCCACGCGACAGGCCGCATATTTCGCGGTCGTTCCCTGAGCGTTTCGTTCAGAATATTCGATTCCTGAACCTCGTCGAGGACTTCATTGGCCATCCGCAGCATGGTGGCGAGATCGGGTTCCGGCGGATCAACCCCTGGAGGTATTTGAGGGGGAATGTTTGGGGGCATTTGCGGCGGTTCGGGTGGTGGAGCCAGTTGCGTCATGTAACTGGGAAGCGTCTGGCCATTGTCATACACGGTCAGCCACTTCCGGTTTCCACGACACAACAAATCCGAAACCTGAATCGCGAACAGCGAATTGTCTCCATGCCACAACATGCCGTCCGAGAACACGCTTTGATCGGCCGACAAAATCATTACCCCGATTCCTGGTGCCGCATCAAGCCCCGCCATTATCACTGGACGATGGCGAGCAGATCCGGGCAAAACGTCCTCAGTCAGCGAGGCAATCACATCCCACTGCAATGAAGAGTCTTCCGACGTCGACAACCAACCGGTCTTGTTCACAATAATTCGTCGCAGACCTTTCGACAGCGGATGCGACTGATTCAAATCGGACAACACAATGCAGTCATCAAAGCCCTGATACTGGCTGTCCCTGTCGAGCGAACTCACCGGGCCGCGCGAGAACAAACAAACGCCGGGCAACTTAAATCCGCGTTCCGAGGCAACAAGCAAACTTCCGCCCTGAGCGACGTAGGCTCGCAAGTTGCGCCATTCCGGCAGTGAAACGCGAGTCACATCCCCAAACATCACAATGACGGATTCCTTGGGACGCCGCAGCGTGGCGGACATATCGGTCCGGACGGTCAGACCTCGCTCTTCGAGCAGCATACGAAAGCCGTTGTAGCCCAGATACCACTTGTCCGAGTCAGTCTGCCCAGGGCTGTTGACAGCCTGAGCATTCGCCGGGCCTGCCGAGACCACAATCGCCAGCAGCAGTCCCAGCGCGAACATCAGCCTGCGCGCCAACGGCTCATTCGGCGCACGGTTGATACAGCTGATGTTGGCACCAAGCGAAGAAATCATTCCGCAGCGTCTGCTCCCTGAATCAGCATTTCCGGCTTTACCAGATTCAGCATATGACCATGATCAGCGGTCACGATCAGCAGGGATTCGTCCCAATTGCTGTTTGCGTCGACCCAATCTGTGATCACCTTCACCGCGCGGTCACCAGCGTTGACCGCGCCGATGGAGTTATCAATGTTATCATCGTGATTCGCCCAGTCGACATCGCCCGCCTCGACCATGAGCCAGAACGGCTTCTTTTCGCTGGCGAGGAACTCAACGGAGACGCTGGCCATCTCTGCAAGCGTCGGGTTCTCCAGCAAATCCTGTTCGGTGTATTCTTCAGGCTTCTTGTTGACTCCCGGAACTGGGTCATAGCGACCATCAGCCGTTTCAAACGGGAGGTGCCCGGCGTACTTTCCAACGCCAAAGAATCCCAGCAGGCGTTGCTGCTTTGAAGCGGCTTGAGCGGCAGCAGCTTTCAACAGATCTGTCCCATCCTGACCGGCCGTTCGCACGGCCGTCACGTAACGTCCGCCGTTTTTCACATCTGAATCCTGCAAGTCTTTATCTGTCAGATAGATGTTTCCCTGAACATAGTTGTCCCCCTGGCTCTCGCCACCCTTCTTCGGATCGCCGTTATTCCCAAAACCACCGCCGACGACCAGATCCAGCCCGGTCAACGGCTGGGTGGGATGAACAATCGAAGGTAGCCCCAGCATATCGCGTGTCAGGTCCTGATAGTCGTCGCGAGATACGTTATGAGCATAAGCCGCTGCAGGTGTTGCATGGCTGATCGGTACGGATGACACCGCACCCACGCGCCAACCTTTCTCCTGCAGGTAATGAGCGATCGTTGGCACCGGCTGCCCCGTGGCATCCACATTGACCGCTCCGTTAAACGTCTTCAGGCCCGCCGTCATACTGCTGGCTGACGAGGAGGAATCCGTATAGTCGTGTTTCGGGTTTCCTTCGGCGGGCTTGGCGATCAGATAGCCGGGATCAGCCGCAACAGCCCACGGAGCAGTGCCGGCGATGGAGGCATCATAACCTCCTCGAATCGTGCCGCCGGGATTCTTTACCGTCTGCATATTGACGTCGACATCAGTTCCTTCATTATGAGCACTCGTCACCATGAAGCCAAACTGTGTCGTCCCGCCAGCATCGTAGTTCTGAAAGTGAGTCCCGTTGCCACGGCCTTCGGTATAGCTGACTTTTTTTTGATTCCAGATCGCAGCGGCTTGAGTGGTCTGCCAATCCATGCCGTCGAAGACGACAAGAAAGATGTACTTCTTGCCCGAATCTGCTGCGGCCTTCTGCATATCGTAGATATTGGTCTGATCCATCCAGACAGCCTCTGGATTCACCGTTTTCTCCGGAACATAACCATAGAGAGCCTGCACCTTCTCTGCGGAACGATACGGGCTGGCCTCGCCGAACCAAGAATCTAAATCAACGCCCGGCTTCCCACCCTTCGTCCCAAACGTGTAAACCGGAATCATGCGATTCGAGTGAGATTTCCAGCCTGTGTACTTCTCCGGGTTGGTTCCCCAATAGGCCGCTGGCGACTTGTCATTCGTGATGGCAAGTTCCTGAACCTGCCTCGGGAAATCGGCTGCATTCGCCGCGTCGCTACGAAGAACCGGCTCGGATCCCGAGGCGGGTGGTCCGACGAGAGAGAAAGCAAAGAGCACGGCGACAAAACTCAATCGAAACATGCACAGCTCCACACAGTTCAGACAAATCAAGACGGACTCTTTTTAACCGTCGAAGGCTCAGATCAACAGCGGTGAACGCGAGAAACCTCAATAAAACACTGTTCGAAACTGCGGTGAAACGCGATCCGAACACTTCCAGCTCACCGAAGTCCGGACATTGTTTCGGCTTCGCGGTCCGACGGCAAGCCGACCATGATCCGGACAACCATTAAATCTCCGTTAATCGCCAGAACTCGTACTCAACCGTAAAAGTGCTAAAGTCTGAGGTCAGCCATTGCGACAGCTGATTCTCTGAACTTACGATGACGATAAATCCAGACTGTGTCGCCGACGTTCGCTGTGTTGCCAGGTGCAGGAGCCAGCGAAACGAGGCCGTCGCATTTCAGAGTCCGGCCCAGCCCCTGGATTTATCAAGTCGCCTGAGATCCGAGAACCGGTTCATGAACAAGAAACAATTTATTGCCGTGTCGTTTGTCGCCGCCATCCCCGCGGCTGCTCTGCTGGCATTTCTCGTCCTCGGATTGCTGCAGGGAATGCTCTCCGATGGCGCGAGGGTTTCGGTTGTTCTGTGGATCGTGTGGGTTCTTGCCGCATTGGCCAGTTTGTCCATGGCCTTCCTTCCATTTGGGATCATGTTCTTCCCGGGTCTGATGCCCGATCCGGCCCTCGCCGCGGCCGCGGGAGCGACGGGTTTTGCTCCTGCTCCCGGAACGAATCCTTCTCAACCCCTTGACGCCGATGACTTCGAAGACGGTGAAGACGAGTTTGCAGAAGACACAGAGGGTGTCGAGGACGATGGCGAACAACTCTTCGACGATGACGCCATGGAAGACAGCTACGAAGACGAATACGAAGACTTCGAAGATCGCAAGTAGATCATGAGCCGTCATTCACCGGACTGCTATGACGCTCCGGGCTACTGGGACATGGCTTTCAGCGATGAGACTCCCTATGAAGCCACCTTTATCGAAGAAGCAGCGGCACATTACCTGAGATCAGATCGACTCAGTGTACTTGAGATTGGCTGCGGTGGTGGACGTCAGGTCGTAGAACTCGCCAAACGCGGTTTCGATGTGACTGCATTTGACCTGAATGAGTCTTGTATCGCATGGACCCAACGACAACTCAAACGTCGTCGACTGACTGCTGATGTCTTCTGTGGCGATATGACCAGCTTCCGTCTCTCGCGGTCAGTTGATCTGGTGCATTGCCTGGTCAACACGTTTCGACATCTATTGACCGAAGAGGCTGCTCGAAAGCATCTTGAATCTGTCGCTCAGTCACTTCGTCCGGGCGGCATCTATCTTCTCGGGTTCCACCTGTTGCCTCCGGATGCTGCCGAAGAAGACTGTGAACGCTGGACCGTTAGTCATCGCAGCACGCGAGTCACCACGACCATTCGAGTGTTGAACTTCAGTCGCCGCAAAAGATTAGAGACGGTGCGATTCAGCCTGAAAGTTACGACACCGAAGAAGATCATTCGGCTGTCGACAGACCATCAACTGCGTATCTATCGAGCCGATCAGTTCCGAACATTGTTACGATCGGTTCCATCACTGAGGTTGCTCGACGTTTTTGACTTCTGCTACGACCTCAGCGAACCGCTGAAACTCAACGACGATCTGGGCGATGCTGTGTTTGTACTACAGAAGCAGTAGGGCAGAATGCCGCTTCGTTGAGATTTCAACTGTCAGATCTCAAATTTAAATTCTGAAGAGCGGGCGGCATGCTCACAGTCGGGTTGCCTACTCCACAGTCACGCTCTTTGCCAGGTTTCTTGGACGATCCACGTTGCAGCCTCGCAGCAGCGCAACATGATAGGCCAGGAGTTGCAGTGGAATCGCGCAGACAAGTGGTTGAAGGTACTCTTCCACATCCGGCACGTAGATCACGTCATCGGCGATCCGGGCAATGTCAGTGTCTCCTTCACAGGCGATCGCAATGACCGGGCCTCGGCGAGCTCGGATTTCCTCCATGTTACTGACGACTTTGGGATAGATGCCGCCACGAGGGATCACGAAGACGCTTGGAGTCTGCTGATCGACCAGAGCAATCGGGCCGTGCTTCATTTCCGCGGCCGGATAGCCCTCCGCATGGATGTAGCTGATTTCCTTGAGCTTCAGCGCCCCTTCCAGCGCGACGGGGAAATTGTAGAGGCGGCCCAGGTAAAGAAAGTTGTTGAAGTGGTGATACTTATCAGCAACTTCACGAACCTTATCGTGGCACTCAAGGGCCTTGCTGATCTTCTCCGGCATGTCACGCAACTGGCGAATGATTCGCTTACCGGCCGGGTATGACATGTGTCGCATTCGGCCCAGATACAGAGCCAGCAACGTCAGCACCGTCACCTGAGAAGTAAAGGCTTTCGTCGAGGCCACTCCGATTTCCGGCCCCGCGTGAAGATAGATGCCACCATCAGCTTCGCGCGCGATCGTGGAACCGACGACGTTGCAAATCGCCAGCGTTGGATGGCCCTTGCGCTTGCATTCACGCATGGCGGCCAAAGTGTCTGCGGTTTCGCCACTTTGAGTGATCGCGAAAACGAGCGTTCGATCGCTCATCGGAGGATTGCGATAGCGCAGTTCGCTTGCGTATTCGACTTCGGTGGGCATGCGAGCGAATTCTTCCAGCACATACTCGCCGACCAGGCCAGAGTGCCAGCTGGTTCCGCAGGCCGTCAGGACGATTCGATCGATCCGTCGCAGATCTTTGGCGGAAAGGTTGAGTCCGCCAATCACTGCGGTGGCTTCTTCATTGTCCAGACGACCGCGGAGAGCATTCTCGATGGTTGTTGGCTGTTCATAGATCTCTTTGAGCATGTAGTGTTCGTACTGCCCGAGATCTGTATCAGACGCAACCTGTTCCAACGCTTTCACACTGACGTTCACACTGCCATTGCTGCGATGATCGATGCGCAGTCCATCAGCGCGCAGCACGGCCACTTCGTTGTCGGATAAGTAGACAACTTCTTTGGTGTAACCCACGAGCGGACTCGCGTCACTGGCAAGAAAGTATTCATCCTCGCCGACGCCGATCACCAATGGACTTCCGCAGCGTGCCGCGATCACTGTGTCAGGCAGATCACGAAACAGGATTCCCAGGCCATAGGTTCCCTTCAGCAGATTCAGAGTCACCTCGACAGCCTTCAGGCAGACATCCAGTTCCTCTGGCGATCCATGCAGGCGCGCCTGTTCCTCCAGGTTGTGAGCCAGCAGGTGGGCAACGACTTCAGTATCCGTTTGCGACCGAAACACGTAACCAAGTGTCTGCAATTGCCTGCGCAGGACATCGTAGTTTTCGATGACACCGTTGTGCACAATAACCACTTCGCCATTGCCGCCGACATGCGGGTGCGAATTCTGATCGGTGGTCGCTCCGTGAGTCGCCCAGCGAGTATGTCCGATGCCGATCTGGCCTACCAGTGGTTGTGCTTTCAGCAGGCCGGCCAGTTCGGAAACACGCCCCGCTTTCTTGCGGACTTCAATCGTATTCCCATACTGCACCGCGATCCCTGCGCTGTCGTAGCCTCGGTATTCAAGGCGATGCAGACCTTCCAGCAGCAATTCCGCAACAGGCCGGTAGCCCACGTATCCGACGATACCACACATGAGAGAATCCTTCGCATTGAAAACACTTCGCCGCAGAAGAGCGAGGTAAAGCGTTATCATCGTTATCGGCATCAGGGTCTATACCGCCGTATGGACATGAGCGATTGTTAACCTTCCAAAGCACGATGAATGGCAATATCTGCCGGCGCGATTTCATTCGCTGAAGATCGCCCCAAAGCTTCGGCAATTGATGCCGGGAGAATCAAAGTGACCGCGGTTCCTGGTGACGTCGCTTGATATCAGCGCGGGGTTGACCAACATATGACGTCAACAGCTTCCAGAATGATCCTTTTGTCGGAGTCGATCCAGACGTGCAGAAACAGACCTTGGTACAGACCATGAATGTCGCTGTGGTGCTCCTGCTGATTTTATTTGCTCAGAGCCCTACGGCGGTGAGTGATGAACCATCCGTGAAGGAGAAGACGGATGACTCCAAACGCTATCTCATCATTCACTCTGATGATGCGGCAATGAGTCATTCCGTGAATCGTGCGACCATCGATTCGATGGAGAAAGGTTTTGTGTCCTCCTGCAGTATCATGGTTCCCTGCCCATGGTTTCCCGAGTTCGCTGAGTGGGCTCGCCAGCATCCGGAGAAAGACTTCGGAATTCACCTGACGCTGAACTCGGAATTCGGCTCGTACCGGTGGGGCTCCGTGGCAGGACGAGACAAAGTTCCGACACTGGTGGATAAAGATGGCTATCTCTTCCAGTCAAAAGAGGAAGTGATCGCACGGGCTCGTCCGGCAGAAATTGAGACGGAGTTGCGTGCTCAGATCGATCGAGCACTCGCGGCCGGGATCCGCCTGAGCCATCTGGATACTCATATGGGCACGGTTGTCTCAACGGCCGACATGCTGGATATCTATGTTCGACTGGGTGTCGAATACAACCTGCCCGTGATGATCATTCGGAACCTTGATCCGGTGCTGGCAGCAGGCTATCCGGATCTGGTTCGACGCAATGGAGACTATATCGAGCAACTGGAGGCCAAAGGTCTGCCGCCGATTGATTACCTGTACCAGTTCTACGATGGTAAAGACCACGATGCTCGTCAAAAGCGGTATCTGGACACGATCAGAAATCTGAAACCTGGCGTCACTCAGATGATTATTCACTGCGGTTACTCCGACAGCGAATTGCAGGCGATCACCGGTAGCCATTTTCTTCGCGATGATGACCGCAGGATCTTTTCGGATCCTGCAGTACGTCAGCAGATCGAAGCGATGGGCGTGGAGATTATTGACTGGACAAAGCTGCGTGAGATGCGCCAGGCTCGTTGATTGATTTTCAAATGTCAAATCAGGAAATTTCAAATCCTGCTTATCAAGGCCGTTACTCCGGCAACGGCTTGATCCAGATATTGCGATAGCGAACGGGATTACCGTGGTCCTGCAGATGCAGCGGACCGGGTTCAGGGCCTTCGGCGACAGGGGCTGCAGTCGTCGCGTGAGGCAACTTGACTTTGTCATGAATCGTGACGCCGTTGTGCTTCACCGTCATCCAGGCATCGGCCGTCTTTTTGCCATCGGCACCAAAGCTGGCCGCGTGATACTCGATGTCATAAGTCTGCCAGCTGAGCGGAGGATAGCACATATTGACAGATGGTTTTTTGATTGTGTAGATGCCGCCACATTCATTGTTTTCCCCGGTGAGGCCGAAGGAATCAAGCATCTGCACTTCGTAACGTCCCTGCAGATAACACCCGCTGTTGCTGCGCCCTTGCCCACGAGCATTGGGCATGAAGGACAGCATAAACTCGATGTGTAGTTCGCAGCTCGGAAATTTTTCCTTGCTGGTGACACCCTGCATCAGAAGTTTATCGTCAGACATTCTTCCGCCTTGAAAATGTTCGACTGTGGTTCCGTCAAACAGGACAACGGCACCTTCAGGAGGCTTGCGACCGATTGTCGATGACACACGAGTTGTCTTCGCAATTTCGCCAATCCTGACGTTTTCGGAAGTAAAGATCACGAGGCTGCCATCTTTGATTTCTCCACGTCCGGCATCGCCTTTGAGGATTCCTTTGTCGCCCTGAATTTCACCCACGCCGCGCATGGGAGTGTTTCCGTCCCAGCCATCGCCGGGCAGTCCGCCGATGTATGCCACCCAGGCCAGCATGTTCTGCCCCTCAGCGATGACCTGGACTCCGATCTTCACTTCACCGTCATCAGTCCTGAAACCTCCGGCGTATTCTCCCTGAATTGCAAACGCCGCCCCGGCATCCGCGGCATCAAGATAGGCCTTTGCCGGATCGTTGGCATCGTCAGCAGCGAGTGCTGTGGAAAACAGAAATGGAGCCAGAGTGGTCAGGAGCAGGAGTTTCATGGGCTGTTCCGGAAAGAGTTGAAAGATGAGATCATCAGTGGGCTGAGGATAGTATTCCGGATCAGGCAGAGGATGCAATCGGCTTCAGATCGTAAAGCCTCTGATCACTCGCGCACTCGGTCGTCCCACGGATTCTGATGCAGCATGGCGGTACCTTCGTGCTGAAGGCCATGGCGAGATCTGAGCAGACGAACCAAATACGAGCGACGTTCCAGCGGACGAGCTTTCGGCGGGGCAGGCCGAAGAATATGTTCCGAAAGATTGGTCGGCTGAATATGCAATCGCAAATCCGCGAATGAAGCACTTCCCAGGACAGTGGCTGGTCGAATCAACAGAATCGTCACGCCACTGCGTTCGACGGCAAGTTGCAATCGTCGCATCACCGCCGGGGACGCTCGATCGAGCCAACAGAGAACAGCACGAACTCCGGCATTGCGAGCCGACTGCTCCAGCGCCCACAAAGCCTCCGCATGACAGATGGAAACTCGCCGCACATAACGAGACTGATTGGCTGCAGCGGCTTCTTCCGGCGTGGGACGCGGTGGACGAACCAGAAGTATCTTTGACAGCGGAATTCCCTGAGCTTTCGCGGCATTGCCGTGGAAATCGTGCCGCTCGTCGATAACGGCAAGACATCCGGGAAGACTGAGCAACGGAGCGACGGCTCGAAGAGCCACCGAAGCTGCCGTCTGTCCGACTTCATCGCTGATCCATTCAATCAAGGCCGACGTGGGCAAGCCGCCACCGGGCAGGAGTCGGTCCAGCGATTTCAAGCCCGTGGGAATGACGCGTTGCGACGATTGAGTCTGCTGAGCGGAAACGAGTTGACGACGCAGAGCCTGAATCGTTTCGGCACGTACTGCTGACGAACCAGCAGGAGCCGAACGTACTGCTGACGAAGACGCCAACGAACTCATGGAAACACGCCCGATTTGCCATCATGTTTCCAAAGAACCTGAAGTTCCTGGAAAACATTCTGTTACAAAAAGACGGTTTCCCTACCAAAGGCCCTCGCTAACGATCGAAAGCCGGAAATTCGTCTGTCGTACCGTTCATCGGCGATCAGACGCTCGGGGTTTTAACGGAGTTGACACATGCTGTCAACATCTTTTGAATGTGACAGGTTTGACCCCAGGAATGGCGTGGACAGAGGGCTCAAAAAGCATGAGCCGCATGGCGTTAGCGGACTGTTGATTCAACCAGCTCGAAACGCGTTCGCGTCCAGTTTTCGCCGCCGAATCGCACGAAAAACAACCAGGGGCTAACGCCCAACGGCTGATGAAGTGACTCAATCAACAGCCACCTCGCACCCAACGTCTGATGAAGTCCACGCGATTCCTCGGCCGCGGTTTGGAGTTTCTGCACGTTTCATTACACTGCCCGCTTTTCCGCAAAGCACGCATGGGAATGGACCGACGCGGGCGATTCGGACGGGCTTTCGTTTTGATTCAGTGTGTATTCTGTGCGCGGCCAGGTTTCAGGATTGAAGCGATCATCTGAAGGTATCCTGCGAACTTCCGGCCTCAATTCACACCGTGTGGAAAATCATTCATGATCGTAAGCAGGAACTGGCTGGCGGAATACGTGTCGCTGCCGAAAAGTGTGGAAGAACTCACCAATCGTCTGACAATGTCCGGATTGAATCTGGAAGAGTTCCATGACGTGACCGAACCCCTGTCGGCCTCGGACGTCGCTATCGACATCGAAGTCACCAGTAATCGACCGGATTGCCTGGGACACATCGGAGTGGCTCGGGAAATTTCCGTTCTATTCGGAACACCGCTGAAGACCCCGGCCGCCGTTGTCAAAGAATCAACTGAGCCCGCATCTTCGGCCACTTCGGTCGCAATTGAAGCCGCTGACCAGTGCCCGGAATATCACGCGAGAGTCATCCGTGGCGTGAAGATCGGCCCGAGTCCGGCATGGCTGCGTGATCGACTGGCTGCCGTTGGCATCAACTCCGTCAACAACGTCGTCGACGTCACGAACTTCGTGATGATGGAATGCGGTCAGCCACTGCACGCCTTCGATATGGACAAGCTGAACGGTCAACGCATTGTTGTCCGCCGTGCGGCGAAGGGAGAAACAATCACAGCAATCGATCAGCGACAGTACGCGTTGTCGGAAGACATGTGCGTGATCGCCGATGCGACTCGACCAGTGGCCGTCGCCGGAGTGATGGGCGGATTCGACACAGAGATTTCGAATTCGACTGTCAACGTGCTGATCGAAGCCGCTGCGTTCGCATCCTTGTCCGTTCGAGCCACAGCGCGAAGCCTGAAGCTGCACAGTCCTTCATCTTACCGCTTCGAGCGCAAAGTCGATCGCCTGCAACTGGACTGGGCTTCACGTCGCTGCTGTGAACTCATATTGCAAGTCGCCGGTGGCACCTTGTTGAAAGGTTCCGTTGTCGCGGGGCAGGCTCCGCCGCAGTCTCGGGAACACATCACGTTACGGTTCGCTCAGATTTCGCGATTGCTGGGCATTGAGATTCCTGAAGACACCAGCACGAAGATCCTGGAGAATCTCGGACTGCGTTTGGTGGCTCGCGATGAAACCGCGGTGACCGTCGAACCACCAGGCTGGCGACCCGATCTGCTGCGTGAATGCGATCTGATCGAAGAGGTCGCGAGAATTCATGGTTATGAACATATCCCGACGGATGCGACTCTGCCTGTTGTTTCCACCGCAAGAACTCGTCGCGAACGAGTGCTGGACTCCGTACGTGCTCAACTGGTGTCCTGTGGATTCTCCGAAGCGCTCACCTTGTCCTTCGTCAGCGAAGATCAGCGCAAACTGTTTCGGCCGCTGGGGGACATTCCGGCCGTGGCGGTGAATCACTCGAGCCGCAGTCATGAGAACCAACTCAGACAGAGTTTGATCCCGAGCCTGCTGCAGTGTCGCCGACAAAATGAACGTCATGGCAGCGCGAATGCAGAACTGTTTGAAGTCGCACGAGTCTACCTGTCTGCCGGACAGGGTAAGCCTGAAAACGTTGCCGAACCATTGACGATCGGAATCGTCTCCGGGCGACCGTTTACGACTTTGCTCGGCGTCGTTGAAGCGTTGGCTCAGAAACTGGCACCTCATTCGGTAATCACAACCGCTCCTGTCGAGAACCCTGAATTCACCGCCGGACGTGGCGCTGCGGTCTCGTTGAATGGCGAAAGCTGGGGCTGGATTGGAGAACTCAGCCGCGATGTTCTTGAGGGTGCTGATCTGCAGGACGCGGTGACCATCGCAGAACTGCGGTTGCCGCTGATTGAAGAACTGTTCGAGCCTTCGCGAAGCTATACACCGCTGCCTCGGTTCCCATCGGTTTCGAGAGATCTGAATTTCGTGCTGCCGGAGTCTGTCAGTTGGGCTCAACTGGCATCGACGGTGTCTCAGGCCGCCGGAGAATTATTACTGGGCACATCGTTTGGCGGGCAGTATCGAGGAAAGCAGATTGCGGCCGATCGCAAGTCGTATCTGATCACCTGCCGCTTTATGGCTTCGGATCGAACACTCACGACCGATGAAGTGGATTCCGCTGTGAAGTCCATTATCACCGCCTGCGAATCAGGGCTGTCGGCCAGTCTGCGAGCGTAACCCGGAACGCGGTTCTTTCGCCGGTCACGAAAAGCATGCGACCGGAAAATTGACTGACCGGAAAATGAAGGCCAAAGAGACGTCTCTGGCCGTAGTTTTTCGGTCACTCAATAACACCTCAACGTACGACTCCCTCGACCCAATTTTTTCGGATTCTACGCGGCCCCCAGGAGCTGCGTTCTCGCAAAAACCTGTGGGAGAGGCCCGGAATCATGCGGCGGTTTTAGACCCATGTTACCCACGAAAGCCCCCTCACCAGGCCAATCGGCCATCTGACGGAATCTTTCGGTCACAGAATCTCTCGGCCGCCCGCGAATACTGTGGCGGAGTGCGAGGAAGCCCGGTTGCTTTCTCTACGGCGTTTTCCTTCCGCCATCCAGAGAGACCTTCACAATCGCGTCTTCCGTCCCCAGAGCCACGGTTTTCGCCGTTCGCTTCTCGGCCGGTGTTCCCGCGTGCTGAATGATCTCGAGAACAGCGGTGCCGGACACGGCTTTGCCCAGCACAAACTGAACTCGCAGTTCGTACTCACCGGAGGGAGCGGTCTGGCAGACGTACGTTTCCGTATGTTTGGCAGTGGCGGAATCGCCCGGACTGTCTTCACGCACGAGACGTCCACGATTGGCCGTCAGCTTTTGTTTGCGACTGCATTTTTCACCGCCGGGTTCAACAACAGACAAATCAAGATCCGCATTCCCTACCCACACGAGGTTGACCATAAGATCTTTAGCATTCGCATCTGTCAGTTGCTTGCGATACTCGGCGGCGAGTGACTGTTCATTCTGTTTTTCGAGCACCAGGCAGAGTTCGTTGACGACTTTGCGAGCCTCTTCATGATGAGATTCAAAGTCGGTGCCCCAGTCATACTTCAAGATGCCGCAACGAAAAAAAACCTGAGCGTTCGACTGTTTGGATTTGTCCGCGATGCTTCGGCCCAGTAGCCAGACCTGCGGAATTTCGGGATTGAGCTCCGTGGCCTCACGACAGATCGCGATGGCTTCGCTCCACGCCTCGAAGCGTGAAAGCAGAGCAGCCGTAATCAACATCTGCTGCACATCGGACGTGCTGAAGTCGATCCGTGATTCCAGCACTCGGGCAATATCTTTGCTGGGTCGTCCTGCGAGCTTCATCTCCAGAGCCAGAACATCGTAGATCCATGGGGCCGACTGATCGTTTCGAATCGCGCTCTGCAATCCTTCAACGGCTGCCTCGTAATGCTTCTTATCATGCAACCAGGCAACAGCGTCAGCAATCTGATCGTTGCTCAGTGACTCCTGAGACAGGACCTGATCCCACGCCTTGATCACATCAGGCCCAGCGATAATTCGGCGAGCAATCGAAGCGCCGGACTCAGGCTTTGGTTGCTTCGGAGTTGCCTTATCCTCCGCCTGTTGTTGGCTCTTTGAACCAGGCGCACTCTTAGCCTGCTGAGGAGAAGTTGCCGCACAAAAGGAGTACTCAGCGGCAACCAGGGGAAGCACACGGGAACGCAAAACGGACATGTCAACACCGTTTTCAGGCGTCAACATGTCCGTTGCAGATTGCCGAAGCTTCCCGGATTCACCCCGAGGAATTACTTCATGGATTTTTTTTTGACCGAGCCGTTATTCAGCTTAATGCCGTCTTTCGCTGCAGCAGGAGGCTCCGGTGGAAGGCTCATGAAGCCGCCGCCGCCAAACTGGCCGCCGCCGCCACCCATGCCACCCATGCCGCCGCCCATACCGCCCATGCCGCCACCACCACCGCCAAACTGACCACCACCTTGACCGCCAAGACCACCACCACCCTGCATTGGCTGAGTGATGACGACGAGGTCGGCGACGTCGTAAATTCGGGTGATCAGGTTCTCTTCTGAGTTTGCAGTATCCGTGGTCGTAACAAGCATGACTTCATTCTTGATCATGATCGTCAAGCCTGGATCCTGATCCTTTACCTTGGCAAAGATCAGCTTCAAAGCATTTCGGAGGGAGATGCCCTTCAGGTCAATATCGCTGGGCACTTCGGTGATCGTGAGGAACGTTGGGTCAGTCCCGATATCCGGATCTGTTTCATCGAGCATGATCCGCATTGTGTACGGCCCCAGCTCAGTGAAGTAGTTTTCAATGTCAGTGATGATGTCTTCCAGCGGAGTGTTGGCTGGATGCTCCAGGTCGACAGGCATATCCAGCATTTGTTCCAGCCAGAGTTCAACCGGCTTTTCTGAACGCAATGACACCGACTGATGTTTTTCACGGCTTCGAGTCAACAAACGCCAGACGTCCGCCGGTGGGTACTGAATTGGCGGCTCGTCAGGGAACGGTACGTGCGACAGTTCCACCTGGTACAACACTTCGAGGAATCGGTCTGCTCGCAGGTTAACCAGTTCATACGCCTTGCTAAGCTGGCCGGACGCTTCTGCCATCACGACGGCCGCCGACGCAGTGCCGTTACCCGGCTCCATGTCCAGAGCAGTACGAGCAGCGATTTCAGCTTCTTCGTAAGCAGGGATGTCTCCGTGTCGTGCTCGATCCAGAAGTCCACGAACCTGTGCGATCAATGTCTGCAGACGCTGCTCTTCAATCTGAGCTTCCTGCAGCAAACGATCCATGGCTTCGCGGTTTGCGAGCTGTTCGGACTTCTCTCGCTGACGAATCTGATTGGTCTGTCGATTTGCATTGACGGATGCATAGGCATCGACAACACGACGATCGAGTTCGTTTCGCTTTTCCGGAGCAACATCCGCACTTCGGATGGTTTCCAACATGTCTTTCAAAAGCGTTAAAGCGTATTCGGGCTGTTCAGCCGACACACGATTCGCTTCGTCGATTGCAGCTTTCACGGACTGCACCAACAGTTGAGTCGCGATTTCTCTTTCCGCAGCCGCCCTGGACAGAGCGTCGCCTTCTAATGCACTGGGAGGTCCCAGTTTGTCATTGCCGGAATCAACCAATGGCTCGGGCAGTTCATCGGCTGGCACCGGAGCAACCGGCGACTCGACCGCAGCATCTCCGTCCTGCAATGCCGCCGCAAGTCCTGTCAGAGTGGCATTGCCTGAGTCAAGCAGCAAAGCATTTCGAACGATCGCCAGAGCAGTTTCTTTCTGCCCGGCCTTCTGGAAACGCTCGGCGGCAGTGATCGAATCGGAAATCGTCAGTTGGAACTGTTGAGAAGAATTTGCCAGTCCTTCGAGCCCCACGACAGCGGAATTCAGACCATCCGACTCAGCAGCGCGGGTAAACAGAACTCGAACCTCTTCACCCGCCTCTTTCACGACTCCCGGAGTAGACTTCCAGACCAGTTCACTGCCATCGGTCGAGTGACCTGACAGCGTAAGACTTCCAGTCGGGGAACCCTGACCAAACAGCACCGTGTGTCGATCATTTCTCAGAGCAACGCTGTCGCCCGCGGCCAGCTTGAGTCCACTGCCGGACACTTCCATGTCTTTCACGAACACAGGAGCGGCCGACATCTGAGTTGCTAAACGCTCAGCGGAAGCAACGGCATCCAACGCGACAGGCTGTTCAAAAGTGCCACCCGTCTGATTCGCCAGAATTCCGGGCAGCTGAGTGTCAATGTTTGGTCCCATCAGCAACGCATGGAACGACACGCTGTGCTCAAGAAGTTCATCAACGAGTGCGTCGAGATTCTTCAGGGAGAGTTGATCAGCGGCACTGATTCCATCCCCAATATAAAGCACCGACATCGGTTCCGATGTCTTTTCGGCAAATGCGGCTCGCAGCCCCGATGTCAAATCGGTCGCCCCCATCGGAGTACGCGACGCGAGTGATTTCACGGACTGTTTCAGTTCCGCTGACCCAGTCAACTGAAAGCCTTCTGTCAAAGGCTCGAAAGTTGTGTCAACGGCGGCGACTTTCACCTGATGTCCAGCAGGCAGACGCTCAATCAAAGCAGTCAGCAGTTCAATGCTGCCATCTCGAAACCGGCCGGTCTGGCTGGCGGAGGTGTCAATCAGGATCACGTGGCGACGAATTTCTGCCGGGACCGCCGAGGAGCGAATCGCAACCGCGAAGTGCTGCTGCCCCGAGACCGCTGGAGTACGAAACACAACCGCGTCGGGAGCCTGCTGCTCCGTCTTCGTGTCAGCCATTACGGCGTGACAGAATGCTGAAACGCCCAGACCCAGTGAACACAACGAACCCGCCAAATGCCGCATGAGAATTCCCCTGAGGTTCCGCAGAAGCAGACCGCCCGATGGACATGACTCGCACAACGCTCACCAAACTGAGCGCACTGCGCGAAGTAGTCTACAGTCGTTCTCGGATGAGCAGGAAAGGAATTCCCGGTAAAAACAGGCAGAACAAAGAGGCGGGGCAAAACTCCGCACAATTGGTCGTGCGAGGTGGTCAACTCCGCAAACTCCACTGGCAAAAGATTCTGATTTTGCGGCTGTTTTTGCATTCACCCTAACGATCAAGGCCTCGTGAGATCGCCGCCTTCGGGATTCTCCCCACGAAATTCCTGATCGCAAACCCCTTCAAAACGTGTCAATTCTGACGGTTGTAACGCCGATACAGTCTTCGGGGGCGGCAAAGGTCACTCGAATACAATGAAAACTTGAGCCGGATGCTGCGTGGGGTGGGGACCTTCAATGGTGCGGCATTCCGGCTTTTTCTCTTCGCTCCTCGCGGTGCTGCTTGCGGCCTTTTCGGTCTCAATGCTTGACCGCAAATCGGCGGGAAGTCACGACTCCCGCCAGACTCGTCGCGCAGCACTTGAGCCGTCCGAGGCAGAGCCGGGGCGTCTCAAGCGAGTCGGTCTACTCGAAGACGCTGGAATCCAACGAGCTCAGATGAGTCCTGCCCCGCGAACCTTGAGATTTCAGGTTCCTCGGGATTCCTTCATCATCGTGGGAAGTCTTGATGTCTCCGGAGCCGCACATTCGCTGAAAATCAGCGCGCATCCGAGCGATCAATGGAGCAACGTCGCAATCGCCCGCAACGAGAGCCCGACCGACCTGCAATACAGGCTTTTCGCCGGATCATCTCAGCGGGTGAAACTATTGCAGGCGCCGAATGCCATTACGGCCACCCCAACTTTGCAGGAATTCGATCCGACTGTTCTCGAATCCGCCTCCGGAAAGCATATCGCTGATACATCGCTGCGGCGATTTTTGATTCCGCACTTCCAACGCGAACAGGCCATTCAGCAACCCGGTGTGGCGTCGCCCATTGCCGAGGGATCTCGAGTCAAGGTCTACGTCGACCTGTCGTTGGTCGATGGCGATTCGAATCTACCACAGAATCACCCGCTGCGTGATACGGCGATCAGAGCCTGCGAGATGATCGAGAACGAATTGCTGCCGCTGATCGAACTCTGGATAGGCCGAATTACAGATCTCGACGGCGATCATCGTCTTTCCGTGGTGCTCACGGATCTTGATCGAGAAAACTCATCGAACGAAAATCCCGTACTCGGTTGTGTTCGCCGGAGTGATTTTCTTGCTCACGATCTTAATCCGCTCGCTGGCGATATCATTTATCTGGATCGACATCTGCCGCAACAGGAACAACTCGCGGCCCTGCTGGCTCACGAGTTGACCCACGCCGCCGTCTTTTGCTTCCCGCATGAAGCAGCCGATGATTCACCAATGAGGAATCACTCGGTTCCATCCTGGCTTAACGAAGCCGCCGCTCACTGGGTGGAACGACATTTCTGCTCCACCCCGACGGGCTATGCCGCAAGAGAAGCCGCATTCCGGCAGAATCCCGCTCTGTGTCCAATCATCCTGAGCGATGATAATCATGACCTGACCTCGCGACGAACGGGTAGTCGAGTTGCAGGCTTCACGTTTCTGCAACAACATCTCTCCAATCCCGCCGCAATCAGGAATGTCCTGCAACAATCCACCCGTTTTGATCAGTCAATAGCGGCGACAACGCAGGCATCCTTCTCCGAACTCTTCCGAGAATGGACGATCCGACAGGCTTGTGAGACCCCAGATGCCATCTCCAACCTGCGTTCAAGAGTCAGTTGCTGTTCGCTGGAGTCAGCAAACCAGGACCCTGTCCGACGAAAACTCCACGGCACTGCATTCCTTGTCGTGCATTCTGAAGTCGATCAGGAAGTCCATATCGACGCCCAGCAGAATGCGCAACTGCAGATCACCGTTGTCGTACATGGCTCAGACCACAACAGCATTGAGCATTCAGCAGATCTTTCAGCATTCAACGACCCACAGACCGCTGAACTGAGCATCGGACATGCGCAGAACATCAGATGAGGTTCCGTGATTGCGACTCCGACCTGCGACAGGTTCTACGCCGCGTTATTAGCGCTAGCTCGGGAAACCAGCTTCGCAGAGACGAGGATCAGCGAGACTGTGGCAAGAACCGTGACGCTCAGGCATGTCAACATGGATGGTAGCTCGGGGGTAACCGGAAGTGGTTGTTCGTACAACAATCGCCTCAGGCCTGCGACTCCATAGGTCAACGGATTAATGCGGATCAACCAGAATAACCACCCGGAATCTCCACCCGGAAAAAATGCTCCCGAGACCAGCCACATGGGCATCAGAAAGATACTCATGATGGCATGAAAACCCTGCGTTGAATTCATCGGCCACGCAATCACAAACCCCAGTGCAGTCAGTTCTGCAGCGATCAGAGTCAGAAACACGGCCGCCATGAGTATTCGATTCAGCGACCACGAGACATGAATGTCGGCACCCGCCCCAATCCACGATAGCATCGGACCGATCAGCAGAAACAAGCCGGCCTGCAGAATGGCGAGAATAGTCCCGGCGTAAATCTTACTGAGCACAATCGCCAGCCGCGAAACCGGGGCGACGAGCACTCCCTGGAGAAATCCCTCCCGCCGATCTTCGATAATCGAAATCGTCGAAAAGATCGCGGTGAAGAGGACGATCAGGGTCGCGACTCCGGGCAAAAAGTACTCCTGGTAGGTCACCTCGTGGGCCAGCGCTGACGCCCACGACGGCGGCCGAAAAGAAGTTCTCAGGCCAGCTCCAAACAGCAACCAAAAAATCACCGGCTGCCCAACGGCGCCAATGATCCGAGTTCGCTGGCGCAGAAACCGAATCAGCTCACGCTGTGTCAATGCGATGATGGCTCCGCTATGCATGAGGATCCCCCGACACCAGAAGTGAGCGCCCCGTCAGTTCAAGAAAGACGTCCTCCAGAGATGGCCGAGTCAGCTCAAGCCCCTGAATCTCGTCTCGAAACTGATTCAGCAGTATCGAGATCTGCGTGGCCGGATCGTTTACTCGAACAGACAGCTGATTTCCTGAGAGCGTCACCGCTGCGTTGACGGCCTTCTCAACGGCAGCCTGAACCGCGGCCGCATCCCGCATTCGCAAAGTTAATCGCTCACCAGCAAGCCGTTTTTGTAACTCTAAAGGACTGCCCTCAGCAACCTTCTGTCCCTGATCCAGCAGCAACAGTTGATCACAAAGTTCCGCTTCACTCATCAAGTGCGTCGCAACGACAACTGTTGTGCCCGAGCCCCGAACCTGGTTCAACACCAGATCCCAGAAATCCTGACGAGCACGGGGATCCAACCCGGATGTTGGCTCATCCAGCAATAGAACACGCGGACTGTGCATCAATCCTTTGGCTAACTCAACCCGACGTTTCAACCCTCCGGATAACTGTCCAACAAGTGTTGAAGCTCGATCTGCCAGCCCGAATCGCTCCATCACTGATGCCAATCGTTCACGCAGCAAAGATCCATGCAGGCCGTAGACACGTCCATGGCAGCCTAAGTTTTCACGGACCGTCAAACGAACGTCCACGGCCGGTGACTGAAACGTGACGCCCAGTTGCTTCCTGACCTGATCCTGATATCTGGAGACATCCAGTCCGCAGATTTCGAGGCGGCCCTTCTGAACGGGGATGAGTGTGCTCAACAGGCGAAACAGTGTTGTCTTGCCCGAACCGTTCGGCCCGAGCAGACCAAACAGGCATCCCTCGGCAACAGAGAAGCCCAGCTCCTTCAGCGCGGTACGTTCACCGTAGGAGTAACTCAGGGATTCTGCGTTGATCACAATCGAAGCCATGGCTCCACGCCAGAAAAAACAAGCCCGGCATCCTGAGGAGGCCGGGCTGATGATGTTTCAAAAAGACAATCCTCGACACTATTCCGCTGGAGCAGCTTCCGGCTCGGAGCCCGACTCTTCACCATGGTCAGCCTTGTGAGCCTCGAAATCACTGATCTCAGAAGCCCAGACGCCTGTCTGAGGTGCAACACTTGTGTAATACGAACGTCCAATGTCTGGAAATAATGCCAGCGGAAGACCAATCGCCAGAATCGTCGTCGGGGCCAACAATACGTACTTCCAGTTGCCTTCGAACTTCAAATGCATGAAAAACATCATCACGCACATCGCCTTCGCACAGGCCACCGCCAACACAAGGACAATCGTAATAGCCTTCGGCATATGCAGTACGTCGAAGATGACAGACAATGCTGTGCAGCCGCAGAGCACAAAGAAGATCGCCAGGTAGTTGACGTGATGAGTAGCGTGATCATCGTGAGACATTGGAAACCCATTCGAGAACAAAACAGCTTCTGAGCCAGAAAAACAGCCGACTGGTGGCGACCTCAGATGATATACAGCATCGGGAACAGGAAGATCCAGACAAGATCCACGAAGTGCCAGTACAAACCACTGTTCTCCACAAAGTCGGTCCACTTCTCATTCAGTCCGCTGCCCTGCTTTAAAACGACAGCAAACAGAATCATCCCGACAATGACGTGGACGGCATGGAAGCCTGTCATCAGGAAATAGCATGACGCAAAGATGTTACCGAACACAATTGGATGAGGATCGAAAACGCCGGCACTGACGTACGAACCATACTGTTCATTCGCCTTCATTTCCTTGAGCAGGTCTTTCACCTCGTCATACTTCAGCTCAGGGAACTTATCGCCTTCCTTCAGGCTGTCGCGTGCCGCCAGGTATTCAGCCGGCAGAGCAGGGACGGTCAGCGAAACATTGGCCACAATGTGCTGATGCAGATTCATCCACTTCCGGAACAATTCCAGATCAGCCGGTGCGGTGGCCTGATACTCGCGGAATACATAGTCAGGCATCCCTTCCGGTGGCTTTCCATCAGGGATCGCAGCGATCAAGTTAACCACGTTGACGATGTCGTTCGGTCGCTCCGTCACAACAGCGCCACCATCGGTGTATTCCCGGAAGCGATTCCGGACAACGACTTCCAACTCACGGCTGACTTTACTGATCGCCTGAGTCGGAGTTTCCGCGATGTGACCAGGCAGAATGTCGTGTTGAATCTTTCCAAGATACTCAACCGACTTAATTCCAAGGAACAGAAACGCGAGAATCATCGTTCCCATCAGGTAAGTGCGAGCCTTCCCGAAGTTCTTCTGAGACATCGCTTCGTGAGCAACGACGACCAGGTAACTGGAAACAATCAATACGAACGTATTCACCCCGCCCAGAAACACGTTGATATGCGTGTCGTGTGGATCCACAGGCCAACCCTGTGAGCCCAGTCGCAGCACAATGTAGGAGCCGATGAACGCGGTAAAGAACATGATTTCTGTACCGAGGAAAAGCCACAGTCCGAGCTTTGAGTTCGGAATGGGAATCCCCATCTTCAGGGCCGGAGGTGCTGCAGTGTGTGACATGGCGTTCAAGGCAATTCAAAAAGTCAGTCTCAGCAGGTGAGACGAATTCAGGACAACGAGACCAGCCGAAGATAATCGGCGACCAGACAAACCAACATCGCAGGAAGACAGATCAATGAACCAACCATCAACTGACGTGCTGTCATGTTGGTGCGTGAAAGAAAAAACCGAACCGTCAGCCAAAGGTAACCGAAAGACAAAATCAATGCGGCGGCCAGATAACCAGATCCCGCCAAGCCAACAAATCGAGGAAGGCAACTTACTGGAACAAAGGCAATTGCGTAGATCAATGCGACCCACCCGGTTCGCCGACCCTCATCAGTAAACGACGGCAGCATCTTCAGGCCGGCCGCCTCATAGTCATCTCGATAGATCCAGCCAATCGCCAGAAAATGTGGAAACTGCCATACGAAGAACACAGCAAACAAAGCCAACGCTTCCACTGTTAGTCCACCATTGGCGGCAAACCAACCGAGCACTGGAGGCATCGCTCCGGGGACCGCACCCACTGTCGTGCAAAGCCCGCTGACGCGTTTCAGCGGAGTGTAGACCAATACGTATGACAGCATCGTCAGGAACGACGCGATGCTGGTGAGTTCATTGACGAAAAGAAATAGAACCCCGGCACCAGTCATCGACAGTGCAATGCCGAAAGCAGTGCCCTCAATGCGAGTCATTCGGCCAGAAGCAATCGGACGATCGCCAGTTCGATCCATGCGTGAATCCGTGGACGATTCCCACACCTGATTCAACACACTTGACGCAGCCACCAAACAGCAAATCCCAAACACGGCAATCATCAACTGTGGCCATGCCACCATAATCGGCGAGGCCAACAGAAAGCCCGCAAAGACAGCTGCCGCTGCCATGACGATGATTCTCGGCCGAACCATCTGACGGTAATCGGAGAACCTCAAAGTCAGATCCAAACCGCGATAACCAACGCCCGGAACCGATTCTTTGCACTCCGCGACTGATGAGAGGGTACTCATACCGCAGTCCCCCTTCCGTCGGCCACGCTAAGATCAATTCGCAAACCCGCAAGGCTTCCTGCTCGCCACAATTTCAGAACGCAGACGGCTGAGATCATCGTTGAGGAAAACAAAAACATTCCGCCGACCGTATGCAAGGAGCAAATGACTGCCTGTGACAGCGAGCCGGATGTAGCGACATAACCAACCATCGGCAATCCAAACCGAGTCACGTAGGAACCAACGCCCAACAACAATTGCACCAGCAGAGCCCCTGCGATTCCAACACCCGACCTCCGCAGCAATGCACTTTGGCTACGAAGCAAACAAATCGACGCTCCAACGCATACCAAAGTCGCGATCGCAGCTCCGACGATATGCTCATTGAGCATCATGTGCAGATGACGCAGCAATCCACCAAGCCCATACTGCCCGAGAACAGCCACTGGTGCCAGCACAACAAAGGCCGCACCGACAGGGCTCAGCCGTTCATCACGTTGACTTAGCCAACCGGGCCACTTCGTCGAGCACATCAAACGGAAGATGATGCAAAGGCAAAAAAAACCGGCTCCGGTGATACTGTGCACCATCGCCAGATGCTGACGATCAAACAGAACTCGCGCACCGCCCAGCATTCCCTGCAGTATCACGGCAGCAAGAATAGTAGAGGCAAACGTTCTTACCCAGACCTGTCCCTGACGCCAGGCGGACGCAGCCAAGGCGATGCTGATAAATCCAATCAGCATGCCAGCCAGACGATGACCGTGCTCTGTGAACTTATCGGGATTCGTCGCAAAGTCGCGGAACCACGGATAGAGCAGCATGTTGTGCCCATCCGATGAAGGCCAGTCAGCAAACGCCATCCCCGCTTTCAGTGTCGTTACGAGCGCACCCATACCGATCGGAAGCAGGGCGACGACACAGGTGGTCGTCGCCAGCTTTCGGATAACGGGATGGACTGTCGCATCAGAAGCAGACACAGGAAACTTTCAGGGGACGTCGAACAATTAGTGACCGTGACTTACAGAAGGCTTGAAACCGGCAGGCGGTGGAGAAGTCTGCAGGATAAAGTCCTGGCCCATCGCCTCCGCTTCAGGAGAAGAATACTCGTAAGGGCCTCGGTAACATACAGGAGGAACATCGAAGTTACCGTGTCCCGGAGGTGACGGAGCTGACCACTCGAGACCATTCGCTCCCCAGGGATTGCGTCCCGCTTTCTTCCCGAAGAAGAAGCTCAGGACAAAATTTCCAAGCAACAGAAACTGAGCAAACCCCATGATGATTGCGGAGATCGTCATGAACTGATTCATTGGCAGCAGGTGCTCAAGATAGCCGTGCAGGTAGGGATCGGCATAACGTCGCGGCATCCCGGCGATACCCAAAAGGTGCATCGGGAAGAATGTTCCGTTCATACCGATGAACGTCAGAACGAAGTGCCACTTCTGAACCGTGTCGTTCATCTCTCGGCCGAACATTTTCGGGTACCAGAACTGAACCGCCGCGAACACCCCAAACAGAGTGGCTCCAAACAGAACGTAGTGGAAGTGAGCCACGATGAAGTATGTATCGTGGAAGTAGATATCCACAGGGACCGCCGCCATGAAAATGCCGCTCAATCCGCCAACGACGAACAACGCAACGAAGGCAGCACAGTTCAGGAACACTGCGTTGAACTTAATATTGCCGTCCCAGATCGTACCGATCCAGTTAAACACCTTAATTGCAGATGGCAACGCAATCATCATGGTTGAAGTCATGAAGGTCATGCCCAGAGCCGGATTCATCCCGCTCGTAAACATGTGATGGCCCCACACGATGAAACCAAGACCCGCAATCGCCGCCATCGAATACACCATCGGCTTGTAACCAAACACAGGCTTGCGACACATACAAGCCAGCATGTCCGACACCATTCCCATCGCAGGTAACAGCATGATGTAAACCGCTGGATGAGAATAGAACCAGAACAAGTGCTGCCACAACAAAGTCTGACCACCGCCGATCGTCGGAGCTGCGTTGTTCACGACAACTCCGGCAGGAATAAAGAATACGGAGTGTATGTCCGTCGGCAGCAGATTGCTGAGTCGGTCAAAGACCAACATGAAGCCAGCCGCTGTCAGGACCGGCAAAGCAAACGCCTGCAGAATTGCTGTAATGAACATGGACCAGATCGTCAGCGGCATGCGGAACAGAGTCATCCCGGGAGCACGCATGTTGATGATGGTTGTCATGTAGTTAACAGACCCCATCATGGAAGAGACGCCGACCAGTGTAAGCCCGAACAACCACCACGTCTGAGCTGCACCGGAGCTCGGAGCGGCCTCAGCAAGATCGCTCAACAATGGATAACCTGTCCAGCCATTCCCAGGACCAGCCGTCGCACCACTTGCCACAAAACTTACGGCAAAACAGAAGATCGCGGGCCACATAAACCAATAGCTGAGCATATTCAGAATTGGAAACGCCATGTCATCCGCACCAATCTGCAGCGGAATCAGGAAGTTTCCGAACGCCCCTGCAAGGACCGGGATGATCACCAGGAAGATCATTACCGACGCATGCATCGTGAAGAGCATGGTGTAGAACTCAGGGCTGATCTGGCCACCTTCAGTTTGGAACAAACCAAACAGTTTCCCCACGATTGGCATGCTTCCCCACGGAAACGCCAGCTGCCAGCGAACCGCCAGGGCCAACGCTCCACCGACCATCAGCATCAACAGCGTGGTCACAAGGAACTGAATCCCAATAACCTTGTGGTCGATGGAAAATACGTATTTGGAAATAAATGTCTGCTCGTGGTGACCATGAGCATGATCATCTGCGTGGCCATGTGCACCAAGCGCGGGAGTAACAGTTGCCATGACAACAAACCTCAAGGACTCTTAAAGCGGCAATAAAACCGCCGAATGGAGCAAAAACTACTCTTCGTCGGATGCAGTCGCCGCTTCATCGGCAACGCCATCTTCGTTCTGGTCAGTCTCAAGAGCCGACAAGTACTTCAAATAAGACTCTTCTGACTCAGCAATAATCCGGGCCTTCATCTTGTAATGACCCCAGCCACAAAGTTCAGCACATACCAACTCGTATTCGCCAGCCTTTTCGATCTCAAACCAGACCGGGATAACCAATCCCGGAACGGCGTCCTGCTTCACGCGAAGCTTCGGTGCAAAAAACGCATGCTGAACATCCTGCGTCCGCAGGTGGATCATCACGGGCTGAGAAACAGGAACATGCAGCTCATTGACGAAATACAAGTCGCCTTCCTGAGGCTCAGTGGCCAGCACTGTGCCCGGCTTAGGGTACCGAATCCGCCATTCAAATTGACGTGCAGTCACCTCGGCGACCGGGGCTTTACGAGCCTCGTCCGGAAACTTGGAGAGAACTCGAATGTTCGCCAGCACTTCCAACTGAGTCAACGAAATGAACACCAGCACAAACGCCGGAACGATCGTCCACATGATCTCCAGCTTGTGACTGCCGTGTGAGAACATCGCCTTCTGGCCCGGTTTTTTCGTCGCACCTTTCCAAAGTACGTAGCCCAGACCAATCTGAGTTCCCACGAAGGTCAACGTCACAATGAAGAGAATCAGATAGAACAAGCCATCGATCTGATGACCCAAAGTCGACATTGGCGCACTCGGAAACCACCAGCCGCGAGACGGCGCGACAAGGCAGACGTAAAGTGCAACAATCGGCCAGAAAATAAAAAACAGTGCCCAAAACTTCTTCACAACTTAACTCCGAACAGGAAGCCCTGCAGAGATCAAAACTCAGGAAATCGAACTAAGGAGCAGCCGGAGCTACAGCGGCCGGGGCCGCGACCGGAATGCCTGTCGCTCCTGGCTCTGTTTCGAACGGAATGCTCAGTACGTAGTTCACCACATGCCAAATATCTTCGTGCGGTGTGTTCTTGAACGAAGGCATACGGGAGCCCTTGATTCCGGCGTGAATTCGAGCAAACAGATCGATCGGTCGTCGACCACCGCGATAAATTCCGGTGTGGAGATTTCGTGGCTGATTCAGATTATCCCACACGTCATGCAAGCCGGCTTCGTTGTACGGCTCGCCTGTGATCGGGTTCTTTTCATAAGCAATTGTCTGAGGCCCGTTGCCTGCACCATCAACACCGTGACAGTCCGCACAGTTCAACGTTTTGCTGAGGTACAATTCTCGTCCGCGTCGGCGTGACTCAGGACTATCAGGAACTCGAGGAACACTGGGGACAATCAAGGCCTCTTCCGTATCCGAGGCCGTCCATTCTTCGGCCATACCGTCGCCGATCGAAGTCGCTGCGTCAACAATGTCGCCAGCCAACATTTCCTTGAGTTCAGCAATGATCGCATCGCGAGACTCTCCACCCTCAGTCCGACTTGCAACTGCCTTCTGAGAAAAATCCCCAGCCAATTCATTGACCAGTTTTCGCTCATACTCGCCACGCAATGCAAGAAACCGCACGTACTCGACCAGAGCATGCAGCTCATCGTCCGTCAGCAACAGGAACGATGGCATATAAGTGCCAGGGATGCCGTACTGCAGTACGCGTTTGATGTCTGTGCGGCTGGCCTTTGAGACGTCAGTCGTAGACGTAAACTTGAAAATCCCGTGACGATAATCGCGGGGTCGAGGATTCAGGTACTGAGCCGTCGGACCAGCACCGTCGCCAGATGTTCCATGACAATGACTGCAATGTCGCATGTAAAGTACACGACCAGACTGCATCACAGTCCCACCATCAATCACACAGGAGTCACCTGCTGCAAGCTCCTTCGAAGGCAGACGTTCCAGAGTCGCCTGTCCCGTCGCGGCATCCCAACTTGAAATCAACAATGTTTCGCCAGCGTCAGCACCGGAAACTAACTGAACCGACGATGCTGAACCGGGAAGCGTCTTTCCCTCTTCGACAGTGAACTTGACAGTCGCCACTCCTTCCACTGCAGAATACTCCGCAACAGAAGACGACGTTCCACCAAAGTCCACAGGCAACTTCAACCACGCTTTAATATCCTGAGGGTTGCCAAATCGGTCATCCAGGAGTTGCTTCACTCCGGGGACCGAAGGAGCTTCCTCAGAGTCACCTCTGATTCCATCCTGCGCTTCAGGAATCAGCGAAGTCGTGCGCTCGCTGTAAACGAAAGATGAATCGTACTCCGAACATCCCCCCGCGACGACAGCCGTCAGCATCGGGACAAGGAGAAACTTATTCCAACTGGGAGTCAGTGACATTCCCAAAACCTCAGCTCAGTAATGAACGCAGAAACCGAACACCAGCAACTTACAGCTTCAATTTCTCAACAGGATAGTCAATCTGCAGCTCCGTCGTGCCGCCTGACTGAATCTCCACCGCCAACTTTCGCTCGACATAATTTCCGTCCGCCGCTTCGTGCCACACCACAAACGTGTGTTTTCCCGCAGGCAGATCCGGAATATTAAATCCACCGTTCGCATCTGTCACAGCATAATACGGGTGGTCCAATGGAAGGTGGTATGCCTTCATCCAACCATGAAAGTCACAAGTCACAGCAAACGGAGCTGACTCAGCCTTATTGTAAGTGAACTCCACCTGACCAACTCGATCCCCAGCACTCACGACAGAGCTGATCCCCGTATTACGGCTTGGGTAGGTATGAGTGTTGTGCGCGACACTGTCGTCGCTCAACACCTTTACAACCTGGCCTGTCGGTACAACAACGCAGTGTGGAAGGAAGCGACAGTTTTTCTGATCAAAGAAGAATGGGTCCGCTGGAGCCTCGAGCTTCTTGCCGTTTTTCGGAGCCTTGGCGAGGTAAATGAACACATTCGCCACACCGTTGGATTCGCCCAAAACAAGCCGCTCGTCCGGTACATCCACAGCAGCACAAACCTCTTTGTCCTTAACGTCAGCACCCTGGGTGATCAGAGGAGCAAGTGCCGTCTGACTACCTTTCAGCACGACTTTCCCCGTAAAGATCCCGGGCGTTCCTGTTTCAGCTGCAGCTTCGCCACTCGACTCACCCTCTTCAGCCACTGTCGTAGAGTCAGCAGCCACGAACAACACCTGAGGACGAACATAAGCACCGCCGGGATATTCCCCGCAACCAGCTCCAAGAGCCAGCGAAAGCAGCGCAGCAGTGAAAAGAGGCTTCTTCATTTATGCGAACCAATCGAAACCGTCATCAAAAACCAAGAACACTACCAAAACAACCTAAACCCGAGACTACTCAGCCCCTGCAGCGTTATCGGCCTTCGCCGCATCCGCAGGAGGAGCAGGCTCAGCAGCTGGCGCCGCCGGAGGTGTGTATGAGGTAGGGCCAATATCTTCCATCAACCGCGTGTAGTTCATCAACGCATCGCGAGTGGCGATTACATGAGCATCAGGATCACCCTTGAACAAGTCGGGCAACTGAGTCGTGTTGTTCTTCGGATAGTTCACCGGCATTGACGTATATGGCGTAATCCACGATGGCTTGTAGAGCCACAGCTTCACCCAATCCGCTCGCAACCGATTCTGCACGACATTCAGATTTGGCCCCTGAATATCCTTCGCTGGATCCGATGCCTTGAACTTCTTACCAGCCAGCGAGTGACACTTACCGCACAACGGCCCATTCAGAGTTCGCCATGACTCATTCAGGTAAGACTGCCCTTCACCCAACAACTGAGCATGTGCAAGCTCTGCTTCTTTCATAGACAAATAGTCCGTATCCGTCGAAGGATTTTCCTGATACGGGAACTCAGCACCATCAGCAGCCGCGAAATAGTTCGCGAGCACGCGGGCTTCTGCTTCGCTCATATTGAAACGAGGCATCCGCAGGACCGTCGTATGGCGAATCTTTCCAGGCTCCAACAAGAATTGATACAACCAGGAAGTCTGAACCTTCCCACCTTCCTGATAAAGCGGTGGCGGAGAAGCCTGCCACGCGAGTGACCGATTTCCACCAGTCTTGGTTTCCATCAAGTTCTCAACCAGCCATTCTGCAAACGCTCCACCTCGACCACTCTCGTATTTCACAAGCTGGGCATCCGGCACCGTGATACGTTCGCCCGGAAGAAGTCGCTTCATGTCTTCGCCGGTCCCGAACTCAGCCGTCTCCCAGAGGTCAAAGCCGTGTTCGCGAAACTCTGGCTCTTCTTCCGGGTCTGGACGAACTGCAACCATCGCTCGAATTGTGGCCAGATGCAGCGACTTCTTCTCGTCATCAATGACGAAGTTTCTCACTTCACCCGTCAAAGCTTTGGTTACCGGGCGAGTCTTCAATAGCATTTCCAAAGCCACTTCATGGTCCGTCGGCTTCATCTCTGAAGACGTCAGAGCTTCAAGGTCCGTTGCATATGTCACCTTCGGAAGGTCAAGCATATGGCAACCCGTGCAGTTGTACTTCGCCAGCAGGAACTCCCCTTCGATACGATTCTTATCTCGCTCATTCGGCGTATAAACGTATTCCTCAGCCGGAGGATCCGCGACCAGTCCGAGCACAAACGTAGCAATAGCCTCGATCTCATCTTCCTTCAACGGGAACTTCGGCATTCGCAAACGTTCGTCATAGCCCTTGGTTTCTGTCTTCTCATAGTCATAGCTTCGAGGAGCACGCAGCTTCTGCCACGCAAAACCAGCTCGACCGTGATGCTGGATGCTGTCGAAGAAGTAAGCTGCCGACATCTCACTGGCTTCTTCCTCTTCCGTAAACACCCCAGCCGCTGCACCACCCGCTTCAGCTTTCTGGCTGGCAGCTTCAACGCGTTCTACCGTTGACTTGAATGCAGAACCAGTTGGCTCTCCATGATGGTGCAGGAACTCTTCAATGTGCTCAAAACCAAGCTTGCTGGTGTCCTTACGACCCCAATCCTGCAAAGCCACACCAATCGGTCGAGCCAACTCGTATCCCGGCATGTCATGACATGCGTAACACCCGTAACGTGCGATCGTCTTGCGACCGACATACTCCAGCTTCTTCTGCCGCCAAACACCCGGATCAGTGATGGCCGCACCATCCTCAGACGCCAGAGCTTGCTCGTCTCCCACAACATCTGCCAACTTCTGCGGGAACGAACCTGATTCGATGATCCCTCGAGCAGCAGCTTTGCTGAACCGTGTCTTTTCCAGATACAAACTGACCAAATTGTCCAATTCTGTCCCATCGACTTCAGCGACCGGGAACTGTTCTGACTTGCCCTGGCTCAGCAGGAACGCAGTGATGTCCGCAGCGGGATCAATCACGCTGGTTCCATCAACATCAGTATACTTGTCGAGGTACAGGTTTGGCATTCGCGTCCGCTTGTGGTGCCGTTCTGGCTCACGAATCCACGTGTAAAGCCAGTCGCTGAAGTTGTCGTCATCAGCGTTACGAATGACTTTCTTGTGAATGTCTGAAATGTTGGGGCCAAAATCCGCGGTGTTTCCCGGGACTGCTCCGTGCTGATGGCAGGCAAGGCATCCGCGTTCAGAAAACAACTGCTTTCCACGCTCGGCATTCGCAACATAACCGTCTGCAGGAGACAGCAGTTCAATCGGCTGCGAAGTGCCAATCAACACAGCTGCAACACCTGCCAACTCCGCCGCTTCAAACTTCGCTGTATGAGCAGCATCTGCTTCGCTCAGATGATCCGCCAGCCCGAAGAACTTTGGCATCTTTGTCGATGGACGGAATCGAGATGGATCCTCTGTCCAATACTGAATAAACGCATCAGTCGTCTTCGAAGCGACATGCCGCAAGCTTGGACCAACCTTCCGCATTTTGCCTGCAACCTGCGTTGGATCAGCCGCGATTCGAGCAGCTTCCTCGTCGGTTTGTGGCTCCAGACGCATGTCCGGACCGATCGCCACGCCACCATCGAATCCATGCATTTCATGGCAACCGTAGCAACCATACTTCTGTATCAGTTCGTAGCCCTTAACGACCTTCGGTGCTGATGCTCCAAACTTTGGACTCACACCCAGTTCAGTCACCGAGTGATGGCATTTGATACAGGTCGACTCGGCGAACCGAGAAGGCTGCATCGGGTACTCCCAAAAGTGATTCGGATGATAGCCGTACTCACCGTGCCACTCATGAGCCAGGTGCGGATCATTCGGAGTATGCTCTGCATTCCCGAAGCTTGTGCCGGATCCCTGACCGTCGTGACAGATCGTGCAGCCGAACTTAGCGACTGGATGTGGGCTGGACGCAGTACAAAACAATTCTGTCTTCGGGTGTGTTGAGAACGGCTGAGGGAACTTGCCCTCCTTCACCCAATCTTCAACAGCAACTGTTGATGGATGTCCAGCCGGAAACGCCGCATCGCCAGACGACGTCGTCTTATCAATATTCTGGTGACACGACCGGCAGCGGTCGAACCGAGCAATCTCGGCCATACCAAGAGTCTGTGAAAGTCGCGGCATCCAATCCTGCACGATCCGCAGATGCGAGTTGAAACCGTCAATGATCGGAAGTTCCATCATCGCCCGCTTCCAACTGGAAACGAGATTTGAAGGCTCAATCTTCTCCACCGACGCGCGGACTCGCTCCGCTTCGAAATTGAGCTTTTCTCGTGCAGCGACTAAGCCGTCATATTCGGCCGTCAGACCTTTTACTTCGGCATTCTTCTCGGCCAACAAATCCTTAGCAGCGTCGAGCTCAACCTTAGTTGCGTCGCACTCGTCCTGCTTCGACCGGTAAGCATCAAAACGAGCCTGCGCCAACTCAGCCGGCAGCGCGTCACGTACAGCAAGGTCGTACTGAGCACGTGCCTGGTCACGAAGGGAATTCTTGAATTTCAGCTCGATCTCCAGTGCATCCACACTGCGCTGCAGACTGTCCTGCTCCTTGAACAGCGGAGCCTGATCAATCCTGATCTGGTTGAGCTTCTCTTCAGCAGCAGTCACCTGCGCATCGATCTCAGCCCGTTGCTTACGGAACTCCGGTGACTCGATCTTTGCAAGATCAGCCTTACGCACCGTAGCGTCAAGCTTGAAGTTCGTGCGTTGATAACCCTTCCACTCATCGGCCTGATCGGCCCGCATCATCACGATTACGGACAGAAGCAGAATCACGGAGCTGGCGGCAAAAACGCCGTTCAGGGTCTTTTGATTCCAACGATAATTATCAGTTGCTGGCATGAGACTTTGGCTGGGCCTTCTGCCCGTCCTCAGTGGTTTTCAGAAACCGGAAACCTGAATGCGGCACGTGCCAACATCAGATATTGAAGAAAAACTCAGGGATCCCGACGATGTACTTCAAAGCAAACGCCCAACGAAGCAACATCTTGATCGGAAGCACCGCCATCCACAGGATGAGATTCGAGAACACAAGGAATCGAAGCACACCCATCCGAACAAAATACTTTCTCAGAACTGTCAGGCCCAGAACCGGAGGCAGTGCTGCGAAATAAACAATCGTCAAAATAATTCCTGGCGATTCTCGAAGCAGGATGTCACCAACTCCAGATCCTTTCGGAATCCCCAACCCCACACCATTCCAGAAGAACTCGCTGAGATTCACGTTGTTCGCAGCTTCAACCTTATGAACGTCCCAGTACTCATAGATTCCGAAAAAGTTCCAGTTCGGACCTCGAAGAAACGTCCCCAGAACGATCAGAGCGACCCACAACGGCATGAAGCCGAACAGAAACGTGGTCACAGCAAAGGATCTCTGCTTGAACGTGTAGTAAACGTTCCCTTGCTTGTTAAAGTCGATATAAGGAAAGGCAATCAAACCGCCCAAAAT
>JBPOIW010000073.1:0-67711 GCA_052034165.1 Planctomycetota bacterium | reverse complement strand
ACGGAGCGGCGAAACTACGTAGTCGAGCCGCTCCGTCGGCTCGCATTGCCCCCCAAAAAAACTTGTTCCTGACAGAACACAAGCTGGCTCATCAGGTTTTGATTTGGGGGTTACTGGGGGATCTCATTTTCGCCGACGGAGCGGCGAAACTACGTAGTCGAGCCGCTCCGTCGGCTCGCATTAAACCCCAAAACTTGTTCCTGACAGAACACAAGCTGGACATCGCCATGTTCGGCTCCCTTACAAGCCCGAAGCGCGAGCGAGTGAGCACTTTGCGACTCATTCAATCGCTGGCGCTTCGGGCTTGTATTCTCAATGGTTTTCTTGAACATGGCGCTGTCCAGCTAGCCATGGATATGCAGACAGAGAGCCAGCTGAAGCTATCGTTTGGAGACCGAACCCATCTTGTAGGCTCGACGGTTGGCAGAGCTTCCGGTTGATGTCTGGAGTTTTGCAGCTTCACTCCTCGCGGAGACTCACCGAGAACTTCACAGTCATTGACGCCGCCGCCGCAGCGACATTCGGCGGCTTCATCTTTACCTTCATCGCATCGCTTGTTCGCAGACACACTGAAGCTGCAATTATTTTGTGCGGCCACGTATGTTTCGAATGCACCTTTCAGTGGATGAAGAGTTCGAAACACTTGCCCTTGCAGTTCGTCGAAAAACCATCGTCATTCCCGTGCAGGCGGGAATCCAGAATCAGCGAGCCTCCAGAACTATGGATTCCCGCTTGTGATGGAATGACCGACTGACCTGTTCTGTTTTTTCCACCGACTGCGATGTTCCCAACGTGCAGGATAAGAAACGTGGAAGCGGCAATGTCCGAATGCGAAGTCGTCTGAGAATGTATTGCGAACGATTCGAACAGGGGATCACCGTTGACGGAAAACTCAATGCTGTCGGAAAGGTCAGTCCGTTAAGCGAATCCTTAAGAATCAGAGAACGTCAAATGGAACAATAGTTGCCATGGCAGCTCCTCTGGTGGCAAGCTGCCATGCCATGAGAGGAGCAAGGGTATTTTGGATTTTGTTCCGATTTTTTCGCAAAGAGTGTGTTCCGTCTTCAAAAACGAGATCGCAGTCTCTAGATTGAGACTGTTCTGTTAGTTCTTGAAGCCTGCCTTGCCTGTGATTGCTCGTTTCCACCCCAAATTTTCCGGGCCATTTGTCTCTTGTTGTTATGAGACGCATTTTTGTTCCGTCAAAGGGAGATCGTTCAATGAAGTTTACACGGCGTGGTTTTACGTTGATTGAACTGCTGGTGGTGATTGCGATTATCGCAATTCTCATCGCGCTGTTGTTGCCAGCTGTGCAACAGGCTCGTGAAGCGGCCCGACGGACTCAGTGCAAGAATCACCTGAAGCAATGGGGCCTGGCACTTCATAATTATCATGATGTCACCGGTCAGTTCCCTCCTTCTGCAATCAATCCCGGTGCAAATCTTTCCAATAACCCTGCCTATTTGAACTACGGACCTGTCGGTGTCCGCAATACGACGGGTTATTTACTGCTGCTGCCCTATCTCGAACAGGCAAACCTGTATAGCAAGATTGACTTCAGTCTTGCCACAGGAAGAGCAGACTGGCAGGGTCTTGGTGGGGGCGGCTATCAGGCGGTGTTGGATGGCGTTTCTATCCCGGTGCAGTACTGCCCAAGCGATGTGATGTATGATAACCCACATGACTCTGCAGCCATAAACATGTATTCAGCCCAGAAGTACACTCGAGTGAATTATGGCTTTGTACACGAAAACTACGAGTATGATGGAAATGCAGGGGGACTGTGGGTGATGAATACGTCTAAGCAGCGATCCGCCTTCGGCATCAACCGTTCGGCGGGCGTCTCCGACATCAAAGATGGGACGTCGAATACAATGTTGCTTATTGAGACTCCGCAGCGTAAAGCAGACAAAGCTTACGGCCCGTTCCTGCAGGCATACGTTCACACGCACTTTATCACCCCTTACAACCGTGGCATCAATGAGAAGTACAGCGGCACACCCTATCCATATGCCTGGGGTGCTGGTAGCCAACATACAGGCGGTGCGCAGACTCTGCTGGGCGATGGAAGCGTCAGATTCCTGAGCGAAAATATTGATCGAAACGGTGTTCTCCGGGCGCTTGAATCGATCAACGGCGGCGAGGTTATCGGAGATTTCTAAACAGGCATCTGCCTTTATTGTTGTTGTGTCTGCGTAGCAGAATTGGTCTCTGACTAGCCGAGTGGCGTCAACACTGTCGCCGCTTCGGCTCGTCATCTTCAATTGATCTCTTTCCGCTTCTTCGTCTGTCAGCAGAGTAAGAATCAGTTATGACTGGAAATCGTTTATTTGTCTGCATCTTTACCATGTTTTTCCTTGGTTGTGGTGGGGAGGCCAGTGGTCCGGAGATGGCAGAGGTGTCCGGTATGGTCACGCTCGACGGAAAACCTTTGGCTGGAGCTGAGATCTTTTTCGTTTCAAAAGGATTCGAGGGCTACGGGAGGATTAAAGACGACGGTCGCTACTCATTGGTTCGGGGCGCCCCTGTTGGTTCCTGCAAAGTGTACATTACCAAAGATAGAGCACCCGAAGGTCCAGCGGCTGGCGGTATTGACATGTCCATTCCGGGAATGGACGAGGAGCAGCTGAAGGCAATGAACCAGAGTCGTGTCGGCGCGAACGTAAAGCCGCTGTTGCCTCCTGAGTATAGCGATCCAAAATCGTCTAAGCTTTCTTTTGATGTCCCTTCGGGTGGCACGACTTCGGCCGATTTCAAGCTGTAAGGTGATTCCGGAAACGCAGACAGCCCACCGAAGTTCGGCGTGATCGACTTAAGTAAGCTGTCTGCAGACTCTGTTCGGGTCCTCTCATGGCACGCTCACGATTTGTTATTCTTTGCACCTTGGTTGTTGCGGCCGCACTTGGTGCATTCGCGTTTCTGAAAAAGGACGACCCCACAGATTACTCGGTTCGCCCGCTTGCTGACCTGCGAGAAGCCACGCCACCTTTCGAATCTCGCCACCGTAACACGGTCAATGCAGTACATGTCGGTAGTGATCAATGTGTTGACTGCCATAAACCGCAGAATGAGTCATTTTCAGCGACAGCCCATGCGCGTTCTCTTCAGCGGATTCGGGTCGAGGAAGAACCACACGACGCAGAGTTGGTCCATGCTTTGTCAGGACGGACATATAGGATCGACCGCGAAGGCGATCGCATGTGGCATCGAGAACTGTTTGTCGATGGCAACTCCGCTAAAGTCGCTGCAGCCGAACACCCCGTCGCTTGGCGCATTGGATCGGGGAATCACAGCCGTAGCTATCTGATCGACATCGAAGGCTACTTGTTCGAATCCCCTCTCACCTGGTATTCATCCAAAGGAATGTGGGGGATGTCTCCGGGGTTCGACCATCCCAACCATGAAGGCTTCGCAAGAGCTGCTCATGATGGCTGCGTCGAGTGTCACAGTGGACATATCGAATCGACAGGGAATAGCACACATCGCCTGAATTTCATTGAAGCATCAATCGGTTGCGAGAATTGTCACGGTCCCGGATCCATACACGTGAAGGAACGGACAGCAGAACTCCCTGTCAAAGCGGAATTCGACGATACAATAGTGAATCCTCGCAAGATTTCACGGGCCCGAAATGAAGATATCTGTGCGCGTTGCCATTTGCGTGGGGCTGGCTGGGCGTTCGTTCGAGGTCGTAACTTAAGCGATTTTCGACCCGGTCTGCCTTTGTCCGATTATCGCGTCGACTTCGTTCGCAAGCAGTCCTCCGAACGCATGGAAGTTGTTGGCCACTTCGAACAGATGCACGCCAGCCGATGCTATACGCAGTCTGAAACTCTGACCTGCACCACGTGTCACAATCCGCACCAGTCGCCTGCGGCATCTGAAAAAGTGGAGTACTATCGCCGCGCATGCATTCAGTGTCACGACACGGCTTCGTCAACTTGTGCCGTCCCGGAATCACAGCGGCGAATCCAAAGCCCGGAAGATGACTGCGCCAGCTGCCATATGCCGAAGTCCGAAACCGAGATCCCACACTTCACGTTTACTCACCACCGGATCAGTATTAAGCATTCGCCGCCTGAGATACAGGCAAAACGAACCGTTCAGAGTGTGGAATTGGTTCCTTTTGGCGATGTTTCTCGACTCACGCCGCTGGACCTGCAGCGTTGTTTGGGCGTGGCGCTGGCAAGACCTGAAAAGAATATGGGGCCACTGGCGCTCGAACAGGCATTGAAGACTCTAAAGGAAGTTGAACGCCAGGGAATGCGCGATGCTGATGTACTTGGTGGACTGGCCTATGCCTATTGGGCTCAGGAAGACCCCAGATGCCTAAAATTTGCAGAGCAAGCTCTGAATTCAAAGGATTGCGATGCGGAGTCCAGAATTGACCTGCTGATTGTGCTTGGTGATACGCAACTCCGGCTTGGAGCATTTTCTAAAGCAGAAAAAGCGTTCGCGGAGCTGACTCGAATTCGACCTCGGTATTCAGACTGGCAGATGCTGGGCGTCTGCCTCAGCCTTCAGAATCGCCACTCTGATGCTATTTCGGCATTCCAGAAGGCAGTCGAACTCCAGCCTGGCTCCATCGACGTCCATTCACTGCTGGCTGATGAACTGCAGAAAATCGGGAATCGGGAACTCTCTGTTCAGCACCGCAACATCGCGGCACGTCTGGAACAAATACGGCCACAAACACAGCCTCGCTGAACGAAGTGCTTTCGATCAGACCCTTGTTAACAGTGCGTGGCCTTACCTCTCAGCGTCTGAAGCGAGAGTGAGGTGATCATAAGGCCATGGCTCTCGACCATTTTGAGAGCTCTCAGTTCTTAGTACCGGCATCGCCTGGGACGGGCATGGCTTTTTTCCACGGGAAATGGTCTCGGCGTATTGTCCTCAATCGCAAGAATGGCTGAAGATCTGCTCCGCCCAGTTGCGAAGAATCGTTTCGCTTCGACACTTTGATATGGCGAGTAGTCAAACGAGTGCACTTGGGCTGGTCGACGTGAATCGGTCGGTGCGAGGTTTGATCCGAGATCATTGGTCATTGATTTGAGGTTTGCGATGAAGTCTAAATGGCGACTGCCGTTGATCGTTGTTTTGGTCGCCGTCGGGTTGGGAGGCTTTCTGATCTATTTGCGATCGAAGCCCCAGGTCAATTTGTTGTTGATTACGCTGGATACGACTCGAGCCGACCGGTTGGGATGTTATGGCTACAAACTCGCACTAACACCGCAGCTTGATGCACTTGCGAAAAACGGGGTCCTGTTTGAGCGAGCGTATGCACCGGCACCCATGACGTCCCCCTCACACACGTCGATTATGACTGGACTCTGGCCGCCAGAACATGGAGTCCACACAAACGCGTCAACGGTTCTGGACCCGAACATTCCGACGATCGCGGAACTCCTTCAGAAGCGAGGATATGCCACGGCGGCATTCCCGGCGGCATCAATGCTGGCCGCAAGGTTTGGCCTGAATCGTGGTTTTCAGAGCTATTATGATGACCTGTCAGATCCAAAAACCGGGGCTGACAGAAAGCAGCGTTCTCGCGACGGACGATATATCGCAGATCTGTCCATTCAGTGGCTGAAGCAACGGCAGCAGCCCGACGATGCGCCGTTCTTTTGCTGGCTGCATTTTTATGATCCACATGATCCTTATCACATTCATCCAGAGGAGTTCGACGCGAAGTTTCGAGATCGCCCTTACGACGCCGAACTTGCTTATGTTGACCGGCAGATCGGTCGCGTCATTGACGAACTGGGGCGGCTTGGCGAACTGGAGAATACCATCATTGTGATCGCTGGCGATCATGGCGAGAGTCTCGGTGAGCATGGTGAAGACATGCATGGGTATCTATTGCATGAATCCACTTTGCGTGTACCCATGATCGTTGCAAATTATGCTCAGGCAAAGGCTGGTCATCGAGTCGAGACACCGGTTTCGTTGATCGATTTGTTTCCGACCTTGCTGGAAATTGGTGGAGCAGAAGTGCCCGGAGATTTGAAGCTTCGTAGTTTGCAACCAGCCTTGCTGGGCAATCCACTCGCGCCTCGACTTTGTTATTCGCAAACAGTTGAGCCATACCTGCAGGCATTTTGGTCGCCGCTGCAAAGCCTGACGAATGAACGGTGGCGGTATGTGAGAACCACACAGCCGGAACTGTATGACCTCACAGCGGATCCCCAGGAGTTGGTCAATCTCGCCTCTCAGCAGCCGGATCGGGTGAGTGAACTCGACGGTGAACTGACGGCATTCGAGGAGAAATTTCAAATCCGCACTGGCAAGCAGGTGACATTATCGGCACAGGAGCAACGCGCCCTTGAGAGTCTGGGATATGCTGGTGGTTCCTCAGCGAAAGAAGATCCTCGCCACGCATCGGACCGTCCGGATGTCAAAGACATGATTTCCTATCTCAACCAATTCAATCGCGCTGTTCATCTGATTGATGATCGGAATTTTGACGAGGCTGCGATACTGCTGGAGCCGCTGGCCCGCGATGTTCCGAACTTTCATCGCGCACGTCTTAATTTGGCGCAATGCAGGATTGCTCAGGAGCAATACACCGACGCGATCCATTGGTGCCAGGCCGCTCTGGAGATCGACCCTGACTCTGCGCGCGGTTATGAAATGATGGGATACTCCCAGCTTAAACTGCGAGAGCTGGGACTCGCCGAAAAGAGCTTTTTGCGACAACTTGAACTGCAGCCTGAGTCCGAAAACGGCCATCTGTATTTGGCGGAGGTATATCAGCGACAGGAGAAATTTCCTCTTGCCATGCAGCATTACGAGAACGTGCTCAGAATTAATCCCCGCAATGAGGCTGCATTGCGGGTACTCGAAGCAATGCGTGCCGCGTTCGGTTCACAGCCAAATTGAGCACCTGAAACGAAAACGCGTACGCCTTCGGCTGACGGTTAAACGAAAAATCCGGAACTTATGCCGGGACCGTGCCTTAGAGGGGAAACCAACGATCAATCTCATTGGCTTTGAGACTGCATGTGCCCTTGCAGAGCGAGTGATGACACGTTCACCGCCACGCGGATTTCTACTCGAAGGGGACAACGTCTCGGTTGATAACGCGATGGAAAAGTCGATTGAGCGTCCTTAAAAGTTGCGACCGGCTTAGAAACGTTCAACGTTCTCCGGAACTGCGGAAAGTTTACTCGCCTCTGGAGCTGACGGACGTTGATACGAGCGCGGGACCATATTGAACATGCGACAAAAAAAGGCACAGACGCTCTGAGGAAATGCATTTGTCGACGGTTGATTTATTAATAACGGATTTACTGTGGCCTCTTGATGAAATCCGAATTGGCATTGAGTTTGCATCTTCAGTGATTGGGTCTCGTTCCAGCATGCGTGTGGCGAATGCTGTTCGTTGGCATGTGTGAACACCGACTGTCGGAGCGACCGCAATTGTCTTTCTGATCTGTTATTTCGCTGTTTGGGGAAATTGTTCATGAGACCTCATCGTCGTGCATTTACTCTGATCGAGTTACTAGTGGTGATCGCAATCATCGCCATCCTGATCGCGTTGCTGTTGCCAGCTGTACAGCAGGCACGAGAAGCCGCTCGCAGAACTCAGTGCAAGAACAACCTGAAGCAGATGGGCTTGGCGCTGCACAACTATCACGACACGTTCCAGATGTTCCCTTACGGGGAAATGATGGGCATTGGGCAGTCGCCACCCGCAGGCAGAAAGATGAATCAGAACGGTCTGGTAATGTTGCTGCCGTACATTGAGCAAGCCAACTTGTACAGCACGTTCGACTTCAGCAAGTCCTTCGGCAAATACTCCGGAGCGGGCGTATCTCCTCCAGCTGGCGACGTGCCAGTGGGTGGTAACCTGGTAGCGAAGAACACGAAACTCGCTGCATTTATGTGTCCGTCGGATAATGGCATTCCATTCATCAACGATGACGGAATCTATTATGGTTGCGGAACATCTGGCACGAGCTTCAAGTCTTCATACGGTCTCAGTGTCAACGCCACCCACTACAATGGGACGTGGTCTGCTGTCGGGCTGACTGTCCGAACAGCTTTCGGCGGGAATTCCAATTCCACAATGCGTGACTTCACGGACGGGACCAGCAACTCAGTCCTGGTTGTTGAGAACGTGTTCGAATGTAACAGCGGCCGCATCTCGCCATGGGCCTGCGTTCAGCACGCGGGAACTGGTACTCGATTGCTCGGAGGAATTAACAAATGGGTTGTCGTAGGAACGACTCCCGTCCCAGGCAAAGTTATTAATTACAACACGAATGCGAGCTCTTTGCATACCGGGGGCTGTCAGGTTCTGTTGGGAGACGGCGGTGTTCGGTTTGTCAGCGAGAACACGAACTTACTGACACTGCAGAATCTTGCTTACATCTCTGACGGACAGGTGATGGGAGAATTCTAATCCTCGCCTCAGTCATAGCTTGCAGTGAGAATATCGAGCAGCCAATAGGATCGCTGACTCAGTCTTCTTGTGCTGATTGACATCAAGCTGGTGACCTACGCCAGTTGAAGTCACAGGCTCGTTATTTTACCGCATAAGTTCACACTTATTCGAGCAACTCACCGTGATAGGCGCGAACTTATGTTCGCGCCTATTTGAGTTTGTTGCGGCACTCAGATGTCCGATGATTTTGCTTATTGTTTTTCGAGCACTCATCGCCCACGAATTTCTTTTGAACCTAGAAGTTTGGAAAACAGGAATGCATCCTCGTTATTGGCTGGTTGGACTCGGGTTGATGGCGACTGTCTTTTTGGTTGGTTGTGGGGAAGAGCCACCCGAGGCTCTGGTGCCAGTTTCCGGCACGATTCTGGTCAACGGCAAGCCAATGGATGGAATTACCATCACATTCATACCGGAGATTGCCAAGAATAGCCGAGGAGGCGCTGGGACGACTTCTGTGGACGGAAGTTTCACAGTCACTGACCTCACGCAGAATCTCCCCGGTCTTGCTCCTGGTAAGTACATGGTTTCCTACTCCAGAATGCGTCTGCCCAATGGAGCTGCGGCTCCCGAGCCCAAAGAGGGCGAGCCTGTTAATCCCGGAATTATTCGGGTAGAAACTCTACCATCACATTTGCAGACGCCGGATCCGCGAAATCCAGCAAGCTTCGTGGAGATTCCGAAGGAAGGCAACACGAGCATACAGCTCATGATCAGTGCGAGATAAGCGTTCTTGTTGAGGGAGCCTGCTGATCTCGAGTGTCCACGGCTGGCAATTTTGTCAATCTTTGCGGGTGTGTGAAGCGGAGGGCATCGCACCAGGACCGATCCTCCTGCAATCATAGTGCGTTACACTCCTTCACGCACCTTGTTATGGATCGCAGAATCACAAACTGGCCAGCCGGTGCTGGAATGTCAGGGATTGATTGCGATTTGTGGTCGTAGGTCCATTCTGGTGGAAAGGATTCGCGGATCGTCTTAAGGCGAACCCAGTTTCCACTTTGGTGAGAATGGACGGCCGCGCCGAATTATCCATGCGTCGAAGTCGTGGCAAGCCGCGAAATCCTGCCTGGCTGGACGTACCGAAATCCGCGACGGCTCCCGCGTTCGCTATTGGCTTGAGGAAATCGGCCGAGGTTGCTATTTCACCTGTACACAGGTCGCGGCACGCTGCGAAGGGCTGCCCGGCAGGCCGTACCTGCGGAGATCCACAAAAGCACACTTCTTGATCCGGGAAGTTTTTCTTTCTCTGGATCTGAATTTTACGAAGTCTTCACGCTCGATGAGTACTGTCATGGCAATCAGCACTCGGGTGCGGATCGGTTTGGTTGTTGTGCTCGGGCTGCTTGCTGGTGGTGTCGTGTGGTACACGCGTGCCCCGCGGCCAATGAACGTCCTGATGATCACGCTTGATACCACGCGTGCGGATCGATTGGGTTGTTATGGCTATTCGCTGGCTCGAACACCAGTGCTCGATCGGCTGGCTCAAAAAGGCGTCTTGTTTGAACGGGCCTATGCGCCTGTGCCGTTGACATTGCCGTCTCATGCAACCATGTTGACGGGGCTTTATCCACCTGAGCATGGTCTTCGCAATAATGGCGGGGCCGCATTGCCCTCGGGGTTGCCAACCCTTGCGACAGAACTGCAGGCTGCGGGTTACGAGACGGGGGCGTTCGTCGCAGCGTTTGTGCTGGATCACAAGTTCGGGCTGCAGCGAGGCTTTGACAAGTACGATGATGATCTGTCCCTTTCAGATCCCGGTTTGCACGGACATCATCAGTATCGCGATGCCAGTTTGGTGGTTGATGCCGCGCTTCGATGGCTGCGTCCTCGAACTCAGAAGCCATACTTTTGTTGGGTCCATCTTTTCGACCCCCATTATCCTTACCTCGCGCACGAGGAGCGGTTTGGGGATGCGTTTGCCGATCGACTCTACGATGCCGAGCTGGCGTATGTTGATGAGCAGCTTGATCGTTTATTCTCGACACTGGAGAAGTCCGGTGCTCTCGAGAACACCGTGATTGTCATCGTCGGCGACCATGGCGAAAGTCTGGGAGAGCATGGAGAATTATCGCACAGTATGACTGTGTATGACGCGACTCTGAGGGTTCCGCTGTTGATCGTATCGCCCAAAGAAGTTCGCCCCGGACATCGTGTGGCGGAGCCCGTTTCACTTGTCGATCTGGCTCCTACGCTATTGGATCAACTCGGCCAGAAGCCGATTGCCAACGCCAGCGGACGTACCCTGCTGCCAGCGTTGCGAGGCGAGATGCTTCCGCTGTTGCCCTGCTATGCCGAGACAGACGAACCTTATCACGCGGCGCATTGGTCGCCTCTGCGAGCCCTGATTACTCAGAAGTGGAAGTATATCCGCAGCCCCCGCGCTGAACTGTATGATCTGATCGCCGATCCGCCGGAACTGCGGAATCTCGCCATGGAATTGCCCGACCAGGTCCAGGAGTTAGAGACGGAGCTGACGGCATGGGAAGAGCGGATGAATGAACGCCTGGCCGACAACGTGGCGCTCACGGAACAGGAACGTCGTGCTCTGAGTGGCCTGGGGTACGCCTCTTATCGTGACACGGATGATGACCAGGGGCAGCCACTTCGCGACGTGAAGGACATGCTCCCCTACTACTACAAACTGACCGATGCCTCCGCCATGATTGACGCCGGACAATACGAACTTGCTGAGCCGATCCTGCGTGAAGTTCTGGCTGCCGACGAAGACTATTTCGCAGCGCACGGTGAGTTGGGGCGATGTCTGGTGAGGCTCAACAGGCTTCCGGAAGCGGTGCAGAGTTTAAGGCGTGCGATGGAGCTTGATCCTGGTGCTGAGGGAGTCCAGTCGATGCTGGGAGCGACGCTGTTTATGCAGGGCGACTATTCCGCAGCCATCGAAGCGCTGGAACTGGCGATTCGGCTCGATCCCGACACGTACCAGAATTACTTCAATCTCGGAATGACGCTTGAAAAGTTGGACCGGTTGGACGAGGCCATCAAGCAGTATGAAGTCTGTCTGGAGCGAGCGCCCGATCTAGAGCAAGCTCGCCAACGTCTGGAAGCCCTGCGCAATCGTTGAAAAGGTAAGGCAGATGGCGAAGCGTATTTTCTGATGTTACGCGACTAAGGCTTTTACAATCCGGAACGTCATTGAGGGATTGCGATCTCGCGCTCGGACAGTTCGTCCTCAGAATCCTTCACTGATGCGTTTTGAAGTTGCAAGTTTGGTTAGCTGGACATCGCCATGTTCGGCTCCCTTACAAGCCCGAAGCGCGAGCGAGTGAGTGAGTGAGCACTTTGCGACTCATTCATTCGCTGGCGCTTTTTCAAGTTGCGCAATTGCCGCCATCCCAACCCGAAACGTGAGTGAGGGATAGAGCATTTGCGTTTTATCAATGTTTCCTTCAATCCCTCGCTGACCGGCGTGTTGATTTAATCATAACCCGATGCGTCAGCGAGGGATTGTTGTTGAAAAACGCGGCACCTTTTATCCCTCACGCACGTTTCGGGTTGTGAAAACCCATTAAATCAACAGGCCGTGACGCGTCGGGTTATGATAATTCCCTGTGTTTTCGCCCCGTTGATCTCCCCAATTGTCGAATAGCGCAACTTCAAAACTGGCGCTTCGGGGTTGTATTCTCATTGGTTTTCTTGAACATTGAACATGGCGCTGTCCAGTTAGGACTGGAAGCCCGGCACATGCTCTGCCGGCGGCGCGACGGCGCGTTGATTGATTTCGTAGTGCCGACTTCATTCGGAGTTGTCGCGCGAAATTGCAATCGAATGCCGGCTGAAGCCAGCACTACGAGAATGCCGGCTAAAGCCAGTGCTACAAGAATGCCGGATAAAGCCGGCGCTACGAGTTGAGAGAACCGGACGCTAACTCGTTCCGGCTGATTGAAGATCGTCAGCGGGCGTTATGGTCTGGTCCAAGGACCGCATTGATAAATTCTGCGGCCATCTTTTCGACACTGAAGCTGGCACTACACTCTGACGAAATTGCTGGCGCACGGGAGATCCATGCGGCCCGTTCGCTCTGCATCTGCAACATACGGGCGGCAAGATCTTCGATACTGTCGGTTTCAAAGCACAGGCAATTCCAGCCTTCTTTCGCGGCAACAATCTCGGGGCCGTGAGGGTCATGGCGCGAATAGAGCATTGGAACACCGAAGCCAAGGCTTTGAGTAATCGAAAGGCCGACGGCTCCTGCGGAAAGTGACACGAGTGCCTGCTGATAGATCTCCTTCAGTCTCGCATAGTCTCCGATATGGCCAAACATCTTCACTCGGTCAGACAGGTTCAGCTCCAGAATTCGGCGTTCGAGGTTTGCTCGCTCCGGACCGTCCCCCACGATCAGCAGTTTGGAGTCTGGCGGAAGCTGAGGCAATGCCATGACAAAGGCGTTCAGCATCTGCATGGGCTTCTTGTCCGCCACTAAGCGGCCCACGTACAGGAATCCCGTTCGCTCGGGACCCTCCAAAGGCTGCATTTCAGCTCGCGTGTATAACGCGTTCGGCGCGGCAAAAGCTTCTCCGCGATACTTCAGTTGATTGATCAGAATTTCTTTTTGCTGTTCGGTGTAAACGATGAGTCCAGTGGCCAGGGAACGCTGAAAATATCGCAGCCAGTTATCGTTTCCACGACGAGAATAAACATGGCCCCACAGGATTGTGCGACGTCCGAGAATGCGGCGGATCAATGCCACCGTCCATGTGTTGATAATGCGAGGATTGTATTCCAGTACCGCTGAATCGGCCTGAATGGCAGTCCGTTGAACACCAAGCTGCAGGAGGACTCGACGCTTCAAAAGAAAGATGTTCCGAGCCGTCACAAAAACTCGTGAGCCGACGACACCCGTCTTCAAGCTTTCATAGAAGTAAGTTTGACCGCAAAGGATCGTCAATGATTCATTGAAGTGCTCGATGATCGCCTTAACAAACGCCTGCCGATAGTCACCCATCGTCGTCTGAATAAGAACATATTTGGCTTTGGGAGGGGATGACATGGGGGGACAATCAGGAGATATTCTGTGCGCGGCCACGATTGAGGCGATCCTCTCTAAAGATATCCCGCGAACATCTGGCCTCAGGAGGATAGTGGTCGATCAGTGTCACTATAAGTCCCTGCTGCCGGAAACGACTTTCGGCGCAAGACGAACCCGGGGGACCACAGGCCCAGAACCTTATTCGACATGCACACAGGTCGCGGCAAGTCGCGAAGTCCTTCCCGGCAGGAAAGGACCTGCCGAACCCCGCGACGGTACGCCGGCCTCAGTTCACACCGTGCGGAGAATAGCAATACGCGGAGGAATCGCAAAAGGGGAAACTCCCGAGAGCAACAATGGGAGACATTGAGCAGGGGATCGCGGCGCGATGTTACGACTTGAGGGGCGATTGATTTCGAAGGAAGTTCAGGCCTGACATCGCCACGGTCGCTGCAGGAGTTGTGGCGGGTGACGCATTCAGACTGACGGATTCTCGTTCAACAGCTTCCGGGGGCGTGAAGCGGTCCAGCCGAGGTCGGAAGATGACAATCAGAAATAGCGGCAGGTACCACAGAACATAAGTTCCGATATCGTCGGGGTACCACATCTGGGCCGCGACGACGAGGCAGGTCGAATTGGAGAGAAGATTCTCCAGATTCCGTGGTCGCGGCAGCACGGTCATGGCCGTCAGCATCACAAAGAAAATTGCCGCCATCGGGATGCGAATAAACAGTTGACTGAGAGTTGCATCTCCGCCGGTCGGAGAATCATCCAGCAGTCGGTAGGCCGTCCAATTTGCGGTTGTGACCAGTTTGTTCGTGAACGAGCTGGCGTCGCCGGAGATCAGCAGCAGGGACGTAATCAATACGGCGCCGATCCCCAGAACAGAAACAACAAACCTCAAACCACCATTCTTTCCGTAAAAGACAGCCCAGAGCGGCAGGAGGAACGCGGCAAAAAACAGAGTTCCACTGGCCAGTCCCAGCAAAACTCCGGCGACAACCGGGTTGCGATAGCTGGCAATCGCCCACACAAGGCACGCGGCCGGAAGAACATGATTCAGCTCATGCACATTGACCGCGGTACAGGGCAGCAGCAAATAAAGGCAGCTCATGGAGATGCCGAGTTGCAAGCTTGCAAAATGCTGACGGCCGATCATCAACAGTCCAAGCACGACAAAGGTATGAGCGATCACAACCAAAATGCGGGCCAGTAGCGCCTCCACAGTGCTGTTGTCGCTCAGATCACCTTTCGGAGACTTGGGAAGGTTTCCGGAAAGCTGAGCCATCGCTGCACCACCGGCCGCGATCAGAGTCTCTGTGGGTGCGGGCTGAGTATCTCGGCCAGTCTGAGGATCTACCTGCACATCGCGACGTTCAAGAAGGGCTCGACCGTGTTCCACCGCCTTAAATGTGCTGTCCTCAGGATTGTTGGTCAGGACGCTGACCATGAGAATCGCGAAAGCAGGGATGCACAAGAACGTTATTCCTGCCTGGTTCAGGTTTTGATCCAGTCGAGGTCGTCGGGTGAGGCTCTCATCAAAGATCAAACGTACAATCAGCATGATGGTTAATCCCATCAGAGCGATTGATGCCCACGTGTAAATGGGATGGGAACGTGGCCCACCGCTTAAATCCTGTGAGGGCAGTCCTCGCGAATTCCCCATCGCCCCTGATTTTGAATTGTCATCGGAAGGATTATTGGGCAAGGGATCGCTCGCGGAAGCCTCAACGGAAGCGACTGCAGTGTTCTGATTGTCAGCCGTTTTGGCGAATTCAGAATCTGGCTTTTTTGAAGCATCAGAATCGGCTGGGGTATCAGAAGAATTCTCGCCGAGCTGACTCGCGGAATCGATGCCGTCAAGAGCCGCGTCGTTGCTTGTCACTGAGGTGGCAGACTCTGGCGGACCGACAGTGGGCTCCGACACAGACGAGCCGCCATCGACCGGCGGAATCCACTCTTTGTCGCGATATACACCAGCAACAACGATGGCCGTTGAAAGCAGGAGCAGCAAAGTCAGGTCAAGATTACGAATCGTCAGAAATCGGGAGAAGCGAAAAAAAACGGCGATCACCAAAAACGCGACATAGGCCAGCCACGTTGGATTCGTTACATCGGTAAAGAGAAAGGATTTTTCCATGACGACCGTTGAGCTTTCTCGGATGAAACCGCGTTCGTGCGGGGCTTCATCTGGCGAGCGACCTGCAGGAGCCGTCTATTGAACGCGTTCTCCCTACAAATGGCAACTGGCCGAATAGAAAACTGAGCGTCTGGCCAGCAAAAAGACTCAGGCCACCCCTCAAAATTCAGCAGAATGGTTGTTTCGGCCCAAGGTTTCCGAAAAACCACAGAGCCCAGTAGATGGCCTCGACTGCATACCCGGCAGGCTATCCAACGCGGTTTTTGTGTCGGTCGCACGGTTCAGGACGAGTTTTCTCATCCCGAAGCCTGTAAACAGCCTTATTTCTGAAACCGGAAATTCTCACCAGATCCCATTGAAATTGCCCAAACCTCCGCGACAATACGGCCCGAAGAGGTTCCCTGATTGTTGTCTTGGCCGTGGGTTGAAGCTCGGTCGCCAATTGTCAAAAACCAAAACTTGACCACCCCGTGTTTGGATGGCAAATGATTACCAGCGACCAAGCCACTGGTTTCTGGGAGTGGACCAAGTGGCATGTGATTGAATCAGGTTTCGAGACCCGGAATTGAAAGGGAAGACATGAAGAACTTTGCAATGATCATGACGCTGTGTGCGGCTCTCGCCACAGGTGCTGTTGAAGCACGACAGGAGCTGACCCCGGTCCCAGAAGCACCGGGAGCATTCGTAGAGTCACAGGCTGTGCCACTCTACACGAATGTTGTTTACAAAGACCGCGACGAGATGTCGCCATGTGCCCAGCCGAAGATCATCGCTGTTAAAGATCCATGTGCTTGCGACGATCCTTGTAGCTGCTGCGGACCAAAGTGCGTTTACATTCAGATCTGTGTGCCAACTTGTGGTTGTGAACTGATCAGCTGCCGCCGCAATGGCGACCGTATTCGCTACGACTACGGCAAGTACGCTGTTGACGTCCGAATCAAGCGTGACCATATCGAAGTGGACTATCAGGACTAATCCTGTTTCCATTTCGAACCACAAAGATGTTTCGAAGTGGGCAAGAGAATCTCGTCTGAATCAGGGGTCGATGGATTATTCCATCGACCCTTTTTTATTTGCGGCGACGAACTGTTTGCGGCAGCGAACTGTGATGTCTCGACCAACGTTGACCAGATGAGAAGGTTCTCGAAAAGCTCTGCGAGTCACGGTTATCCATGCCGAGAGTGTTCATTGTTGTTGGCTCGCGTCTGGCTCGTATGATTTGTCTGGCTCGTCGAGAACCACAGGTCAGCGTGGTGAGCCGGCCGGAGTGCTGGCATCACGCTATGACGCAGTCTTGGAATGATTCTCATTCCGGGGCTTTTTCCGGGGCTTTGCGAGAAAAGCGGATTGCGGCCGCGGTCAGTGAGCCAATGCAAATCAGATAGATAATCCCGCTGGGAGTTCGGCCGGTCCACGTCTGCCAGGGCCATGGAAATCGAAAGAACGCGTAGTTCAGCACAAAGAAGCACCAGGCTCCGGACATAAGCAGCCATGCTCCAAGCCTTCTGCCATCAGCCCCTGCGTTGCACAAACGGATGAGATACAGGCAGAGCAGGCAGGCACCACACATTGGCAGGACGAAATAGAGCAGCCAGCCTGGAAGCACTCCGATTGCCGATTCTTTGTAGACGAGTTCTTGAACTGTCTTCCCGGCAATTGGCAGAATCAGAATCGGCATGGTCAGCAGAAATGGCCACGCTCGAGATCGCACACACGCGAGCAGCGGAATCGCCCCCATGCAGAAACCTATGCCATAGAGAGCGTCGACCCAGGCAACGCCAGCGAATTCGGAAAGCGAGAGCAAGGTGACATGGGCCAGGAACAGGGCTCCGTCCAGGATTGTCGCCTGAGTTGGCTTTTCTGGAGAAGGGGGGTGGATCAAGTGGCGATTCTTCCAGACAAAGTACCCCAGTGTCGCGCCCATGATTGTGCCAAAAGTGATCTCCATCATGTTCCACCAGTTCACGTACGGATCAATCGATTTTATCCATCCTGATTCGTACCACTGACGGTTCCAAGCGTGGTTTGCCTGAAGACATTGCCCCGCCGGAAATCCGATGGCTCCACCAGCGAGTCCTGCAAAGCCCAGTCGGGCAGCAAGCCTGTCGCGACGAACAGCCCCGCAATGGATCAACAGCCCTGCCATTGCAAGCAACAGCCCACCCCAGGCTTCGAATCGTGGTTTCACTTCTCCTTCCAGTTTCCAATCCCACGTTTCCGAAAAGTAGATTGCCGGCAACTGCCGATTGGCAGGGTCGAACGGGGAATTAATGAGTCGCACTCCGATCACATAGAGCAGCGGCATGGCGATCACAATGGCCAGCATCTCGCGGCGGCGATATGTCACTCCGCTCAGCCCCATCCCCAGAAAACAACCCGCAAAGCCGATCCACAAACCTCCTTTGATGGCCAGCCCAACGAATCCCCAGCTCAGCGCAGAGAAGTTGCCAATCAAATGGGAGTTCTGAGTCAGTCCAATCGTCTGGCCATAAGTTTCGGATCCGCCGAAACCAATCGCCACGGTGCACCACGCGATTGCTCGAACGGCTCCCCATCCATCAGCGCCGCGAAGGAACAGGAGTGCGACGACAGAACTGACCAGCAACCCCGCCATCATGGCTCCGGATTCATGTCCGTACTGTCCGCGAATTCCCCAGCCCATTCCTCCGGCCATGCCACACAATACGACGCTCTGCCACGAGGTCACCGACGAGTCGATGTCGATGTGATCGCTTCCCTCGGCAAACGTTCTGCTCATGCGTGTGATCCTTGTCTCGTCAGTGCAAGTTGGCGTGTGTTTCCTGAATTTACAACAGACTGGTGCTACAGCGGTACGTCATGTCTGTGCTGCAGCAGTCATTCATGACGGTTGCTTATCGCAACTATCAAACTCTGTTGCCGTCCACAACTACCGCAAAAGTTGATGCAATTTTTCGTCGAGGAGACTGGAGACTCGGAGTCTGCTCATCGTGAAGTCGCCAAAATCAGTGTGACGGCTTGGGACCGACACGACGTAGGCTCCGGCTGCTGCCGCTGCGCGAGTCCCTGTTTCACTGTCTTCAAGGACCAGCATTTCCTCGGGCCTCACGCCGTGGAGCTCAGCGGCTTTCAGGTAAATTTCGGGATGTGGCTTCCCATGAGTCACGTCCTCTGCGGTCAGAGTGAAGTCAATTCTGTGCATCAGGTTGAACTTCTCCAGCAGGTGAGTCATGTAGACTCGTGGAGACGATGTGGCGACGGCTCGAGGTAACTTCCGAGCGTCCAGAAGTTCAAACACTTCAAGTAATCCTGGCATCATGGCCAGGCGATTCTCGGCCAGCGTTGCAAACAGGATTTTTGTCTCCATCATCAGGTCTTCAAGAGAATCTGTGATTCCCGTGAGATCTCGGAGAACGGTAAAGGCCTCGACTGGCCGACGGCCCATCATGCCGTGACGAATGGTGTCGGTCATTTCGAGGCCTCGGCGAGCCATCAGCTCAACGCCGGCCAGTTCGAAAATATCCTCCGTATTCAGCATCAGGCCATCCATATCAAACACCACGGCACGAATTATTGGAAGGCTTGACATCAGAGGCAGGGTATCCATTGTCGAGAGGAATCTATCAACGGTCCGTAGTTCATTTTCCGGTGGAGAAGTCGAGAGGGCTGCTCCGCCTTCTGAGAAATGAAAGGAATAGACCGGCAAAGTTTGCACGAGGTTGTATGGTAGTTGACATCGGTGGGGGAGCTAAGAGCGACAAAAAGGTCCGTTGGATTCTCTTGTCGACAATTGTGACAGCCGATGCTCCCGTTTCCGGGAATTGCCAAGGCCGATTCCCCCGCTCTTTGACTCAGTTTTGTGTCATCCCTAGACTCGCGGCCCCTTCAAGGAATCCGGTCTTCACGTTCTTAGCCTGTCAAGGTGCATTCGCGTTGTCCAGCGGTCAGCCGAATCAGAATGAGCGTCGCAGGTCCAGGGCGTCTCAGGTAGCGCAGGCTTATCGGACGGCTCACGAAGTTGTCTCGGCGGCGATATCACTCGGGTTGCTTGTTTTTGCGGGGTACTGGCTGGATACGAAATACGGCTGGAGTCCCTTGTTGACGATTTGTGGTGCCTGTCTCGGTTTAGTCGTTGCCGGAGCGTCTCTTAGACAACTCCTGCGTCGACTGGATCGCGAATCGGCGGAGTTGAAACGAAAAGCGGCGAAGGCCAGAGAGGCTCGCGCGGAGTGACTCAGAATTCTCGAGGTGCTGGTCTGAAGTCTGCCCTGTGGCTCACATTCTTTGTGGCCTTGGGTTGGGCGTTGTGTTTCTGGCCTGCAAGAAGTCTGCGTGGTGAAGCGGGAGTCTGGTGGATGTCACTTGCGGCAATTGCCGTTTTGGTGCCGGGCTGGATCGTTGTTTTTCTTTCTGGTGCCGCTATTCTGCGAAACCATCTAGCTGCAATGCTGGTTCAGACGATGATTCGTCTCTTTAGTGTTGCCGGCACCTCCGTGGTGGTGAAAAAAGTCCGCCCGGATCTGGGAATCGTTGATTTCTTTGGCTGGCTGATCGCGTTCTATTTGCTCGCGTTGGCGGTTGAAGTAACGTTGCTGAAACGAAAAATTTCCGCAGCGTCGGCAAAGTAGGTTTCTTTCTTTTTAAAAGCATCATCAGGGGCTGGCGGACAAGCGGAAATGAGTGAGCACGATCATTTTCATCACGTTCGCGACTACACCTATTTCGAGGTGCCTAAGTTTCTGACGTCGCCACACGCTTTTGAAAGCGTTGATGCAGTACCTTGGCATACTCTGCACGCGCTTCATCTGCACAGCCCTACGCTGGAGCAGGTGAATGAAGCAATGGAGGGCAAGGTCTTCATTCCTCAGCCGTTCGCGGGGACTGCTCGCGAGCCGGGGTTTTTGATCTCTAAGTTCATGGTTCTGCAGGTTGTTGTTCTGTTGCTTTGCCTCTTGATTTTTCGGGGCTTGGCGAAGCGGATCGGCAGTGGGGTTCCTGCGAAAGGTTGCTTCTGGAATTTCTGGGAAGCGATCGCTCTGTTTATTCGAGATGAGGTGGTTCGGCCAACGATTGGCGATCACTCCCATGACGATCATGGTGATGGCCATGAGGCGCATGGCCATAATGATCACGGGCATGCCGGTCATGGTCATCATGATCATGGGCATGGTGGTGTGGCTCATGCTCATGGGGCTCACGCAATTGCTTATGCTCACCCGGGTGACAAATATCTCCCGTTTGTGTGGAGTTGTTTCTTTTATATTCTGCTGTGTAACCTGCTGGGGGCGATACCGTTCCTTGGTTCGGCGACTGGTGAGATTAACGTTACTGGGGCCTTGGCGTTAACGGCTCTGGTGACGACTTTCATCTACGGTGTTCAGGCTATGTCGGTAAAGGGGTTCTTTGGGAACCTGATTCCGGATACCGGTGTGCCTGGTCCGGCTGGTCTTGCCCTTGGTGCAATGATGTTTGTGATCGAATTGCTGGGCTTCTTTATCAAGCACGGCGTTCTTGCAGTTCGCTTGTTTGCGAACATCATGGGTGGTCACACGGTGTTGGGTGTCATTCTGGGCTTTATTGCGATTGCGGCTGCCCAAAGTAATGTGATTTACGGCATGGTTGCATCTGGCAGTGTTTTGGGTCAGGTGTTTATCGGGTGCCTCGAATTGTTTGTTGCGTTCCTGCAGGCTTACGTGTTTTCGTTTCTTGCAACGATCTTTATTGCGGGTGCGATTCACAAGCACTGATTTGGTCTTGTATTCGGACGCATCGTTCAGGATGCGGCTGATTGCTGGTTGTTCTGAAAATGGTTTCGCCGGTCGCCCGAGACAGGCGGCGTCACTTTGGTGAGTCTTGTTTGAAAGAGGAGTGTTGTTGTGGCTCAGTTCGTGAAGACTTGTTTCCTGGTTGTTGCTGCGATTGTTGCGATGAGCGTACCTGCGATGGCTCAGGAAGCCGTTGCTGCTGGTGGTGCTCAGCCGTTGATTTCTTTCAGCGGTGCGGCTGGTGCTGGTATCGTAATGCTGGGTGCAGCATTCGGTATTGCTAAGATTGGTGCTGCAGCTTTCGAGAGCATGGCTCGTCAGCCAGAAGTTGCTGGTGACATCCGCGGTGCGATGATCGTTGCTGCTGCTCTTATCGAAGGTGCGACCTTCTTCGCTCTGATCGTTTGTATGCAGAGCTAGTTGAGTTCAGTCACGGGTCGGTTTGTGTTCTTCGGTTGTCCTGGTTTTTGGTCGGCGAATTCCATGTGCTGTGCGTCTGCTAAGAGTCTGCTCCGCCTCGTCTTGATTGGCGGCTTGGTCCTCTTCGGGGGTTCCGCGCGTTTGATAGCTGAAGAGGCGCCAGCGAAGGCTGATGCTGCGGCAGCTTCGACGTCTGAAGCGGGAGCTGAGGGGCATTCAGAAGATCATGGTGCCGGTCACGGCGGTGATCACGGTCATCCGTCGGGTGTTCCATTAGCGTGGAAGGCCGACTTGGCTCTGTTCTCGCTGATCACGTTTGTGCTCTTTATCGTTGTTCTGGGCAAGTTTGCCTGGGGGCCAATGATTCAGGGTCTTGATAAGCGTGAACTGGCGATTCAGAAGGCCATTGATGACGCCGAAGATGGTCGCCGTAAGGCTCATGCGATGCTGGCGGAGTATGAGCAGAAGCTCAAAGCTGCTGAGCAGACCGTGCAGTCGATGGTGGCTGAAGCTCGCCGCGATGCTGAGCGAACCAGTCAGGATCTGGTTGCGAACGCTCAGCGTGAGGTCAGCTTGATCCGTGATCGTGCGAAGGATGATATTCGTCAGGCAACAGATACGGCTCTGGCGGAAGTGTTTACTCAGATCAATTCTCAGGTCGTGTTGGCCACAGAGCATGTTCTCGGGCGTGCTCTTGATGAGGCTGATCAGGATCGTCTGGTCAGTCAGGCTCTGGCGGAAATCTCCCGCTAAGAGTTTCGCTCTGATCTGGTGAGTTGTTTGGTATCGCAAGCGGTGCTTGTTGAAGCTGTCTTCGGGGTTAGTCATGTCCGAATTGCGTTCAGAATCTCGTCCTGACAGTGTGCTGGAAGATCCAGGTGCGCTGGCTGTTTCGACGATGTACGCTCAGTCGTATATGACCGCTGCTGTTGCGGCTGGGAGTACCGCTCCTGAAGAAGAGTTGAATTCTCTGATCGATGATGTGCTGGTGAAATTCCCGGAGTTCCGGGATCTGTTGATGTCCGACTTGATCGGGCGCGACCAGAAGCTGGTGATTGTTGATCGAGTAATCACTCCGCAGTGTTCTGAGTTCTTCGCAAATTTTCTGCGAGTGCTGATTCGTCATGGGCGCATTTCCTTGCTGCCGATGATTCGCAGTGTTCTGGTGAAATTGCAGGAGCAGGCTGCGGGCAAACAGAGAATCCGCGTGCGTTCTGCACGGCCGCTGTCTGGCTCTGCCCGTGCAAAGATTGTTGATCATCTGAAGAGTACATTTGGGTTTGAACCCATTCTGCAGGAAACCGTCGATGCTTCGTTGCTCGGCGGTGTTGTGCTGCAGGTTGGTGATACTGTTTATGATTCATCGCTGCGATCCCGGCTGAAACAGCTGAAGGGTCGTCTGGTGGAGAAAGCATTCAATGAAATTCAAAGCGGACGAGATCGCTTCAGTCATCCAGAAGGAGATTGAAGACTTTCGCGGTCAGATTCAGACCGCAGAAGTTGGTCGCGTAATCGAAGTCGGTGACGGGATTGCTCGTTGTACCGGCCTGTCGAATGTGATGTCCGGCGAAATGCTGGAATTCCCAGGCGGCATTCGCGGTTTTGCGTTCAACCTTGAAGAGAACAGCGTCGGGGTCGTGATTCTCGGGGACTACCTGAAGATCGCGGAAGGCGACGAGGTTCGTTCCACGGGCAAGCTGTTGTCTGTTCCGGTTGGCGAAGCATTGCTGGGTCGCATGGTCGACCCGCTGGGCAATCCGCTCGACGGCAAGGGTCCGGTTTTGACATCGGAAACTCGTCCTGTTGAATGGCTGGCTGCGGGTGTCGCTGAGCGTCAGCCTGTGAAAGAGCCGCTCCAGACCGGGATCAAGGCGATTGACGCCATGACTCCAGTCGGTCGTGGTCAGCGCGAACTGATCATCGGCGACCGCAAGACGGGTAAGACAGCGATCGCCATCGACACGATCCTGAACCAGAAAGACACGGGCGTTATTTGCGTCTACGTGGCTTGCGGTCAGCGAGCGTCGTCGATTGCCGGTGTGATGGAAGTTCTGCGTGCAAACGGCGCGTTGGACTATACCATCGTTGTTGCGGCAACCAGTGCTGATCCTGCTCCAATGCAGTACATCGGACCTTACGCCGGAGCGGCGATGGCCGAGTACTTCATGTACAAGGGCAAGCACACTCTGATCGTATATGACGATTTGTCGAAGCAGGCTGTTGCTTATCGACAGCTGTCACTTCTGATGCGACGTCCTCCTGGTCGTGAAGCGTTCCCCGGCGACGTGTTCTACTGCCACAGCCGACTTCTTGAACGAGCCGTGAAGCTCAACAAGGAACTGGGCGGTGGATCGATGACGGCACTGCCGATCATTGAAACGCTGGAAGGCGAAGTTTCCGCTTACATTCCAACCAACGTGATTTCGATCACCGACGGTCAGATTTACCTTGAGCCAGACTTGTTCTGGAAGGGCATTCGTCCGGCGATCAACGTGGGCGTGTCTGTAAGCCGCGTAGGTGGTAACGCTCAGACGAAAGCGATGAAGAAGATCGCTGGAAGTTTGCGACTCGACCTTGCTGCGTTCCGCGAACTGGAAGCGTTTGCTCAGCTGGGAACGGAACTGGACAAGGACACGCAAGCTCAGCTCGACCGCGGTTACCGCATGGTTGAACTGCTGAAGCAGCGTCAGTTTGGTCCGCTGCATGTGGCTGACCAGGTCGTAGCGATCTACGCCGGGACCAAGGGTTACTTTGACAAAGTACCGGTCGCGAAAGTTGCGGAAACGGAAGCTCAGCTTCACGAATTCATCCGCACTGAGCATGCAGACATGCGAGACAAGTTGGTTAAGGAAGCGGCCCTGACTGACGAGATCGAAGGAATGCTGAAAAAGGCTTTGGAAGCATTCGTCACTCGACTTTCCGCTAAGGCTTAGGTTCCGGAACTGTGATGCAGAGTTTCTCGGCGGGCTAACGTCCTGCCGCTCGCCCTGTAGGGATGTTGTTGATTCATGGCAAACAGACGCTTACTTGTCAAACGGCTCAAAGCGGTGCGCAACATCCGCAAGATTACGCGCACGATGGAGCTGATTGCGACCAGTCGTTTCAAAAAGGCAATGGATCGCGCTGCAGAAGCTGCAGAGTACACTCGCAAGATTTCTGAAATCGTCGGAGATCTGGGACGTGCCAATCTGAAGTTCTCTCATCCGTTGCTGGAGAAGCGAGCAGAAGAGAAGAAGAGCGTTCTGCTGGTGTTGACATCAAACCGTGGTCTTTGCGGTGGGTATAACGCAAGCGTGCTGCGTCAGACGGTAGCTCACATCCGTGGCTTGAAGGAGAAGGGGATCGAGTATTCGATTGAAGTCTCCGGTAAACGCGGTGCGAAGTTCATGAACTTCCAGAAGATCGCTTACGCCCAGTCTTACACGCACTTTGAAGATCAGCCAAAGTTTGAAGAAGTTGAAGTGTTGGCCGGTCGTTATGTGGAAGACTACATCGCCGGGCGAATTGATCGTCTGGATGTGGCTTACACTCAGTTTGTGTCTTCGTCGAAGCAATTCGCTGTTGTCGAATCGCTGCTTCCGATTGCGAGTCTGGGTGGTTCCGCCGGAGCAAAGAACGAAGCGGAAGTCGACTACGAGTTTCTTCCATCAGCTCAGGAAATTCTGGCTGAGATTGTACCGGCCGCGTTTCGGGCCAAGTTGTTCAAATGTTTCCTTGATGCGGCGGTCAGCGAGCAGATTGCTCGTATGGTTGCCATGAAGGGCGCGACTGAGAACGCCGACGAGATGGCCGGCAGTCTTAAGCAGCAGTACAACCGTGCTCGTCAGGCCGGGATCACTTCGGAACTGGCGGAAATTATTGGTGGTGCTGCGGCACTGGAATAAGGATGTTTCGAATCATGTAGAGCGACTGGTGGCATCCATTAGCACCGCTGTCATGAATATGGAACGACAAACGTTTAAAGCTAAACAGAGAGTCAGTCACAGTGTGGCGGGCACTCGATGAATTTTTTGTCAATTTCGTGTACGGGGCAACTGACCCATGAGTGTCACTGCAGTAAACGGTAAGGTCTCCCAGGTCATCGGCTCAACATTTGACGCTGAGTTTCCTGAGGGGCATCTGCCTGCGATTTATAACGCCCTCAAGATCGAAGAAGTGATCAAAGGGAATCCGGTTAAAGTGACCGGTGAAGTACAGCAGCATCTGGGCGGCGGTCGAGTTCGTTGTGTTGCTCTTGGAAGCACCGACGGTATGCGACGCGGTATGGACGTTGTTGACACTGGCAAGCCACTTTCGGTTCCTGTTGGCAAGGGCACTCTGGGACGAGTTTTCAACGTTCTGGGTGATGCGATCGATGGCCGTGGCGATGTTCCTCACGAGGAACGTTGGCCGATTCACCGCGATCCACCCGCTCTGGAGAATTTGAGCGCGAAGACGGAAGTCTTCGAGACCGGGATCAAGGTTGTGGACTTGTTGACTCCGTTCGTTCGTGGTGGTAAAGCCGGTCTGTTCGGAGGAGCTGGTCTGGGCAAGACCGTGATTCTGACCGAGATGATCGCTCGTATCGCCAGTGCGCACGGGGGTTACTCGGTGTTTGCGGGCGTTGGCGAGCGAACTCGCGAAGGAAACGACCTGTGGCTTGAAATGCAGGAAACTGAGATCGGCACGACCAGTCGTCATGTTATTGAACAAACCTGCATGGTGTTCGGTCAGATGAATGAACCACCGGGAGCTCGTCTTCGAGTTGCTCTGTCCGCTCTGACGATGGCGGAGTGGTTCCGTGATGCAACAGGATCGGACACACTGCTGTTCGTTGACAACATTTTCCGCTTCTCCCAAGCGGGTTCTGAAGTGTCTGCTCTGCTGGGACGTATGCCGTCTGCGGTAGGTTACCAGCCGACTTTGGGTACAGAACTTGGTCAGCTTCAGGAGCGAATTACTTCCACGAAGAGTGGAGCTATTACTTCGGTTCAGGCGGTTTACGTTCCTGCGGACGACCCGACGGACCCTGCTCCAGCGACTGCGTTTGCTCACCTTGACGCGTTCATTTATCTGGAACGAAAGATCTCCGAAAAGGGGATTTATCCAGCCATCGACCCGCTGGCTTCCTCCAGCCGAATTCTCGACCCACAGTATGTTGGTCAGCGTCACTATGATGTGGCTCGCCGCGTCCAGAGAACTCTGCAGCGTTACCGCGAACTGCAGGACATCATCGCGATTCTGGGTGTGGACGAATTGAGCGAAGACGACAAGATGGTGGTTCACCGTGCTCGTCGTATCGAACGATTCCTTTCTCAGCCGTTCCTTGTGGCCGAAGTATTCACAGGCAAGGCGGGTAAGATTACTCCTTTGGCTGACACAATTCGCAGCTTCGAAGAACTGTGCGACGGCAAGTGGGACCACCTGCCAGAATCGGCATTCATGTACGTGGGTGCAATCGAAGAAGCTGAAGAACAATACAAGAAGATGCAGCAGGGCTAATGCTCTGTCAGAACTTTGTCGTGGAGTAGGATGGGCATTCTTGCCTGTCGAAACCCGGTCGGACAAGAATGTCCAACCTCATTTTAGGGTTTGACAACGCACTCGAGTCTGAAGGCTTTCTTATCTGACTTGCGGAGACAGCCGCTTCAGGTGGAATGTTCCGACTCAGACCGGATGGAAGAAGACTTGAAATGGCAGATCTCAGCTTAGTTCTGGTAACTCCTGAACGAACATTGTTCGACAAGCCTGTCGCGTCGATTCGGGTTCCGCTGTTTGACGGATCGGCTGGTTTCTATCCGGGTCGTGCTCCTCTGGTGGGGCGACTGGGTTTGGGCGAACTACGTCTGACCGATTCTTCGGGTGCTTCTGAGTCGTACTTCATTGATGGCGGGTTCGTGCAGGTCAAAGGATCTGTCGTATCGGTGCTGACCAACGGGGCCACTCCGGTGGCGGAAATCAGTCGCAAGTCGGCCGCGGCGAAGATCGAAGAAGCTAAGGCGATTCGAGCGAAGAGTGACGAAGAATTCGCGGTCGCTGCTCGTCGGCTCGAGAAAGCTCGGAAGATGCTGGTACTTGCTGCTAAAGATTAATTCGGGTCGTACCATTTTGTGGTTGTCGATCTTGTTGTAGAATTCTGAAGCTCGGTCCTGAATGCAGGCCCGGGCTTTTCTTTCATTCATGCCGTTGTTTTTTGATTGAAGGTCGGAGTCAAACGATCATGGACAAGTTTGATCCACGCATTGATGATCTGGTCATGGAAACCCGAACTCAGTGGGATCCTTCCGTCGGCAATCTGTCAAATGAAGATCGCCGATGGGTTGCGAAGGCGATCCATGAGCAACCTCAACTGGCATCTCAGATCGCGTACGAACGCAGCCACACAGGGTTTGTGCGCACAATTACAGTGAAGCTGGACGACATACAGCGACTGTACGTCAGCCGTCGTTGATCGAGCATTGATCTGCCAACGTTGGACGTGGATCTTTCAGGAGTGCGGGCGCACTTGTCGGCGATGAACTCAGTTTGCGGTGAATTGCGGGATGAGGCCAGCACGACGGGTTGAATAGCGAGCCAGAACCGACCGCAAGCGAATCTGCTGCAGAGCGAAGTCGGTAGAGCCGCCAACGGAAATTGGAGCGTTCCACTGACGCACATTCTCGAAACGACATTTTGTGAGGTGGCGAGAAATCCCAACCCGAAACGTGAGTGAGGGATTGAGCTGTAGCGTTTTACAAGTGTTGCCGTAGATCCCTCGCTGACCAGCCTGTTGAATTAATCAGCCGGAACGCGTTAGCGTCCGGTTTTCGCTCCTGAAACCCAGGAAAAGCAACCGGATGCTAACGCCCTGCGGCTGATGAAGCGATTAAATCAACACGCCGTTACGCGTCGGGTTGTGATAACTCCCTGTGTTTTCCCCCCTGTTGATCTCCCCGATTGTCGAATAGCGCAACTTCAAAACTTACGCGTCGGGTTGTGGTTTCGGAAACCTTTTTTGGGTCTGGTCCTTAGCCGTATTTTGAGGACTGAAACCGTGCAACTGCAGCTCGCCTACGGTGAGGAGTTCGTAAGACATCTGACGGCCCTGAGCAGGCAGACTCCTTTCAATTACAAAGACCTGCAGCAAATCAAAGCGATGAACCGCGAGGATCTGGCGGAGAGACTGAAATCTGAGTGTCCGCAGATCTCTGAATTCGTGCTGTTGAACTCGGCACGGGACGTTGCAGAGCGGGTCCATCAGAAAAGGATGGAACTTGCGGCGGCTTCAACTCGTGGCTCGGGGATTCATGCGGCTGCATCGTTGTTGGAGTTTGTGGTTCAACTGTTTTCTGCCACGGTTTAATCTGCCAAGGTTTAATCTGCCACGGTTTAACGAGGCCCCGCCTGGGGTAATCAGTTGCCTCGCCGCTGCTGCGGCGGTACCGTACCCGTTTGATTTCCCACTCAAGTGCTGCGGTTAGCAGCCTTGGAAAAAAACGGTCCATTACGGAGCAGTGAAAACGTGCGTCAGGTGAATCGCTGGATATTATTGGTTGCGGCCATCATGCAAATTGCCGCAAGTGGAGAATTGATGGCTCAGGGGCCGTCAAAGGAACTCGCCATCAAGTTGATGTCGCTGCCGCCTCGGCCTAAACGTCCGGAGCTTCCTCCCAGCCAATTGCCACTGCAGTTCATTCAAGGCGAACGCGTTGGGTTTCTGGGGAACTCCTCCGCAGAACGAATGAACCTGTTTGGCCACTTTGAAACGCTGCTGCACACTCGCTTTGCCGACAAAGAACTGATTGTTCGCAACTTCGCACGTCCTGCAGAAGAGGTCGGAATCCAGCAGCGATCCGCCGACTACACCGCGCTGGACGACCCGCAGTTGGCTTTTGGTGCTGATACATACTTCTGCTTCTTTGGATTCAACGAATCCTACAAGGGACCAGAGGGGCTCGACGCATTCAAGCAGCAGTACAAGCAGTATCTGGACATGATCACCAGTCGATATCCGCGCGACGATGAAAAATCGCCGCCGCGATTTATCCTCGTCTCCCCATTTGCGTTTGAGCCTACTGGTGATCCGTTACTGCCGGACGGGGAAAAAGAAAACGGCAATCTTAAGCTGTATTCAGCGGCCGTGGCCGAAGTGGCGGCCGAGCGAAAGCTGGCGTTTGTTGATGTCTTCGAAGACTCGCTGAAGCTGGTCACTCAGAAACCGGGCATGCAGTTGACCATCAACGGCGCGCATCTGAATGCATCGGGCGATCAGGAGATTGCTCGATTAATTGACGAGAAAACGTTTGGCTCGGCATCACCAGCCAGCTTTGGCAGTGAAAAGTACGAAACGCTGCGTGCGGCGATTGTTGATAAATCCTGGGTCCATCTTCAGGACTACCGCATGCTGAACGGCTGGTACGTTTACGGTGGGCGACGCACGTATGACACCGAAACGTTTCCTCGCGAGTATCTGAAGATCCGCAAAATGGCGGAAGTTCGTGATCGATATGTGTGGGATCTGGCTCAGGGTAAGCCGGATGCTGTGAAGCCCGATGATTCGCAGACCGGTGAGTTGTTCGTTCCCAAAACTCGTTTCGGTGAGCCTCGCCAGGATTATTCAGAAGCGGAAGAGTTGCGATACCTGACGCCGCAGCAGTTGATCGAGCAGACCACCGTTCCGAAGGGCTTTCAGATTCAGGCGTTCGCAGATGAAACGATGTTTCCGGAACTCGCAAAGCCAGTGCAGTTGAACTTTGATAACAAGGGTCGGCTGTGGGTGGCTTGTATGCCAACGTATCCTCAGTGGAAGCCAGGAGATGCGCCGCCGGACGACCGCCTGATCATTCTTGAGGACTCTGATCATGATGGTAAGGCGGATGCCTGCAAGGTCTTTTACGACAAGCTGCACTGTCCGACCGGGTTTGAATTCTGGAACGGCGGCGTATTGGTTGTCGATCAGCCGCGCCTGCTGTTCCTGAAAGATACGGACGGCGACGACAAAGCGGACGTTGTAGTTCAACTGATGGATGGCTGGGCGTCTGATGATACTCACCACACTTGCGGAGCGTTCGAATGGAGCCACGGCGGTAAGTTGCACATGCTGGAAGGCATCGCAACCAGCACGACTCTGGAAACTCCATGGGGACCTCATCGCAGTCAGGGAGCTGGGGGTGCCTATGTCATGGATCCTCGCTCATTGAAGATTCGTCAATTTGCTCTCCCAGGCCAGTACAACATGTGGTGCTACGTGTTCAATGGCTGGGGGCAGGGCATCGTTGGTGATGGCACAACAGCCAATCAGGCGTGGGATACGCCATTATCGGGTGCTCAGTTTGGTGGTCGAACCGGTCTGAATTTTGTGTTCAACAACGAAGGCATGCGTCCAGCCCTCGGCAGTGAGTTCCTCAGCAGCCGGCATTTTCCTGACGATGTTCAGGGGCAGTTCACCTACGCCTGTGTGATCAATATGAACGGCCTGCCACGATTCTCTGTGGCAGACAATGGTGGCGGATACGCGGGGGCTCGACTGAAGAACGCAGATGGCAGTCCGGACGACTTAATTCGTTCTTCGGACAAGCATTTCCGTCCGGCTGATCCTCAGATCGGACCTGACGGAGCACTGTGGTTTGGCGACTGGGCCAATGCCTTGATCGGGCATATGCAGTACAGCCAGCGTGACCCGAATCGTGATCACACTCGCGGACGAATTTATCGACTCGTCTATCCGGAGCGTCCGCTGGTGACACCGGTCACGCAGTTTGGCAAGCCAGCTTCGGAAATTCTGGAACAACTGCGAGAGTACGAATGGCGAACACGCTACCGTGCTCGTCGCGAACTTCACGGGCGACCGTCTGCAGAAGTTCTGCCTGCTGTTGATGCCTGGGTGAAAAGCCTGAAGAGCGATGATCCAGAATACGATCGCCTTCGAACCGAAGCATTGTGGATTCAGCAGTCTCATCACGCGTTGAGTGGTGATTTGTTGTCGGCTGTGTTGGCCTGCAATACGCCTGATGCACGTGCTGCGGCTGTTCGAATTGTTGCCGATGAACGCGAATCTTTACCTGAAGCTCAGGCGATGTTGATCGCGGCGTCAAAGGATGCTCATCCTCGTGTTCGTACCGAGACCGCTCGCGGACTCAGTTTCTTTTCGAACATCGAAGCGGCTACTGCATTGCTGGCAATGACGACGTTCGATGCTGACTACTGGGTGGATTACACGATTCAACATGCTCTGGGAGCCAACGAAAAGATCTGGCGAGCCGACTTCCTGACTGGCAAGATTGCTGAAGCCGGACCACGAGCAACCGGGATCGTCACTCAGTTGATGGCAGCTTCCCAGAGTGGTGCAGCCGCACTGCCTTTCCTGCAGACTTTGATGTCACAGCAGCCAAAGCCGGAAGAGGAACGCAACAAAGCCATGACAGCTTTGGCTGGTCTTCAGGGCGACAGCAATCGGGGCCGGGAAGTCTTCGTTCGTAACTGCACCGCTTGTCATAAAGTGGGCAACGGTGAAGGACGGGAGTTCGGGCCTAACCTTGCAGGTGTCGCGAAGCGAATGAACAAAGTGAAGATTGTGCAGTCGGTCGTGGATCCGAATGCCGATGTGGCAGAAAAGTATCGATCCACGCTGATCGTCACAACGGACGGCATGCCGACGGCCGGTTTGGTCGTGTCTGAAAACGATACTGAAGTTGAATTGTTTGATGGCAAAGCGGTTCGCAAGATCGCCAAGGCTGATATTGAAGAGCGAGTGACTCAGCAGCAGAGCAGTATGCCTGAAGGTGCAGCTTCAACGGTGGCTCCATCGGAGTTTATTGACCTGCTGGAATACCTTGCGGCTCAAAATCAGGATGTGCCGGCGGTGAAGTAGACAAGTCAGTTCCTGGCAGTCCTATGAATGAGGGCACGGTCCGACTGGAAACAGTTGACCGTGCCTTTTTTTATTGTCACATGTTCCGTAAGGAACAGTCTCGAAGGGGCGGGTTCGAGAATTGTTGCTTTGTTGAAGAGTGTTCTGACACGGCAAAGCCCAGCAATTCGTTAGATCGCGATTCAGGCCCGGAGGGCGGACACACCATCTGCCGAGATCCGTGAGGCCCCGGCTTGTTTGCAGTGAATGACTCGAAAGGCCAGCAAGGCCGACACTAACGACCCTTCGGGCCTTTTGTTTCTTCGGTCTATACGATTCCGGGGCCTGACCAGGCTATGAATTTATTGGTTCGCTTCCAAGTCGCAGGCACACCATTTGAGTCGCCAATTTTTACTTGATTCACGCCAGAATTCATTTTGGAACTGTTCCGTCACGCAAAGTCTCTGAAGCATGTTGAGTTATGACTGGCCAACAGACTTCTTGTCGTCTTTCGATTACCGTTTGGTGCTCAGTTGATCCCAGCCATTGGCCTGTTGCAACTTCCTGAGAGTCCGGCAGTGGCGAGCAATTTCTTTGTGAATGCCTGCAGACGCTTCGTTCAGATTGCCGCGGCTGACGATCTGGTAAATCTCCTCAACGGCCTTCCGCCGTGATTCGAGTTCCGCCTGCACAATCGCGGCCTCGTCGGCTTGCCCCAGAATCCGCAATAGCGACAGGCGAGTTTGCAGATACTGACCTTCACGTGGACGAAGTCGGCTTGCTTCGGTGATGGCTTCCAATGCTTCAGTGTATTGCCGACGATGTTGCAGGACTTGTGACTTCAGCCACCACCAGCGGTCATCATTGCTCCAGTCAACGGATGTATTGCTGTCCTTCAAGTGGAGAAGGCGTTCAGCGGTCTCGACATTTGTCTGCTCAAGTTCAAATTCTGCCAAGGTCAGAATAAGCTCGCGATCATTTCCGTTCTCGATTTGAAGCCCGTTAAACAACTGGCGGGCGAGCGGAACATTTCCGGCTCTCCATGCACAGCGTGCAAGTGCAGCCTGAATCGTTGGCTGACCTGGGGACGCGAGATCAATTTTTTCCAGCACAGGAATCGATTCGAGTGGATTCGGTGGCTTTTGCGAGATCATCAGCAGATGAAACAGCAGTCGGGGACTCGCTGGATCGTGGACAAGACACTGTTCAAGAAAATCTTCGAGTTCCCGAACTCGTTGCTGATGAAAGAGCATCCACTGAATTTCTGTCTGAGCTTTCTCATCAAGCTTGTTACGTTCAAGGATCTCGCGATAAGTCACTTCTGCGGCTGCAAACTGAGCTGACTGGAGCTGAGCCTTCGCAAGCTGATGCCGGTAGCGGATTTGTTCCGGTCGAAGCGAAACGACAACGGTGTAGGCCGCTACTGCCTTTTGAAAATCTTTGGCAAGTTCGGCGAGTTCAGCATTTACTAACCAGCCTCGCACGTCATCGGGATTGTGTAAAACGTATCGGTCTGACATTTCCTTCGCAATGTCGTGCTTACCCTTCCGCATCGCGGTATTGATTGATTGAAGTGTCGGCCGGAAAAATACGCGCTGAACGTAAAAACAAGCGGCGGTCAGCAATCCGCAGATGGCGATCGAAAGAAGAATGGGCCGCCAGGACTTGGTCTTCAGCCTTGCTGCACCATCCTGATTGTGTTGTGTGAGAGGCATGTCGGCCATTGTCGGATACTGCCGGATTGGACAAGAATTTGGAAATGACAGACGGAACAACAACCCACATTGGAGGAATTTGATTTCGTCAGATGGAGGTCAGAAAAATTCCCGCTTTGCTGCTTCAAAATATCCATGACCGTATCGATGTGTCCATTTCATTTCCATCGCCACGATATTTGCATCACTATGTTCTGTAAACTGCTACAAGCCAGTCCCGGAAACCGCAATTCGTCCAACATCCGTCAGAATGCTTACGCAATTCTGTTCCGAAGGCAGTTCTCGATCGCCATTGAAATGAGTACCAACAATTGAATGCTGCAAAAAAAATCCCATGTCTGTTTGCGGTCCTGTTGGTTGTCGGGCTGACAGGATGTGAGCAGTCACACACTCCGTTACAAAAGGTCCCGTCGAGTCCAAAAGAAAAATCAACGGATGCTCGACTGCCAGCGGAACCTTCAGACGTTCCGGCCACGGCCTCTCCAATTCGATTTCAGCAGGAAACAAACTGTGGAGTCGAATTTGTTTACTACGGTAATCCCAGCCCCGAACATTACATGACGGAACAGAATGGCGGCGGGGTGGCCGTACTTGATTTTGATGGCGATGGCTGGCAGGATCTGTTTTTCTCAAACGGCGATCATGTTGACCGACCGGCCTCTGCGACACAATCCTGTCATCACCTGTATCGAAATCGCACGAGTCGGAACGGTCCTTTGACCTTCGAAAACATCGCCTCCTCCGCAGGCGTCGCGGCAACTGGATTTGGCATGGGGGTCGTTGCGGGAGACTATGACAACGACGGCTTTCCCGATCTGCTTGTGTGCTATTACGGTCAAGTTCAGCTGTGGCGAAACAACGGGGACGGCACGTTTGATGACGTGACCTCTCAATCGAACATGATTGAGAATGCATGGTCGACAAGTGGAGCCTTCGCAGATCTCGACGACGACGGTGACCTCGATCTTTACGTGACGAACTACGTCGCCTATTCCTTCAGTGATCCACCATGCTACTTAGGAACGACGGAGAAAATTCCGATCTCCTGCAGTCCCATGGAACGAGCCGCGGTTGCAGATCGATTGTGGGAGAACCTTGGTGATGGAACGTTCCGAGACTCCAGCAAATCGGCGGGGATCCACGAGGTTGCGGCCGGGAAGGGACTTGCGGTGGAGATCGTCGATCTCAACAACGACGGGCGTCTGGATATTTATGTGGCCAATGATACCACAGAGAACTTTCTGTTTATCAATGAAGGAGCGCTCAGGTTTTCGGAGAAAGCCAATCTGTTGGGCGTGGCCGTTGGGCAAAAGGGTACGTCGGAATCGTCGATGGGAATCGGTTGCGCGGATTTCGACCACAACGGAAGATTGGATCTGTTTGTCACTAACTTTGAAAACGCGATCAACGACTTTTACCTGAATGTGACCGAGTCGGGTTTTCTGCATGCCAGCACAAGCTATGGACTTGATATCCCTTCTCGGCCAATGCTGGCATTTGGAGCGATTGCAGAAGATTTTGACCTGGATAGTTGGCCGGACTTGTTCGTTGCGAATGGTCACATCTGGGACTTAACGAACGTGGAAAATGATCATGAATACGAAATGAATCCACAGCTGTTTCGAAACGAGAGTGGTCAAAGATTTCGGGACACATCACCAAGCGCGGGTGAGTACTTTCTCAAGAAGTGGCTTGGGCGTTCTGCGGCTCGTGGAGATCTCGACAATGATGGAACGGCGGATCTGGTGATCTCACAGCAGTTGCAGCCAGCCGCCGTACTTCGGAACACAAGCGACCTCAGCGGCCAAAGCGTGACTGTTCGGCTGATTGGGCGCCGCGCGTCACGTGAGCCGCTCGGCGTGCAGCTAATCGTAACACTCGGTGAAAATACGTTTCACCACAAGTTGCAGTCTGGTGGAAGTTATCAGTCGAGTTCTGCGTCACAAACAATCATTGCGACAGGGAACGGTGACGCTCCACTAACCATTGACGTTGTTTGGTCGAGCCTTCATACGGAGCGATGGACGAATCTCAAGACCTCGGGATCAATCACTCTCATTGAATCATCGGACGATCATTCAAGCAGAGCCATCGATGATTCGAAGTAGCCTGCCTTGTTTTGATCAGGCGACTTCCGCCGCGGTCGTTGAAGCTTGGGATTAGCCCCAGGACTGCTTCCGTTAATGACAACCCGCCACATCTGTCTTGACGTGGGGCAATGCGACAGGGCAAAAAGCCCGGCACATCCTCTGCCATTGGCGTGACAGGCTGTTGATATCTTCGATTCATCAGCCGCAGGGCGCTCGCGGCGGGTTGATTTAATCATAACCCGATGCGTCACGGCGCGGTGATTTAATCATAACCCGATGCGTCCGTTTTGAAGTTGCGCCTTTGCCGCCATCACAACCCGAAACGTCAGTGAGGGATTGGGCTGTAGCGTTTTACCAGTGTTTCCGTAAATCCCTCGCTGACGCGTCGGGTTATGATAATCCCCAGTATTTTCGCCCTATTGATCTCCCTGATTGTCGAATAGCGCAACTTCAAAATGCGTCAGCGAGGGATTGTTGTGGAAAAGCGCGGCAACGTTTATCCCGCACCAACGTTTCGCGTTGTGTGAACGGCACGCTGGTGGCTCGTCAAGTTTTGATTTGGGGGTTACGGTTGGATGCCATTTTCGCGGACGGAGCGGCGAAACTACGTAGTCGAGCCAATCCGTCGGCTCGCATCGAACGCCAAATCTTGTTCTTGACAGAACACTGGCGCGCTCCGGCTGATTAATTCAACAGGCTGTTACGCGTCGGGTTGTGATTCAGGAAACTTATTTCGGCACTGTTCCCTGGCAGCGATTGTGAACGTAGCACGCCAACTCCATGTCATAAATGACATCGAGTTGGAGTGCCGGCAACATTCTTATTCCAGGTCAAAAGTGAACGACTTCTTTTCAGCAGCGTTCGCTCGGAGCGGTGTGGCTTCGCCGTACTTTTCGAATGCCGGATCCGGTCCACCAGCGGCCATGCGGCTTACGGAAACTTTGTACTCGACAGGCTTTGCACTGACGATGATGGCTTTCCCCTGGCCGTCGGCTTGCGCATAAATCGCATCTTTCGCAGTGCCTTCCACGGGAGTGAAACTCACTTCGGCGGCGACGAGTGGTTTACCTTTCTGCGTAATGGTCACATCCAGATCGAGTCCAGTGGGTGGTGGCGCCTGCTCATTGCCACAGCCAAGATTAAGAGCAATCGAGAAAACCAACAACGTCTTCATTGCTCTGGTCACATAACCCAAATACATGAACGTCTCCCTCTTTCACAGTCGTGATACTGCTGATGACCAATTTGCGGTCCAGAAACACGAATTGGGCAAGTCACTTTTAACTTGCCCAATCGTTGAATTTATTAACCTGCAATAACCGGATTACCACTCGCCCAGAACTTCGCGACCCTGTGGTGTGTTTGCGCCCCACCAGACATTGCCGTCGATGTTGTCGCTGACAAACTTGACAGATCCATCCATCAAGCCGCATTGAACACCACCGGTGTGGTAGCTGCCGACGGTGCCCCAGTTGTGGGTTGTTGAATAGGTTGCCCGCGGATTGTTCGGGGTCGCCGTAGACATTGTGGAGTAGAGTGTATTGCCGTAGCCAGCCGTTCCATCAAACCAGCTGCGCCCCTGAGTGTTTGTATTCGCTGTGGGAAGCACGTAAGCCAGACCCTTTGCGAACTCCGAAACGACGATGGTGTTGCTGGTGCCGTCAATGAAGTTCGAGAGACGAATTTGTCCGGCAGCAATTGCACCAGTACCTTCGTTGACCAAACCCCACCGAGATGCAAACGCCCCGGCTCCTGTATCGGATCCGTGAACCCCGCAGGTTGCGTAGCCGTGATTAGTCCCGGCGAATGGATAGTTGTGTGCAGCGTACACCGTGTCGTCAATCAATTTTGCACTTGGGCAGACGAAAGCCGGAACCTTCGTTGCGCGAATCGTAGCATTGTTCGCGTGGGATGAGCCGACAGTAAAGTCAACCTTGCTGTAGATGTTTCCCAACTCTAGGTAGGGCAACAACATCGTGTGGATGGTGTGTGAATAATTCGGTGCGGCGGAGTTAGCAACCACACAGCAACAAGCAGGACCACTGGTATGGTTCACACCGCGAGGCAGTACGCCTGATGTGGTATCCACGTAGTTGTGCAAAGCGAGCACAAGCTGCTTCATGTTATTCTTGCACTGTGTTCGCCGAGCTGCCTCACGTGCCTGTTGCACGGCCGGAAGAAGCAGAGCGATGAGGATAGCAATAATCGCGATCACCACCAAAAGCTCGATCAGTGTGAATCCGGATTGTCGTTGTCTTCGCTGCATCATTTCAAAACTCCCTGTAGGAAAAAAGAACCTGGATCTGAAAGCGACGTTTTTAAAAATTACATCTTCACAAGTTGCCTGACTTCCTTCGAAGTTAACCTCCCCACGCTGTCGTTCTCGGCGCGGGCTTCTCAGGCGTTGGTCACATTACTCGATCTTCATCTCCACTCGACTGTCTAGTTGGTTCTGAACAAATGAATACAGGCTCGGCGAGTAGGCTCCCAACTCGAGCGTTGTTCGTCAAGAAATCCTTCTGCTTTTTTAGAAAAACTTGATCACTTGTGAAAATCACTTAAATCTGGCAACTGCGCTCTTGCGGTGGCGGCTGCTTTTCGTCCCAGCACCCGCGATGACTATTGGTTTCGGAAGAGAGAGTCGGTGGTCATGGTTGCCTGAAGAAGTCGAATATCGTGTTGGGAAACGGTCCCGAAATATGTTCCTGTGGTCGCCGAACTCGTGAGAGTTCGGACTGAAGTCTCACGACTTCAACTACGTCACGACTTCAGCTACGGAAGTTATTACGGGACTGGCCCTTAGTTGAGACCATCAGTGAGCGCGCTGTGCTGGTGTCATTCACCTGAATACTGGACCCCCCGGGGGGTGAATGTCCGCACGACCAAAGTTCGTTTTGCTTTGGGCAAAGTCAGAGGCTTCTACTCCCGAAGTTTGCGCGCGATTCCTATCAAGCCGAGTACCCTCCATGCAACGATTGTGCCGGATTCGCGAATGGCAAGTCAGTGACGTCGAGGATGTGCTTTAGCTCTGGGCTCGACCTTGGAATTCTGTTGCCGTTGACGGGCAAGGGTTATGAAAAGCCGGATCTGAAGAATTCTCTGGGAGGTTGCTGAGGGATTTCAGAAATTTGTTCCCACGATCATCACGACTCCCTGATTGTCGTGGCCGCACTCCCATTAGTCGCCCGCATTCTTGGCGTGTTTGCACTGTCAGTAGGCATGCCGGCTTTTAGGGACGCTCCGGATGCCTCTTCAGAATACGTCCGGCGAAGATCGCATCACGTGTCTGAGCAATGGCCGGAGCGTGAGCGGCCCGCACGAGTGATTCGACGGGCGGCGAGTTTGAGGCCACAATCCGGACTGCGTATCCATCGGACCCCGCGGTCTAAATTTTTCCCCCGAACGCCGGTCTGCTTCGCGGACGTCGAGTTCACAGGCTTGCTCCATCCCGGCGTTGAAGGAAGTCCGCGGACAGTTGCTGAGCGGCGACGTTTGGATCCGACCTCCAGGGGACAGGGTGTTTAGTTAAACTTTCCTGATTGCTGCGTCGCTCGAAGCTCAGTGTGGACGCCATCGCTCCCGTCGGTCTCAGAAGCCGTCGGTTGCGAGGAGTTCTTGTGCCACCACTCATCTCATTGGCAGTCCGGACAGACTTTCGAGGACAAGTCCCGCAATAACCTCCGTAGCTGAAGTCGTGAGACTTCATTCCGAACTCTCACGAGTTCGGCTACAATAACTTCCGTAGCTGAAGTCGTGAGACTTCAGTCCGAACTCTCACGAGTTCGGCGACCATAGGAACTTATTTCGGGACTGGTCCTGAGTTACTTCCCGCACTTCGCCAACGCGACGTCTTTGATTCCTCGCAGGTCCAGTTTGCCGGTTCCCAGCAGAGGGATCTGATCAACCTGAATAAAGCTGTCGGAGGAAGGAATAAACAGATTTGGCAAGCCAGCAGCCTGAAGTCGATCCAGCACTTCGCGAACGGGCTTCTTCATCGGCTTGTGGAGCACAATCAAACGTTCGCCCTTCTTCTCGTCCGGCACAGCCGTCACCGCGCAGGCGATTTCCGGTTCATCCGACATATCCTCTTCCAGGATTTTCGCGATCTCCTGCTCGACAAGAATATGAGGCACCATTTCGCCACCGATCTTGGAGAAGCGACTCATGCGACCTGTGATGCGAATAAACCCATCGTCATCGATCATGGCCATATCGCCACTGTTGTACCAACCGTCCACAATCAACTCAGCCGTCTTCTTTGGCTGATTCAGATAGCCCAGCATAATGTTCGGGCCTTTGATCTTCAGCAGGCCTTCCTGATTTGTGCCCAACTTGGCTCCAGTCTCCGGATTAAACACCGCAGCTGCACTCCCCGGGATAACTCGACCAACAGTACCATGGCGAGTTCCCGAGTCTTTCTTGGCATCTGCGGGGAGTCGGGAATCAGGAATATTGAACGAGGCGACCGGAGACATTTCCGTCGTCCCGTATCCTTCTGTTGGTTCGAAACCGAATTTCGCTTTGAACGCATCGCGAAGATCATCCGGCATCTTTTCCGCGCCGACGATTACGAGGTTCATAGACTTCATCTCTTCAACGGAGCAGCGTTTCAGATATGAGCGAAGGAACGTCGGCGTTGCGGCCAGAATCGTACACTTGAATTTCTCCGTCAGCGATCCCACGATTCGAGCATCCAGCGGATTGAAGTGGAAAACCGCTGCAGGATCTGCACACAGTGGCAGCCACATCGTGACCGTGAAGCCGAATGAGTGGAAAAACGGCAGCACTCCCAACAATACATCCGTGCTTGTCAGTCGCATCAGCTCATTCACGGCATCGATATTTGAGCCGATGTTATGCTGAGACAGGACAACTCCCTTAGGTTCGCCGGTCGAGCCCGATGTAAAGATCACAGTCATCGGGTCGTCCGCTTTGACTCGATCCAAACCGTACAATTTGGACAGCAGCCCCGACGGCATCAACTTTGCCACAGCAAATGCGACTGCTCGATCAAAGCTCGTAATCTGCTTCTTGAGGTCTTCAAGAAAGATGACCTCCGCATCCAGCTTCATCGGACGTTTTTCCATAAACGCCCGGCTGGTGAGAACCTGTTTAATGCCCGCTTCACGTATGCAGAAGTTGACGAGATCTTCGGACAGAGTGTAATTGAGATTGACCGTCACTTTGTTCGCCAGCGTCAGACCGGTGTTGGCCAGTACGCCTCCGACCGACGGCGGAACAAGTAAGCCGACATAGTGAGTGTCGTGGCGGAGTACCTTCGAAACCAGCAGCTTCCGAAACAGCAAAGCCCCAATCAGCAGGTGACCGCCCGTCAGTTGCGTGCCCGCAGAATCCGCGACTTTCAGACGTTTCCATGCGAGTCGACACTGTCGAATAAATCTTCGGGCCGGGATCATGCTGCGTTCCTTTCTCAGTAACACCGACTGAGCGCTGAGTTCCAATACGGCGGCGCGTACGACATCAACGTTGTCGACATGGGGGATTGCGCGACCAAAGGAAATTGAAACCGGATAAGGCCAGTACTTGGGTTTCTTCCACAGGAATCGGCCGCCTTCATAGCTGAAGATACTTCCCCACAACTCATCAAGGCAAACGGGAACGACGGGCGCGTCAGTATCCTTGAGGATTTTGAGCATTCCACGTTCGAACTTCAGGAGTTGACCAATTCGAGAAATCCGGCCTTCCGCGAAGATGCAGACCAACTGCCCCTGCCGCAGCGCTTCCGTGGCCGTGTTCAGCGACTGAATCAGAGCACGCGGTCCATCGCCACTGCGAATGGGAATGATTCCAAACAGCTTCGACAGCTTCCGAATGATTGGCCCCTGAATGTAGTCAGCGTAAGCCAGCATGCGAATCGGGCGTGAACTGGCCAGAAGAATCAGGACGCCATCGATCCATGTCACATGATTGGCAACCAGCAATGCGGGGCCTTGCTCGGGAATATTCTCGATGCCATAAGTGCGAACTCGGTAAACGGATCGACTCAGCATCCAGACAAAGAACCGAATGGTGGCCTGCGGAAGGATCCAGACCGCATAGACCACGATCGGAATAATGCCAAGCCCCGAAATCAGAAAGATCTGCGGCGATGACATATGCATCGGCGTTTGCATCAGCCAGAACACGCCGGCGACGCCCAGCATGCCGATCGCAGTCATCTGCTGGCAGGCCGCGAGAATTGCTCCCAGCTTGTCATGCGGACTGCGTTCCTGAAGGTAGGCGATCAGAGGCACATTAAAGAGTCCTCCGCCGAGTCCGATCACCATCAGCATCGCCCCCGCCATGTTGGGCGAATCACTCGTGAAGTAGAGCAGAATGCAGGCCAGTCCCATCAGCAGCGCGCCAAAAGGAACCATCCCCAGTTCGACTCTGCCATTCGACCACCAGCCAGCCAGCAGACTTCCAATGCCCACTCCAAGCACAAGCATGCCCATGAAGGGCCCCGGATTCGCTTTGGCCACGTTATCCGCCAGTTCCTGATTGACGAACACATCAATATTCATCTGCGCGAGCGAAGCCAGTGACCAGAAGAAAACGATCCCCAGCGTGACGCGCAGGATCGCTCGATCTTTCATTACCAGTTTGATGTCACGCCACGAATCGGACACAAGATTCCATTGAAAGCGAACCAGCGGATTTGCGACAGGCACTTTCGTCATCAACATTGCGGAGAATGTTCCCATCATCGCACAGCCAATTAGCGCCACGGCTGAAAGGATCAGACCGCGATCATGATCCAGCTGAGTCAGCTCAGCGAGCGCGTACCCGCCGATGGTTCCCACGATGACGGCGACCAGAGTCGCGACACCAGAGAGACCGTTCGCCACGGAGATATCAGACTTCTTGACCAGTTCCGGAATAATGCCCAGCTTGGATGTGCCGATGAAGGCGGCCTGAGCACCGATCAGAAACAGGATAGAAAACATAGACGGGACGTTGGCGACATGGATGGCCCATAGTCCAATTCCCATCAGGACGATCTCAACAATCTTCAGCCAGATGATGGACGAGCGTTTGCTGAATCGGTCGGCCGCCCAGCCAGCCCACGGGGCAAACAGGACAAATGGGAGCATGAAGCATCCCAGTCCGAGAGAAAGCACGATGGCTTCTGCGTCTTCTTTGCCCCAGCCAAGGTTCTGTTGAAACTGTTGCTTCCCGATTGGAACAATCAGCCAGCGAAACATGCTGTCATTTACGGCAGTCAGAAACGTCATCGCAAGATACGCGATAAACGACACCGACGTCAGGCGCTGTTGGTCAGGCTGCGACATGTTATGGTGGTCACTGGAAATTTTGTGAACTCCGAATGGCTGGGCAAGAATCCGGACCTAAGCTCAGTCTGATTTCTCGTCGGGCGCACTCGTGGATGAATTGCGAAGCGAAGATTGTAGAGGCGACTGGGATCGGTTACCCGTTTTTCCTGCACTCTCTCAGAAGTCGAGAATCCTGCTATTTGTCGGCATTTGTACCGGTGACCAACCAGGCGACCCGTCCCGCGCAGGAAGATGCTCACAGACTGCACGACGGTGAGATCCGATTGCAACGGCCAGCCGACGAGATTCTGCAAATCATCGGCAGCTTTTGCCGTTTGAAATTCGCAGCGTTCGAACCGTCTGCCTGGACGCGATAAGGCTTCCATGAGACCATAGATGAATCCACGGAACAAATGCGACATCGTCTTTACTACTGAAAGTCACGCAATGAACCGACGATTCCGGGTCTGCTGTCAGTTGGCTGTTTCCTTCGCATTGCTGGTCAACCTGCGAACATTGCTGGCTGAAGAGAAACAGCCGCATGCGGCTTTGGCGGAGCAGGCTACAGCGGCCATGCACAAGGCCACCGACTACATGAGAACTCATGTGGCGGTACACGGTGGTTATGTCTACGACGTAACCGTTGACTTAAAACATCGCCGTGGTGAAGGCGTGGCGACTGCGACGGAAGTCTGGGTCCAGCCGCCGGGAACTCCCGGTGTTGGCGTCGCATTCATTCGAGCATACGAAGCGACCGGTGACCGGATTCATCTGGACGCAGCCGTCGAATGTGCGCAGGCTTTGCTGCATGGACAACTTGAATCAGGATGCTGGACTGATCGAGTTGATTTCGATCCGGCCGGTAAAAACGCGGGGCGATATCGCCATGGCAAAGGGAAGAATCGTGGGCGCAACTATTCGACACTTGATGACGACAAGTCGCAGGCCGCACTGCGACTGCTGATCGAGACCGATCGAGCACTGAAGTTCGAGGATGCAGTCATTCATGAGGCGGTGGAGTTTGGTCTTAACGCTCTCCTGAAAGCGCAGTTTGCCAACGGCGGTTTTCCGCAGGGGTGGGACAAACCGGTGGAGCAACTGCCGGTTGTCAAGGCTTCCATCCCCACTTACGACTGGAGAACTGAGGGCCGATTCAATAACTACTGGGACTATGAAACTCTGAACGATGGGTTAGCTGGCACTGTGACAAAGACGTTGCAGCTGGCCTACGAAGTCTACCGTGATGAACGCTATCGTCAGGCCATGTTGAAGTTCGGTGACTTCCTGATATTGGCTCAGCTTCCGGAACCACAACCTGCCTGGGCTCAGCAATACAATCATCAATTGCAACCCATCTGGGCTCGCAAGTTTGAACCGCCAGCGATCGCTGGTCGCGAGTCTGAGGACGCGATTGCAACATTGTTGTATCTGACCGAAGTGACCGGCGAGAAAAGATTTCTGGAACCCATTCCGCGAGCGATTGCCTGGCTCAGACGATCTCAACTGCCTGACGGTCAGATTGCTCGGTTCTACGAACTGAATACCAACACGCCGCTGTACTTTGTTAAAGACACTTATGAACTGACCTATGACGATTCCAATCTGCCAACCCATTACGGATTCAAGTCGCGCTCCAACGCCGACAAGCTGGAAGAACGGTACAAGGTTTTACAGGCGGGCGGTCCGTCAAAGCTCAGCCGGCGCAGCTTGAAGTCGCTGAAGAAGGATGCGGAAGAAATCCTCGTCCAACAGGACTCAGTGGGTCGTTGGATCACCGATAAGAATGGCAAAGCGGTCCCGAATGCAGACGGCAAAGACCCGGGCAAACTGTTTCTGCAGAGCGAGTTGTTCAGTGAGCATCTCAGTCGCCTTGCAGAGTTCGTGGCGGCTGTTCGAGCGACGAAGCCATAGGAGATGCCGGATTCGGTTCAGGACCAGTGCCGTAATAACTTCCGTAGCTGAAGTCGTGAGACTTCAGTCCGAACTCTCACGAGTTCGGCTACCACAGGAACTTATTTCGCGACCGTTCCTTACTACCCGCGTAAGATGTTGTGTGCCGGAGCTTGAGACTCACTCAACTGGCCCTGCAGGAACACATAGGAACCTGCAGGGGCCACAAGTTTGCGCGAAAGAAAGTCGGCATAACCTCGACGGAGTTGTTGCGAACCACAACTCTGACGGAGCGCTGTCTCAGGAGGTTACTTCGAAGAAAGCTCAAACGAAAACGTGTTGTCACCAGTCGTTGTTACGTCGGCGGTCAGTTCCGTCTTCTCGTTGTACTTCGCAGGAATCGATTCCAGAATCTGTGGGGCTGGATTTTCGGCAGAGACAGGGTCTCCCGGAATGCCTCCGACGACAGTTGACGAGCCGGCGACTTCCTGAGGAGAGCTGATTGAGACCTTTTTCTGTCCCGCCGTTGACGGGAATGAGAACTCTCCGTCTTCAATAACTCCAGCATAGGCCTTCTCGGTCCCGGCCACGTCATTGAAAATGATCTGACCGGAAGTCACAGGCTTACCGTCCAGTGACACGGAACCTGAAACGGTAACGGTGACCGGACCTTCTGGTCCTGAGCAGCCACAGGTAAACAACACGAACACACTGCTCAACAACGAACTGCCGAACAAACGGCCTGGACGACGAAAGGACGGACAAGTCAAGGGATACTCCTCTACAAACATGGCCCGGGGCGAAACGATGAACGTCATGGAAGGCTGTAAAGCTCTGTGAGCCGCACTCGGTGGTCACTGCTTACTGCTCAGTGATCAGAATTCTCCGAGGACTTCGCCTCCGCCTCGAGTCGCCAGGCTTTGCCATGTGCCCAAGTTGATGTTATCCGAAACGAACCGAACGCCACCGTCGGCCAGAAGAACCTGCACGCCGCCAATGTGATAGCTTCGAGCATACACGCCGGCGTTGGTTCCTGTGCCTCCGATGGTCAAACACGGAGCACGCAGATTCGTCGTCGTCAGGCATGTATGAATTCGATCGCCGACTGGGGAATTCGGATTTTGTGCAGCGGAAAACACAGGCCCGCCCCAATAACCATTCCAGTATTGACCGGGACCACCATATTCGAGCCCACTGCCTCGTGAAAGTCCTTCACTGGCCATCATTGTGTTACTCGTGCCGTCGGTCACGTCCCTCATTCGGATCTTCGACTCAAGAAAGAACATGCCATCGAGCTGATTGCCATGGCTCGCTGAAGGCCAGCCGCCATAGGTCCCAAGCGTCATGGACCCGGCACACGTGACATAACTGCCCTGGAATCCGTCTGCATGGCTGGGTCCCATGAGAGAGCCTGCATTGGGATCGGAAGGACACATAAAGGCGGGCAGTCTCATGCGGCGAAGATCCTGCGGAGCGCGGTAAACTTCGCTGTCGGTACCATGGGGGCCAGAGAAAAAACTGCTGATCGCACTATATTGGTTGGACTGCTCCATAAACGGCAGTGACTGATGAAACCATCCGCTCCCATGAATTCCCCCGGCCGTCTGATACACATGGTTCTTGCCTGCAAAAACACCAGAGGGGAAAACGGAATGGGTATCGTGGTAGTTGTGCAGCGCGAGGCCGATCTGCTTAAAGTTGTTCTTACACTGAGTTCGTCGAGCCGCCTCGCGGGCCTGCTGAACGGCAGGCAGCAGCAATGCAATCAGAATCGCAATAATGGCAATCACAACGAGCAGTTCGATCAAGGTAAACCCACGTGAGCGGCTTATCAATTTTTCATTATTCATGGTAGAACCCCATCAAAATTTGATGAACGATTGGCCGTAGTTCATTCAGAAGAAAAGCTGAAGCAAGAAACCTGGTGGGATCACAACTGGACAGAATTCGCACTGCGTCCTGTCAAAATTAAAAGCCTTGTTCCCCCTTACACAAATGATTTTGCTGTGTATTCGGAAATGTCACTCCGCTGTTAAGCCTCCTTCTACGGTCAGAGACCGATCCTTTGAAGCTTCGTTGCTGGCATTCAATGTGGCACGAATTTGAACTCGAATCATCGCGCGGGCACGCTCGATGTCGCGATCGCGGATGGCGTCAAGAAGTTCGCGATGTTCCCAGCAGATGCGTTCCGCTGACGCCGAAGAGGGTTTTGATCGGGGCATCGTCTGAAAGAATTGCACGAGGACCTGCTGCATTCCGGCGATTAGTCGAGAACCCGTCATCTCCAGAATCAACGAATGAAACTTCACATCGAGTTCGATCGTCCGAGCAGACTGCATATCTTCCTGAACCGCAAGTTCTAATTCCTGCTCAATCCGCCCCAGTCGTTCGATCTGCTCGTCCGTGGCTCCCCGAATCGCCAGTTCAATGGCCCCGACTTCGATCGCATATCGAAGCTGCGCGAGATCCTGCCAATCGTCAGGTGAAGTGACCAGCGACGGCAGGCTGTTCTGAAACAGCCGTAACGGGTCGGGACAGCGAACGATTAGTCCCTTCCGCTTGCGTCCTTCCAGAATGCCGAGCGCCTGCAAGCGACTGACCGCTTCACGAGTGACCGTTCGTGATGTCCCGTATTCGGCCGCAAGCTGAGCCTCGGTCATGAAGAATGAGCCGTCCGGCAGGCGTTCCGTCTGAATGCGTTGACGGATCTTCTGGGCGAGTTCTCTGACTTGAGTCGCGGGGCGGGAATTGCGGGGGTTTTTGACCAGGGTGGCCATGGATGCTTGCCTCCTGACGCCACTTTAAGCGCTGATGCTCGAAATTGTCAATAAATAGGATTTACTTATCTCCCCCCTTTTTAGGCTTTGACGATGCACATTCGTTGTCGGGAAAGTTGAGCCAATGCGTTTTGCGAACGCCGATCACTGCGATCTGCCGGTGCAGGAAATCGGCTAAGTGCCCGCAGAAGGCGACGGTTCCGCAGCAAGCCACTGGCGTCGGCGAAATTAGCCACGACGGCTTTAGCTGGCCATTCCACTGCTCCCTCAAAACCCGGCTGGTGAACCAGGTTCAACGAGGACGTTCAATGGGAGTCCACAGTTTTTAAAAGCTTACAGTTTTCAAGGGTCCACAGCTTTCAAGGGTTTACAGGCGGTATCCATTCGATGCCCGCAGCCGTCACTCGAAACCGCTTTGAACGAATGCTGGACCCCTGTCCTTCTTCGTAATAGACAACCAGAACGCTGCCGTCCCGAAGATTCACCATCGAAGGATACGCGCCGATCACTTCGTCGATCACGACGTTGTCGCTCCATGTTTTGCATTCATCGCGACTGAATCGCAGGCTGGTGTTGGGAAGTCGGAAGGCCAGCAGGATTGTGTCGTCGTTTGTTCGCAGGAAATACGGACAGTGGCCCGGAAATCCCATCGGCTGAGAAACCGTCCACGTCTCTCCGCGATCCTTCGACGTTGCGAAACTCATCTGCGGGCGTTGTGCCGCATAGAGTGTTCCGTCCTTTAGTTCGATGATGTCAGTTTCCGCATCGAGCTGAACGCCGCCGTTGTCGATCAGAACTTCTGGCTGCCAGGTCTTGCCTCCATCATCACTGTAGGCCACAGAGCCCTGTGACTTCTTGCCATCTTCCGTGTATAGCCCAAGGATCAATCGACCGCTGGAAAGTTCCCGGATCGGTGAACTGCAATAGTGCGACGTTGAGATCTGCTGAGGCTCCGACCATGTCATTCCCTGATCGTCCGAAGAGACCATCCATGAGCCCAGGCCTTCATAGCCGCCACCGGTTTTGCTCCGCAGGGAGAAGTAATTGCAGAGGATTCGACCGCTCTTCAACTGCACAATAGAAGGGTCGCGATCATCTTCGGGTCCGTCATAGAGAATTCCGGCCGGGGACCATGTCTGACCTTCGTCGGTCGACAGGCAATAGGAAATTCGTCCACCTCGGGGCAGCTTTTCGTTCGGCAACGCGATGTGGCCGTAGCCCGCATAAAACACACACATCAGTCGCCCATCATTGAGGCGACAAATATCGGGAAACGCTTCGTAACCGCCAGCTCCTGCGTCTTCACAAACATGCACATAAGCGGGCGGCGGTATGACGAAGTCTGCGGTCGGTTTTCGCGCAGTGCCCGTCACACGGATATCCTTCACTCGAACTAACCCCTGGCTTCCATAGAAGCCAATGCGACCTCCAGCCAGCGTGTCGTCCTTGGCTTCGTACAGCATTTTTCCGTTCAAGGAGACACGCAACGTGTTTCCGTGACATTCGAGCTGAGCTTCGTGCCACTGGCCTGGCGACTTGTCGGAAACGCCTACTCGCTTTATTTCATTCCATTCACTTCCATGGCTGTATCGCACCAATATGGCTGAGCCGCGATCAAAATGGACGTAGTAGTAGCTGCTTCCGTCGACCGCTCGGACAATAAACCCGCATGCGAGCACTCCTGCAGGCTGAGGCTCGACCAGGAACTTTGCTCGCAACGTTACGTCAGTCCATTCCTGCGGCGTATAGATGGCGCGGGAAATTTTTTGGCGGCCATCAAAAATGAGCTCGCCGCCTTCAATGCGAGCCGTCTTGTCGAGCAACGTCCAGTTGTTTGCGGCATCCTGAGCCTGCAGGTCAATGACCAGTTCAGTCCCGGGATCAGGAGCCTTTGGTTGCTCGAACGCATGCAGACCATCCCGCGCGATGGTCAGTTCGGCCGCCACGGCCAGGATTATGATGAACGGGCGAATGTTGAGCATGAACCCACCTCACTTTGAATTAAAACCACTCGACTGTCCCAAATCCGTTTATTCACGCCACTCAGCTTGTCTGAGTGGTGAAACGTTTGGCAACAAGAATTTAAATGAGCCGGGGGTCCGGAAAGAACGCCTTTCTGGCTGCCTAACCATCGCACCGTCAACACGAGGTCGAAGGGTCGATTGGAGACAGTCAAACGACATTTCTGGGAGGCAAATTTTCGTCCCCCGGTTGCGACTCATGGTGTGCAATAATACTATTTTATCTGTCTTACAAGAGACTGCTGCCATTTTTTAAGGCCGGAGACCTCGTCGTGTCCATCGTCGATTCGCTGGAACCAGCCTCTGATACAGCCATGATGCGGTCTGCGGGGATTGGCTGCCTTCGAAAAAGACAGAACGCAGACGATGGTTCCCGAGTCGCCGAAGGTTCTCGCCGATTTCGTCGGAGTGCATCCTCAAGTGTTCCGTACTGGTCGGAGTCTCGGCCGGAATCCGTCCCGCAGCGTCCCGCGGCCCAATCAACCGAAAGGAGTACCAATGACGTTTGAACGTGAGAAACAGTACTACGATCAGCACGGATTTGTGATCGTCCGCCAGCTGTTGCCCGAGAACGAATTCACAGAGCTGAAGCAGAATCTTGATCGCTACATTCGCGACGTCGTGCCCGGTCTTCCCGACGGTGACGCTTTTTATCAGGATCGGTCCCGACCTGAGACGCTGAAACAGATGCAGCGAATGGGGGGCGACGAGTATTTTCGAAACTACGTTCATCACCCAAGGTGGAAGGCCGTGGCTGAAGCGATGATTGGCGAACCCGCTACAGTCGATCAGCCGGAATGGTTCAACAAGCCCCCCGCGACACATCATGTGACTCCGCCGCATCAGGACAATTATTACTTCTGTCTGAAGCCGGCGAATGTATTGACAATGTGGATGGCACTGGATGTTGTCGATGCGGAAAACGGTTGCCTTCGTTACGTCGATGGATCACATCTGCGTGGCTATCGCCAGCATGCCAAATCGCAGATCCTTGGGTTTTCGCAGGGGATCATGGATTTCACCACGGATGATTTTAATCGCGAAGTTGCTGCCCTCCTGCAGCCCGGCGATGTTGTCGTGCACCATGGAATGACAATTCATCGAGCCGATGCGAACCTGTCGCAGACTCGTCATCGGCGTTCTTTTGCGATGGTGTTTACGGGCGTCTCGTGTCAGCGTGACGAAGAAGCTTTTGCTCGATACTCTGAGTCGGCTCGTGCGCAGCATAGCGAAATGGGGCTGAAAACCTGAGGAGCGTCGGCGATGATGGATCTTTCGAAATGTTCGGCAGCTTCTCCGCTGGTGCATACCGTCGATGTCGACCCGGGACGCATTTGGTCAAAGGAAACGCAGGTCGCGATCGACGCGCCGCCGGATTCTGAGACCTGTCCTGATCCTGCTGCCGCCTGGACTCGTGAAGAACCTCGCACCGGACTTTGCGGTGTGGTGTCTCCGCGGGTATTGGCACTGCCGGGCGCGGGATTCCGCATGTACTATTCGCAGATCCTGCCTCGCCCCGGCTTTCCGGGGGGAGCGAATGATTATGACAACTCGTCGACCCGGATCCTGAGCGCGTTTTCTTTGGACGGAAAGAACTGGATTCCCGAAGCGGGTGTCAGGCTCTCGCCGCAGGAAGGCGGCGCTGGGGAGTTTCGTGTCGTGTCTTCGGAAGTCGTTCCGGTTGGTGATGGGCAGCGGTTACGAATGTACTTCGAATGCTGTGAGGGTTCTCAGGCTGTATCGAATTCCATTCGCAGCGCGACGTCTTCGGATGGGCTGAAATGGTACATGGATCCGGGAGTCCGCGTCGCGGCCGCTGGTCACAATTTCGCTTCGCCACGAATCGTTTTTCTGGACGATGGGCAATGCCGGATGTATTTGTTCGATCGAGGACTGGGGATCATCAGTTTTCTGTCTCGTGATGGCCTGGAGTTCCATCCGGAACCTGGCCTGAGGATTGCTCAGGATGGTCCCTATGATTCGTTGTGTGCATTCGCCCCGGAGATTGTGCGCGTGGCGGGTGCTGGTTACGTGATGTATTACGCGGGCTATAGTCAGGTGCCGGAAAGTTCTGCGTCTCGCGCGGATATTCTGCGAGCGATCTCCGGTGACGGGCTGACATGGACAAAGGAAGCCGAACCGGTCATTGCTCCCGGACCTTGCGGCTGGGATGCCGCAAAGGCGTCCGAGATGTGTCTTGTTCGCCTGCCGGGTGCATCAAACGAAGCGGCTCACTATCGGATGTTTTATGAAGCATGCGATGGAACGGCCCCCAACGCTCGTGGCGTCTGGCGAATCGCGGTGGCCAGCAGTGTTACAAGCTCGACCTCCTGACAGTCACTCTCAATTAAAACATAGGAAGTCATGAAGACGTACATTGAAACCTTCGATGATGGCCCTGGCGGCTGGTTCGGCTGGATTGACAATGCTCGCGGGCCAAAGCCGCTGGAGCGAAGCGAGAGCGCCGTCATCTCACGCAGTCCGTGGTGGATCGATTACAACCACGCGCCGCCCGGAGCGGGCTACATGCATTTGCTGTTTATGCTGCTCACCAGCGGCCATCCCGGCGAAAATCAGCGGGAGGTCAGCGGTGAGAATCACTTCACGAAAAGTGGCTTCGGAACTGACTTTACGAATGCTGAACTGACGCTCCGTCTGAAGGGCGAACTGCGATCGCTCGACACTCAGCTCTATCTGTTGATCCAGGGAGTTCACAACGGAGTCTGCACCGGCTGGATTCTGACCGGGCACCCAATCAAAGTCACTACAGACTGGTCTGAGCAGCGAATCACTGCGGCGGCTGATGAGTCGCAATGGACGTGTCTTGGCAGCCGCCATGATCGCAGCGACTACTACGGCCACACGCCGCTGAAGACGGTACTGAGTGACGTCAACGCCGATATTCTGCTGGTACTGTACCCACTGGATATCGCGCCAATGGGGCCGCTGAATGGCGATCCTCACCTGCTCCGTCCCGAGAAAGATTACCCGGTTTGGCGCAGTCGATTGCCTGAGGGATACGTAGTGCTGGATGAAGTACGGATCGAAAAATCGTGAAACGAACGGATAGAGCCAGGGATTTGTTGCGGTGGGAATCGCGCTATGAATGTTGATCAGGTCGATCCGTTGGTTGTTGTTCACGAGCTTCCGCGTCTTGCGTAATCTTTGAATCTGACTTACCAAAACAGGATCCGCCTGATTCAGCAGTGTCGCATTTCGCTCCTCAAAAATTGCTTGTCTTTCGCGGAACGAAAGACGAACCGAATTGCTGCCTCGATCAAATTAACAGACCTTTAATGTTGGGAGACGTCGTGATGGTTCAGGCTTCGAGATTTCGCTTTGCATGGGCCTGGATTTCCCGTGTCGGCATTGGGGCACTGCTGGCGACGTCTGGAACGTTTCTGGCTGTGCAGCCATTGGCAGCGGAGGACTGGCCGCAGTGGCGAGGTCTCAACTGCACCGGGGTCACAAATTCGAAGAAGCCGCTGCCCGTTGAGTTTTCGCCCACGAAGAATGTGCGGTGGTCCGCGGAAGTGGGCGACGGAATCTGTTCTCCGACGATCGCCGCGGGACGCTTGTTTACGACCGCAATGCTGGGCGAAAAGCCGGGCAACAAATTCATGGTCTTTTGTTTTGATGGCGCCACTGGGCAGAAGCAATGGGAGCGTGAATTCGCGATCGAGGGCGAGCCTCTGGCGAAGATTCATGAATCCAACAGCTACGCATCCGCAACACCAGCAGCGGATGAGGAGCGTGTCTACATCTATCATGCTCGCCTGGGAATGATGGCCTTCGATGCGAAGACCGGCGATACAGCGTGGCAGCGCGAACTTCCGGAGCCCTACTTCGTCTTTGATTGGGGGCCTGGGATGTCTCCGGTGATCCATGGCGACCGGCTATTCTTTTGTCAGGACGACGATCTCGCGCCGGCGGCCTATTGCCTGGACAAGAAGACGGGCGAGATTCTTTGGAAAGATGATCGCGGTGACATGGCCTGTTCGTATTCGCATCCGGTGATTTGCGAAACGCCGCAGGGGCCTGAAGTCATCATCGCCGGAACAGGCAAGATGATTGGATACGACTATCAGACCGGCCATCGAAAGTGGGCGACGGAGGTTTTCTGTCGCAACATCAAGACGACTCCTGTGACTTTTGATGGCATCATTTATGTGTCCGTCGAGAGCTTTGGTATCTCGTATCAATGGCGAGTGACCGCAGATGCAAATGGCGACGGCAAGATTACTCGCGAAGAAATCCTGAATAACAAATATCGCCTGAATACCGGCAAGTCGATTCCGGATGCCTTCTGGGCCAAGTTCGACCGTGGCGATGAAAACAAAGACGGAGTGCTTGAGGGAGAAGAGATCGATAAAGCATTTCTCGATCCGAAAAACCGAGGCGGTCTTCTGGCCAGTGAGGTTCAGGCGAGACTGGGTAATACGATCGACACCGACGCTGACAAGCTCTCTGAAGAACTCAGTGAACTCCAGAAGGATGCTTCGATTCAGGCTGTTCGCGGCGGCGGCGAAGGAGATGTTTCGAAGACTCAGGTGCTGTGGATGAAGAAGACGAAATCCGCGTCGCACATCGTTTCACCGCTCGTGGCGGATGGCCGCATGTTTTTGATCAAGCAGGGTGGCATCACCGCATCGTATCAGGCTGCCAACGGAGAGCCGATCTGGGATCGTCGGCGAGTTGGTGCCGATGGATCGTACCTGGCCGCTCCTGTTTACGGCGACGGAAAGATTTATGTCACATCGGAACCGGGTGTGATCAGCGTGATTGAAAGTGGCCCGGAGCTAAAGGTGCTTGCGAACAACGATTTCGAGGAGCCGATCGCCGCGACACCCGCTCTTGTCGACGGACAGATCTTCGTCCGAACTCGCACGAAGCTGTTTTGCATTGCAGAAGAAGCGAAGTGAAACAAAGGCAACGGCTGCTGAAGTCGGCGCTGTCTTGACTCGTCTCGTTCTGCCATCGCCAAAAAAATGCGGCTCGATCTTCGAGCCGCATTCGTTTGATCACCGGAATTCCGATACTCGAACCCGAGTTATTTTCCAGCGGTTCGAGCTGGCGGCTGATCGGCCGGAATCTCGCTCAGCAGTTTCATCAGATCCACTTTCACGTACGGCATTTCGGCCCCCGGTTTTGTATGACTGGCGTTGGCCACGTAGAGCACTCCGTCGGCCGGCACGAACAGGACATTGTGCAGATTGGATTCCATCGCGACCGGTCGACACATCAGCCACTGCCCGAGTTCCACATCGAACTGACCGTGCTTTTCGTTCACTCGGCGACGCAGCTCTTCCAGGCGACCGCCCGCAGACAGAACCACGGTATCCTTGATTCCTTCACCGAGACGCTCATGGCCCTCACCGGCTTTGATGAACTCAATGGATTCCGGTGTGGCTGCAACTCCCACGGCATCGTTAATCTCACCGTCAGCGAAGACGTAGTAGTATTCACACGTGCGAGGACTCTTCGTCCAGAGTTCCTGAACTTCCGCCAACGTGTCGCATTCTTCGAGGGCTCGTCGCATCAGAGTCGCCATCGGAGCGCCGTCCCATTTGCCTTCGCCGCGGCCTCCCATTTCTCCGAGGGAAATCTTCTCTGCATTCATTCCACTGACGCTGCCAATGAACCCGGCGTAACCGACGTTGGCAAACGGAATCTGTCCCTGAGCTTTCACGATGAACGTGGTTGAAGCATCCTGCAAACCAATCGTTGTCATGTAGTCAAGGACTCGGCCGTGATACAGCTTGCCATCTTTTGTGGCGGAACCGAACACTGCGAAACCGGAGCAGTGGAAGAGTTCCGGAAAGACATTCAGAACCTGGACAACCTCTGGTTCCATTCCCAGTGAAGCGGCCAACGCCGATGTTTCTCGCTTGTGTCGATCGGGAATATGCGGCGCCAGACGAGCATAGGCGTCTTCCAGATCATGTCGGAACCATCGGCCGGTTCGTACGACGTTCACGGTGCCAAAGCTGTATAGAACGGACTCGATGCACCGGCGAGATTCTTCCGGCAGCAGTTCACCGTGAGCCATCCCGATCTGTTCCGGCGTTCCCCACAGAACAGCCACACGTTGACCGTCGACCCACTTCAATTCGCCGTTCTCAGTCGATCGCGGTTTCATTGACGGCTTAGTCAGAGAATCCCCTGGCTGCAGGATTTCGGTCGCTCGTCGAACGCCGCGGAGCAAAGTTCGCTCCAGTTCATGCCGAGGCAGCTCGGTCACTTTCATGCCGGGCCATTCGGTGGCAGACGATGCTGTGGCGACTTCTGTTTTTGTCACCAATGACACATGCACATTGTCGATTTTGGCGTCGACACGGTTTGAATCAGGGAATGCAATCTTTGCATTTCCGGTCGAGAAGGCACCTGAGGCATTGTCATGTTTGACGTCTGCATTCGCGAGGAGTCCACGCAGAGTTCCCTCGACGTCGCCCGCCGCGAGGACATTCAGTCCGAATCGGATCTGAGTCAGTTTGGAATGGTCAGAGATCAGACGTTCGGCGATGGCATTCGGGCTGAGATTATCGTCCGCCGGTGCATCTCCGGTTCCGATGAACACGACACTATGTTTTGGCAACGCCAGAGCCGTCACATCACTGCGACGACGGATTGAGACAGCATAGTCAGCATGTGTCAGCTGCAGGTCGAAGCTCTGGTCATCATAGCGAACCAGACTGAATTCAATCGGCTGTGGCTGGCCATCAATCGGGACCTCGACTTTACCCGAGATATCAAACTTCGCCTCTTTGCCCGCCAGAATCGTGGCCAGCGGTTTGAGCCCGGAAGCCAGGTCCGCAGGTTGCTCAGCAACCCCCGTCTGAGTCGTGTACAGCAGAGACAATCCCAGAAGAAACATCAATCGCAACTTGTTCATGTCAGGCATCTTTCGAGGGACAGGTGGGAATACAAGATGTCTTTGCAGGTCGGCATCTCGATCGGCTCAGGGAATTGCCTGACCGAATTCGAATCCGCAGTCTAATGCTCCGCCGGTTTCTATGCATCCACATGTTGGACAGAATTTTGGAACCGGTGAGGTCGCGGTTGTCGGTAGATCCTGCCTGCCCGGGCAGGACTTCGCGACGTGCTTCGACTTGAGTACACGTGATATTAGGAAGCTGCCGGAAATCTCTCCGACGCGCACACATGCTTCGCCTGACGGTGAAAATCCTTTCCAGCAGCCTTCCTGTCAGATTTCTGTCTGAGCAGGAAACGCGACAAAACACGAAGGCTCTGTCTCGGCAAGGAGGTCAGGTCCCCGCTATCAGCGCGGAACGCGTTAGCGCCCGGTTCTTGCCACGTTACACATAAATTTGAAGCGTCAGGACGCGAGCCCATCGGTTTCCGTACTCAAACTCGTGAACTTGCGCCTGACAGCCTGTTGATTTAGCGACGTTCTACGGCTGTCCTCCCCAGTTCTCTCCGCTATGCTGGTGAGCTGACCGGTCCCGTCGTTATGAAAGGTTACCTGGAATGTCCCTGAACCGAACTCAGCCTGTGTCCACGATCGTCCTTTCCGTACTATTGCTGTCGATCGGGATTTCTAATGCCGCAGCACAGGGGCTCACTCAGCCTGATCCGGAATCTTTTCCGCAGCTTTTTCAATGGACGGACACGTGCAACGTCTATGTTCTGCGAGACGGTGATGCGGCTCTGCTGATCAATCTGGGCAATGGAAGCGTGCTGCCAAAACTCACTGAGATGGGCGTTGCCAAAGTCGAGTGGGTGGTCTTTACCGATCATCATCGCGAAAACTGTCAGGGGTTCGAACGGCTCGATCGCCAAGTCACAAAAGTTGCTGTGCCGGCGGCCGAACGAGAACTGTTTGAGACGCCAAACGAGTTTCGTCGGTGGTACCCACAGCTGGGCGACAAATACTCGGTCTACGGTGCCAGCTACGTACGTCCGCCTCGACTCGCTGTGGCAGTCGATCAGGCGTTAGAAGCCGACAAGACATTTTCGTGGCACGGATACGAACTGCACTGCCTGTCGACTCCCGGTCATTCCCCCGGCGGCATGACCTATCTGCTGAAGAGTGACAACAGGATACTGGCCTTCACTGGCGGCCTCATTCATGACGGCGCCAAGATGACAAACTGGTTCGATACCGAATGGGATTATGGGTTCGGCAAGGGCATCGACACGCTGACAGAATCTGTTGCCCGTGTGCTGGAGCGAAAGCCCGATCTCCTGCTGCCGTCGCAGGGGCCGGTGATCGAAAATGCTGACGACCAGCTGCGACAGTATGGACGCCGGCTGACTCAGTTCCGCGAACGCTATGTGCGAGGCTATCCGGTGTTCGATACGACCGAAGCGAAACGGGATCCCATTTCGAAACCCACAAAAGTTCCTCTGCTGAATCAGGTCACGCCGCATTTGTACAAGCTGAATCACACCATGCAGGGACGGAACTTCTCGATCATCATCTCAGACAACGGTCATGGTCTGGTCCTCGACTGCGGATTGTTTCCGGAACAGACTCTGGAAGAAATCGTCGTTGGCATGCGTGCGCATCTCGGTCTGAAGCAGATCGATGCCGTGTGGATTTCGCATATGCATGGCGACCACTTTCTGCTCGGCAAAGTGCTGAAGGAAAAATACGGTGCGGAGGCGTGGACACTCGACCGCATTGTCGACCGCTGTGAGAACCCGCGTCGCTATGACTACGCGGCCCTGATCAATACCTACGGCGATGGCTTTGACGGCATGAAGATTGAACGCCCAATTCGTGAAGGCGAAATCATCGAGTGGCAGGGCTATCAGATTCATGTCGACTGGATGCCCGGCCAGACGGAATTCGGCTGCTGCCTCTGGCTGGAGCTCGACGGTAAGAAGATCGCGTTTACCGGTGACAATCTGTTCGGCAGTCCATCCGACGTGACTCAGGACGGTCACGAATGTGTCGTCGCTCGTAACAGTGGAATTCTTGAAGAAGGCTACCTCTACGCTGGCGAGTACCTCCGAAAGTTGCAGCCCGACATCATTATGGGCGGCCATTCGTACGTCATGCCGGAGCCAAAGGATTTCATCGAACGCTATACCGCGTGGGCACAGAGAATGATCACGGTCTATCGTGAATTACTGCCCGATCCCGATTACGAATACCGCTTCGATCCATACTGGGTCTCGGCGTATCCGTATCGAGTTGACTTCAGCGAATCGACCGAACAGACGATTCAGGTCACCGTCCGTAACTTCCGCAGCAAGGAACAGCATCACAACATCACACTTATTCTTCCCAGGGGCGTCACAGCGGTTCCGGCCGTCCTGGAGGGAGTTGTCCCGGCAGAATCCCGAAGCACCTTTCAGGTCAAGTTAACCGCCGATACAGCAATCCTGCGTCCGGGTGTGCAAATCGCCCCGTTCGACATCACGCTCGACGGTAAACCCTGCGGAGAATTGTTCGATTTTCTGGTGCAGGGCAATGCCCCGAAGGAGCCTTGATCGGAAGCACAAGTTTTCGTTGTCGACTGGCGAATCGACTGGAGCGTACAACGAGTTCTTGATGAAGTTCCGCAGGGAGAACCAAGGAAAGAGACCTGCCCCCTTTTCGTCCGCCTTTTCGTCCGCCCCGGAGTGTATCGCCACCGATACGACCAAACGCCGCGGCCTTTGGTGCACCAAACTGGAAACGTCCGATGCGCGAAATGGACGGACCACAAATCGAGCACGCGACCGGCACCGGTTTCGGTTGCCTGCTCGCTCGCCGTTCTGTCTTCACTCGTTTCGGGCTCAGCGGCGACGATCGAAAAGCATGGTTTTACGACGTCAATGCCGGTGTTCGCGTGCACCGGCTCGGATTTCAATGGATCCTCGATCGATCGGTCTACTGCGACCATTTGGTGTAGAAAACTGCCCCAAAATGCCCGCTCGCCCTGTCCACTTTTACAAGTGCATTGAACTTCAGTGGCCGCTGAAGCTACCGATAGGCAGCTTAATCTCCAGACTGATCTGCCGAGTGCTCAACTATTCCCGTGGATTCAACAGAGCCCCCAGCATGACGCAGCACAATGCGGCTCACGATCGACTATCCACGCTCAAAACAAATCGCATTAAACACGTTTTTTATCGCAATAAATACCACAAAAATCGCCATTGACTAAAATATTATCGCAACTACGATACATTTATCGATTTCCCAACTACCACCGGACAGGAGTTTCATGATGTTTCGCGAGTACCTTTTCGACATCGCAAAGATCGTTGAAGGTGCAAATAGCGGTGATCACGAGAAAGTGAAAGCCTATTCAGAGTCTCTAGCTGTTCGACTCGAAGCAGCGGGAGACAAGTCAGCCGCAAAACGCATGAGACAAATCATCGGCAAGAGCGCCGCCACTGGAATTATGCTGGCGCGTGCGAACTCGCATGCCCCATTACCCGTAGACGGTGACTCTAGAATTCCGATCGCTGACGAAGAGCGACCATGCGTTGATGACGTGGCTCTATTTCTTTCTGCCGACACACAGAAAGTGGTAGATACGTTTTTGGAGTACTACCGCGCCGCAGATCGGTTGTTCGAAGGCGGTGTCGGGATTTCTCCTTCAATGTTGATTTATGGCCCGCCTGGCGTGGGGAAAACGCAGATTGCCAGATATATCGCAGCGCAACTTAAGTTTCCGCTCATCACAGCTAGATCAGATGCATTGATTTCGTCTTATCTTGGCAGCACAGCCAAAAATCTCAGACAGTTGTTCGATCACGCTGCATCGCGACCGTGTGTACTCTTTCTCGATGAATTCGATGCACTGGCAAAGATGCGAGACGACGACCGAGAGTTAGGCGAGTTGAAGCGTGTGGTTATTAGCTTGATGCAGAACATTGACGCAATGGGTCGGGATCACGTTCTGCTCGCTGCGACCAATCACCCACACCTTCTTGACCCGGCGATTTGGCGCAGATTCGCTCATAAACTCGAACTGCGGGAACCGGGTTTTGAGGCACGCGTCGCAATGCTTAGGCATTTTTTTGGGCGGTTCGCGGATGAGGCGATTGTTGAAATGGCTGCCGCCTTCGGGGAAGGCATGTCCGGAGCTCAACTCCGAGATATCGCTGAAGATTCGGTTCGCAGAGCAATCTTAGACAATGAGAAATCGGTAAGTGCATTGAGCCTGTGCGCCCGATTCTTCAACACGACTGACATTACTACCCTTCTCAAAGCGGTACGGAAGGTCGACCGGAAAAAGTTCACGCAGGCAAAGCTGTCCGAGCTGTTTGGCATTTCACAATCCTATGTGTCTGATCTACTGAAGAAGGGAAATGTCGATGGCTAAGGAACTTCTGCCTATCAAGGTTGTGTTGGCGCGGAAGGACACTGATTATCGAAAGGATCCTTCAGCGGGGGGCGGGCGCACCATTTTTGAACCGGTGACGGCTAAATTGCGGGATTCCTTTGTTGAACAGGTTGCCTCGATCCAAACAGCTTTCTCTGAATCCTTCAAACGGCAACCAACGTTGCCTGCTGTAGCCAAGGTCGAGCTGAAGAGTGAAGCCGCCTCAAAGTCTCACCGGCCCAAAAAGCTGTTTAACGAACGCACATGCCCGATCATTGGCGTCGAAGGCCCCGGTGAGTTACTCGTGCGGGTCAGCCCAAGCGGCCTGAATGCGCTCCAAAACGAACTTACCGGCGGGCATACCAAGGATCACGAGGCAAACATTTCTGCGTTGAGTCGACTATCGCCGTTTGGCTCCAGTGATGCACTTGGTGGGCAATCTTCAGCTCTCTTGGCTCTCGACTCATTGCGAACGAGGCAACCCATTCGTGTTCGCATGTTTCGCCACGGCTTGAAGGAAATCGACGATGCGATAGATGCAAAGTTAAAAGACATTGCCAATGCAGAGAAGATAACGAGCATTGAAAACATTGATTACGGCGAAGGCGTCAGGGTATACGCAATCAACGGCGCAACGCCAAAGGCCATTGATAGCATTGCGAGATTTGTAGGGACTCAGAGCGTCGGCCTTTTTCCTGCATTTCGTGTGGTACGGAAGGCAGCTCACGTCGTTGGACCAATTGACGAGCGGCGATTTCCACCTCCGACCCCCGGCAAAGAATATGGACTCGTGGGCCTAATTGACACAGGCACCGACCTACAAAATGGTCGATTGCAGGCGTATGTGGATCGTCGTGTGGTATGGATCAGAACCGCTCAGAATAACTCACACGGCAGTTTCGTTGGTGGACTCATTGCTAATGCGCGTGCTCTGAATGGCGGCAATCCTCGGTTCCCGTCTTGTCAATCCAGAATTGTCGATATCGTTGCTCTGGACTCTACTGGAATGATCTCCGAATTCGATCTTGTCACGGTGATTGATCGCGCAGTTCGGGAGAATCGAGATGTGAAGGTGTGGAACCTGTCCCTTGGCGATTCAGAGTCGTGCAAGGATCGAAAATTTTCGCTGCTAGCCTGCAAACTGGATTCGATCGCCAAAAAGTTTAAGGTTCTGTTTGTCATCGCTGCCGGCAACTATGAAACCGTCCCTCTTCGACAATGGCCACCAGACGACTTGGGGGAAGCGGATAGGATTTGTGCTCCAGCAGATTCGATTCGAGGACTAACCGTCGGCTCCATCGCGCATATCAGCAATCCATCCACCTGCGTCGACGTTGACGAACCTTCGGCTTTTTCGCGACGAGGTCCTGCACCCCACTTTCACATCAAACCGGAATTAAGTCATTATGGCGGAAATTGTGATGCGAATGGGGACTGTCTTCAATGCGGAGTAGTTTCCGTGGATGGAGCGGGAGCCCTCGCGGAAAGCATTGGCACGAGTTTCGCAACACCAAGTATCGCTACGATAGCATCTAACATCTTTCGGGAACTAGCCCCCGAAGGGGACGTGTCGCCGGCTTTTGTAAAGGGCTTGATGGCACATTCTGCTTTTCAGCGATCAGGGAAACCTGACGCTCGAAGCATTCGCTATCGTGGCTTAGGCAGCCCGGGCGATCTCGGCGAAATTCTTAATTGCACTCAGTCTGAAGCAACGATCATTTTTCACGCGGAGTTGACCGATCGATACTTCTTCGAAAAGCACGACTTTCCGATGCCACGGTGCTTGAATGTTGCCGGTAAGGGACTCCAAGCAGAAGTGTTCATGACTTTGGCCTACGATCCGCCCACAGATGCGAGATACGGGATCGAGTATTGCCGTACCAATATCACCGCAAGTCTCGGTACGGTCACAACAGATCGATACGGGAAAGAAAAGTACACTGGGCAACTGAAGCCTGCCCCCGCCGATCTGAACAATGGATGTGATGCAAAACTCGTTAGTGAAGGCTTTCGGTGGGCACCGCTAAAGTTCTATTATCGTTCGTTTTCTGCAGGACCGCCTTCAAGCCCGTGGCGTCTGCATCTCGAACTCTTGAACCGCGATGGACACGTATGTCGAGAACCTCAGAAGCTCACTCTCTTCTTGACCATTCGAGATCCAAACGGGACCGCATTAGTGTACGACTCAATGGTCTCAGAGATGGAGAGACTTGCGTGGGGTGCTCAAGATCTAAAGTTAGCATCCAGAACCCGAGTTCGAAGAAGCCGAAACTGATTGATGATAAGTCAAACAACCGACGCGTTTGGATGACCTTCGGAACGGACCGTTTTCATGAAGGGAAGCAATGCCATTACCTACTCAGAGCAGGGCGAATCGACTGACGCCCACCAAAGAAAAATGCTTCGAACTTGCGGTTTGGTACCCAGCTTGAGTTCGAAGCATTCAGTCGGACGAAGCGTGTGACCTACGGCTCCACCCTTCGGCGAGGACTTTTTCGAGTATCGGAACTTGAGCCGTAGTTCCTCCATTCTGAATTCCAACTAGACCTTAATTCAAGGTCTGATATCGCGTAATCTCAAATTTTGAATCGGAGAGTTTGTTATGGCTTTGGCGCCTTTTTGGATGGACAATCTGTTTTCAGATGGTCCAAGTTCATTCATTGAAGCTCTGCAGAAGAGCAAGCGTTTTCGAGCTGCTTTGGCTAAAGCCGAAGGTGCATACTTGGAAGCGCAGGACACTTTCGAGAACAACCCGGGAATATGTGGAGTTGGGCCCGAACAGGCTGCCTGTCGCGCTCTACTTGATTCTATGGGACTCTCGTTCACCGAATAGTGGCAGGTAAATCGAAAGCGAAGAGAGAGCTGACCAATGTCAGCTCTCTCTCTTGCTAAAATCCTGCCGCGACATGATCAACGCGGATGCGATCGCACGCGCGTCGTTTTCGATTGCGAATCCTGGCACGTACTTCGCGGGGGGAATGTCGATGATCCGCCACACGGCATCCGGGCAAACGAGATCCGCTGAAAGACTCGAGGTGCCTTCGATCCAATCGACATCGGCTTTTGCGAATCACAAAAGGGGACATTGTACTTATCCACTAAAGTAGAATGTCCCCTTTTTCGAATCCGCGACTTGACTCTAAGCCACTCTGTCAGCACTTCATTCAAGTTTGCCGGCAACGGAATCATTCGAGTTGTCCGAGTCGACTTGCTGCGTTTTCTTTTGTGTATCGTCACGGCTGTTCCCGTGAGATCGCGGTCCATGACTTTGCATTGACCGAGTTCACTCCGCTGAGCTCCGGTATGTGCGGCCGGGCTGGCGAGCACAGGCTTGCGAATGGGTGCAGTCGCCGTTGATTGTCAAAGTAGGCCCTTTCTGCCGGAAAGGATTTCCGTATTGCCGCAAGGCGAACCCGGTGTGCAACAGGCGCCAAAATTTCGGCCGAGAACTTTGGTTTACGTGCACGCAGGTCGCGGCAAGCCACGAAGTCCTCCTCGGCAAGGAGGACCTACCGAAATCCGCGACTACACCCCTACCGCCTGGCACAGCCGAAAGAAGTTGCTCCCCGACTATTCCAGTGGTAGAACTTAGGCCATGAGCACAGTCATTGAAGAAGTTGAAGCGTTTCGACAGTACGTCCTTGAGCATACACGGACCGACTCTACAAGCGCATCGCTCGACGATTTGTTTCAGCGTTGGTATGCGTCTCGCCTGTCCGAAGCAGAATTGGAGCAAGGCCTGCAGTCGTTGAGACGTGGGCTGGCAGATGCTGATGCCGGGCGTCTGGTTGATGCCGATGTGGCAATTCAGCAAACGCGCGCACGATTACTGCTGAAGTCATGAGCCTTCGCGTTCGACTCACCGCGACAACATTAACGGTTTGTGCCCGCCGTTATTCCAACCAGTTTTCAATTCGTAATCCGGAGATGCTGGAGAAGTCGCGAGTGTTGGCGGTCAGCAAGACGCAGTCGAGGGACACCGCGATAGAGGCAATCTTGAGGTCCATCGAACCAGCACGGTTCTTCTGCAAACGGAATTGGCGAAACGTTGACGCCGCAGCATTATCGTAAGCGCCCGGCTAAGAGCATGTTGTGGGCAAGGTTACCCTCTGGATTTTTTCGGGAGGGTCACAGGTGGGAAAGCATTATTCGTCGGAGCAGTGGGCGGCGTGGGTTGGTGAGCAGCGAGAGTCTGAGCTGAGTGTGGCGGAATTCTGCGACTGGATTGGTGTCTCCGGCATCGTCCTGTCGATGTCCCTAGTGTGGAAATCGCGACGTCATTCGGCGAGGTCAGGAGGAGAGAACGGAACATCTTAATCGTCCACATCGCCAAATTCGCCGAGGCTCCCGCAGTGCCAATTCGGGACTTCCTCCCTCTGAAGTAGATCTGCTGGGATGGTACGCGCGTCCGGTCAGGAAGGCGACCATTGAACCGGCTTTTGCTCAGAGATTCAGGTCGATGTCAGCCGGAGAAATTCGGTCCTGAGCGGCTCGTCGAATGGTGAGAACGTGTACCACATCGCCGGAAATGCAGAAGATGGCTCGATACCCGGGGCGTGATCCCAGTCCGAAGTGCAACTCACGCATCTCTACGGTGAATTCATCGTATTCCGGAGCCAGAGGGTGAGATTCCGGCATGAATGCCAGTGATTCGATGCTGTCGAATGCGTTGTGAAACCACGATTCCGCCTGCGAAGCGGAATGAGTCGCAGCCCACCAATTCGCGTTACGCCGGATGTCCTCTTTCGCGACGTCATGAATAACAACTCGATAATTCATGAGCCCTTGACCGAAAAGCCAAGTTCCCTCGCAAGTTGCTGTCGAACTTCTGCCACGGGAGTCCCGGAACCAGAATCCATCTGTGCCACTCCGCGACGAATGGCTTCAAGATCTTGCTGATGCTTCAAAGCCTGCATGGCTCGAAGATGAACAGTTTCCTCCACCAGGAAGTAAGTGCGTGCTGAGTCCGTGTCTTCGCAGGAAACCCCTTCAGGATTCTGCTGTAATGCGGCTCGCTGTTCATCGCTGATTCTGATCATGGCATCATTCTACATGGCCGCAGGCGACCTTTCCAGAGCTTTTCGGCCAGTGTTGTCGGTCGGCCTTACTCCCCGACTGCAGTGAGCAATTGCTGCGTCCGCTGCTGGTACTTTCGCAGGGCATCTCGCGAGGTCAGGAAGAAGATCACCTCAACCAGCACAAAAGCCGGATCGATCCAACTGAGTTGGCTTTTGGATTCCGTCGTGATTCGGTGGCAGATGCAGATGATTGCAGTAGCGACAAACATGTTGGCATTCCATCGTCTCCATCGGCACGGCAAATTATGCCGTTGTCACGCCACGCGAAGTCTACCAGCGAGCCATCGTCGCCAGTGCCATCGCCATCGCAGTTGCTCGCAACCATCCCTCCGGCTTCGCCATCCGTTCAGCCAGCTTCATGAATCGGCCGTCTCTTGCATACTTCAGCACCGTGAGGTGATCGGTATCCAGAATGATCATGCGGCACCCTGTTCGCGGTCCTGCTGCCGTACTAGCTGCCCGGCTTTGTCGATTTGCTGCATGACCGGGTGATCATCAAACATGCCAAGACTTTTCCGCCAATCCTTGGTCGGAGGGCTGGGCGCAGATGACGACTGAATTCTCATCAACACCGATTGCATTTGTTGTTCGAGCGTTTGAATTCGCTGTTCCAGTGGTGTGTCGGACATCGGGAAATCTCCGGTTCAGTTGATATCAAGGCGCTTGAGCAATCAGAAGCAGAATACGAAGTCCAACCGACGGCGGAAAGGGAGATCTGCGGAAGTTCACGTTCCCCTATTTTTCGGTCAGATCAACTGACGCCGCGTGATCGCGTGATATGGTGCAGCCGGTCGAGGACAAAAGGGGTCAGGTCTCATTGTTGTGTGCAGCAGCAGCTCACCAAAGTCTCAGCCGCGCAGGCCATCGCACTGTCTACCATTCACGAACCCGAAATGCGGCAACGCGGGAATTCGATTCGGTACCAAGTCTGCCGGGATTGACTTTCGACGCAACTCGAGTGGATACAGCTGCTGTTGAAGTGAGCTGCAGAACAGGATCCCGTGGGGGGGGGGGGGGGGGGGGGGGGTGGTGAGGGCGGG
>JBPOIW010000265.1:0-1883 GCA_052034165.1 Planctomycetota bacterium | reverse complement strand
AAACATTGATCGAACGCGACAGCTCAATCCCTCACTCACCGGCGTGTTGAATTAATCAGCCGGAACGCGTTAGCGTCCGGTTTTCGCCTCTGAAACCCAGGAAAAACAACCGGGGGCTAACGCGTTCCGGCTGATGAAGCAATTAAATCAACACGCCGTCACGTTTCGGGTTGGGATTTCCAAGCATGGTACATCGGGAGGTTACTCTGGGACTGTTCCTTGAGAGCCAGGTTCGTCAGAATTCTGCCTACCCACTGGCGAAGCAGAGGAATTCTCACGAAACCCGCGACCCTCAGTTCTCGCTGTTCGAGGTTCATCAATCGCCATTGCCTCTTTGTTTCAGGCCGTGCATCTTCATTCAGAATTCCCTATGCCTCGATTACAAATCTTTGCCGGCTTATTTGTCCTGGTCGCGTCGCTTGGACTCTTCGTATTTGCTTTGAATTCAGAGCCTGAAACATCGCCGACCGAAACTAAGCCTCCTGTCGCAGATGCCCCGCCAGCCTCCACAGTGAAAAATGGATTTGAACCAACAACGTTGAACCAAAGCGGAGCTCCGGACGCAACGCCCCCCAAAGGCATGGTCTGGATTCCGGGTGGTGAGTTCTCCATGGGAAGTGACTCGGCCGCTGAATCAATCTGCAGTTTGCCCGGCGTCACGCAGGATGCGGTGCCGATCCATCGAGTCTACGTTGACGGTTTCTGGATGGATGAAACAGAAGTCACCAACGGACAATTCGCAGAATTCGTGAAAGCCACAGGTTATGTCACCGTCGCGGAGCGGAAGCCAACTCAGGAAGAGTTTCCTACGGCCCCCCCGGAGAATCTCATTGCGGGTTCGACTGTTTTTTCTCCCACCAAAGACTCCGTGCCGCTCGACAACTACTTTCAGTGGTGGAGTTACATTGCTGGAACGGACTGGCGTCATCCCACGGGACCAGGCAGCAGCATCGAAAATCGCGATGACTATCCCGTCGTGCAGATTGCGTTTGAAGATGCCGAGGCCTATGCCAGGTGGGCTGACAAACGATTGCCGACTGAAGCAGAATGGGAATTCGCCGCGCGGGGAGGACGTTCGGGCGATCTTTATGCATGGGGAAACGACTTGCAGCCGGAGGGAAAGTTTCAGGCCAATATCTATCAGGGAGAATTCCCGGTCGAAGGCAAGGACACAGGAGCCGATGGCTTTCAGGGCATCGCGCCTGTGAAACAATATGCCGCCAACCCCTTCGGCCTGTACGACGTCGGCGGAAACGTCTGGGAATGGACTCGTGACTGGTACCGGCACGACTATTATGCAACGCTGGCAAAAACTGGCGAGGTCGCTCGCAATCCCCAGGGGCCCGACACTCCTTTTGATCCGTCAGAGCCCACCGAGAAAAAGCGAGTTCACCGAGGCGGGTCGTTTCTGTGTACGGATCTCTATTGCACGCGCTACATGGTTGGGACTCGAGGCAAAGGAGAAGTCCGCACCGCCAGCAATCATGTCGGGTTTCGTTGCGTGAAGGGAGTCAAAGCCGATTGAGATCACAAGGCCCCACCCGGTAATCTCAAACTCAAAACCTCAGTCTTGAAGCTCCGTGCTCACCGCCATCACAACCCGAAACGTGACAGCCTGTTGAATTAATAAGCCGGAAGGCGTTAGCGTCCGGTTTTCGCTCCTGAAACCCTGGAAAAACAACCGGGGGCTAACGCCCTGCGGCTGATGAAGCGATTAAATCAACACGCCGGTCAGTGAGGGATAAAAGTTGCCGCGTTTTTCAACAACAATCCCTCGCTGAGTGGGTAAGGAGGAGGCTGAGTCACTCAGCCACCTCCTCCCCGTTGTCGCGATGGGGTTGCTTCCCCATATTGACCGCCGTGCGACTTTCTCGCAGCGGGCG
>JBPOIW010000253.1:0-14487 GCA_052034165.1 Planctomycetota bacterium | reverse complement strand
CTGAGGATCGTTCTGCAATGACTGACATTACCCTGCTTCGCAACATCGGGATCTCGGCCCACATCGACTCAGGGAAGACGACTCTGACCGAACGCATCCTGTACTACGCTGGTCGAATTCACAAGATTCGCGAAGTGAAGGGTGGAGACGGCGGCGCGACCATGGACCATATGGACCTGGAACGCGAACGCGGCATCACCATTACTTCCGCTGCGACTCGCGTTGAGTGGAAAGACGAAGAGCTGGGGACTTTGCACCCGATCAACATCATCGACACTCCGGGACACGTGGACTTCACCGTTGAAGTAGAACGTTCTCTGCGAGTTCTCGACGGGGCCATTCTGGTTCTGTGTGCGGTCGGTGGCGTTCAGAGCCAGTCTCTGACCGTAGACCGTCAGATGCGTCGTTACGGCGTGCCTCGTATTGCGTTCATCAACAAGATGGACCGAATCGGCGCGAACCCTGCCAAGGTTATGGCTGCCATGAAGGAAAAGCTGAAGTGCAACGCTGTGCCACTTCAGATTCCAATGGGTCTGGAATCTGCCTTCCAGGGCGTTGTTGACCTGATCCGCATGGAAGCTGTGTACTTCGAAGGCGAAAAGGGCGACGACGTCGTTCGTAAGCCAATTCCTGCAGAATTCAAAGATGCAGCAGAAGCGGCTCGTCGCGAAATGCTGGAAGAGCTGTCTCTTCATGACGACGATCTGATGACGGCCCTCCTGGAAGAATCCGAAGTTTCCATTGAACAGATTCGCGCGATCATCAAGCGAGCGACTTTGGCTCAGCAGATCGTTCCTGTTCTGATGGGAACGGCATTCAAAGATAAGGGTGTTCAGGAAGCACTTGACGCCGTTGTTCGCTACCTCCCATCTCCTCCGGAACGTCAAAAGTTTGCGAACGATAACAGCAAGCCACACGACGAAAACGGTCAGCCTGTAAAGGTTCTGCTCAGCGACTCCAACGATGCTCCTGTCGTTGCCATGGCGTTCAAGACCGTCGTCGAAAGCTTCGGCCAGTTGACATACACCCGCGTTTACCAGGGTAAGATCGTCAAGGGTCAGACCTACGTGAATGCTCGTACGGGTCGATCTGTTCGATTCGGTCGACTGGTGCGCATGCACGCAAACGACCGCGAAGATATTGATTTCGGCGAAGCTGGTGACATCATCGCGATCGTGGGCGTGGACTGTGCGTCCGGGGATACCTTCACATCGGAAGGCCTGACCCTGTCGCTCGAAAACATCTATGTTGCCAACGCGGTTATCCGTCTGTCGATTGAGCCGAAGAAGCGAGACGATGCAGATAAGCTCAGCAAGGCTCTGGAACGCTTCCGTCGTGAAGACCCAACCTTCCGAGTGATGACCGACGAAGAAACTGGTCAGACTCTGATCGCCGGGATGGGACAGCTGCACCTTGAGATTTACGTTGAACGTATCAAACGTGAATACAAGTGTGAGTGTATTGTCGGCGAGCCTCGCGTGGCTTACCGCGAATGCCCAACGAAGTCCGTCGAGTTCAACTACAAGCACAAGAAGCAGTCTGGTGGTTCCGGTCAGTACGCTCACATTGTGGGTGTTCTTGAGCCGCTGCCAGACACTTACGAAACCGCTTACGAGTTCGTTGACGAAGTCACCGGTGGTCGAATTCCTCGTGAATTCATCGCGCCAGTTGACGCGGGTTTCCAGGACAGCCTTGCCAAGGGGCCTCTGGGCGAGTACGAAGTTGTAGGCGTTCGTATGCGACTGCAGGACGGAAGCTACCACGACGTCGACTCATCGGAAATGGCATTCAAGATCGCTGGTATTGGCTGTATGCGTGAAACGCTGCGTAAAGCAGACATGACGCTGCAGGAGCCAATCATGAAACTTGAAATCGAAGTTCCTGATGAATTCCAGGGCCAGATCACAGGTCACCTTTCCAGTAAGCGTGGTCTTGTCACTGGGTCTGAAGTCAACGGCGGCGTCTGCGTGATCAATGCAGAATCGCCTCTGTCGGCGATGTTCGACTATGCAAACGAACTTCGCTCGATGACACAGGGTAAGGGCACATTCAGCATGGAATTCCTTGCCTACCGCCAGGTACCACGCGGTCTGCAGGCAGAAATTCTGGAACGACGTCGCAAAGAGAAAGAAGCTCAGGCTGCTGCAAAGTAGTCTGCTGAATCTGACTCACGATGTCAGTGTATTCTCGAGGCGGCACTGTGGCTTTTGCTACAGTGCTGCTTTCGTTTCAGCCGCCAACGGAAGGGTCGCTGCTTCAGACTTGAGGCTTCTCAGAACGTCTGTTCTTCGGCTGCTTTGTGACTTCACCGCGAATGACTTCAGGTTCCGATGATGTGCTCGTGACGGGTATCGGACTCGTCACGCCGCTCGGTAATTCTGTCGATGCCACATGGAAGCGTCTGCTCTCCGGAAACAGAGCCGGGCGAATTCTGAACGCATTCGATATCGACCACTATGAACAACTCGCCCGCATTGAAGGACTGCGACTCCACGGAGCGCCGGTCAACTCCGCAGGTCTCGGGCAATCTTTGATTAATTCGAAGCTGCTGGCCGGTCTCCCGCCGAGTGTGGTCGACGCCTGGCTTTCCGAGCCGCTCGTGGCGATGTCGCTCGTCGCTTACAACGAAGCCGTCAGTCAGGCGAGACTGGCTGATACGTTCGCGTCGTCGGGACTTAGCAACAACAAACGGACGGCCGTTGTTTATGGCAGCAGCAAGGGCGGCCTGCGAACCGCGGAACGGTTGACTGAGTTGATGAGGTCTGGCGTGGCCTATGATCAGAGTCCGTCCATCACCACCGAGTCTGAATCTCTCTGGCAACATTCATTCGCCTCCGACAGCGCGACGCGTGCCATTGCTGCAATTTCAAGTGCGACGGCGGGCGTCAGTTGTCCCGTTGCGGCCTGTGCGACGGGGCTGATTTCCGTGCTGCAGGGTGCCGCCATGATTCGCAGCGGGCTATGCGATGTCTGCATTGTCGGTAGTGCCGACGCGGGCCTGCGAGCCTCCGTGATGTCTTCGTTTCATCGCCTGCGAGTGACCTCGCGACATGCCGACGCGGCAAACGCCTGTCGGCCGTTTGATGTTAGTCGTGATGGATTTCTGATTGGCGAAGGTGCCGGAGTGTTGATTCTGGAATCTCGTCGCCATGCGGAATCGCGAGGCGTTCCGGGGATCGCTCGTGTCGTAGGCGGACTGTGGCTCAGTGATCCAACCGGGATGACTCAGATTGATCAAAGCGGCTCCATCGTGGCCGAAGTTCTGCAGCGAAGTTTCAGGAAGCATGATTTTCTCCCCGACGTCATCAGCTTGCATGGAACCGGGACAGAAGCCAATGATCTCGCTGAAGCACGCGGAGTAGACGTCGCGCTGGCGGGCCAAGCCCCGGCATGCTTCGGCGTCAAAGGAGCGATGGGACATTTATTAGGTGCGGCGGGAAGCGTCGAAACGATCCTCACAATTCTCGCGTTGCGTGACCAGATCATCCCCGGCACGATCAATCTGCTGCAGCAGGATCCGAACTGCAAACTTCGACTGCGATCCGCATCTGAAAAGTCATTTGGCCTGGAGCGAGCAGCCAAGTTATCGCTCGGCTTCGGTGGTCATGTGGCGTGTGGGCTGTTTGAACGTGAACCAGCCTGCAACGAATAATCACGTCCGGCAGCTTCAATCCTCGTCACCTTTTCAGCCGTACACAAGGGCGGCGAGGTGAGGGGTTGACTCAGGTACGATTACCATTCGCCATCCAGCGTCGGGTTCTCGGCAGATTGAGTCCCACCATCACGCCAATTTCTGCCACAGCCTGAACTGCCAGGAAGATCTGTCCGTTTCGCAGTTCCTGTGGAGTGACCTCGGCATGGATCTCGGGGTCCGTGGAAATACTCCACAGCATAAACACGCTGATCACTGTCATCATGACAGCCGAGATTGTGGCGGCGAGTCCTGTTTGGCCGTTGCGTTCGCGAATGCCCCAGACAACACGTGCTTCGACAGCAATTCGAATCGCCGCAATCAGCTTCCACAGAATATCGTCGGGCGAAATCAACACCCACAGATTCAGGACACCGAGCACGGCAATGCTGGCAATGGACAGCATGCCTTCGATCGGAATGACACGCGAGTCTCTGATCTCAACACTTCGTTCCGGCGCTGTTTTTCGTCTAGCGCGTTGTGAAGGAGCAGGCAGTTCGGATTGCTGATCGTCCTGCCATGTTTCGTCGTAGCCCCAGTCTTCCTCGGCCGGAGGTTCCGACATGGCCTCCTTCAGCCTCGTCGCAGAACGCTTCAGTTCCCCTGACTGTGGCCGTGCCGATTTTGGCTGAGCGGGTTTGATCGCCGGAACGCTGATAATCGCCGCGCAGTCCTTGCAGCGAAACGACTTTCCGGCAATTTCATCACGCACAACAAACGCACGCTGACATTGCGGACAGGCGATGTTGATCGGCATTCGCTGTCGGTCCTGTCAGGCCTTGATGATCTCGTGCACAACTCGCCCGTAGATGTCTGTCGGACGAAAGTTGCGTCCGGCATGTTCGAAGGTCAATCGTTCGTGATCAACTCCCAGCAAATGCAACAATGTTGCATGCAGGTCGTGCATATGAACTTTGCCATCGACGGCGAGGTGACCAATCTCATCGGTCGCGCCCCACGAGAAACCGGCCTTAACTCCTCCACCCGCCAGGAACACCGTGAACCCACGCGGATTGTGATCGCGTCCGTCGGACCCTTGTGAAAACGGCGTTCGACCAAACTCACCGCCCCACCACACGATCGTGTCTTCCAACAAACCACGTTGCTTCAGGTCCTGCAGAAGACCGGCAACCGGCTTGTCGGTGGCCTTCGCATGGATCGCATGTTGAGGCATATTCGAATGCTGGTCCCAGCGAGGATTCGTCGACTGGTCTGAATAATTGACCTGCACAAATCTGACACCGGCTTCTGACAAGCGTCGTGCCATCAGGCATTGCTTACCGAATTCATCCGTTTCTTTTTCGCCGATTCCGTACATGGTGGCAGTGGACTTTGACTCTTTTGACAGATCAAGGATCTCCGGTGCCTGAGCCTGCATTCTCCACGCGAGCTCATAGTTGCGAATCACCGCGTTGACTTCATCGTCCGCGTGCTGGTTACGAGCTGATTGTAGCTGGTTCATTTGCTGGGTTAACGAATAGCGTCGGCGAATCTGATCTTCCGACAATTCGGTGTTTCGAATGAAGTCGATCGTCATTTCACTTGCGGGCTGAAATGATCGACCGATTGACGTTCCCTGGCAGACTGCGGGAAGAAACGCATTCGAGTAGTTTCTTGGACCACCATTCGCATCGGAAGGCTGCAATGAAACGAACCCGGGCAGACTCTGATTTTCAGTACCAAGCCCGTAAAGAATCCATGACCCCATTGATGGACGCACCTGCGTTGTCGCGCCAGTGTGCATGAACAGTGTCGCCGGACCATGGGCAACTCCTTCCGTATGCACGCCATGCAGAAAGCAGAGATCGTCCACGTGTTGCCCGATCAGTGGAAACAGATCCGAAACATGTTTTCCGGTCTGCCCGTACTGTTGAAATCGCCAAAGCGGCTTCATCAGCTTTTGCTTCGTGGTTTGCCCGAAGTCACCAAATCGAACGCCGGTAAAGTCGATCGATTGACCATCTTTCGCAATAAGATCGGGTTTGTAATCGAACGAATCGACGTGACTGGGGCCGCCGTGCATAAAGACGAAAATGATCCGCTTAGCTCGCGGAGCAAACATGGTTGGCCGTTCCAGCAGTGATGTGCTGTTGAACTGCGCGGTCCGCGATTCTGCAGCCCCGAGCGTCGACCGGTTCGTATCAGCGAGCATCGCCTGCAGAGCTAAAGCCCCGAAGCCACAACTGGCTCGGGTCAACATTTCACGGCGGGAGTTGACGGGGGACATCGTGCCTGGCCCTTTCTGAATCGATGGACAGTAGTCCATAAGATTAGCAACAAACCGGATCCCATAAAAGCGCTACCTCGTGGAGCAGCACGAAAGGGGTGTCCGCAGGTTTTGGACGTCATCAAATTTCCACCGTCTGTCAGAGTTCCGGGTTTACAAGGTCATTGAGAAGACGTCGGTATGCAGTCCGTCATGGGCTTCCCCTTCTTTTCGAGGATCGTGGATGCGGGAGTCACGTCACAGTTGCCGGGGCCGGGATGGCTTCCGACCGGCAAAAGATGCCGCTTTGAAAGCTGAATCTGCACTGGAAACGGCATTAAGATCCACACAAACGAAAGGATCGCTCCAAACGTCAAATTCGACCTCTTCGGAACAATTGGAGCAAAGTTCACAGTTGGACGAGGACGATATCGACGACAGCAGACTGTGTTTTCCACACGGTTGGGTTTTGTCCATAGACACCGATTCGTCTGCCATCGGCGTTGCGAGTCCCGAAACGGATTCTCCAGCGGAATGCTATGGGTGATCTGACTCTTTGAAAAAGGTCCGGCTCGAATGATCCGTCCGAACCTGCGTTCTTTCGCAGCAGCCGTCGCCTGCCTGACACTCGCACCCGTTGCCGCCAGCGCCCAGGAGGGGTACTATGGTGGACCGGGTGATCCTGCGGCCCATCGCCTGCCTCGCTCGTCGTATCAGGCTCCGATTCAGGACCACTACATTCGTGGCAACACTGACGTATGGGATGAGAACCGTCCCATCGAAAGCTTCCTGGGCAACGTGGCCGATCGAAGCTGGATTCGTCTGGAATTCCTGATGTGGAATAACAACGGTGACCACGATCACATCGGGGCTCCGGTCTCCGGCCTGCAGGCGAACTCTCGTGGACAACTTGAGGGCTACACGGTTCCCGTGCCGCTGATCGACAACCTCAACGGTGGCACTGTCGATACCGGAGATGCGCTGTTTCCCAATGCCACTATGTTGGGAACAAAAGACATCCCTGGCGTTCGCGGCACCTGGGGACTGGATCTTAACGGCGCTGATATGGAGTTAAGCTTCTTCGGAATGGCGCAGTCCTCATCCAGCATGGTTGACGACGACATCAGTGCGGCGAGAGTCTTTGTGGGGCTACCCACGGCGCCGGAGTTTGGCACGCAATTCTTCCCAAACACGGCCGTCCCGCTGCTCACAGATGGTAACATCGCTCCCGTGGCCGACGTGAACGCGCTGATCTTTTCTGAGTCGTTCTCTCAGAACCTTGAGACCCAGATGTGGGGCTCTGAAATCACCTTTTTGACGGACAGTAACGCTCCTGGCGGAGCAGGTCCTTCATTCCAATGGCTGGGTGGTTTCCGCTATGTCAATGTCGACGAAAGCTACAACTTCGTTGGCAAGGCCGTCAACATTGCTGCATCTTCAGTCAACTCATCCGCCATCAATAATTTCTACGGTCCTGAGCTGGGAGCTCGGCTTGCCCTGTCGTCCAAGTATTTCACGCTGAGTGCGACACCGCGAGTCATGTTCGGCCTGAATGACAACAGCTCGAACGTATCTTCGGTGATCGAGGGCGTCAACGGGACCAGCTACGAGTACCAGAACGTTGACTTCGGAACAATCACGCAGGTGAATCTCGCGGCAGAGATTCATCTCAGCCCGCAATTCTCAGTGTTCGGCGGCTATGACTTTATGGTCCTGACCGGAGTCAGCAAGCCGTTCGACAACATCTATTACAACAGCGTTACAGATGCTCTGGGTGATCGGACCGCCGATATCAATCAGCGTGTCGAACTGCAGAATCTTGTTGTCAATGGATTCAGCGTCGGGGCCGTATTCCGCTACTAATCAGCTCCCCACCAAACTTCAGCTCTTATGCTGGCCTGCTTTGATTTCAAAGCAGGCCATTTTCTTGCGCAGAACAGTATGCTGAAGTTCTGACTTCGCCACATGCTCGATTGCTTCCTGCTGCGAATCGACGGGCAGCCGTACCGCTATTCTGCGGACTTCATTAAAGTCCTGAATTCGCCTCAATCGCTCCCGATTCACTCATCGACCGTTTCGGTTTGGTAGATGATTCGGTTCGAAGCGCTCATGCGGGCTGTGCAGAGGTGCGAACGAATTCGGAAGTGCCAGAAACACCCCGTCCGATATCACAGCCACCGGCGGAGGGCGGAGGTTTTCCAAGCTTCCCTGCTTTATTAAGTCCGCCGATTCCGAAAACTCACCCAATTTCTCGGTAAGGGCTGTTTCTGCATGTGTCAGTCTGTTGCTGCTCCACATCTTCCCGAAACACCCGCTGAGGTTCGCTCTCTGGACCATTTGCGACATTTTGTGCATATCACGCTCTGTCGCAAAGAAAACCTGCTGGAAAATCATTTTCCAATGAGCGAACTGGAGTTGCAGCAGAATGGTCGCCGCTGTGGGTACCAATTTGTTCTGCATGGTCCTCGATCCGTTAAACTCGCCGCAGTCTGGGCTGAGTCCTCAAACGAAGTTCTGCTTTACGATGCCACGGGCAAGAGGTACGGGCGAATTCGCCTGCCGAACAAAGTCGCCTGAGTTTGCCTGCATTATTCGGCCAACTGCTCACTCGGTCGACACCCTGCCGGAGTCCTTCGCCACCGACTCCACTCCACGATATTGCATCTGCGCCTCTGCGTAAAAAAATTGTGTCTCACAGAGGCGCAGAGTCACAGAGGGAATCGCAGCTCAGTGTGCCTACACATTACAGATTCGTGCCACGGCCTTTCTCTCAGTGCCTTTGTGCCTCTGTGTGGAAAAAATTGTGTCTCACAGAGGCGCAGAGTGACTGAGGGAATCGCAGCGCAGTGTGCCTGCGAATGACAGATTCGTGCCATGGGCTTTCTCTCAGTGCCTTTGTGCCTCTGTTTGAAAAGAATTTGTGTCTCACAGAGGCACAGAGTCACAGAGGGAATCGCAGCGCAGTGTGCCTTTGAATGACAGATTCGTGCCATGGGCTTTCTCTCAGTGCCTTTGTGCCTCTGTGTGGAAAAAAATTGTGTCTCACAAAGGCACAGAGACACTGAGGGAATCGCAGTGCAGTGTGCCGTCGAATGACGGATTCGTGCTATGGGCTTTCTCTCAGTGCCTTTGTGCCTCTGTGTGAAAGAAATAGTCTCTCACAAAGGCACAGAGTCACAGAGGGAATCGCAGTGCAATGTGCCCACGAATGACAGATTCATGCCATGGGCTTTCTCTCAGTGCTTTTGTGCCTCTGTGTGAAAAAAATCTGTGAGAGAACATTGTCTCGTGCTAACTCGCGAAAAGAATCGCGGCGAGTTACGCCCGTGGGAAAAGACCCCCTGGGTTACTCGGTTTTGCACTCGGTTGGCACCTTCACCTGAATCGCCCCGTCGTCTACCTGCACTTCGTAGCAGGCGCTACGAATCTTGCTGCGGGAGTTATCCAGCCAGGTGCCGTCCTTCAGGCTGAAACGCCACGCGTGCCATGGGCACATTACGGCGTCGTCTTCGACGTGGCCATCCGCAAGTGACGCCCCCATGTGTGGGCAAAAATCGTTAATCGCGAAGTAACGACCCTGAGACAGGAAGACGCCCACCATCGTGCCATTCACGGCAAAAGATCGCCCCTGCCCTTCCGGGATTTCGCCAACCTTCGCGACCGTCTGGAATTCTGACATTTCTTATTCTTTGCACGGTAGGAACTAAGCAGCCGGTGGCCGGAGTCCATCATTTGGAGCATTGATTCAATTGCGGACGCGGACGGAACAGCGTTCTCCCACGGAATGGCGGGATTCTGAGCCTCACGGCGAGAATGTCAAACGGAGAATGGCCACGATTCCACCCGAAAAGACGACCATAAGGACCGGGAAAACGTTACAATCCCCGTCCGGAAAAGTTCTCTGTATTGTCCCCGAAAGTCGTGATCATGTTTGCCGATCGAGTCATTCTGTATTGTCGCGGAGGCGATGGCGGCAATGGCTGCAGCAGTTTTCGTCGTGAAGTGTTTGTCCCTCGCGGTGGCCCCGATGGTGGCGACGGCGGCAACGGCGGCGACATTATTCTCAAGGCTGATACCAATCAGGGTTCCCTGGGCAACCTCGTTGGCCATCGACACTGGAACGCAGAACGCGGTGAGCACGGCCTTGGGGCGCTTTGCACCGGCAAACGTGGAAAGTCCACAGTCATCCTGGTTCCACCCGGTACTCTGATCAAAGATCTGAAACACGGTCACGTGCTGAAGGATCTTCAGAATCACGGCGACAGTGTCGTCCTTTGTCATGGTGGTCGAGGTGGACGAGGCAACACACGTTTCGCCACGCCGACCAATCGCGCACCGCGTGAATCAGAAGGGGGCCATCCCGGCGAATATCGTGAGGTCGTTCTTGAACTCAAGATGATTGCCGACGTTGGTCTCGTCGGAAAACCGAATGCTGGCAAGTCGACTCTGCTAAGCCGCGTTTCTCGAGCAACTCCTGAAATCGCCGACTATCCCTTCACGACAAAATATCCCAATCTCGGCCTGGTTCATGTCGGCTACGATCACGAATACGTGCTGGCCGATATTCCCGGGCTGATCGAAGGCGCACATGCGGGTGCGGGGTTGGGTCACGAGTTTCTGCGGCATGTGGAAAGAACCCGCCTATTGGTGCATCTGGTGGAACCGGATCCGATGGACCAGTCTGACCCGCTGGATAACTATGCCCAGATTCGTGAGGAACTGCGGTTGTACGATCAGTCATTGGCCGAGCGTCCCGAGATCATCTGCGTGACGAAAGCAGAATTGCCCGATGCCGCAACTTGTGCAGAATTGTTGCGCGAAGTGACGGGGAAGGACGTATTCCTGATCTCAGCGGTGACCGGAAAAGGTCTGCCGGAGTTAAATCGGCTAATCATTCAACGGTTGGCGGAAATAAAGTCGACGAACGAACCGAGCCGCGTTGCGACCGAGCAGCCACAAACAGAAGCTGCCGTGTCCGATGGAGGCTCGACTCCCACGGAGACAGGACTCAAGTCATTAAACTGACTACGCCACCGGGTTCATCCCGGTGGAAATTAAAGATGCTCCAGTGAGCGATACGGCGCTATCGGGGTTTTGATTTTGTCGCCCCCGACCCCGCGTCGGGGGGGTGGCGGCTTTTGCACCAGTAAAGAACATATGACTTTTAGTGGTGCAAAAGCCCGCAAGTCCCTGAGGCAGGCCCAGGGGGATTAAATCACCCGTGGCTGGCGCCGTTCCGCTCATAGAACTATCTTTCATCGCCTTCGGCCGTCAGATTGAGGTTTTGCGGGAAAGTCTTATGAAAGTTCTGCTCGCCAGTCCCCGAGGATTCTGTGCCGGGGTCAATATGGCCATCGAATGTCTTGACGAAGCGATTCGTCGAGTCGGTCCCGAGATCTACGTGTATCACGAAATCGTTCACAACAAGTACGTCGTGGATCGTTTCACCGGGCAGGGCGTCAGGTTCGTGAACTCCCTGGACGAAGTTCCAGTCGGCGGAATTCTTCTGTTCAGTGCTCATGGTGTTTCACCCGAGATCCGTCAAATTGCGCGCAGCCGAAAGCTGCAGACCGTCGACGCCACGTGCCCGCTGGTGACCAAAGTTCATCTCGAGGCCATTCGTTATGCCAATCAGGGTTACAATATCATCCTGATCGGGCATGAAGGTCACGATGAAGTCATTGGAACCATGGGCGAAGCACCTCAGAGCATCACGCTTGTGGAAACGGCGGACGACGTCAACAGGCTGACATTCACTTGCGAAGACAAGCTGGCTTATCTGACTCAGACGACCCTCAGCGTTGAAGAAGCCAACGCCGTGATTCAGGCGCTGCGGAAGCGATACCCAAACATTGACTCGCCCAAAAAAGAAGACATCTGCTACGCCACGACGAATCGGCAGGAAGCCGTCAAGATGCTTGTTGAGTCGGCCGACGTCTTGATCGTGCTCGGAAGTCAGAACAGTTCCAATAGCCGTCGTCTGATGGAAATGGGAGCCGCGCGAGGAGTCCCGAGTTACCTCGTTGACGGAGCCAGTGAACTCAAAGCCGAATGGTTCGAGGAAGCTCAGACCGTTGCCGTCACGGCTGGTGCAAGCGCTCCCGAGGTTGTGGTTCAGGAATGTCTTGAATTCCTGAAGAGCAATTTCAACGCAACGATTTCGGAGGAAGTTCTTCGCGAAGAGCATGTGCACTTCGCGATGCCCCGCGAACTCCTGTCGTTGCAGGCTCCGGATGCTCAGAGGCAGAACTTTTAAGTCCCGGGTAGCACCGAACAGACGTGCGGTACGCGGCTGACCAGCGGAATGACCTTTGGAAAGTACACTGTCATACAAGCCGTCGCCTTGCGATGCTCATCCAGCGTGGCTTGTGATTCCCAGCGTTCGACCAGAATAAAAGTTCCGGGAACCGTCTGAGATTCAAACGCTTCAAACCGAATGCATCCCGGTTCCGCGCGCGACATCTGGACCTGAGTTGCCAAAAGGGACCGCAACTCAGGAAGATTTGCCAGATCATTGGCCGTCAGAATGACCGTGAGATCGACCATGTTTGTATGACTTTCATGATGAAGAGGTGAAGTGTTTTTTAGCTCAGGATCTGCTCTACGACGCGACACGGCTCAACGCCCGTGATCCGCTGATCAAGCCCCTGAAATGGAAATGAGAGCTGTTTGTGGTTGAAGCCCAATAGATGAAGAATCGTGGCATGCAAATCACGCACGTGAACTCGGTCAACAACCGCGTTAAATCCGAACTCATCGCTTTCGCCCAGCGTGACGCCGCCTTTAATTCCACCGCCAGCCATCCACATCGTGAACGCATTCGGATGATGATCGCGGCCATCGTTTCCGCCCTGAACCATTGGGGTCCGACCGAACTCGCCGCCCCAGATCACCAACGTATCATCCAGCATGCCCTGCTGTTTCAGATCCTGAATCAAAGCCGCGCAGGGTTGATCTGTGTCTTTGCAATTCTTCTTCAGATCAGCAACCAGATTTCCGTGCTGATCCCACGCTTCATGAAAGATCTCCACAAAGCGCACGCCGCGCTGAACCAGCCGACGAGCCAGCAAGCAGGTATTCGCAAACGACGGCTCACCAGGTTTCGCACCGTACATATCAAGCACATGCTGCGGCTCTTTGCTGAGGTCCATCACATCGGGAGCGGTGGACTGCATCCGATAAGCCATTTCAAACGAATGGATCCGAGTCGCAATCTCCGGGTCGCCCACCACATCCAGTCGACTTCGATTCAGTTGATTGATGACATCCAGAGATTCACGCTGCAGCCTGCGATCAACTCCGACCGGGTTGGAGAGATAAAGCACGGGATCACCGGTCGTACGGAACTCGACGCCTGCATGAACCGTCGGCAGGAAACCGCTTCCCCAGTTGGCACTGCCCCCGCTCGGGCCTTTCTTACCGGTGCTGAAGACAACAAACCCGGGCAGATCCTGAGCTTCACTGCCCAGTCCGTAAAGCGACCACGATCCCAGACTGGGCTTGCCAAACTGCAAACTCCCGGTGCTCATTTGAATCTGGGCTGGAGCGTGATTGAACCCGTCGGTCGCCATGGATTTCACAATAGCAATGTCATCGACCACCTTCGCAAGATGCGGCAGGAGTTCTGATAACTCGGCCCCGCTCTGACCATGACGGGCGAACTTAAACTTCGGTCCCAGAAGAGTCGAGTTGGGATTGATGAAGGCTGCTCGATATCCCTGCAGCAATTCGGCCGGCGGCAAAGTGCCGTTGTATTTTGTCAGCTGAGGTTTATTGTCAAACAGCTCGAGATGACTGGGAGCTCCCGCCATAAAGAGAAAAATAACGTTCTTCGCCTTACCCGGGAAATGCGACGGCTTCGGCCCAGCCGCATTAGCCGCTCTCGCGGAGCTTTCCGCCAGCAATTGCGTCGCGGCCACAGCTCCGAGTCCGACACCACAGTCCTTCAAAAACCAACGCCGCGCGATGGTATTCTGCGGAGACAATGTATTGAAGTCCGGCATACGTACTACCTCACCTCTGCGACTGACCAGCTCCGGCTCGTTTCCAGGAGATTCTTCAGTGCAGAATAGTTTGGAGACCTGCTGGAAACAAACAACTACCGGGCCGTGATGGAGATGCTGGTGAGCATACACCGAGCGACGCTGATTTGGGCGTCCATGGGCGATCTGGGAACTCGCTTCGCTCGGTCCGGCCTGCTCTCAGCCAAACATTGTTGTGATGGCGCTGACTGAACAGCGACAAGTTTGAGTTTCAGCTTGTCCATGCCCCATGGTGCGGAAAGACGATCATATCGATTCTTTGAAGGAGGGAAGGGCGTTCTTGTAGTTTCTGTGATTCATCCGTGTAATCTGCGGTATCCGTGGTGAAAATGCGATTCTGTTTCTCACCGCAGATGGCACAGATTTCACTTATAAGATTGCAGGCAGAGTTTCACACCAACCCTGAAAATCCACCTCGACGTGGCGCTGTCCATCTGACTGGACAACGTCCTGTTCGGCTCCCTTACAAGCCCGAAGCGCGAGCGAGTGAACACTTTGCGACTCATTCACTCGCTGGCGGTTTTTGAAGTTGCGCTATTCGACAATCG
>JBPOIW010000275.1:0-8896 GCA_052034165.1 Planctomycetota bacterium | reverse complement strand
CGAAACGCTCGGCGAGCTGTTTTCATTCAAACCGTCTTTTTTGCCACGCTGTTCATGTTTGTTGCAGACGCGTTGTATTCCGCCCAGTGGGTGGGGACGACGATTGAAATGCTGGGGCTTTTTGTGTTGGCGTTTTGGGGTGATAACAGCAGCGAAGCCGTGATGAACGCCGCGAGGAAGATTGCTCCCAAGGGGGTTGAGTGAATAAAGGCTGGGGACTTAACCGGAGAGGGAATGGCGTGTTGATTTAATCCCCCCCCCCCCCCTGAGCCTGCCTCAGGGGCCCGCGGGCTTTTGCACCATTGAAAATCCTTTGTTCTGTGCTGTTGCAAATGCCGTTAAACCACCGACGCAGGGTCGGTGGCGATTAAATCAACACCCTGGGATTCCCTCGTAATGGTTGTTCGTCGCCAAAAAAGCCACGGAACGGTTCATTTGTGCACTAAAGCAGAGAATCATCGCAAAACATTGGGGTTGTCGAGGGACGGGGGTTTTCTGGTTGAGGATTGGGCGTTAGACTTCGCTGCTTCGATTCGGCCGGGCTCAGAGTCTCTATTTCAGTGAAGTGGATGATTGAGGCGTGCCGATGTGGGTTCGATATAACTCAACAATCCTCCATATTCGTGTTCAGGATCCGGAAAAATGGCAAAGACGAATCGCAAGTTGAATAAAGCCAATCACGGTGCTCGCCCGGCGAGCTCAAAAGGTCGACGTCTGAAGCGCAAGCACGTGAAGCTGTCATAAGCCTCACCTTAAGGCGTATGACGCCGTTTGTATTCAGATTCTGTGGCCGTATGACGGTCACAGTTGGAAAAAAGAGAGCCTGTTCCGTACTTCGGAGCAGGCTTTTTTTATTGGGACTTGAGCCATTCACCAGATTTGCCGACGACAGCCAAGCAACCGGCTTGAGTCGAGTTATCCGGCCGCTATTGGAGCGGTCTTGTAACCAGATACACGGCAGTCTCGACGCCTGCCGCAGCCCTTGTATACTCCCAAACGCCTGTCGCACGTTGATTTGTTGGGCTGACGATGAAAACGATCAGCTCTTCCTGACCAGATCAGTCGAAGTCGCGAACGTATTCGAAGGAATCGCCATGGCCGAAAAACTGGCCCAGATGTCTATCCACGAAAAGCTCACACGGCTTGCCAGGAATCTCTGGTGGAGTTGGGATCCGGAAGTGACTGATGTCTTTCGGCTGATTGATCCGGAACTCTGGGAAAAGGTCAACCATAATCCCGTCTTGTTGCTGAAAGAGTACCCTGCAGACAAGCTCGAAGAACGTGCACGTGAAGCCGTTCTGCATACTCGTATTCATTGGTCCTATCGACGATTTCAGGAGTATCTTACCGCGCAGACAACATGGGGTTCGACTCATGCTGGGATTCTGGGCCAGGGGCCAGTCGCCTATTTCTCTGCTGAGTTTGGAATCCATGAATCTCTGCCAATTTACTCCGGCGGTCTCGGAGTGTTGGCGGGCGACCATTTGAAGAGTGCTTCGGATCTGGGACTGCCGCTGGTCGGGATCGGTCTCTTTTATCATGAAGGTTACTTTACTCAGGCGATCGATGCCGGTGGCTGGCAGCGAGAGACTTATCCTCGACTGGAAGCTGTCGAGCTGCCATTGGCGCCAGCGACAAATGCTGATGGTCCGATCGTTGTGACAGTAGATACTCGCACTGGCCCGATTCATGCTCGCGTGTTGCATCTGCAGGTCGGGCGAGTTCACCTCTATCTGCTGGATACAGATATCCCGTTGAACAATGAGTCTGATCGTGCACTAACTGCACGGCTCTACGGTGGCGATCAGCGGACTCGCATTCGTCAGGAACTGCTGTTAGGTGTTGGCGGAGTCAAAGCCCTCAAGGCATTGGGGATTCTGCCGAACGTGATTCATATGAATGAGGGGCATTCTGCGTTTGCTCCGCTGGAAGTCATCCGCCAGCGAATGCAGGAAGACGGCTTTCCATTCGACAAAGCATTGCGCGATACAGCTTCTCGCTGTGCCTTCACAACTCACACGCCAGTGCCAGCCGGGCATGACCGCTTTGATCAGGGCTTGATCGAAGAGCATCTGGGCCCTTTGGGAGATGCACTGGGTCTGGATACTCACGGCCTCATGGGATTGGGACGCGTTGATCCCCAGAACGGCGGTGAATCTTTCTGCATGACCGTTCTAGCCCTGAAGATCTGTCGGGTCGCGAACGGCGTTTCGAATCTGCACGGTGTCGTCAGTCGCGACATGTGGAAAAGTCTCTGGCCATGGCGGAGCGTGGAAGAGATTCCGATTGGGCATATCACGAATGGCGTGCATGTTCCAACATGGCTCGCGGGGCAAATGCGAGTTCTCTACAACCGAGTTCTGCCGGAAGACTGGTATCAGCGTACTGGTGAACCGGAAGTTTGGAGTAAATTCGAAAGCATTACTCCGGGCGAGTTGTGGGAGGTCCATTCGACACTGAAGAGCCGTCTGATCAACTACGCGCGTAAGCATGCCGTCGACCAGGCAAAGCTTCGTGGGGAGAGTGCTGAAGTCGTTGCTGACATGGAAGGTTTGTTTGATCCACAGGCTTTGACAATCGGCTTCGCAAGACGTTTTGCACCATATAAGCGAGCCGACTTGATCCTGAAAGATCTGGATTTTCTGGCGAAGCTGATCACAGATACAGATCGTCCGCTGCAGTTCATTTTTGCAGGGAAGGCACATCCTGCTGATGATCGAGGCAAGCAGATTCTGCAGCATATTTTCCAACTGACCAGAAAAGAGCCGTTCCGGGGCCGAGTGCTTATTCTTGAGAATTACACGATCGAGATGGGACGTGTTCTGGTACAGGGCGTCGATGTGTGGCTCAATAACCCTCGACGGCCGCTGGAAGCTTCGGGCACCAGTGGACAAAAGGTAGTTTTGAATGGTGGATTGAACTGTTCGATTCTGGATGGTTGGTGGGCGGAAGCCTACGACGGAAAGAATGGATTTGCGATCGGTTCCGGCCGGACACATTGGAATCAGGACATTCAGGATGCGCGTGATGGAGAAGATCTTTATCGCGTGCTGACGAAGGAAGTGATTCCGATGTTTTATGATCGCGATCGAGACGACCTGCCTCAGGAATGGATTGCTCGTATGAAGCGAGCGATTCGAACATTGGGGTGGCGTTTCAATGCCGATCGCATGGTGATGGACTATGCCAATAACTCTTATGTCCCTGCCGCTGGCGGGCTGAGTTGTTCGATTGTTTCAATGCCATGATGCACTGATTCCAGCAAAAGGCAGAGACGGATGACGTATCAAACGACGTTGCTTCAACTGACAGGTTTTGTTCTGTCATTGGGGACAGGTTTGTTTCTTTCAGATGTCTCGCGTGGCGAAGAACTGACGTTCGAACGCGATATCCGCCCGATCCTTCGCGCGCATTGCCTTGATTGTCACGGCGCGGTTGAGGAGTTGAAAGGCGGCTTGGATCTGCGTCAGGTTCGCCTGATGCAAAAAGGTGGTGAGTCCGGGACAGCACTCATTGTTGGTGATGCGCACACAAGTTTGCTGTTGGAGCGAATTCGTTCCAAAGAGATGCCGCCGGGCGAGATGAAGGTGAACGAGAAGGAGTTGGAGATCCTGACTCGCTGGGTGAACGAAGGTGCCAAAACCGCGCGGCCTGAACCTGAGACGATTCCGCCGGGGCTTGGGATTACTCCGGAAGAGCGAGCCTTCTGGTCTTTTCAGCCCGTCAAGCGAGGGACTGAGCCTCAGGTTCGCCCAGATCAGCAGGCTCGCGTTCGAAATTCGATTGATCATTTTCTTTTGGCTCAAATGCCGGAAGGATTGTCATTTGCGGATGATGCGGATCGCCAAACTTTGATCCTGCGCGCATATTTTGATTTGACGGGATTGCCGCCAGCTTCTGAGCAGCTTCTACAATGGAAGAATGATCCTGCGGATGATTGGTATGCTCGGATGATTGAGTCCTTGCTCGTGTCGCCTCATTATGGTGAACGCTGGGCAAGACATTGGTTGGATGTTGCTGGCTACGCAGACTCCGATGGCTACACGGTTAACGACACTGAACGTGCCTGGGCCTGGAAGTATCGTGATTATGTCATCCGTTCTTTCAACGCAGACAAACCGTTTGATCGATTCATCACGGAGCAGATTGCGGGCGATGAACTCGCGGGGCCAAAACAGGGAGATCTGACGGCCGAACAAATTGAGCTGCTGACAGCGACTGGCTATTTGAGAATGGCGGCCGACGGCACGGGAAGCGGCGAAGACAATCCGACAGCTCGGAATCAGGTGATCGGAGACACGATCAAGATCGTCAGTACGTCGCTCTTGGGACTGAGTGTCGGCTGTGCCCAGTGCCATGATCATCGATATGACCCCATCCCGCAGACGGATTACTATGCACTGCGAGCGGTCTTTGCTCCTTCTTTAGACTGGCAGACATGGCAGTTTCCTTCGCAGCGACTGGTTTCGCTCTATACAGAAGTTGATCGACAGAAAGCAGCAGCCGCAAGTGCTGAAGCTGCTGCGATTGGTGTCGAGCGCGAAGCGAAGCAGAAAGAGTACATGGCTCAGGCACTGGAGAAGGAACTCATGAAGTATGAAGAGCCGCTCAGAACAACATTGCGAGTGGCTTATCAGACTGAGGCGGCTCAGCGAACTCCCGAACAGACAGACCTGCTCAACAAGAACCCGAGTGTGAATATTTCGCCGGGCGTTCTCTATCAGTATCTTCCCGAGGCTGCAGAAGATCTGAAGAAGTATGATGCTCGTATCGCCGAAGCCAACGGCAAACGACCGCCGGAGGAATTCCTGGCCATTCTGACCGAGCCGGCCGGGCATCTGCCGGAAACGCATTTGTTTTATCGCGGTGATTTTCTGCAGCCCAAAGGCGTAATTCAGCCGGCAGGTTTGACGGCTGCTTGTCCTGAAGATGCTCGCTATGAGATCCCGGTTGATGATGCTTCATTGCCGACATCCGGACGCCGATTAGCGTTCGCGAAATGGCTGACGGGGCGAGAGAATCCTTTGGTCGCCAGAGTGATCGTCAATCGAATCTGGCTGCACCATTTCGGGCGTGGGCTGGTTCCAACGCCGGCCGACTTTGGCCGACTTGGAGTTGCCCCGACGCATCCGGAATTGCTCGACTGGCTCGCAGATGAATTCGTGCAAAGTGGCTGGAGTGTCAAGCATCTGCATCGCCTGATTCTGTCTTCAACCGCTTGGAGACAGTCTTCTCGCAAGGTCGCGATGCATGAAACGCTGGATCCTGACAATCGGTTTTATTCTCGTCAGGTGATTGCAAGACTCGATGCGGAATTGGTTCGTGATCGACTATTGGCCGCGACGGGTCGGCTGAGTGCTCAACAGTTCGGCGCACCAGTCCCCATTGCCGAGGACGATGCTGGTCAGGTTGTGATTGATGACAAGGAGACTCGTCGAAGTCTCTACGTCAAGGTCCGGAGATCTCAACCAGTCGCGATGCTGCAGGCCTTTGATGCTCCGGTGATGGAAGTGAATTGTGAACGGCGTCCTGTCTCTACGGTCGCGACTCAATCGTTGATGATGATGAACTCGGGAACAATTCTGAGTCACGCTGCGGCATTAGCTGAACGCTGCCGCAAGGAGGCTTCGATGGCGACGGCCGAGCAATTGGCCGCATTGCCGACGTTGCCATCTGCTCCGATTGATGTTTGGCAGTATGGTTATGGAAACATGAACGAGACCACGAAGAAGACGGAATCATTCACTGCCCTGCCCCATTTCACGGGTTCGCAATATCAGGCCAGTGCGACGCTTCCTGATCCCGCTTTGGGATATGTTCTGTTGCATGCCAACGGAGGACATCCCGATCAGCCAGGGCGTGCTGTGATCAGACGTTGGGTTGCTCCAGCGTCTGGCAATCTGATGATCGCAGGAACGCTGCATCATGGTAGTGAGAACGGCGATGGAGTGCGCGGGCGTGTTGTGACCAGTCGTGGCGTGGCCGATGGCAGTGGATTATAGGCGGAGTGGAAGAGCCTGAATGCTCCAGTGGAAACTCCGGTTGGATCATTAGTTGTTGAAGCAGGCGACACGATCGATTTCATCGTGGACTGTCTTGAGCACAACACCTCGGATTCGTTTCAATGGCCGGTGAAACTGACGCTTACGACCAGCGATGGCGTAGCCCGTTCGTTTAGTTCCGCCACAGAATTTTATGGGCCGCCGGAGCCCGTCAGCGTGATTGTTGGGCAGGTGATGCATGCCTGGCAGTTGGCGTATTGCCGTCCGCCGGAAGTGGATGAACTTGTCGCGGCCATGTCATTTCTGGCGGGGCAATTGGAATACCTTCAGACGCATCGGGAGCAAATCCCCGCTGGCTTGACGGGTACTCAACAGGCGATGGTCGATTTGTGTCAGGTCCTGCTGACATCCAATGAGTTCTTGTACATCAAATAGTTTTTCAATGCCGGTTTCAGAGATCATTGTCATCAACATGAGGATCTGAAGTCGCCAAGTTTTGTCCTTCGATAAGAGTTTGCTCCTTTATCCCGCCCTCGAACTTCTTTCCCTGCCTCCCCCACTGCCCTGCGTTCCTTCCTTTGAGTCCTGCCTTAAAGATATTCCTATGAATACGATCAATCCGTTTTCGCGCCGTGAGTTTCTGCAGAACAATGCCATGGGAATAGGCTCTGTCGCTCTCGCCTGGTTGATGCGACAGGAAGGCGTGCAGGCGGTTCCGCCGGTGATCAAACAGAAGCCGGTCACAGATCTGCACCTGCGGCAACCTCAGCAACCCGCGAAAGCTCGCGCGATGATCTCTATGTTTCAGCATGGTGGTCCGTCCCACATGGATCTGACCGATCCCAAGCCGGAGCTGACCAAATTTGACGGCACAGACTACACCGGGGATGTTGCGTTCAGCTTTGTGAATCAGGCCAGTAAGAAGTTACTGGGAAGCCCCTTCAAATTTAAGAAGCATGGGCAGTGCGGGACTGAGATCTCCGAACTGCTACCGCATACTGCTGAGATCGTTGACGATATCTGTCTGATTCGCAGCATGCACACGGGAGCGAACGGACATGAAGTCTCGATCCGTTATTTCCACGGTGGAATTCCAGGAGTTCTGGGGCGTCCACATCTTGCTTCTTGGCTGCTCTACGCGCTGGGGTCGGAGACGCAGGATCTTCCGGCGTATATGGTCATGACAGATCCGGATGGTCATCCGGTTGATGGAGTCAACAACTGGTCCAATGGCTTTATGCCACCTCTGTTTCAGGGGACGGTACTTCGTCCCAAGGAACCTCGCATTCTGAATCTGGCAGCTCCATCGCATCTCAAGGGAACTTTGCAACAACAGAATCTGGCTCTGTTGCAGAAGTTAAACCAAAGACATCTTGAACAGAGCGGAGGAGATTCGGATCTCGAAGCTCGTATCGCCAGCTACGAACTTGCTGCCAGGATGCAAACGGCCGCTACCGAAGCACTGGACATCAGCAAGGAGACTCAGGCAACCCAAGCGATGTATGGGATTGATCAGGATGCAACTCGTGAGTATGGAACTCGGTGCTTGATTGCTCGTCGACTTGTCGAACGAGGGGTTCGGTTCATTCAATTATTCCTCGGAGGTCAGCCCTGGGATAATCATGGCAGTATCCGCACGGCCCTGCCCGCTGTCTGTAAGCGAGTTGATCAGCCAGCGGCGGCGTTGGTGAAAGACTTGAAGCAACGTGGCATGCTGGATTCGACGATCGTGCACTGGGGCGGAGAAATTGGACGACTTCCGGTGACTCAGGTCATGGGTGATCCCGCGGCGGCCGGTCGTGATCACAATGGTCAGGGCTTCAGCATCTGGATGGCCGGCGGTGGACTCAAAGGTGGCTTAGCCTACGGTGCGACTGATGAGTTCGGACACAAAGCTGTCGAGAATGTCGTCACCCCCAACGACTATCAGGCCACGCTCATGTCGCTGTTCGGGCTGGATCATTCTCAGGTGGTTTTTCATCACAACGGACAGCCTCAGGTCATCACAGCGAACCGCCCCGCGAGAATTGTCAGCGAGATTCTGAGTTAGTGGTCGGCCCGGGGAAGAACCTCTACAGGAAACAAGTTCCTGTGATCGTCCGCGAAGCAGCAACTCCCCCTTTGGACTGCGGCAGCCCACTGCCGCTTTGGTGTTGGCAGCCTCCTGCCAAATCACGGGTTTGAAAGCTCGTTCTAGTTCAGATCGGTTCAAAACGTTTGTTCCACAGCAGGCTGTGGAACGGAAAGCTGCAGCGGGCTGCAGCAGTCCAAATGGCGATGAGCGACAGTTCTCTCTTTGTTTGGAGTCATTGCCAGATGCCGGTGCTGAGATTCGGCGGCCAGCCATGTCGCTTTCAAACTTTACATTGAATGTGGCTCCAGCAGTGCTCCTTACTTCAGTGATGGGCGCCGGCTGGCCGGGGAGGTTGGTAGACGACTTCCGATGGTTTGTTAATCGATTGTGTTTATGTGGGATATTTGCGGTAGATGGGGTGTTTTTGGCGGAGGTGCGTCCGGGCGTTGGCTCGGTACGTTTTACCAAGCCGGTAGATTCTTCACGAAAATAAGCGGATTGACATAAAGTTTGTGGGGGTCTAATGTTTATGTGGGTTCTTCGCCGATTCTGCGGCAGGCATGGCCGCTCCAAATTGCAATCGCTCCTGAGGTTTTCCCGCTACTTTCCTGATCTGGAAAGTGACAGTGAAGTCTTCGGGAGGGTTTAGGAATCAGTGCTGAAACGCAGTTCGACCTCTTGTCGAATGCGATTGTCATGACATGATGACACCGGAAATGGGGATTTCCGTGGATGAAGCGAAGGATGGGGGGATGGACATCCCAGGCACTTCGGTCTGGAAGCTTTCTTGGGCAGGTGCAGAAAAATGTTGGGGAACATT
>JBPOIW010000114.1:0-48692 GCA_052034165.1 Planctomycetota bacterium | reverse complement strand
CTGGCGACACGATCGAATTACAGGACGGCACGAATACGGTCATCGCCGGAGCTGGCGCGGATACTCTGACAATGGGCGGCGGCACGAATTATGTACTGGGTGACGAAGGCAAATTGGAAGTTCTGACCGATGGCAGTGGCAATCCGACTGGCACCACAGAAGTTCAAAGCCTGAACGCCAGCGTGGGCGGTATCGAAACGATCAATGTTGGCTCCGGTTACAACGTTGTCATTGGCGGTGCGGCCAGCGATGAGATTACGGTTAACGGCACGACGGCTGGAGCCTCCAGCGTTGTGCTGGGGGACAACGGCAAGCTGGTATTCAGCAACTCGGGAACTCTGCTGAGCGCTGAAAGTACGGACTTCGCCAGCGGAGCAGCCGACACTATCACTTTGACTAGCGGAACCAATGCCGTGATTGGCGGAGCTGGTGCCGATGAGATCACAGCAGGCGGCGGCACGAATACAGTGCTGGGTGACGACGGCAAAGCAATATTCTTCAGTGACGGTTCGATTCGTACGATGGAATCGATCAATCTCGGCAGCGGTGCCAACGACAATATCCAGCTTCAGGATGGCGTCAATACCGTCATCGCGGGAGCAGGCAACGATATTCTCTCGCTGGGCGCGGGTACGAACTATGTTCTGGCCGATGAAGGCAAGCTGGAAGTTCTGACCGACGGCAGCGGGAATCCGACCGGGACCACTGAAGTCCAAAGCTTAAATGCGGCGGCTGGCGGAACAGATACGGTTACAGTGGGATCAGGTTACAACGTGATTGTTGGCGGAGCCGACTCCGATGGAATTACTGTCAACGGCACCACCGCGAATGCTCGCGGCATTGTGCTGGGCGATAATGGTCTGCTGACGCTGAGCAACTCCGGGACATTGTTGTCCATTGAGAGCAACAACTTCGCGTCCGGTGCAGCGGATACTATTACGCTCACCAACGGCACGAACGCGGTCATTGGCGGGGCCGGAAATGATCAGATCACGGCCGGTGCTGGCCAGAACACGATTCTTGGCGACGACGGCAAAGCCACGTTCTTTGCGAATGGCGACCTGAAGCTGATTGAGTCCATCAATCTCGGCAACGGTGGAGACGACACTATTCAGCTTCAGAATGGCACCAACAGCGTCATCGCCGGAGCGGGTAACGACACGATCACAATGGGCGCGGGCACGAACTTTGTCTTTGGCGATGAAGGTCGTCGCGAAGTATTGACCGACAGCAATGGCGTGACCACCGGGACCACTGAAGTCTCCAGCCTGAATGGGCTTGTCGGCGGGACAGACACGATCAACCTGGGAACCGGTTACAATGTCGCCGCTGGCGGAGCGGGTGCGGACACGATCACCGTGAATGGCACAACATCCAATGCCCGCGGAATCGTTGTGGGCGACAATGCGAAGATGACACTCGACAATTCAGGCACGCTGCTGGAGATCGAAGGAATTTCCTTCGCCGGCGGTGCGGGCGACACCATCAATCTGACGGCGGGCGTCAACACCATCATTGGCGGTGCGGGAGCCGATCTGATCACTGCCACCACGGGTCGCAATACGGTCGTGGGCGACGACGGTCATGCCACCTTCTATGCCAACGGGGATCTCGAATTCATCGAATCCATCAATCTCGGCAACGGTGGCAACGACACGATCAGTCTGCAGAATGGCGTCAATACAGTCATCGGTGGCGCAGGAGCCGATCAGATCACCGCGGGTGACGGAACCAACATTGTGCTGGGCGACGAAGGACAGGCCGCCATCTTCGCCGATGGAACAGTGCGATTGATTGAATCCACAAATCTCGGCGTCGGTGGCATCGACACGATCGAGCTTCAGGACGGCACAAACACGGTCATTGCAGGAGCCGGCAACGACAATCTTACGCTCGGCGCTGGACGGAACTTTGTGCTTGGTGACGAGGGTCAATACAAAGTTCTGACCGACAGCAATGGAGTTCCGACCGGAACGACGGAAGTCTCCAGCCTGAATGGACTCGTGGGTGGTACGGATACAATCAATCTGGGAGCGGGATATAACATCGCCGCTGGCGGAGCCGGATCAGATACGGTTACCGTGAATGGTACCACGAGTGATGCTCGCGGCATCGTTGTTGGCGATAATGCTAAGATGACACTCGACAACTCCGGCACGCTGCTCACCGTCGAAAGCATTGACTTCACCGGCGGAGCGGGCGACACCATCAATCTCACCGCTGGCACCAACACCATCATCGGCGGAGCGGGTGCTGATCAGATCACTGCGACCACAGGACGCAACACCGTACTGGGCGACGACGGCAAGGCGACTTTCTTCCCGAACGGCGATCTGCGATTGATCGAAACCATCAACTCCGGCAATGGCGCCAACGACACCATCACGCTGCAGGACGGACTGAACGTCGTCATCGCGGGTGCAGGTTCGGATGTTCTGTCACTCGGAGCAGGATCAAACTATGTTCTCGCTGACGAAGGACGTCTGGAAGTTCTGACCGACAGCAATGGCGTAGCGTTGACCAAGTCAGAAGTGAAGAGCCTGAATGCATCGGTCGGCGGGGACGATCAGGTGACGGTAGGTTCTGGCTACAACGTGGTCGTTGGCGGCCCGGGATCAGATATTATCGGTGTCAATGGCACGACCTCGAACGCTCGCGCAGTGGTGTTAGGCGACAGCGGAACAATGCTGCTCACCAATGATGGACAGTTGCTGGCGATTGACAGCACGGACTTTGCGTCGGGAGCAGCCGATTCTATTACTCTGACCAATGGCACGAACACGGTCATCGGTGGCGCTGGTGGTGATACGATTACCGCGGGTGCTGGCACGAACACGATTCTCGGTGATGACGGTAAGGCCACGTTCTTCGCAAATGGCGATCTGCGGCTGATCCAGTCCATTAATCTCGGAAGTGGCGGGGATGATTCGATAACGCTCAGCGATGGCGTTAACAGTGTGATCGCTGGTGCGGGCAATGACACGATTTCACTGGGAGCAGGTCTAAACTTCGTTCTGGGTGATGAAGGTCGACGAGAAGTCCTGGCTATTGGCGGAACGCCGACGGGAACCACCGAGATTTCCAGCCTGAACGGACTCGTGGGCGGCACGGACAACATCACTGTTGGCTCGGGCTACAATGTCGTTGCGGGCGGAGCAGACGTTGACACGATCACGGTGAATGGAACCACTTCGGGCGCACGAGGTGTTGTTCTTGGTGACAACGGTCGGATGACCTTCGCCAATTCCGGTACTCTGCTGCAAATTGAAAGCACCGACTTCGCTGGTGGTGCTGGCGACACCATCAATCTGACGGCGGGCATCAACACCATCATTGGCGGTGCGGGATCTGATCTGATCACAGCGACAACCGGTCGTAACACCGTGCTGGGTGACGACGGGCATGCCACGTTCTATGCAAACGGGGATCTCGAGTTCATCGAATCCATCAATCTCGGCAACGGCGGCCACGACACAATCAGCCTGCAGAATGGCGTCAATACAGTCATCGGTGGCGCAGGGGCCGATCAGATCACCGCAGGTGACGGAACCAACATTGTGCTGGGCGACGAAGGACAGGCCGCCATCTTCGCCGACGGAAAAGTGCGATTGATTGAATCCACAAATCTGGGCGTCGGTGGTGGCGACACCATCCAGTTGCAGAATGGCGTGAATTCAGTCATCGCTGGTGCCGGATCTGACAGCCTGACATTGGGCAATGGCCGAAACTTTGCATTCAGCGATGAGGGTCGCTTCGAAGTACTGACGGATGGCAGCGGCACGCCGACGGGAACGACGACAATCTCCAGCCTGAACGGACTCGTGGGCGGAACAGATACGATCAATCTCGGCGCTGGCTACAATGTTGCGGCCGGTGGCGCAGGAGTCGACTCCATCACCGTGAATGGTACCACGGCTAATGCTCGCGGCATCGTTGTCGGTGACAATGCGAAGATGACGCTCGACAACTCCGGCACGCTGCTCACGGTCGAAAGCATTGACTTCACCGGCGGAGCGGGCGACACCATCAATCTCACCGCTGGCACTAATACCATCATCGGCGGAGCGGGTGCTGATCAGATCACTGCCACGACAGGACGAAACACCGTACTGGGCGACGACGGCAAGGCGACTTTCTTCCCGAACGGCGATCTGCGATTGATCGAAACCATCAACTCCGGCAACGGCGCCAACGACACCATCACGCTGCAGGACGGACTGAACGTCGTCATCGCGGGTGCAGGTTCGGATGTTCTGTCACTGGGAGCAGGCTCAAACTATGTTCTCGCCGATGAAGGACGACTGGAAGTGCTGACCGACAGCAACGGCGCTGCGATCGGCGTGACCGAAGTTAAGAGTTTGAATGCATCTGTTGGCGGAGCCGATCAGGTGACAGTGGGTTCCGGCTACAACGTGGTTGTTGGCGGAGCAAACTCAGACACGATCACCGTCAACGGAACAACCTCGGCCGCTCGTGGCATTGTACTGGGCGACAATGGTTCAATGCTGCTCAACAATGCCGGCGATTTGCTGTCCATCGACAGCACGGACTTTGCTTCAGGAGCGGCCGATTCAATCACGTTGACCAACGGAACGAATACAGTCATCGGTGGAGCAGGCGGTGACACGATCTCCGTTGCGGCGGGCACGAACACAGTTCTCGGCGACGACGGCAAAGCGACGTTCTTTGCAAACGGCGACCTGCGAATGATCGAATCGATCAATCCGGGAGTTGGTGGAAATGATTCCATCACGCTCAGCAATGGCGTAAACAGCGTCATCGCCGGAGCTGGCAACGATACTCTTACTTTGGGCGCTGGTCGCAACTTTGTGCTGGCCGATGAAGGTCGTCGCGAAGTATTAACGGACGGCAGCGGAACGCCAACCGGCACGACCGTGATCTCAAGCCTGAACGGCCTCGTGGGAGGTGCGGATATTGTCAACGTCGGCTCGGGCTACAACGTCGTGGCAGGCGGAGCGAACTCAGACACAATCACCGTCAACGGAACAACCTCTGCCGCTCGTGGCATTGTACTGGGCGACAACGGCATCATCACGATCGCTAACACGGGCGAACTGCTGGAGATCGAAAGCACTCAATTCACCGGCGGCGCGGCAGACACGATTACTCTGACGAACGGCACGAATGCGGTGATCGCCGGGGCCGGTGGCGACCAGATCACGGCGAACTACGGCATGAATACGATTGTCGGAGATGACGGTCGAGTTGCCTTCTTCGCCAATGGAGATCTGCGGCTGATTGAATCGATCAATCCGGGTGTCGGAGGCGGTGATACGATCGCGCTAAACAACGGGACGAACCGAGCCATCGCCGGAGCAGGCAACGATACGATCTCGCTGGGGGCCGGTCGCAACTTTGTCCTGGCGGATGAAGGTCGTCTGGAAGTGCTGACCAATGGCAACGGTGCGCCGACAGGCACGACAGTTGTCTCCAGCACAAATGGGCTGGTGGGCGGCACCGACACGGTGACGGTTGGCTCGGGCTATAACGTCGTCGCGGGCGGAGCAAACTGTGACACAATTACCGTTGACGGAGCGACGTCTGCGTCTCGCGGCATTGTGCTGGGTGACAACGCAATTCTGACCCTGGCCAACACCGGTGAACTGCAAAAGGTTGAGAGCTCTCTATTCACGGGCGGAGCGGCCGACACGATCCGTCTGCTTCGCGGCGAGAACGCAGCCATCGGTGGTGTGGGGAATGATAACATCAGCGTGACAGCGGGGAATAATGCTGTCGTTGGTGACGACGGGGAAGCGCTCTTTGAAGCCAACGGCGATCTGCAAGTCATCGAATCGACAAACTCCGGAAATGGCGGCAATGATACTCTGGCCGCGACAGCGGGCATTAACACCGTCATAGGTGGCGCTGGCGCCGACAGTATCACGATGGCGAACGGCCGAAATGTCGTACTGGGCGACGAAGGACGAGCCTGGTACTTCGGCAGCAACGAGCCTCGCGCCGCTGAAACAACCAATAGCGGGATAGGTTCAGGCGATACGATTACGGTGCAGAATGGTTTGAGCTATGTGATTGGCGGAGCCGGCGGTGACAGTATTCGCTTCACTGGTGGCAGCGGCATTGGCGTCGGTGATGAAGGAACTTTAAACATCAGTGTCGATGCAAATGGATACGCGGTGGGCGAGGCGGTCCTGCAATCAGTCAATCTCTCTGTGGCCGGCAATGACAACGTGACTCTTGGAAACGGCAACCATATCTTTGCCGCAGGTTCAGGGGCCGACAGTATCACAATTAGTCCTGTCACTCAGCCGTCGCGTGCCACAGTTCTGGGCGATAATGGTCAAATCACAACGACGAACTTCGGGGCCGAATCCAGTGTTGTGAGTCAAAGCTTCTCCGTGGGCGACGTGGATCGAGTCACGATTGCCAATGGCACCAACACGGTCATTACCGGTGCCGGGAACGACATCGTTACGATGACCGGCGGTAACAATACGGTGCTGGGCGATAACGGACAAAGTGTTGTCAGCCGTGTCAGCGGCGTTGTCAGCAGTCGTTTTGTTGAGACGTTGAACGATGCGGGTGGAGGCAACGATACCATCACCGCGAACGGCGGCGTGAACATCGTCATTGCCGGAGCCGGCAACGATACCATCATCGGAACGAATCCAGCTTCCGGATCGGCACCAACATTCTTCGTGCTGGGCGATGCGGGGCGAGCAAACTTCGGCGATGCTGATCAACTGCAGCGGATCCTGACGAAATCCCCAATGACGGGCGCGGCCGATACAATCAGGCTGGCCAATGGTAACGACCTGATCTTTGGTGGCGACGGCAATGACGTGATCGCAGCGGGCCAGGGTAACAACATTGTTCTGGGAGATCACGGCGACGCGACATTCGACGAGAACGGCGTGGTCCGAACGGTGCAGACCATCGACACACTGGATGGAGTTCTGGTCGTGCAACCACCGGAAAATGGTGGCGGCGGAACTCCGGCACCGGTCACATTCAACGACACGATTACGTCGGGATCCGGCGACGATCTGATTATGGGCGGCTCCGGAGCCGATGCGATCTCCGACATGGGCGGACGCAATCTTGTGCTGGGTGACAATGGCAGGGCCATCATCAGCGCCAACGGTAAGATCGGGGAGCTGTCATCAACGGCGGCATCAGACGGTCTCCGTGATACGATCGCAACCGCAACTGGAGATGACATTGTGATCGGCGGATCGCTGAACGACCAGATTATGGACGCAGGCGGTGCCAACGTAATTCTGGGTGACCACGGACAGGCGATATTTGATGGGAATGGTGTGTTGATGAGCACCAACACCTCCGCTCATATGTACGGTGGTGCGGACCTCATATACACAGGCACGGGAAATGACATCATTCTGGGCGGCTCTTTTGCAGATCGAATTGTCAGCACCGGTGGCAACAATCTGGTGCTCGGCGACAACGGGGAAGTGGTCTTCAACGCCGCTGGGCAGCTCGTGCGAGCGACAACGCAGGATGTGGTCAACTTCGGCGATGACGATGTGACGATGAGCGAGGGCGACGATATTGTGCTCGGCGGTTCAGGCAAAGACCTGATTCGTGCATCAAATGGCAATAACGTCGTTCTGGGCGACAATGGCTTTGCCGTTTTCAACACTTCTCGAGCTCTCATCGAATTTGACACCACGAACGCTGATCAGGGGGACCGGGATTTTGTACTGCTTGGATCCGGTAACGACATTGCTATCGGTGGCACCGCCGCTGACGACCTTCGCACCACAGGTGGCAACGATATCCTGATCGGTGACAATGCACGAATTGTGGCCGACACATTTGGCCGACTGCTGTCGGTGGCGACAAAGGACCCGTTGATCTCCGGCGCGGATTGTATTCAGTCAGGAGCAGGTGACGATATCATCTTCGGAGGTTCTGACGCGGATTACATCGGCGATACCGGTGGACGGAATATCGTGGCCGGCGACAACGCCATGGCCACCTTTGATGCCAATCGTCAGCTACGAACTCTAACAAGCACAGACGCGACTTACGGTGGAGCTGACCGCATCGCCATGGCTGGCGGTAATGACATCATCGTGGCAGGACTGGATCGCGATGTCGTCAATGCGGGCAACGGGACCAACATTGTACTGGGTGATCACGGGACGGTTACACTCGACAGCCTCGGTCTGCCGGTATCTCTGACCACGACAAATTCCGGGATTGGTGGCGACGATGTCATCTACAGCGGCGCGGGCGACGACATTGTGCTGGCGGGATTCGGCAACGACACTATTACGGCTGCGGGTGGAAGCAACATCATCGTCGGAGACAATGGTCAGGTCGCGTGGCTGGCCGGCGGTGTGCTTCAGAAAGTGAATACGCTTGATGCTGCCGTCGGGGGAACCGACACAGTGATCGCCGGCGCAGGGGATGACGTTATCATCGGTGGTACGGCAGCGGATACGATTATGGCCGGCGGCGGCAACAATATCGTGATCGGCGACAGCGGCTGTGCCCTCTTCAATTCCGCAAGGAAAGTGGTTTCTCTGGCCAGCACCGATCCGAATATCGGAGCCGCTGACTATGTCACGTCCGACTCGGGCAATGATCTGGTCATCGGCGGCGCTGGCAATGACCGAATCAATGTGGCTGGCGGTAACAACGTTGTTCTGGGTGATAACGGTTCAGCCACGTTCAATGCAAGCGGTGCTATCCTGACAGTGACGACTTCCAGTCCCGAAATCGGCGGAGCTGACTCTGTCTTCACGGGCGCCGGGAACGATGTGGTACTTGGCGGAGCATCTCAGGACTTCCTGTCAGTGGGTGATGGCCGAAATGTGGTCCTGGGTGATCACGGTAACATCCGATTCGATGCGTCTGGTCAGTGGCTCAACGTGAGCAGCAGCGAATCGACTCTGGGAGATGCGGACCAGATCATTTCCGGAATCGGCAACGACCTGATCTTTGGCGGGACATCGAGCGACACGATCGACGCCGGAGCTGGTGACAATGTTGTTGCGGGCGACAGTGCAGTGGCGACGTTTAATGTCGCCGGCTATCTTCTGACGTTGAACACCGTCAACAACACTGACGGCGGTGTCGACACGATTCGCAGTGGAGCGGGCGACGATGTCGTTCTGGGCGGAGCGTTGGGAGACTTCATCCTGCCTGGGGATGGCCGCAACGTTGTGCTTGGCGACGCTGGCATCGCGACGTTCAGTTCGCTGGGCAAACTGGCGACTCTGGCTTCGCAGGAAACTCATATCGGTGGTCAGGACCGAATTACCACCGGCAGTGGTCGCGACATCATCTTCGGCGGCGTGAACGGTGACGTGATTGCAGCGGGCGCCGGGAACAACACAATTGTGGGCGATAGTGGTTCCGCGGTCTTCGATCTCAATGCCAACATGCTGTCATTGACGACAATCAATTCCAGCGACGGTGGTAACGACATGATTTCCACAGGGATTGGAAAAGACGTCGTGTTTGGTGGATCCGGCGGAGATTCGATCATCACCAGCGATGGCAGCAATCTCGTGCTGGGTGATAACGGAAAGGCGACCTTCAATGAGGCGGGTCAATGGCTGACCGTGGAAAGTCTCGACACGTCGGTGGGCGACAACGACAACATCGTCACTGGTACCGACGACGACATCGTTTTCGGCGGCGCGATGAATGACGTGATCAACGTCAACAACGGGCGTAATATTGTTGTCGGCGATAGTGCTCAAGCCACTTTCGATGCCAGCGGTGCAATCAGAACCCTGCAGACGATTGCTCCAACCATCGGCGGGAACGATCGCGTAAACGCCGGAACCGGTAACGATCTTGTGTTCGGTGGCGTGAGCAACGACAACCTGAATGCTGCCGATGGTAATAACGTGCTCGTTGGTGACAACGCCAGCGCGACATTTGATGCGTTGGGTGCGATCCGCACGCTGACCACGACTGATTCCATGGCAGCGGGTTTGGACTGGATTACGACGGGTGCCGGTCGAGATGCTATTCTCGGAGGTTCGCTGAATGATGTCCTGAATGCCGGCAACGGCGTCAATCTGGTGCTCGGCGACAATGGTCGAGTGACCTTCGACGGTGCTGGCCAGTGGCTGACCGTCAACAGCATCGACACCGCAATCGGCGGCGCCGACTCAATCACCGGCGGGCTCGACCATGACACCATCTTTGGAGGCATGGATTCCGATTTCGTCGACGCTTCCGAAGGTCGTAATGTTGTCACCGGCGACAGTGCTCAGGCTGAATTCAACGCGACCGGTCAAATCCTTTCTGTGACAACGATCGATTCAGTCAGCGGCGGGCGGGACAGGATCACAACGGGGACCGGTGACGACACCATCTTCGGTGGTTCAGCGGCCGACAATATCACGGCTTCTCATGGCCGAAACATCGTAGCGGGTGATAATGCAGCGGCGACGTTTGATCCAGGCGGTCAGGTCCGGACCGTAACCACAATCGATCCGGCGATTGGCGATAATGACACGATCAACTCCGGAATCAATGATGATCTGATTCTGGGTGGAACGGCGAATGACTCCGTTACGACGACCGGCGGCAATAACATCATCCTCGGAGATAATGGACGAGCCTTCTTTGCGGCTGATGGGACCATTCAAACTGTCGAGGCGACCAACCCAACGATTGGCGGTAGCGACACGATCTCCAGTGCTGCAGGCAATGATCTGATTATTGCCGGAACCGCAGACGACACCGTCCGAGCGGGTGCTGGTAACGACCTGATCTTTGGTGATCATGGAAGGATCTCCGGCAGTATCCGGCTGACGCAACTGCCTCTGAATACTTTCTCCCCGGACTTTATGTTCACGTCGATTGCCACGCAGTCAACCGATCTGGGCGGAAACGATTTCATTCTGGCGGGAGCTGGTGAAGACATCATCATCGGTGGACAGGGCCGCGATCGGATCCACGGAGAAAGTGGTGACGATGATGTGATCGGTGGTCACAGCGTGGCTGATGGACATGACGACCGCGACCTCATCGATGGCGGTGAAGGCAATGACTACATCGCTGGCGATAATGCCTGGATTCATCGTGAACCTCGCACGACGGATACTCGGTGGCGAGCCATCGTTGGGCCGGAACTGCTGGGTGTCGATGGCCAGGGCAGCGTTACGATGACCCCGCAGGCTGATCCGGGTTCCGTGAATAAGCGAACGGTCACGCTGTTCAATCACACGTCAACCACGGGATCTCAATTCTTTGGCAGTGACATCATCGCCGGGGGAAGTGAAAACGACACCATCTTCGGGCAGCTTGGTGATGATGCCATTCAGGGTGACGGAGCCGCGTTGTCGCTGTCCGGTGACATGCTCTTCGATCTCGCTCAGAACCTTCTGTCGGCTGACGACTATGCCGGAGCCGGTCGAGATGGTGACGACTACGTTGAAGGCGGTGGCGGCAACGACAGAATCCTCGGGAACCTTGGTCAGGATGACCTGATCGGCGGCAGCTCGAATCTCTTCGGCACTCCAACGGCTACTAACCGTCCGGATGGTCGAGACATCATCTTTGGTGGTTCCGGAACCCGGGCCGCTCGCAACGATGCGGGAGACGAGTCCGCTAACGGTCACGCTCGCGACGCTGACGTCATCCTGGGCGACAACGGCAATATCTTCCGTGTCGTGGGGATCAATGGCATTGCTGATGGTTCCGGCTATCCGCAGTTTGCCTATGACACTTACGGATCTCAGAAGATTGTTCCTCGCACGATTCAGTACCATGAATACGCATTCGGTGCGGCCAACGATGTGACTCTGAATGACGAACTGCATGGTGAAGCGGGCGACGACATCATCCATGGCATGGCGGGCCACGATGTGATCTTTGGGGATGGTCAGGATGATGATGTCATTGGCGGGGCCGGCAATGATCGCATCTCCGGTGGCACTGGCATCGACGGAATTCTGGGGGATGACGGACGAATCTTCACGAGTCGAAATGGACTGACCGAGCCTCTGCAGGGCATCAACACGCCTTCGACTCAGGCTGAGATTCATCTGCAGGGCACACTGATCGGAGCGATCGTCAATCTGAACGAACGCCTGAAAAAATCGGTCGACCTTGCGTCTTATCTCACCGGTGGCCATGACATCATTTATGGCGGCCTTGGCGATGACTTTATCCATGGCGGAGCCGGCGATGATGCGATCTCTGGTGCGGAAGCGTTGTCTGAGTGGTACATCACGACGGCTCAGGGTGAAAACTCCATCCTGAACTACGATCCACTTCGTCGAATGTTTGCCGACTACAATGCTCTTGATGCACTTTCAAAGATCAACGGCTTTGTCCTGAACTTTGCGGCTGTTGATGGTTCCGGAGCGAAAATCAACGACGGCACAGATTACCTCTTCGGCGACGAAGGCAATGACTGGCTTGTTGGCGGAACTCAGAACGACCGTATGTTTGGTGGTATGGGCGATGACTACCTCAACGCCGATGATAACCTGGAAACGAACGGCGGCCTGAATAACGTGACGGATGGTTCCACTTTCGCAGACGCTGACTTTGCGTATGGCGGCGGCGGTTATGATGTGCTGATTGGCAACACCGGGGCCGACCGACTGATCGACTGGTCGAAGAAGTTCAACAGCTACTTCGTGCCGATCGTGCCAACCTCTCCAAGCGAAATGGTCGCTTCGCCAACGGTCATCCGAGATCCCTCAGCTCAGATTATTGATCTCCTGCTGAACCTCGCCGCTTCCGGCGGAGCAGACATGAATATTAGTCCGGAGCTGAATGCTCTGTACGCTGAGCTTGGGCTGATCACAATCGAAGACGGACAACTGTGGCGTGATCAGGTGCAGCAGTTCCTTGATCGAGATCCTCAGCCGACAAACCTGATTGCAGGGGTCGATACGCTGGGTGAATTCGAAGCCTTGCCCGGCACGCCGATCCTGACAAGGCCGACGTCCACGATCTTCAGCACAACGCCGAACTTCAGCTGGATCGCAGCGACTCGAGCTGTCCGTTATGAATTCAGAATCGACCGCATCGACCTCACTCAGGTTGGCGTTGTCCGCGACGCTCAGGTCACCGGCACAACATTCTCTGTCACGACGCCGCTTGTCAGCGGTGCTCGGTACCGAGTTTGGGTGCGAGCGATCAACGTTCGAGATGAAGCGGGCGGCTGGAGCGTTCCTCTGGAGTTCGTGGTCGCGGGTGTCTCTGCCAAAACGACGATCTCGTCTGACGACGCTGTTCTGGCTCAGCTTCTGAATCAGGTACTGCTCGTTTCTGCAGATCTTCAGACTGGGAAGAAGTCTGAATCTGCATCCACGACATCTGAAGTGATCATCGACGAATCGTCTTCGGCCGCTGACGAATCAACCGGTGAATATCATCGCCTTGATGCAGGAACGGTTGTCCCTCAACCGCCGAGCAGCCATCTGCCGGCATTTGAGCTGACTCCGTCCGAAATCGATGCCATGATCCTGTCGATCGCAGATGGCCTGCTCATGGATGGTGCCACGACGACTGGCTGAAGAGGCGCTCCCTCGTGGGGACATCAATTGGACTGCGGAGTGACCGCGTTACGCTAACCTCGGGCGACAGCCCGAGGTTAGCGATTCGATGCGCCGCCATATGGCCGTCGGAGCGCAAGCAGTGATTGTTTCGACAGCAATTCCCAAGGACGCGTCTAATCGCCGTGTTGAACCACGAAATACACGAAACACACGAAAACAGAAACTGTTGTAGACGTGTTTCGTCTGCGTGGTTGTCCAGTCTGTCCTTTGTGCTGATCGGAACTGTTGTTCGCTCGCACGGCTTTAGCAGTCGGAGCTTGCACGGACAGTGCAACTCCCGCGTTACACTTGGCGGATCGTGGCAACACTTCTCCCCCAACTTCGACGGCACAAGATTTTCCTGACAGACGTAAAGCCGGGCAACATTGCGCTTCACTGATCAGCGGTCAGAGAAAAGAACCGTGGCGCAACAAAAAACGCCGTTTCCATGGCGTGAACCACAGAAACGGCGTCGATGTGCTCCCAGTAGGACTCGAACTAAATGAGTTTGAGGCGGAAAAAGACAGGGATTCTGAAACACTGGGTGAGAGCGGGGACCTTCAAGGGGACCTACCTATTCAGCTCTCTGAGATCCTTTCGAGATGGGAGGAACTCCCTCCGGACACGAAGGACCGGTTACGCGAGATTCTGAAGTCCCTTTGATTCCCCTCCGACTGACTCCAAGAGGTTCCTCCTATGCTCCTGCGGACAAATGCCAAGCTCCAGAAGTCGACCGAACAAACCACGAAGTATTCCCTGACGGGTTTAACGCTGGCTCCACACTCCGTTTCAGGGCACGAAGTCTGTCACGGTTCCAGTGAAGGTTGCCGCAATTCCTGCAACATGATGTTTGCCGGTTTGAGAGTCACACCACAAGCCCGCTATGCCGCAGTGGCTCAGACGCTTTGGTTGTTTGATGACCGGGAAAGCTTTTTGGCTCAGCTACATCGGGACATCGGCCAGCATGTGAGACGATCAGAAAAGCTTCAGCTCGTTCCTCTGATCAGATTGAACATGGCCTCTGATCTGGATTGGACAGAAGTCATTGAAAAGTGGCCAGACGTAACGTTTTTCGATTACACGAAGATCAGAAGCAGGTTTGAGAACTACCTGAACGGCAGACTTCCTACGAATTATCATCTGACGTTTTCACGACATGAGAAGCACCCCGAGCGGCTTCTGGCCTCTTTTCTTCAACGTGGTGGCAATGTCACACAGGTTTTTGACATTGCCTACAACGGGTCACGTGGGACGTTTGGGGCACTGCCTGAATTTGCCACCGTTGCAGATCTGAAAGTTCCTGTGGTCGACGGTGATAAGCATGATGTGAGGTTGCCACAGGTGGATGGATCTGGTGTGATTGTCGGCTTAAGAGTCAAAGGCACCAACTCAGCAAAAGAATCTGCCAGAAAATCAGGATTTGCAACGTGAAAGAACTACTTCAGCGGGTAGCCGTTTTCCTTTATCATGTGATTGACGCCCCAGAAACAGCTCCGGAAACGTTGGAAGCTGCCCGATTGCTGGTCGAGGATGTTGTTGACGGGATCAATGATCTACCCTCGGATGATGAGCTAGACGAAAGTCCGCTAAACTAATCCAGTTAACCCGAGAGGCGTCAACAGGCCAATTCTACCGGCCAATAGACCTATACGGATGCGTCCCTTGATAGGGTACGTCTTCTAGTCATCGTAGGCCATCTGCTGCCAACCATGAGAACGCTTGGCCTGCCTCCCCAGATTCTGAGTGCACGTCTGGCGTTGTAAGCATCTACGCAACACGACGACTACCAACACCGCATCGTAACCCCGAGCTGTCTCCTCTTGCCATCTCCATCGCTGGCCTCCGCATCCGCAAGTTCGTTCAGGTGTCCCACGGAGTGAGCGAGTCCGTTGTGACTTCGGTGCTGAACAAGAACCCCATAGCCAGCAACCGACAAACCTGAGCACCAGTCATTTTGCTCGGCACAGGCGTTCCAAGTTTACCATTCCGCCAAGCCAACGATCCGCCGGTTTCCTACGCAGGAGAATACTACTGCCCGTTGTCATAATCTGTGTGCAGCGTCACCGATGGAGGCATGATAGCTTATTCAACCTCATACAAACGACCGCTCCTCTCAAGCAGCCCCCGCAAGCATCACTACCTTCGCTCAAAGTCTACCCGCCCGCAAGCCTTCCAGCTGCCGTTCTACCACGACTGAGAATTCCGCTGCCCGTTGTCAGAATCAGTGTGCAGCTTGGCTCCCCGAGGCATTGTAACTGATTCAACCGCACAAGTTTTAGCGCACCTCTCAAGCCAGCCTTCGCTCAGTGGCATTCACCTTGCAGCCCGCGCAATCCGACTGCTGAGAAAACGACGCATCTCCAGAGATTTCGTGCCTAAATTTGTGACGGGCACACCATTGGGGCAGACCCCCTTTTCTGCAGAACTGCCAACGCTGCCTGAGCATTCGTGTTTCACGATTTCTGCCGCGCGATGTGTGCATGTGAAATCAACACCTGCCGTAAACAAAGTCCTCAGCTAATCTCGTCACCCCAGAGTTTGTCCGTGTCCAGTTTGATGACTATTTTGGTGGCGGATTCACCCCTCAGAAAGACTTGTAGAGATTCTGGGATTGCTTGTGATTTTAGGAGATGCGGAGAATTCACAGTTGAACGCACAGCAAGAGTTTGGCCAACATTCCGCTTCGTTAAGACCCATTCCGCGTCGCATGGATGCCAACTCATTTTGATGACTTCCCGGCTTTGTCGGGTGATGGAACTCCTCGCAGATCCTGACTCCTGTCGTAGATCTTATAGCCAATAAAAGATGGCAGCGATTCAGGATTAAGATTCCACGCCGGAAAAACAAACGCTGTCCCACATTTACAGCGAACACGTTTACCCAGAGCGGCAATCCCGGATTCTGAGATCTTTTCGCAACCGGGACACTGTGCTTTCCATCTTGACGCAGAAACATCCAGAGGTCCCGGCATTCCATATGTCATATCGTACGGCAAATCACTCGCTTCTATCGTGACCAGAAGATCTTTGCTGAACGTTCCTTCAAAGACTGCCAGTCGATCGGCATGATTCCCAAGCGTCTTCTCATATGCGTTCCGAACAAACCGAGCATTACCAAAATTTTTGTCTCGTTTCGCAAACGCGCGATTGAAGAATAACGCCAGATTTGCTTTGGCATCTTGCGTCAAGGTGTAAGAGTTAGCCTTGCACATCCTTTCATAAATCTCCCACAGGTCTGCAGCGTGGTAGTCTTCAAAGTGAATAAAACGAGTGAACCGACTCTCCAGTCCCGGATTGGTTGCAAGAAACTGCTTCATCAATTCAGGATAGCCTGCGGCAATGACGACCAGTCGGTCACGGCAATCTTCCATTTTCTTTAGAATCGTGTCGATAGCTTCCTGTCCATAGCCTGAACCACCTTCATTCTTTGCCAAGGTATACGCTTCGTCGATAAACAATACGCCGTCAATAGCCTTATCGATCACTTCAGTTGTCTTGATCGCTGTTTGGCCCACGTATCCGCCAACCAGCGAGGCGCGATCGGTCTCTACAACCTTTGGCGACTTCAACAAGCCGAATCCATACAGCAACCGACTGACGATTCGTGCCACGGTTGTTTTTCCGGTCCCCGGATTTCCTGTGAACACAAAATGGAGTGACTGTGATGGCACCGGTAATCCGGCTTCGAGACGCTGCTTTCGAACTTTAAGAAAGTTTGCGAGCCTCGAAATCTCGTTCTTTACCTCCATCACGCCCACTAACTCGTTGAGTTCATTCAACGCTTCGGCTAACGCTCGCTCTGGAATGACGGGCTCATCGCCCAATAACTCTTGATCGTCAACTTTCGTTCTGGCTGAGTCTGACCCTGGCTTACCATTTCCTGTTAAAGGAAACATCTCAATCAGATTTGCTCTCTCGTCATCACGCCAGTCCTTTACCGTTTTCAAAAACTCTCTTTCCTCTGAATTGACTCCACCGGATGACACGATGAGTTTTGCGATCAATAGTATAACCTGAGTGTGTCGATCATGAATTTCGGTATTTCGTGCCAGAATGCTGGCAACCATACTTAGCTTTGAAAATGGCAGCTTTACGGCCCCGTTCTCAAAGTCTCCACCCAGCAGCCCATCGTCTTTTCCCCATGTCAAAAGCAAATCTCCAGCCTCAGCAGCATCGACTATTGGGCAGTACCGCTGGTAATTGTCGATCCACGAATATCGATGAAGGCATTCCGACAAGACATCTCGGGCGACCTCCAGTTCATCTAACTCCACTTCATCGTCAGCAAGAATTGACATTCTGATCAGCAACATCACGTCGGCAATTGCGGCGGCTCCGATGATGGGGTGTGGATTCTGGCTGCAATACTTCATGAGCGGACGAAGGTCAGCAAGATTATCTATACTGTTGGTTATCAAGCTGAAATCATCAGGCTGCGTTTCAAAGAGGCTTACAACGTCACTGATGATGATATCCAACAACGACTCGATCTTGGCTCCAATTGACATGCGATCTTCTCTGGTAATCTTTTGAGGTCGACAAACACCAACTGTACTCAAATCCGACATTCTGGGAGTCTGGTGTGGCGGTGCAAAGATGTTACCCTATGTGCGGCATGATTTCCTCGTAGCGAGCAGTGAAATTCCTTTTTCGCAGACTCTTTGAAGAACGGATTCCACCTCATGTTCAGTCTCAAACCACTCGACCGCACACCATTGAGACACGTACGAGATTCCAGCTTATACATTGCGGGGATCAGTTTGCTTTTGCAGTCACATTTTTGCACGCAGCGAGTTCAGCCTGTATTGCTAATATGTGAGACGCCTGAATGAAGAGACCTGTGTCACACCAGATCGATGAGCAGGCGCAGCAGTTTCTGAAGAGAACGCTGCCGCTTGACTGGGCCATCGTGGAACAACGTCCAGACTATGGCAAGGACTACCTGATTGAAATAGGTACAAAGGGAAGACTCACGGGCGATGTTTTCTTTGTGCAATTGAAAGGTATGCAGTCCGCGAAGACGAGGAATCCTGCTCAGGACTGGGCGTTTTCTTTGAAATCAAAGCATGCAAAATACTACGTCGATTCGGTCAAAGATCTGCCAGTGTTCTTGGTTGTCGTTGATGTGACTCAACAGCAAGCTCGTTGGCTATTCCTTCAGGAGGCCCTTGAAAAGAATCAGAACTGGCGTAAACAGACCAGCACCACTCTGTATCTCCCGGCACAAAACGAACTCGGCAATATCCCGCTTTTGATTGAGGCTGTCAGCGAAGCAAAGAAATGGATGCGATTGCGACATCCTGCTTCAGTCGTAGAGTGCATAGAAGCAGAGCGTCAGCGAATTGTCAGGATCGATCCTAGGTTTGACCCAAAGATTTCATTTCAGAATGGAGAGCTCCACTGTGCGATGCACACAACAGAGAAACTCACCTTGAAGGTACAGAGCTTACGAGATCATGAGAAAGTCAGCAACAAGTTAGAGGAACTCATCGACAAAGGCACTGCAGTTCAATTTGAGCCGGGCGAAATCAAAATATTGGGCAGTCGATTATTTGACCCTGTCGAAACAACGGGGGTTATAATCCAGACTCAGTTGTCTCGGCCTTGTACTGTTCGCATTACATGTATAGATGATGCCGATTCAACGGGGAAGGAGTCCTTGGAGTTTGTCGGCAGCCTGACGGGTGGGAGAAAGGAGATGTGGTTCAACGGCGAGTTCTCCTCGTCACCGCTCGTATTGAAAATGGGGCCATTCTTTGAATCCTCATTGACACTCAGCTTGAGTCTGAAGTTTGAACAATGGGAAGGCAGGGCGTTGCTATTCCTTCCCTACTTTGATCAGTTGAGAACATTCTTCAACGCATTGAAGCTAACCGGAAAGACAAAGTCCGAGATTTCATCTGAAGGAAATGTTATCGTGGCCGGAAGCGGGAATCTGAATTCCCAGCCAATCGTCGAGTGGTTCTGCGGATTCCTTGAAGCCCTTGATAAAGCCAGAAAAATCGCAAAGCACTTTCAGGTCAACCCAATCTGGTCGCTGGAAAAGTGTGATATCGCTTCACTTCGGAGTATCTGCCGACTTTATGAGGTCCAATTTGGAGGTGGCTGGAGTGAGCCCGCACCGAATGCAAGACTCAAAGCTGAACTCTACCCTGACCCTCTTACACCAGCACTATTGGCGCGCAGTCAGGTTACTCCAGCAGATATTCATATCACGCACTACGATGAGATCTGCTTCTTTGGTGAAACCATTCAAACGGGTAAGACTGTTCGTCAGCTAACGAACATGAGGATGTTCCCCCAAACCGCCGGCAAAAGAAGGGCGAGAAAAGCATCGACTGACGGTTTAACTGTCAAGAAGATCAACGTAGTGATGATGGGAAATGAATCCACAGAGCTGATCGTTCGTCGTGCAACCGAAACCGAATAGACAGTGCTCGCGTGCAGTTGCACTGAGCGGTGAGTATCATCCGCCCCTACGCAAAGAAGAATTCAGAAACAGGCAAGTACGAAAAGCACGATGGCAAACAATCATTCAGAAACTGAACGTCGACTTTGGGCGGCGGCGGATGAGTTTCGGGCGAACTCGGAACTCAAGTCTTCGGAGTATGCGACTCCAGTACTCGGGCTGATTTTCCTGCGTTACGCAGACTTTCGGTTCACTCAGGTCGAGAAGGAGCTGGCAGGCAAAGGTTCCGGGCGGCGGACGATTGGCAAGGAAGACTACCAAGCCAAAGGCGTCATGTATTTGCCGCCGAAAGCTCGGTTCTCGCATTTGCTGGCTCTGCCGGAAGGGGAGAACATCGGCAAGGCCATCAACGAAGCCATGAAAGCTGTTGAGACAGAGAATGAAGAACTGAAGGGCGTTCTGCCTAAGACGTACACGAAGATCGACAACGTCATTCTGGCGTCTTTGCTGAAGAACTTCTCACAGGTTGCAGTGGATGCTGAAGGTGACAAGTTCGGGAAGATCTATGAATACTTCCTTGGCAACTTTGCTCGGGCGGAAGGTCAGCGAGGCGGGGAGTTCTTTACACCGACAACACTGGTGCAATTGATTGTCGAAGTCGTGGAACCGCATCATGGGCGGATTATCGATCATTCGTGCGGTTCGGGCGGCATGTATGTGCAGAGTGCCAAGTTTATCAAAGCTCGCAAGCATGATCCCAGTCGCGAGATCTCCATCTTTGGTCAGGAACGTGTTGAGGAAACTCGCAACCTGTGCCTGATGAACCTTGCAGTTCACGGGCTTTCCGGCGACATCAAACAGGGGAACAGTTACTACGAAGATCTGCACGAGAGTCCGGGGAAGTTTGACGTTGTCATGGCCAATCCACCGTTCAACGTGGACAAGGTGGACAAAGAGAAGATCAAGGATGATCCTCGTTTCCCGTTTGGAATGCCTCGTACGGACAATGCGAACTATCTGTGGATTCAGTTGTTCTACAGTTCGTTGAATGAAACGGGCAGAGCCGGTTTCGTTATGGCAAATTCCGCTTCGGATGCACGGCAATCAGAAATGGAGATTCGCAAGCAATTGCTGCACGCTCGTGCGGTGGATGTGATGATCTCCATTGGGCCAAACTTCTTTTACACCGTGAGTTTGCCTTGTACGCTGTGGTTCTTCGACAAAGGGAAGGCAACAACCAAGCGAAAGAACCAAGTACTGTTCATCGATGCTCGTCATACGTTTCGGCAAGTCGACCGAGCCCATAGGAAGTTCAGTCCCAAGCAGGTGGAGTTTCTCGCCAACATCGTGCGACTTTATCGCGGTGAACAGCCTGAGTTTCTGGCGGAAGACGACGATGAGTTTCCCGGCGAAGATCCTGATCTGAAAGCCACCTTCCCGAAACTGAAATACGTGGATGTAGCTGGACTCTGCAAAGTTGCCACGCTGGAAGAAATCGAAGCACAGGGCTGGAGTTTGAATCCCGGTCGCTATGTGGGAGTGGCAGATCGAGAAGAAGACGATTTTGTGTTTGCCGAACGACTTGAAGAGCTAAATGAAGAGTTGACGGTGTTGAACAGCGAAGCGAGTGAAATTGAGCAGCGAATTGCAGATAATGTCGCTTCGATCCTCTCGGAGAGCCTGTAAATGAAGACTGTCCGAATCGGCGATCTTGGAAAAGTGATTACTGGTAATACGCCTCCGACGAAAGATCGGGATTATTATGGAGATGCATATCCTCTTCTCAAGCCAACGGATATGAGGCTTGAGGAGCGATACTCTCCACCCACAGAGGAGTCTGTGTCCGAGAAGTGGGTAGCACTCAAGCACAAAACTCTGATTCCGCGACACGCAACGTGCGTAGTCACCATTGGAACAATCGGAAAGATTTGCATCACGTCTCGACCGTGCTTTACGAATCAGGCCGTTAATGCCGTGATTCCAGACACATCGCTTTATGACGAGATGTACGTCTACTACCTATTAAGAACGATCGTACCGCAAGTAAAGCATCTTTCGAGCGGAACAGCATCTGGTCGTGAGAATGTAAGCAAAAGTGCATTCTCAAACATTGAAGTCTCCGTCCCCGAAAAGCAGATCCAACGTAAGATCGCTTCGATCCTGTCGGCGTACGACGATCTGATTGAGAACAACACCCGCCGCATTGCCATTCTCGAAGAGATGGCTCGGTCGATTCATCGTGAATGGTTCATCAACTTCCACTTTCCCGGCCACGAAGACTGTAGACGTGTTGATTCACCTTCAGGGATGATTCCAGAAGGGTGGTGTGAAAGATCACTGGATCAAATAACCAGCAAAATAGGAAGTGGTTCCACGCCCACAGGCGGGAAAAACGCATACAAAGAAAGCGGCGTCACACTGATTCGCAGCCTCAATGTGTACGACTTCAATCTTCAAGATGATGGACTAGCCTTCATAGACGACCAGCAAGCGAGGCAACTCGACAATGTCTGCGTCGAGAGACATGACATATTGCTGAATATTACTGGGGCGTCCGTAACTCGTTGCTGCATGGTCAGATCCGATTTGCTTCCAGCAAGAGTAAACCAACACGTTGCCATAATTCGAGCAGACAAAACGAAGGTTGATCCATTCTTCCTGATATCAACAATCAACTCTGAGCGACACAAAAAACAGCTTTTGGCCTTAGCACAAGGAGGAGCCACGCGGGAAGCACTGACAAAAACAACGATTCAAAAATACGCTATCCTGCTACCAGATTCAGATACGATGGCTCGTTTTGCATCTGTTGCCGAAGGTCTCTTTGAACAACGCGAAATCCTGCAACGCAAGAACCAGAACCTCCGAACCACTCGTGATTTGATGCTCCCGAAGTTGATTAGCGGACAGTTGAGCGTGGAACATCTCGATATCGAATTGGGAGCAAACGCCGAGAAATTAGTGGAGGCGACTGCATGAGTACGACGCTTGATCCGTTTAAGACCCGAATGGTCTTCTTTCGTGTTGGCTGGATGGACAAGTACAAGGGCGTCACAGCCACCGACAAGATCACCGGCGGCGGAGCGTACGTGCAAGAACATGGCTTTGGTTATGAGATATTCAACTACCAACCATTCAATGGGAATCTGTATGGTTGGGTGATGCCGGGCAGGTCATCATTGCCCGGTTCGTTTGCTACGATCGATCTTAAGCGGATCGGATCGCCAGCTAGCGACGAATCACTGTCCAGTATAATTGTCGTCTGGGTAGCCACTTCACCCGAAGGTGGTGCCTACGTAGTGGGTTGGTACCAAAACGCGACTGTATTCCGGCACGCTCAAGATGCACCCTCTGGGTCCCATCGTGAATATCGCGGGGAATCGGTTGGCTACGTCACAACGACAAAGGTCGATGACGGAGTATTGCTTTCGAGAGACGAACGAGTGATTGAAGTGCCGCAGCGTGGCAAGGGGAATTTTGGACAATCAAACATGTGGTACGCTGACGATTCGTCAAATCCAGTGCACCGTGACATACGACAAGCAGTACTCGACGCTGTTCAGGATCATTCTCTGCCTAAACCAGAACGTCGCAGCCACCGTCCGGTACCTCGGCAGCATGATATCCTTCTGCGCCTGCGAGTTGAACAAACTGCAATTGAGACGGTGACAAATCACTACGTTAAGCTCGGCTACGAAGTCAAGTCGGTGGAGTTGGACAATGTCGGCTGGGACTTAGAGGCCACTCTCGATAGACGCAAGTTGTTACTGGAGGTCAAGGGGCTGTCCGGTAGCGACCTTGCCATTGAACTGACGCCAAACGAATACGCAAAGATGCGTGAGAATCGAAAGATGTTCCGACTCTGCATTGTGAAAAATGCATTGACTGAACCGCATCTGTCAATTTTTGAATTCAATTTTGAGTATGACAGGTGGGAGACTGACGATGGCCGACTCTTAAATTTCACCGAAATTGTTTCTGCACGATGTACGGCAACGCAAGCGGACGTCAAATGAACGCCTCGGACTACTCTGAAGATAATCTTGTCGAACAGCCGACGATCGAGCTGTTTTCGGAACTCGAATATGAGACCAAGAACTGCTTCTACGAAAAGGTTGGCACGAGTGCCTCGACACTGGGACGAGAAACAACGGCAGAAGTCATCCTTCTTCCGAAGCTGCGGCAAGCTTTGGAAAAGCTGAATCCAGAACTGCCCAGTGATGCAATCAGTCTTGCCATTGAAGCACTGGTCCGTGATCGCAGTGCGATGAGTCTGGTGCAAGCGAATCGAGAAGTTTACAAACTGCTCAAAGATGGCGTTAAAGTCTCGTTTCAAAACGATGACGGAGAAGAAACAGACGAAACGGTTCGTGTCATCGACTGGAACGATCCGGGGAATAACGATTTCTTCCTCGCCTCCCAGTTGTGGGTCTCGGGCAGTGTTTACAAACGTCGAGCTGATCTTGTCGGATTCGTAAATGGTCTGCCTCTGATCTTCATTGAACTCAAAAAGAGCCATGGCAAAATAGAACACGCCTACAAGCACAATCTGAAGGACTACAAGAAGACCGTTCCTCAACTGTTCTGGTACAACGCACTTATTATTCTGTCGAACGGAGCTCAGGCGAAAGTCGGCAGTATGACTGCTGGCTGGGAACATTTCGCCGACTGGAAACGCATCAATTCCGAAGGCGAAACTGGAGTGATCTCGCTGGAGACTCTGATCCGAGGAGTGTGCGAAAAGCACCGATTGCTGGATCTGGTAGAGAACTTCACGCTGTTTGATGAATCCAAAGGTGGGCTGGTCAAAATCACGGGGAAGAATCACCAGTTTCTGGGTGTAAATAACGCTGTCGCTGCGATCGAGAAAGTCAAAGACAACCAAGGGCGGCTGGGTGTCTTCTGGCATACTCAGGGAAGCGGCAAGAGTTTTTCCATGGCGTTCTTTTCCCAGAAGGTCTTGAGGAAGCTGACGGGCAACTGGACATTTCTGGTGATCACCGATCGCAATGATCTGGATTCACAGATCTACAAGAACTTTGCAAACACTGGAATTGTTACCGAGGACTGCCAAGCCGAAAGCTGCGAACACCTGAAGCAACTACTGAAGGAAGATCATCGGTTTGTGTTCACGCTGATTCAGAAGTTCGCTGCCAAACCGGGTGATAAGTTTCCCATACTGTCGGATCGCAGCAACATCATTGTGATCACCGATGAAGCCCACCGTTCACAGTACGACACATTTGCTTTGAACATGCGGAATGCTCTTCCGAATGCCCTGTTTATCGGCTTCACCGGTACGCCGTTGATGGCTGGTGAAGAAAAGACAAAGGAAGTATTCGGCGATTACGTCAGCATCTACAACTTTCAGCAATCGATCGAAGATGGGGCCACGGTTCCGTTGTTCTATGAAAACCGTATTCCTGAACTGCAACTGGCCAATGAGACTTTCAAGGATGATCTGGAAGCTCTGATCGATGCGGCTGATCTGGATGCGGATCAACAGAAGAAATTGGAACGCGAGTTTGCACGTGAATACCACCTGATAACTCGTGATGATCGCATGGAGAAAGTGGCGGAAGACATTGTCGCTCACTTCATGGGGCGAAAGCAGACTGATGGCGGTTCTGGCGGTAAGGGAATGGTCATCTGCATCGACAAAGTGACGACTGTCAGGATGTATGACAAAGTCCAGAAGTACTGGAAAGCGTATCTGGGCGGTCTGAAAGCTGAATTGGCAGCTATTCCAACGTTGGCCAGATCTTCTGACGCAGCGATTCTGGGAGAGACAGACACATTACTCTTGGCGGCTGAAGAGGCGACAGACTTCAATGCCAGTAAACGACGGGAGTTGCAGCGACAGATCGACTTCATGGAATCGAACGACATGGCGGTCATTGTGTCACAGCAGCAGAATGAAGTGGAACTGTTTGAAGAGAAGGGCCTGAATATCGAACCTCACCGTCTGCGGATGGTAAAGGAGGACATGGAAACCAAGTTCAAGGATGCGGATGATCCGTTCCGGCTGGTCTTTGTCTGTTCCATGTGGCTGACAGGATTTGATGCTCCGTCCGTTTCCACGATCTATCTCGATAAGCCCATGAAGAATCACACCCTGATGCAGACGATTGCTCGGGCGAATCGAGTCTTCAAAGACAAGAACAACGGGCTGATCGTCGACTACGTGGGAGTGTTTCGTGATCTCCAGAAAGCTCTGGCGATTTACGGATCAGCATCCGGGAATGGAGCCGGTGACGGCGAGTCTCCAATCCAGAAGAAAGAGGAGCTGGTTGAAGAACTGAAACTGGCGATTGCTGAAGCCTTGGCGTTCTGCAAAGAGCGGGGTGTCGATGTTGATGCGATCATGAAATCGTCTGGGTATCATCGCATCGCGTATTTGGAAGACGCTGCATCGAACCTAGTCGACAAACAAGTGGTCAACGCGTTTGATGATGCGGTTGAGAAAGTCATTGTCAACGATGAGCTGAAGAAGAAGTTTCTGTCGCACGCCAATTTGGTCACACGACTCTACAAGGCAATTCTGCCCGATGCTTCGGCGAATGAGTTCGCCCCAATCAAAACATGTCTGGCAGTTCTGGCGGAAAAGATTCGCACATTCACCGAAGAAGCCACTATTGACGACGTGATGAATCAGGTGAATGAGTTGCTGGATGAGTCCATCGCCACCAAAGGCTATGTGATTCACGCAACGGAGACGACATCGCTGATTGACCTGAGCCAGATCGATTTTGAAGCGTTGAAAGCCCACTTCGACAAAGGCCGAAAACGCACTGAGGCTGAGAGACTGAAGAAGGCCATCGGCGACAAACTCTTGAACATGGTGCAGCTGAACAAGAGCCGCACAGATCTGATGGAGAAGTTCAAAAAGCTGATCGACGAATACAACAAAGGCATGGACGTAAACGGCTTCTTCGCCAAGCTGACTGATTTTGTCAAAGAGCTGAGTGCCGAAGAACAACGTGGAGTTGCAGAGCAATTATCTGAAGAAGAGCTGGCTCTCTTCGACATTCTGACCAAGCCCGAAGTGGACATGACTAAGTCAGAAAAAGAGCAGGTTAAGAAAGTGGCTCGCATGCTGCTTCAGACATTGAAAGAAGCCAAGCTGGTTCTCGACTGGCGTAAACGCCAAAAGACTCGGGCCGATGTCTACACCACCGTGAAAACAATCCTCGACGAACTCCCCCGAGCTTACACCCCAGAACTCTACCAACAAAAATGCGATACCGTTTACCAACACGTTTATGACAGCTATCAGGGCGAAGGTGTCGGGGTGTATTCCGCAACCGACAAGTTAACTTCGGTGTGAACTTCCGACTCCAGTTTCACTCATTCACAGTATGCAACAGAGAGGGCAACGCTGGCTATGACAACATCGCGATCTGCCCACCACACATTGAATGGTTACAAGTATCAGTTCGACAAAGCCATCATTGCTCTTTCGGAGGCAAAAGACGATGAGCCTATTGGGATGGAAGGGATTGAAGATATTGATGTTGGCACCGGAGAGCTGATTCAGTGCAAATATCATGCAACTCAACGATACTTTCCGTCAGCCATCCGAAAACCGATCATTGAGTTTCTAAAGCATTTTTCCGCGTGTATTGGAACTCCTCCGAAGTACACGCTCTATGCTCATTTTGCCGAGAACGCTCCAACTGCCGCACTGACGACTAGTGAAATCAAGCTGATTCTGGGGAATGACGAAGAGGGCAAGGCGTTTTCTTTGGCTCAAATCGAAAAGTTTGCATCCGAACATCTACGGTTTGTTCTTGGCCCCGAAATTGATGCTCAAACAAAACAGGCGCAACAGCGAATTCGTAACAAGCTGAGTTGCAGTCAGTTTGACTGTGAATTTTACTTCTACAGTAATGCCCTTGCACAAATTCTGCATTTGTCCAGACAACCTACTGCTGCACTTCGGACCACCACTCCTCGCAAGTTTTTTCAGCAAATCAATCGGCGACAACTATTGCTCGATCATTGGTTGTCCCAATTGCAATCGGCAGAAGATTATGTTCGCTATTGCAGCAAACGCCTTCACGCACGTCGTTCTTTGTCTGCGTCTAAAGAGCGATGCTTGGTCTTAAGCGGCGATTTTCTTGCAGCATGTCAACTACGGGATGTTGCTCATCTCATTGTATCGACGGCTCAGCATTCATTCGGTATGGGGCATGCAATGTATAACAGCTTACCGTGGACGGTCGTATGCGATTCTGACGTTTCAGCTATGCGAGAGATCAAGACACTGGTAATTAAGAGCCAGATTCCCTTTAATGACGGGCACGAACATATTCACTTCTGCGACAAGACATTTAACGATTTTCCCATCATAAATTTGCAATCGTCTCGCAGCAGGCGAACAAACCACGTAGTAGAAGCTGCGTCTTACCATGTTCGCCTGATTACCAAGCATACTTTCGAATTGGCGAGATCAGTACTGCGACCACCAAAGGTGCTTATTGATATTGCGCCGTCGGGGAATGAGTCGATCCCGCATTTTCATGATGCGGACAACTACTTGTTTTCGGGTGTTTCTACTGTGGATAATCTTGTTGCGATTCTCACCGCAAAGGACAACTGATGACTACGCCGTTGAGTAAGGTATGCCGCGTCTCGTCCGTTTCACAGGATCGAATTGAAGTCGAAGTTCTTGATCCCACTGAATTCAAGAACATCACTGACAGCAAGTTGACTATAGGAAGCTACCTTCGAGTATCAGATGAAGATGACCATTCAGTAATCGCGGTGGTACAAGCCTACCGTATTAAGGACCCTGCCGGTACGGATGGCCGAATGAAGCAAATTGATCCAATGTTTGTGATCGAGGCTCAACCCGTAGGCTTTATCACGGCATCAGGAGAATTTAGGCGAGGCGGCCAGCATATTGCTATTCCCCCGACAAAGGTGAACATTGCCACCGGAGCGGATCTGCAGGCCGTTTATTCCTTGAAGAGCAAATCCCCTTTGGTGCTTGGATCTCTGGCCAGAGACCAACAGATCGAAGTGCCATTGGATGGTGATATTTTCTTCTCTAAGCACATTGCTGTCGTCGGCTCGACCGGATGTGGGAAGTCATGCACAGTGGCGAAGATCTTGCAGGAAGGGATTTCAGCGACTTCTGCGCAGCGAAAGAAAGGCGTCCTGAACAACTCTCACATCATCGTTTTCGACTTGCATGGAGAGTACTGCCCCGCATTTCCCAAAGTTGCTCGCGCCTTAAATGTGGACAATCTCAAGTTGCCGTATTGGCTGCTGAATGCAGAGGAACTCGAAGAGATCTTCATTATGAGTGATGAGCAGAATTCGCACAATCAAGTCACTCAGTTTCGACATGCAGTACTTGCAAATAAGCGTCGTCACAATCCCACTCTGAACGATATTTCGTATGATTCGCCGATTTATTTCAACTTGGACGAGGTCTACAACTACCTCTGGAATATGAACAATGAAGTGATCGGTAAACGTTCTGACGAGAACTGCCCCGTCCTCGCGCCGGGGCCCGGAGGTAAAGAGCGAGAAAAGATACTCTGTAGGGAGGAAAGATACTTTCTTGAGCCATTGGTGTTTGCCGAAACGTCAACATCTAAAGACGACAAAGCAACATCAGGACCATTCAAAGGCGATTTTGATCGTTTCATTCTTCGATTGCGGACGATTCTTGACGACCCTCGGATGTCGTTTCTGCTGGCACCGAAGAAAGATGCGTCCGGTGATGCATTTAAGACGAACGATCTAAAGGAATTGATTGCGACGCTAATAGGCTACGCTGAAGGCGAAACGCGAAACGTCACGCTGGTAGACTTGAGTGGAATTCCATTTGAAGTGCTGAGTCTTGTGGTTTCGTTGATGAGTCGTCTCATCTTCGATGTTGGGTTTCACATGAAGAAGCACGGCCTTACCAACAAGGGTTCAGAGATTCCATTTCTGGTGGTCTACGAAGAAGCACATATCTATGCACCGAATAGCAAATTATCGAAGTATCGGTCCGTTACTAAATCAATTGAACGCATCGCCAAAGAGGGGCGAAAATACGGTGTTGGGTTGATGATCGTGAGTCAGCGACCGTCCGAGATCTCGGAGACAATTTTCTCCCAGTGCAATAACATCGTGACGATGCGACTAACAAACCCCACCGACCAGAACTACGTGAAGCGAATGTTGCCGGATTCAGTGTCTGCTCTCACAGATTGCTTACCTGTGCTGGAGCAGCGTGAAGCGATTCTGATTGGGGATGCTTTGGCCATTCCAGCAATCGTTCGCATGGGAGATCTTAAAGACCGGCCAAAGTCTGATGATGTTGCCGTGTTGGCTGAATGGCGATCAGACTGGAAGACACTAGCCTTTGATTCAGTTCTGCAACGAATGAAAACTCGATAGAATTTAGTGCTTTCGATTCGCAGGACGGGCCCGGCAACAAAATGCACGACTGCAAACTTTTCCCAACCAACGGTAACATGCTGACGTAACTCGAAGGCAAATTCTTCGATCTCGAGAAGTTAGTGCAGGACCTTATCGAGAAGCGTCTGGAAGTCTCCTTGGGCATTCGAATAGTTGCATCCGAATACGCAACGAAGAAAACTCATGGTGGGCTTACTGATAAGTTGGGAATTGACGAAGACAACTGTTCTTACAGCGTCGAACGAATGAAGGGCTTGCCATTTTATCCGCTCTCTTCCGTCTTTCGTTGTTTGTTGAGGTTTACGCACCATGAGCATCTTGAAAAACGCTGTACAAGCGATTGAATGCGGCATCGAAGACTTCGGCGTCGGCACAGACGCCCGATTGAAGTCAGCGATTCGCAACGTTCACGCCGGTGTGTTGCTTCTATTCAAGGAGAAGTTATCGCAACTCTCACCTATCGATTCCGATGAAGCACTTTTGAAGCATCGCGTGCTCCCTGAGATCGTAGGCTCAACGATCGTCTGGAAAGGTAGAGGCCCGAAAACTGTTGATGTCCAGAACATTAAAGACCGCTTTGAGACGCTCGGTGTAATCGTTGATTGGAACGACTTCAATGCCATAAATCGCATCCGCAATGAGATCGAACATTACTATACCACCGTAACTGCCAAAACAATTCGCGAATCGTTGGCAAAGTCTTTCGGTATCGTGTCGAGTTTTCTCGCGGCTCAGTTAGATCTCGATGCCAAATCGCAGTTTTCGGCAGACACATGGAACGTCTTCATCGAGGTAGCCGAGGTTTACGATCGCGAAAAACAGAGTTGTACGAGCAGTCACAGCAATATTAACGCCTATTCCGACTATGTGGCGGATCACGCAGAAGGCATGTCCTGTGATGACTGTGGGTCAGACCTCATATTCGTTCAGAACGGCGGTGGGGCGGAATGTCGTTCGTGCTCAAAGACATGGGATCGTGAAGAGCTCATTGTCGCGATCATTAAGGAGGCATCTTGGGGAGACAACTTTGTTTCGTTTAAAGGTGGCGGCGATCCTGTAACGACCGACTGTCCAGAATGCCTCGAGCCTGCATTCATTCTTGAGGAAATGATCTGTGCCGTTTGTGGCGAATCCCAGCAATCCGAATGCAATCGATGCGGTGTTAACATTCCGATCGAAGAACTGGATGGATCGGGTTATTGTGGGTACTGCAGTCATCTGATGTTGAAGGATGACTGAGAGGCTATCTGATCATTCACGAACTCTGTCACATGAAACACTACAACCACGGTGCCAAGCTCTTTGAACTGCTGGCTGTTTTGGCTCCCAGCTGGGAAGCACTTAGTGAGAAACTGAATCCAAGTGTTCGATCCTGAACGACGGCCCGCAAACAAACTCTGAGTTCCCGTGTTTCAATCGCCAACCAGACAGTGGTCACGTGCTGATGTCAAGTCTCACGAATGTAGAAAGCCGAATCCATGGTGAGTACTAGATTCCTCCATTCGCAACCGCATCTGGAGTTGCACTCACTCATAAACTCATTGATTTCAGCTGCAGACAGCTTTTCGATAATTGTGGGATTTCTCACAGAAGCTGGTGCCCATTTGCTGAACGAATCAATTCGTACAAGACCTGCAGCACTCCAGAAGCTAGTTGTCGGGGCAACAACCCACGCGGCATGTCGGGGGCTCAATCTATTGCTGGAGCAAGGCGTGCCCGCTGACCGGCTGCGAATTTTCTTGGGGCATTCAAGGCAAACCAACGACGGATTTGTAAAATATCACCCCATGATGCACAGCAAGATCTACTACTTTGAGCATGGAAGTAAGGCCACGGCGATCGTTGGCTCACACAATATGACATCTTTTGCACTTGAAGGACAGAACACAGAAGCTTCCGTTGTTATTGAGGGCGATAAGAACGAGACCGTATTTCAAGATGTTCGGACCCATATCAGTCATGTTGACTCAAGAACACACGAATACGATCCTTCCAAGCAAGATGGATACGCTTGGTGGTTTATGAATCTTTTCCAAGGGATGAGTGCCAAAGTTCTTGGAAGGGAGGATGATCTGGAGTTCACACGTAACGTCGTTGCTGTTGCTGTTGCTGAAGACAATCAGTTGCCAGTTTCCGGCGAAATTGTCTTTCTGGAAGTCCCTCGCGCATTTCAGGTCATGAGAGCTCTCGGTCAACCCGTTCATCTGTACGTGCTTAGAACGATGCCAAATTCGCCACAGGACGCACTGGAACAATTGAAGGACTGCCGCCGTGCCCTTCGAGGGACAGTAATTGGAAGCAACGAAGAAGTCGTGCGGGAGGGTACTGCGGATTGGGTTATGAGAAACATTCAGGATCCCGTATTGGTAAAGTGCACTGGCACAGTCAAACCGACTCGCAGGCAAGATTATGTTCAGGTTTTTGTGCAGATCGGAAGTGATCTTAAGAGCCGTTACGAGTATTTCTTTGACAGGCCTCGAAAATGGCAGCCCGCTTACTCTGATAACGCTGATGATCAACTGTACGCAACTTCAAGTATGGGAAGTACGTTGTGTGTAAAGGACTCTTTTCACAATCAGAATTTGCCATGGGACCTTGTGATAGATTTACAGCCAGTCGGAGAATCTGAGGAGAGACTGAGCTTCGAGAAGTCGCTAACTCCCGAGGGTGGGGGATTCATATTTTTTTCCCGTCGAAGAAGGAAGATTTCGCGGAAGCAACCGATGGCAAAAGTTGCTATTCCAGAAGGCGTCAGTGTTCCAGTAGGGCAGTCGAAGAGTGTTACGCTTGAAAGTGTTCAAGTAGCCTCATCCATCCCGGCCTCTGTTTGGAAGGCTTTGTCTGGCTGGAAGAAGGAGATCGACATCACTGGCGGTAAGGGCCGAAGCTTTCCCTTTCAAATTGCTCTAAGACTGGAACGCGGAAATCTGGTTTCCGATCGACAGGCCCCGATTGCTGTTGAGATAATATTGAGGGCACTGGCCAACGGATTCGAACATCCTGATTTGAGTGAATCGATGATTCGGCAGTTGCGGAGTTTCCAGTAGGGCTGGGCTCCTGTTGTTGTCGCTCAACAGGACTGATTCCCGATATCGACATGTCCATGAAGAACGTTGGAACACTTTGATCATGGATTGGCGTCGAGGTGCTTCGCATTCTGATTGGGTGAATTAAAACGCGAATCCGCCTCACACTCTGAAATAGAAAAGCGGAACCATGACGGGAATATTTTCAACGTACAAGACCGGTGAGAACCGAGTCACTTCGACGATAATTGCGGTTCTCCGCTCAATCGCCTTAAATCGCACTGAAAGATTGCTGAGGAACCTCATCGGCGATGATAGATTTCAGCTCATTCAGTTTGAGAATCAATGGAGTGACGATGACCGGGGTGTCCCGGATGCGGTGATCCGGAGTGATGTTTTTCTGGTTGTAGAAACCAAGATTCAGCCCGGCATGGTGGATATGCCGCAACTCCTACGACATTTAGTGCGAGTGCAAAAGGTATCTGCCTCAACTCGCTGCCTCATCGTTCTCACGCCGGACAACAAAACGCCTGAAGCAGTTGACGAGCTTATGGCCGAGAACCAACCCGTGGTTTGGGCATCATTCAGAATGTTGGATCAAGCCATCAATGAACTCTTGAGCGACCGAATGGAAATTGTTTCAGAGCGCGAACAGTTTTTGCTCCGCGAACTCCAGCTTATGTTGGCAGAGGAGAAGTTGACCGTTGATTCAGGCACAGCCGTGATCGTTGCCGCTCGTTCAGCCTACGACGAGTACCTTCGGCATTCCGTCTACGTGTGTCAGCCAAACCGCCCATTCCGAAATGTTGAGCGACTGGGCTTCTACTGTGAAGGTGCAGTTCAGCAGCTCCTTCCGCGAATTATAGCGTCTGAAGACGAGGTTGAATTCACCCCGGGGCTCCATCCGGGGGTAATTGGAGTAGTTATTGACACGTTCTGCGAACTTGGGATACGAGAGGTCGGCCGAGTTTACAAAGTCATGATTTTGTCCGCCCCTGATTCGTCGGACACTGTGCGTCTGCCCGAGGCGATTCGGAATGATAAAACATCTCAAACCGGCAAAACCACAGCATTCACCATGAGTCAACGTTACGTCTCATTGGAGAAGCTGCTGCGAGCAAAGTACACGTCGGAAGTTGAAGAGTAGTTCGTTCACGATGAACGTGATTTGAAATCCTGATGGTGATTCAGAATGAATGACTCAAGTATCCGTCCATTTTCAATCAAGATATTCCTCCCGGCAGGCGATCCCGATGGGCTCCGACTGATCGAAAGGTCGTTGTGGACTGGCGTTGGCGTCGTCTTCAATCGCAGTGATTACAAGTCCGTTGCCACTCGCCCTGAGTTCCAGCGTACTGGCGTTTACGTTCTGATTGGTCCAAGCGAAGACAGCTCCCTTCCAACGATCTACGTCGGTGAAGGTGATCCTGTAAAACCACGTCTCGACAGTCATCACAGCAACAAGGACTTCTGGACGTGGGCCATCTTCTTCACAACCAAAGACAACAGTTTGAACAAAGCGCATGTGCAGTTTCTGGAGTCACGCCTGCATCAGTTGGCAAGGGATGCCAAGCAGTCTCGACTGGACAATCTGCAGTCACCAACACCGCCAACACTCACTGAAGCCGAACAAGCGGACATGGAAGGCTGTCTGCTGGATATGTTGCCCATTTTTCCATTGGTTGGTTTGAGCGTTCTGGAAACTCCTGAACCACGGAAGACTGAAAGAACACTGCTCTACATTGAATCAAAAGGAATCAAGGCGACAGGCTACGAAGACTCAAAGGGCTTTGTTGTCAAAACAGGGTCTCAGATCATTGGCACGGAACGCAACTCCTGCCCCGAAGCGATCAAATCTCTGCGTCAGGACTTGCTCGAACAGGGAATCGCTGAACGTCAGGGAGAGCATTTCGTATTCAAGGCAGACTACGCTTTTAATAGCCCCTCGACCGCAGCAGGAGTCGTCCAAGGTGGATCTGCCAACGGACGAGTCGAATGGAAAACCAAAGACGGGCGAACACTGAAAGCGATTCAGGAGTTTGGCGTAGAAAGTGACCGAACGAATGGCTGACTACGACTTCCGGGGACTGTCACCGTTTGATTTCGAAGTGTTGTGCCATGATCTACTGGAGCCAGAGCTTGGTGTTAAGCTTCAAGCCTTTGCGACCGGTCGAGACAAGGGAATTGATCTGCGACATTCTGTCGACAATCACAACACTGTGATCGTTCAATGCAAGCACTACGCCAAGTCCGGCTACAGGAGTTTGCTCGCCAGCATCAAGAACAAAGAACTACCGAAGATCCAGAAACTGGCTCCGAAACGTTACGTCTTGGTCACCACTGTCGACCTCACGCCCGGAAACGTGGACGAGCTTTATGAACTACTGAGACCGCATTGCCTTTCAAAGCACGACATCATTGGAGCAAGCTCGCTGAATCAGTTGTTGCGAAAGTATCGGACTGTCGAACAGTCAAATTTCAAACTATGGCTAACAAGCACCAGCGTGCTTGAACGCATTGTTCACAACGGTGTCTTCGCTGCAGCCGCGATGACGCGAGAAGAGATCTCCCTCAGACTGTCAATTTATGTCCAAACGGCAGTGTACCCATCTGCCAAGGAACGACTGGCAGAGACAAATGTATGCATTCTCGCTGGTGCACCGGGGGTCGGGAAGACAACACTTGCAGAGCTCTTGACCGTAGATCACATGATGGACGACTGGGAACTCGTGGTTATCGACCAGAATGTCACCGAAGGGCTGCAACTTTTCAGTAGCGATCCAGAGAAAAAGCAGCTGTTTTACTATGACGATTTCCTAGGTCAAATCAGTGACGGTGACAAGCTGGCCAAGAATGAAGACCGCTCTCTACTGCGATTTATCTCAGCGATTTCACGACAACGGAACCGTCGATTCATTCTGACAACCCGTGAGTACATATTGGCAAAAGCAAAAACGCAGCACGAACGACTCTCCCAGTCCGAAATTGATATCTACAAATTCGTAGTTTCATGCGACGAATACACTGAAAGCGATAAGGCCCGAATACTAGCAAATCACCTCTACTTTTTGGACGTTCCATCGGAGCACATAGCAGCACTCGTTAACGGACGGAATTATCTCAAAATCATCTCGCATCGAAACTATAATCCTCGTGTCATCGAATGGATGACTACGCCTGCTGCGATCGCCACTTCTTCACCCAAGAACTATTTGGCGAGATTTCTCGATAACCTCCAGAACCCGACGAAGCTCTGGCTACATGCATTCCAGAATCAGATTTGCCAAGAGTCGAGAGACCTTTTACTGGTCCTTGCGACATGCGGAGATGGTGTTTTGCTTGAGGATCTGGAGGCCGCGTTTCGCCCGTTCTTTGCAGCACGAGCCCAAGCCTTGAATCTGCCTACGAGGTCCAATTCATTCACAAACGCGCTGAATGAGTTGGAAGGTTCGTTTATCCGAATCTATAACAGATCCATTGGCAAAGTCGTTGAATTTCAGAACCCTTCCGTAATCGACTTTGTCAAAGCCATGCTGTTTCTGGAGGTGCCAAACGGACGAGAACTAGTGAATTCCGCAATATTCTTTGAACAGCTCGAACGATTGACTAAGCAACTGGGCTTTGATGACAAGATTGCATCCGCTCACAAGTCGGATCAGGAGCACTTTCTGGCTGCACTTCTGAGATTGCTCGACAGTAACAGCTGTCGTCTTGTGAGGCATTTCAGTGCCCAGCCGAATTTAACTATCTCCGATAACTGGTCGCGGGGCGTTCCCAGCATTTTCGATCGCCTCGAATCTTGCCTCCTAATTGGTCAGCCGATCATGGTCGAAGGATTCCGCACGTCACTCAAGAGCAGGATCTCCGATGAAGTCATGCGGCTTGCTTCGAGCGATAGCCGCCATATCCTCAGTCTTGTTTCTTTGTTGAAGGAAACACTGTTTTTTGATTGGCACGACACGGAAGTCAACGCAGAGTGGAATAATCATGCGATGCGTCTCGTACTCGATGGCAAGGCGCTCGATCACGTGGGGTTTAGTGACTTTGGGGCCATTGCGGATTGGTTCCGCTTTGCTCAATACTACCTCACTACTGAGGCTATGAAGGATGAGTTCGAAGAATATCTCGCATTTGAAGTAGAACGCTTCGTTTCGGACAACAGACGTTCGACCTACAAGGCTGAACTGGAAGAATACAAAGATGCGATTGAGGGACTTGCCGAAAGTGTCAGCTATGATTTTCGACAGGAAATCGCTTCACTAGACGCTGCCATAGCGGACTTGGACGAGGAAGATGATCGCGAACACCATCCTGAATCTTACCGGAGCAGCCATCAATCGCCTTCCGGAGAAATCGACGGACTATTTGAATCGTTATTGTGACCTACGGTTCTTCAACCCAAGGGAGTGTTGATACAACTCGTAGTCTTGCATCGTGACACTGGCCAAGAAGCAGGATCATAACCAACCCACAGAAGAACGGGCGGACCTCAAGAATGCCTCGTACTCCCAGTAAAGCGGAACTTAGAGCAAATCGTCTGATCCGACGGCTGAACGGTGTAGACATCGTCCAGAACGACGGTACGCCAATCGCGAAGAAACTTCAACTATCCGGTTCTAAGACTGGCGTTTCTGTCATCAAAGATGGTCGTCTGTATTCTGATGACCCTAGAACCCAACGGCCGAAATGTTACACTTCGATTACTCCCGACTTCTTATGGAATTCGGATTTTATCGAGGTGAAAGATAACGTAACGGGAAACAATTGGGATTCGCTCAATAGGGATTCCCTAAACGACCAGATTCGCGTTTCTCTTCTTCGAACTCGGATATGCGGAATTCAGGAATTACTGCCTCAATCCTACGATCGGCTTACACCGAGCGAAAAAGATATTGCGGAAAGTTCGCTGTCTAGCTTTTCCCGATCGGATCCGAGAGACAGATTATACATTCGTTGGGAACAACTGCTTTCGTCGATCAAATCTCCCGATGACAACTTTTCCCATGTCATCGTCTCCATCGGTCGTAAGCGACTCCCGATCAAGAAGCTCAACCTGCCGCATACGCAGAGAACACAGCGTTTGTTTATGCTGGACTCGTCTATAATGGACGAATGGGAGCGACTGCTGAAGTAAACGACTGTGTGACAGCTGCTAACCGCTATTCCCACGACCTACGAGCAGCGCGTTCATTCTATGGCCTAACAAAAAAGGGGGAGGAATCATTCTTCCGAACAGCGAGTGGGATACTGAGTTAGTTGATGGTGTTTCATCCTGAAACAGTTACATCTTTCGGTAAGTGGACAGGAATCATCTGTAGATGTGCAGTGCGATGGGAAAACACAAAGCCTGTGAAGGTTGGCGAGTTAGGTGCAAAAGGTTTGGCAGATTCCGGCGATGCCTTCGGAATCAGCCAAACGTGTGTTTCCTTCTTCTCCTTTTTTTTTGGGGGGGGGGATTTCTGTTCCTTCCTGTTCGCCTAGGTTCTTCGCCCATGCTTCTTGTCAATGTGTCTTCTGATTATTTTTATAAAAATGTGAAATTCTGGATAAAAAATGTCAGAAATCGAGTCGTTTTTCGGTATTAGTATTATGTGGATGTTGCACTTAGTGGAGATGTCTACAATCCGACCGTCGGTGAGGCACCGCTGGTCTTTCTGCAGATCGAGCCTCTGCATTCTCAGGCTCATTACTCTTTAAAGGAGAGTTATGGTTCAGTTAGTAAATACGTTCATGTGCGCAAAGCAATTGCTGTCGCTTCCTGCTTATCTGCAAGCAACCAATCCAACACGCGACAAGATGGTGCGATTCTGCACGCTACTATTCATCAGCGGCGGTCTCGACGGGGAATTCAAGCAACTTCCAAGCCGTCGCATTAAGGAATTTCTGCCGCTAAAGGATTTCAAAAAGATTCGAAAAGCCCTTGCGACGATTATCGAGTGCGACAAAACCTTTAGCTACCGCAAGGAAGATCACCGCAAAGCTCTGGGCTATCGCTTTGCACCTCAAATTGATGAATCCGATTTTGTTGTAGTCGAAATGCAAAGCAAACGCGGGCAGTCACTTTCGAAACCCAGCGGACAAGTGAATCGCCCTAAGGTTTTTGTGTCGGGCAATCTTTTGCCAGTGCATCAGAATCTCCTCGACTGCCTATCATTGTTCGAGATTGATGTTCCCAATCTTGCCGCAGCACTTGAGCAACTGTCTCCCTCTCAGAGAAACAAGGCAAATTGGAAAGCTCAGAGGTGGATCATGGGCGATGTCTTTTTCATCGTCGGTGATACGGGAAGAGTTTACAGTTCAGGATCGAACCTCAAACGCGAAACGAGATCTGTCTTGCTGGTCAATGGCGAGTCAGTTGTTGAGATCGACGTAAGTTGTTGCCAGCCTGTCCTACTCTCCTATCTGATGAGAGGGCATATCTCTGATGTCGAGTATCAGAAGTTTTCTTCATTGACTCAGTCTGGCTTGCTTTACGATGAAATTGCAGATGCCTCGGGAAAAAGTCGTGAGAGCATCAAGAAGGCACTCGTTAAATGGCTTTGCGGCCCTTGGTTTTCAGACGAGCCGTTTATTGATGTAGATGAACTCAAAAAGCTTAACGCTGAAAAACGCCAAGAGGCACTTGAACTGCACGATTCGCTTACCAAAGTCAATCAATGGTTCAAAGACCAGTTCCCAGAAGTCTGTAACTATATGCGGTTGGAGAAGACCAACGATGAATATTACAAGATTTTCAACACGAAGGAACGCCGCGAGTCTGGCAAGGCGACTCAACCGTATGCAGTGATCGCCCACAAACTTCAGAAGCTCGAATCTGAGATCATCATAGAGGATTGTTGTTCGGCTCTATTCGAGAAGTATCCGTCGTTGCCAATTCTTACAGCACATGATGCATTGATAGTTCCTGAGTCCATGAAGCACAAAGTACTTGAGCAAATGAAGGCAAGTTTTTTGAGAAAAGAGTTGAACCCACGAATCACAATAAAAGAGCAAGAAAAGAAAGGAATAAAAGAAGAGCAGGGAGAGGGATAAGCTTGTCGTTTTTTTATCAGTCTGTTCGTCTCTGTTCGCCGGGTTCAATCTCTTTCTCCCGTGACAGACCGACTCGATGGGGAAAGATCTCAAGAGACAACGCGATGCAAGAACTGCATCGAGGACATTCAGGACAAGAAAGTTAAACAGAAAGGAATGGACATGATTCGAGGACCACCAGATGAATCAGATTAATCAACAAGTCAGTGCCCACGGCAGGAAAGTTCCTAGTCGTGTCTCCATTGACTTGAGGTGGCGGGACAGCGTGTCTTGCCTCAATTATGATGGGTAAATTAATGTTAGATATTAAAAGAATTCAGATTTCAGAATCTGAAGAAGAAATTCCGAGGCTCGTAAACCTGTTGCTCGGACTTTCGATTTCGCGTCGTTGTGCGATGTTGACCCTATTGGGACTCGACGTCGATTCCACAATTCAGTGGGGAATACACAACGAACTGCAGGTGCGTGTCCCATGGATAAGCGGTCAGCGCATCGCTGTATTCTCAGAAGCAGGCCACTGGAGTTGGGAACCTCTGGGCGTAAACGAAACGCTCACCGAGGGCACGATGGCCGGGGTAGCTCCCCAAGATTTTTGTATCTACCTTCGGATTGGTCGAAGAGTTTCATGGGAGTCAGATCAAATCCCGCTTGGCGAATCGGCTGACGCCATGTTCGTCGGCAATAGTCTTCGCAGCCTGTTGGTGTTTATGGGGTTGAGAGGCTCTGTGGACTCATCGTGGATTCAATATCTGTCAAGGTTCCCTGAACGGCTGGATGAAGATCCAGATGCATTGAGAGTTGAGTTGAGTGAGGCTGATCTCGGTTGAGATCGGCAGGTAGTTTAAGTATTGCTGGAATCGGTGGCCTGCGTGTGCAGGCTTCCCGTCCAGCACATCTTTTGAGGAAAGGTAGATCATGAACCTGTGTGTTCAAATGATCGAAAGTAGTTCAATAACAATCAAAATAGAAAGAATGTTCAATGACAACAAACAAAGGAGAAGTTTCAGATCAGCAAGATAATCTCGAACCATTGCTAACGAGCAAAGAAGTTGCAGATCTCATGAAAGTGAGCGAAAAGCATATTCAGAATCTCGTTAAACGAGGCCAATTGCCTCAACCTGTTCGGCTTGGAAAAGCTATCCGGTTCCGGCGTGCGGAAATTCGGCGATTCCTGAATGGTGATGCCAATGATGGTTTGAGGAATCAAGCCGTCTGAGAAGTGAGTGTGTAAATACAAATGTCCGCAGTCTACATCAGTGTGAGGAGCTAGGAATTGCACCTGTTTTCCCCGCGGTTTTTGCCGCCCCGTGTGTCATCGCGGTCAATTTTGAATAACTGCCGCCCCTCTTCGTTTGGGGGGCGGAAGTCCAGTGTTTTACCGTGTTTTTTCAATTTCATTTTACCCTTTACAACAGGAAGGTCTCGCCTATGCTGAGGCCTCCCTGAGGAGATTTTTTATGGCAAGTATTGTTAACGACAAGACCAAAAACAGTTACATCATCCGGCTTTCAGACCGAGAGTGCCCCACTGGAAAGCGGGCGAAGATCTTTTGCGGCAGTCTGGACAAAAAACAGGTTGGCCAAGTGCGTTTGCACATCGAGCACCTGATTGCTGCTCGACAATCGGGAACGGCAATTCCTCAGAATACGGCGGCATGGCTGGGCAACCTGAAAGGCCCATTGAGAACTCGCCTTGAACTCTTGCAATTGGCCGAACCCGAGAAAGCTCCGAGCGTTGTCACCCTTGTGAACTACATGGAACAGTGCATTGCCAATCTGACGGACAAGAAGCCGAACACGATCCGCATCTACAAACGCTCCCTGTATTTCGTCAAACAATTCTTTGGTGACACCAGACTCACGGCAGTGACCACAGGGCAGGCGAAACAGTTCAAAACGTTCCTGCTGTCTCCAGAACGTCAAGACGGCGGGAAGACATTGGGAGAGAACACGGCTCGCAAAATGATCTGCAAGCTAAAGACAGTGCTCAACGCGGCAGTGGAAGAAGAACTGATCGTCAAGAATCCCTTCAAGGTCAAAGGGTTGTCGTCCTGCGTTTCAGCCAGCAGCAAGGCACAAGAGCGCTTCCTTGAGAGGGAAACGGTTGCTAAGGTGATCAAGTCCGCACCGGATGATGAGTTTGCTTTCATTATCGCACTTGCAAGATATGGGGGGCTCCGCACGCCTTCGGAGTATCGTTTTCTGAAGCACGGTGATTTTCACCTTTCAGGAGACGGGCCCCACTTTTTCGTTTTCGCTCCAAAAACGGAATATCGTACGAAGGAACCGCGACTTGTTCCGGTCTTCCCGGAACTACTACCGCATATCCGCAAACTGGTGAGCACCAATCGAACAAAGCAGGGTGAATTCGTTTTCAGTGAGAATTACCGGACGTGCTCAGAGGCGAACATTACAAACATCATGCGACGAACCGTGAAACGGGCGAAAGTGCCCCTGTGGCCAAAATTATGGCAAAACCTGCGAGCCAGCAGGACAACGGAGCTTGCCAAAGAATTCGCGATCAAGGACGTCTGCAACTGGTTAGGGAATACTCCGGCGGTTGTCTTGAAGCACTACACGCGAGGGGAAAATGATGCCTTGCGAAGAGCTGCTCAAACGCCAACTAAACCGATTTCAGGGGACCTTTCAGGGGACCTGAACACACCCGAACCAACCGAATTGGCAGGAACAGAGCGGAAGTCGACACGCAGAAAAGACCAACAAAAAACGCCCATCTTGCGAAAAACCAGTCATAAACGGGCTATCGCAAGAGGGCGTCAGGTGCTCCCAGTAGGACTCGAACCTACGACCTACGGATTAAGAGTCAGTTGCTCTACCAACTGAGCTATAGGAGCAGTGATGCACATGATATCGTCAGGACTTTGGGTTTCCAAGTATCACGATCGCAAAAACGCGGGATCGGGAAGAGGGACATCGTAAAACTCTGCCGGTTCGGCGTTTGGGGCAGAAAATCCTGAAGTTTTTGGCTCGCCCCAATTCTACGAAACCTGAATTCGAATCGGCTTGTCGCCGTCCGCCCACGGATAACGAGGCATCTTACTGCCCGGAATTCCGGCCGTCGCGGCTCCCGTGCCCACGGCTAATACCAGCAAAGGGACGCAGATCAGGCAAAGTAGCGGGATCGCAATCATTTTGCGAAAGAAACCGCCTCGCCCCCACAACCGAACCACAATACTCGCACAACAAATTGCCAGCCATGAAAGAAAAATGATCACCGCCAATCCGGTCACTCGATCACGCTGCAGCGACATTCGCACGGTCTGCACGGCCGCCGACCTGACGGATTCCGGAAGCTCGACCAAAGCATACACAAATCGCATGTCCTGTTTGTCCGAACCCTCTTTCCCAACACTCTGCAGTCGCTCAAACGTCGTAATCACACACGCCTGAGATGTCGCTTCGTCGATCTCCAGTTTCACCAGTCGAGCCTGAGTTCTCAAAGCGGGCTCCAGAGACTCCTCGTACAACTTCAGCTGTTCCGCCAGCACTTCATTAATCGCCTTGTTCAACGGAGCAATCGTCGATTCGCCCGGAAAAAGAGCGGCCGAGCGCACGACGAATTGATGAGGTTGTGGACGATCAACCCATGCTGGTTCTTCGTCGACAATCCCTTTGACAAGCTCGTCGCGTGAGTTCAGATCGGTCTCGCCCCTGCTGTCCCCGGTCGTTTCAGCCATGGCGATCGCAGTCGGCACTGATGGATCGGGCATCGGGATGGGTTGCGGCCCAGCGACCGCCGGAGTTTCTGCGCCACCAGCGGCTGCTGACAACTCCGTCGGAGATTTTGCGGGCCTCTTCAAGAACATCGCGAGACTCTCCGCGATCGATTCGAGACTGCCATTGGCCAGAAAAGGACTGACCGGTGACAAGGCCGCATCGAAAGCCGGAGTGAGCGGGATGAGAGCGTATTTCTGACGAATCGGACCGGCCAGCTGAAAGACCACGATTTGCTTGTCGGACGATTCCACAGCTTGGGCGACATCGGCGACCACCGCCGACTCCTCCTGCTGCGTTTCATTCAACAGCGAACGTATCCACGGGCTGATGTGTGATGCCAGTTCGGTCAGGCGAGCCTGCCGTTGCTCGGGTGTTTCGCTGGCCGGGTCTGCTGGCGGAGTGACTTCAGCCTCTGAGACTTCCGGCGCTATCGAGTTCTTATCATCGACGGCGGCCTTTTGTTCCGCAGTGTTGTCAGTCACCAGGACTTCTTCTGGGACTGTCGCCGTTGGGACTGACGCCGCTGGAGGTTCTTCTGCAGCCGGTTCTGTTGTCGAGTTGCCGACTGAGACGACGACATCCGAGCCTGCAGCTTCGTCAACAGATGCGGCCGGAGCAGTCGGCTCAACCTGGCTCAACATCGGCTCCGGAGCAGGTTTGTTGTTCGCCGTCGGGACCTCAATCGGCAGATCAACCGGGATTTGTCCGCCATCCTGCTGCACAGCCTGCAGGATCTCCTGACGAGCCTCAGACATCTGTTCCGAAGCAACCACAGTGCCATCCTGGACTATCGTCACCTGTCGCTGTACTGCGAAGTCTGCAGAACCAGCAATTACCGGTGTATGCACCTGCACGCTTTGGACCGTGCGAGCTTTGACGACAAACAGCGACAACACAATCATGCAAATCGGAATAGCTCCGACAATCATGGGCCCGAACCCCAGACCAATGCGCCCGGAGCAAACGCCGTTGGTTCGTCCGAGCATGGTATTGCCCGCCCACGCGATCAGCTTGAACACTCCCAGCACCATGATGACAGCCACAGGAGCGATCAGAAGCAGTGCGAAAAAGGAGATTCCGACGATAGGTGCTGACATGTTAATGCTGACTTGTCGAAGCGACAAAAACGGGACCACTAACTGAGATCTTAGATTATCAAGTGATCAGTCGGTACGCGTCAGCGTCCGATTTCGGGTGCTTTGGGCCATCGTTCCCGCGTAAGCGAGAATGATGAACAGCTCAAGCCTCCTGAGTCATCTGCCGCCCAACCACGGGATGCCGCACCTGAGCTAAAATCGGGGCCGCCGGATTGACTCCGGGAGCAGGGGCCAGCCATCGTTCTTCCTGAGGTGTCCAGCCGGCTGATAACTGAACAACGGCCGAAATCGCCAGAGCCCACGTTGCTCCTAAATTGTTTGGGAAAGGTAATACCGCGGTCAGGATGAATCCTAAAAACAGACTGACAAGAGTCGACGAGATGCGAAAACGAGCACTCCGAAAGCTGTCGGCTTGCCACCACCAGCGTCGAGCCACAAATAGCAGTGCAAAGAACAGCATATATCCTGCCATAGTGGGCAAGCCCTGAGCATCCATGACACTGATCCGCCCCAACTTACCTCCGTTGAAGATCCCGTCGCCTTCCGCATGCAGCAGACGCACGTCGCCGAACATCAGGAAGCTTTGCAGAGTAAACGCGATGGCTCCCACTCCCATACCGATTGCTCCCTGGAACATTCGGCGAATAAACGCATCACCCGATTTTCCTTCCCAGAGCTTGGCCGGAATGATCAAGCCGACAGACGCCAATAACGTGACAACTCCAAAGAACGCCACATCAATCACGTTGGGCAACAACGGTGTCGCCAGATGCACGGCGGCCGTGACCAGAATCACAGCTGCCAGCGAAATTGACAACGAGGTTGTCATATCAATCATTCGCTGCGACACCGGAATTTGTCGCATCGTCGCGGGTGAATAGCTTCGAGCCGCCTGGGCCAGAGCCTGGGGACTTGGGGTCACCTGCGGCGACGTCATGGCAACGGGCTGCGCCGCGCGGGGAATGTTGTTCGGGGCGATCGAACCGGACGCCGGAGTTGGTCCGGCCTTATTCGGGGCCGCATTGGCACTCGCTGTTGCGCGAGCTTCCGCTTTGGCCGAATTCTTTCTCCAAGTGAGATACACGATCAGAAGAACAATCCATTCCCACGTGCTGAGTCCGCCGCCGGTTCTCAGGAGAACCAGAATCAGCAACGCATAGGTGAGCCATTTGACGGGACCGGGAACGTTGCGTTTCCAGAACAGAGCGGCCGACTGAAGCGGACCGACAGGTTCTGCGGAAGCGCCAGCGCCAACCGGCGCTGCTGCCAATTCGGGAACAGCAGCCGCCTTCTCCTGCCCAATCAAAGTCGTCGCCATGGCCGGAGTTGAGCGTTTTTGCACCGGAGGTTGAGAAGCAAACACCGGCGTCGGCTTTTCCACGGAGAAACCAGATTCCTGAATCGCATTGCGAAATCTTCGTTCGAGCTCTTCGATCTCACTAATTCGGCGATCCGGATCTTTATCCAGAGCCGCAGCCAGCACAGGTCTCAGACGCTCCGGAAGCACGGACAGATCCGGTTCCGCGGTCAGATGCTTCATCAGAATCTCGGCCGTCGTTTCGCCCTCGAAGGGAACTCGGCCGGTAATCATTTCATATAGAATTACTCCGGTCGAATACACGTCGACTTCGCGACCGTAACGACCTCGCGCGACTTCCGGAGCCATGTAGTACACCGTCCCTACACTCTGAGTTTGCGCGCTGCGGCGGCTTTCAGAGATGTACTTGGACAGACCAACGTCGCCGATCTTGACGATATCGGCATCGCGAAAAATATTGGCCGGCTTCAGGTCGCGATGCACGATACCGCGGTCATGAAGAAAACTGAGACCTGCCGTAATCCCCGACAACCAGAACAGCACATCCTTCAAAGGCATTCCTTTGGGATGTTCCTGCATGAATTCATACAGCCCCTTACCGCCGACGTACTCCATCACGATCCAGTGTTCCTTTTCGGAATCCTGTTTCATGTCGAAGATCGTGACGAGATTGGGATGCTTCAGATTGAGGCACTGAGAAACACCGCGCAGTTCCACTTCGAGATTATTGTGCAGCAGCTTCAACGCGACTTCTTTGCCCGCATCGCTCAGCGCGTAGTAGACTTCGCCGAATCCACCTCGGTGAATTGCCCGCTTGATGGTGTAACCATCGAGCGGTTTGGATTCAGGAGCAAACGTGAACCTCATAGGATTGTTCCGACGCAAGCTAAGCGGAATGATTCAAGGACTGCTTCTCAACACGAAACCGAAACTCTTCGCCCGACACGATGGCACCATCGCTCAGAGTTGCGGAATCCCTTACTCGTTCCCCATTGACATTGATGGCCAGTCTGGATCGACACTTGAGCTGCCCGTCCTGACGATAGATCACTATCATGTCAGACCAGTCCGGGCAGCAGATATGGTGATCCTTTCTGGGCCCCAGCAAGACGCTGTCAGTCATCAGAATGATACCATTGACACTGTGGCTCGGACGATGGTGACTTTCAAAATCGATCAAAGCGGACCCACTCAGGACACTGGGGATGCGAAATCCCAGACGAACTCGCTCCGCAAGGCAGATGGCATCGCCAGTTCGTAACAGAGTCGGGCTGGTGACTGATTTGCCTGAGATAACGGTGGATTGGTGCGGATGGATGAACCAATCTTCTCCGGATCTTTTTAATGTGGCATGTCGACGCGACAAATTGGCCATGAGGCAGATATCTGCAGCCTTTTGTTCCATGGTCGGACCGCCAATCAGGAATTCGTTGCCGGCCAGTAACTGCCAGGCTCCAACCCCGTCGATCCAGAGCATGTAGCGATCGCTCAGATTGTCGGCCACATTGGTCTCGCTGTTCTTGTCGTCAAAATACGTTGATTCCGCAGGCGAGATGACTCGTCGAGGCACAACGACCGGGCGAGCACCCAACGCGGCCGCTCGCATCCAGTTTCGCCACTTCGAAAGACTGCCCTGCATCGTGGAGTACCCGAGATTGGTAGTGTAACAGAAGATGCGATTGGCTGCCGTCCGCTGACCCGTCGGTTCATCAGCCGCCGGGCGTTAGACCCCGTTTGCCTTGCAGCATTCCGCAGCATTCTGAAGAAAACCGGACGCTAACACGTTCCGGCCGATCAAAGCCATATTTCGCTTGAGCCCGCGAGATCACAAAAAAAGCTCCGAGCCCGAGCGATTGCTGAGCCCGGAGCCAAGTGTGTCCCGGTCATGTCCTTCATTGCTCCGCCTTCCCTTGCAGAAGTTCAACACCCTCAGTGATGTCGAACCGATGACTCAATCTTCGAGTCCAATCAGAGTTGAGCATTTCTCTGTAGCCGGATTCGTGAGAATTCGGTGACCCACAGACCAGCCATCCGTGTTCTCACGAATCCGGCTACTCACGACACCTTTCACGCCGATGGGCGCTAGCCCCGGTTGGCATTCCCTGCATCGTCAACGAAAACCGGGGCTAGCGCCC
>JBPOIW010000123.1:0-9190 GCA_052034165.1 Planctomycetota bacterium | reverse complement strand
CCGCAGGATCGAATCTGCTCAAGCTGCTGCGCGCGCTGGCGCAATCGCTGATTTTCTGGCTCCGATTTGCGTTTTCAGAAGCAGATTCGGTGAGTCGGAACAGTTTCAGGTCGGTCATGGTGCCGCTGATTTCAGACCAAAGCACAAGGGCTAATCCAACATTACCCCTAAGCCTAAGTCTGGCCCCTTCGTCAATAACCAGTCAGCGACTTTTTCAGGGACGACTCATTAGGAGACTGGAAGAACGGGTCGCGCCGCGTCTACTTTTTCAACGCCGGTTTTCCAGCGGCGGCGAGCTTTGCATCCATCGCTGCACGCTTCTTCTTAATCGGGTATGTTGGAATACTGACATGCCGCGTCATCAGCATCTTACTTCTCAGGAAATCAAATTTGGGTCCTACGCGATATGCCGACTGCGAAACCATCACACTGGTGAATGACAATCTCAACACACGTACGAAGGGCGCGTTCTACGAAGCCTTCCCGGCTGACAAGGCGCGTGAATATGTTCGTCGTCTGAACATTATCCATACACCCAAACATGGCAGCTGGCTCAACGTGGCCGCATGTGAACTCAGCTGTCTGACCAGCCAGTGCCTTGCTGGCCGCCGTATCGGCGAACTCGAAATTCTGCAGTCAGAAATCAAAGCGTGGTCCGATAGGAAAAATACCAAACAACGCGGAATCGACTGGCACTTCACCATCGAAAACGCACGCACCAAACTCAGAAAACTCTACCCGAAAATCAAGGTTTGACGGGGCACTAGAACTGGCGATCGTCACAATGGCGTGAACTCGCCCAAGGCAGGGGACTCAACGTTGTTTGATTCCTCCGAACTCTCTTCGACGGAACTTTCTTCAACTGCGGCATTGTCGGCGGCTGAGTTGTCCTCACCCGGAGATGCTGGCACCTCGGATTCAGGCTGCTCTTCACTCGGTTCAGATTCGCTCGGCATCTCAACCGGCAGCGAGTCTCCAACGAGACGTAGATCCTTGTAGGCCAGAAGTGCGCCCTTTTCATACTGAAAATTCTTCAGTGCTATCGCGTATTCTGCGCGAGAACGGAAGAATTGAATCTCCGCCTGAACGACGCGTCGCTGGGCATCAAGAATCTTGTCGGGCGCTACATCCAGCTGATCGCTCGGCTTCACAAGGCTCTGGAAATAGTCATTTGCAGCGAGATACTGATTGAGATTGTTTTGAATAGCCTGATACGCTCGAACAACGTCAGCAGTCGCACCGTTCAGGTTACTGACAATCTCACGCTGCTGTTCCTTGAGCATGATTCGTTCCCGGGCAATCATCAGCTCGGCATGATTTACCGCAGCATGACCTTTTCGATATCCGATCGGAACGGTCATTTCCACACCCATCATCCATTCCTGGTAATCTCCAGTACCGAGATTTCCCAGCGAAGATGCCGGTGTTCCACCATTTTGAGTTCCTCCAGCAATCAAATCATCCCCCATTCCTCGGAAGCGATATCGTCCCACCGCGTCAAGTCGTGGATTCAGGAAGTTCTGAGCTGCAAGCAACTCCATTTCACGCTTCTTCAAAGTAATGTGCTGCTTCTGGATTTCGGGGCGAAGTGTTAGTGCTTCTTGAAGGCTGCTTTCCCAATCCGGAATGATTTCAGCACTGGTTGGTTCCTCTGACGGGCGAATTAATCTGCCATCGGCAGCAGGCATGCCGCATAGAAGTCGCAATCGACGCTCGGCAGAGAGGACACCCCCACCAGCCTGGGCTGTACCTCCTGAGGATCCATTTCGGGTTTGGGTACCCGGCAACAGGCGACCACTGAGCGCCTCATCCACTTCGGCCTTCAGTTGGTAATACTGCTGGCGCGCGAGAGCTTCGTTACCCACGCCCACGTCTGTACCTGTTGTTGCTTTCGCCTTATTCCAAACTACGAGTGCTTGTTCCATCGCCTTCTTGCGAGCATCGAGTTCACGATAGGCCGTGTATAGATCCCAGTAGCCGTTCTCTACGTTACTGACGAAATCCGTGAGGGCGATTGTGAAGTCGTGCTGATTGATGTCAGCATTGGCCTTGGCAATCAGAATGCCGTTATAGAGTCCTGGCGAACTTCCAGGACCAGCTATTCGATTGAACTCAAGACCTCCCCCCTGAAGAAGGGGTTGCCGGACCTCGCCTTCAACCCACGAATTCCATGCACTTGGAAATGTGTTCGCGGGAGCATTGTTCGAGTCGTAATTCGTGACACCACGAAGTGCCATTAACGCACCTGTTGCACTCCGTTTCGACAACTCAACCTGATAGTCATTCAAATCCTGTTGAAATGCAGTAGCTCCGCCTGCGAAAAATGCGTTGTTGTAGAGTCGGTCATTGTTGTTGAACATGGCTGATGCTCCAAGCTGAGCATCAAACGCACTCAAAGCGGCCTCCATACCAAACCGCGGGTCTGCTTCCTGGATTCTGCTTGTGTAGCCGGTTTTCACGGATTCAGGATTCCTGAGAATCACCCCACCCAAGTCTCGAAGTGCCGGGGCATTTTGAAGCGCCTGCAAAAGAATCTCATTCAGGCTTCTGTCGTCGTATTGCACAGAATCAGAGATAACCTTCGCCGTGATGGGGCTGCTGGTCATGCTGGCTTCCTGGAATACCGGGGGAGATGGATTATCCATTTCCGCAGTAATGCTGTTGATCTCATTTGTCCTGTTGCCTATAGTCTTCTCCCACTGCCGCGGCGAATGAGCGCAGCCGCCGAAGAAGGTTGCCAGCAACGTTGTGGCACAAACTGATTTGCGGACTCTTCGTGAGTGCAGAGTTCCAGACTTCAGTGCTTTTAGGAAGTAGCTAAGCCGCATGTTGGTGCATCCATGTACCGCGACAGTTATGAAAAGCCCCGAATGGGCTTCCATCCGATAGTGGCGACGAGGTTCTACCACTATTTACACAACTCTGTGATCGGATGTCTCCAAGGCTGGACAACTGCGAAATTCGGTGACTGGAAAGATTAGGTGTGGCTTCGCAGGCCGAAGTCACGAGATCATCCCATTTAGCCCAAACTGAACGGCAAATTCCGCAGGTTTCCACGGTGGTGAAGCCGTATAGGCAGTTTGACGTATTGCCCCTTGAGGCAGGCTATGCTGGGAGGCCAATGCCTCAGGAAATTGGAGTTCAGCTAAGCGAAACCGGACGCTATAGTCACGTTCCCGGCACCCTCCCATGTGAGCGAAGATTTTTTCGGGGGTGGGCTAGTGCTCTGTCAGCAATGAATTGAGGGATCTGATATCGTAGGCCGGACCGAGCGTCAGCGAGTTCCGGCAGCTCTTCAGCCTGTTGAATTAATCAGCCTGAACTCGCTCTGCTCGGGCCGGCCTACACCCATCATTCTATGACTGACGAAGCACTAGCGCAAGCCCTGCGTATGTTTCCGCGCAGGGAAGCATTGCCTTACAGCAATCGGAGTTATCCTGCTGACGTAGTTTTGAGATCTGCAAGAGTCCACAATCAATCGCGAATGTACCACACGGTGAACTGCCTGGCTTATGTTCACAACTGACAAAGTTACAGATCTGTTGATCTCAGCAGATACTCGCAGTCGCAGTTCTGACACTGACGATTTGCTTGGTTCAATGCTTGATGAACTCGAGCGGAGTGAACTGAAGGGGATCGTGCAGCTGTGGGACCTCAAGGTAGGCAACGCCACTCTGGTGTTTGGGCCATCGTTAGAGTTGCCTCCGGACTGGATGTCAGTTGTCTCTTCAGGCGAACTTCGCCGGTTGACAGGAGAACGCGATTCCTGCTGCGTTACAGCGTCACGAATTCTGGAACATCGAGTGCTGGCTCTGGTGATTTGGGGAGACGGCTCGGCGTATGCCGGCGAGGCGATTGTTGAGCTGGCTGAGGTCCTTGGAGATCTCTATCGCAGGCGGTTGCTGCAACAATTTGGCGAGCAATTAGACAGGCAAGAGAACCTCTGGCGATTCCTGTCGCAGATTTATTCGGCCGAAGACCAGAAATCCATTTATCGTCATCTGGTTGACGATGTTGCGGAGATTCTTGAGTGTTATCGGATCTTCGTTTTTCGAAAATCTATTGGTCATCAATGGACACCTCAGGCCGCAACGGCCGTGCACGGCATAGACGCAAGAAGTGATGAAATCCTGCGTCTCGTGACTGTCATTCGGGATGCCGAATGCAGGATTGATCGGGGGCCGGAGTCTTTCGACAGGCAAAAATTAACAAACCTTGTGGTGCCGCTGACCTTTGGGCAGCAGTGGACAGATGCTGAAGTATGTGCGGTATTTCAATGGCTTCCGCCGATGCCGAAGGTTTCGAGCAGCCGACTTGCCACCGCTTTGGCGTCTCACTCTTCTGTGGCTCTTCGAAACATTGAGCGACAGAATTCAGGTTGGATGGATAGAACAATCTGGAAGAGACTGCGACAGCCCCGATCAAAATCGATTGCTTTGGGGCTGGGAGGATTCGCTTGCCTCATCGCACTCATGGCTTTTCTTCCATGGACGTTTACAGTTGAAGTGCCCGGCATTGTTCAGCCCAAGGCTCGATTGTTCCTGTTCGTCACTGAGCCCGGCGTTGTGGAAGAAGTGGTTGTGAAGGAAGGAATGGAAGTCTTTCGTGGTGACATAGTTTGCGTTCTGAAAAATGAAGAATTCCAGATTCAGCTGGAAGAAGCTGTGGGGCAACTCGCAGCAACAAATGCTCGCCTGTCAGCGATTGAAGCGATGCGGGCAGACCGGACACAGAATAGACCGGAAGTTCTTTCAGCAGAGTCAGCAGAACTGCAGAGTCGATCGGATTCTCTTCAGAAGCAAATAGACCTCCTGAAACAGCGCATAGACAACCTGATTGTCCGGGCCGACCAACAGGGAAAAGTTTCCGGTGATCGTATTCGGGAGTTTCTGCCAGGAAGGCCAGTCGAACGGGGGCAATTGATTTGTGAAATAGTCGACATCAAGCAGGGTTGGCAAATCGATTTCAGAATTCCTGAAGCAGAGGCACGGCATGTACTTCAGGCCATTGGGCAATCAACCTCGACGAGTCAGGTACGCTATTTTCTTGAATCAGATCCGGAAAGGGAATCCGTTTCCACAATCACTCGTGTCGGCACCGCAGCTCAATTTGATGAAGCGGGCGGGATCTCGACTGCTTTGACTTCGGACGTGGATGCCAATGACAATCAAAGTCTGAGAACTGGTGCAAAGGCGATTGGCTGGATTGACTGTGGTAAGAGATCGCTGGGCTTTGTGCTCTTCCGAAGAATCATAGAGGCAGTACGACGGGGATGGTGGATATGAATAGCATCAAGGTACGACTTGATACATCTTTCGGCGGAAGATCGGCTCTTTTGATCTTCCTCGGGGCAATGCTCTGTTGCACTGACTTGGGCGGGCAGGAGTCGCCCGCTGTGCGAAGTTCGCAGGTTCAGTCAACTTCTGTTGTCCAGGAAGGAGTCGAAATCAGAGAAGCGTTCATCCGTGCCAAACAGGAAGCGGACCTTGCTACTCTTGAGCAGGGACAACTGTCGAGTTTTCACGCTGTCGAAGGAGATTTCCTGAAGCAAGGAGCTACGATCGCGCAGCTTGATGATGGGATTGCCAGGTTGGCTTTGGATTTGGCAATAATTGAAGTGCAGATACTCGAAAAGGAAACGCAGGAATCGAATTCGATTGCGATCGCCGAGTCCGCATTGACCGAGTCAAGGAAGTTGCTTGAGCAGGTGAAAATTGACGCGGAGTCCGCTCGCGCTGGTGCAACTGCGAAGTACACAGTTCAACAGGCGGAGAATGACGCCAAAGCTGGGGAAGAGAACTTGAAACGAGTCGCAGACGCCCGACGGGAGTTCCGTGCAAGTGTCTCCGATCAGCAGCTGTCGAATCTTACTTTGGCGAGAGATCAGAGTCTTTTGAAATTGGAGCAGACCCGGCACAATCAAGCGCTGATGGAGCTCCAGGCGCGCGCGAAAGAGGCTGCGATTGGGCAGCAGGAAGCTGCTGTTAAGCGTCTTGAGGACACGTTGGCCAAGACACGCAGTGATCACTCCACCAGCATTCTGAAACTGGCTTCTCTGAACAAGCAGCGGGACATCGCTGGTGAGAGGCTCAACCGCAGACGAATTCTGGCTCCGTTCGATGGCATGATCGTTGAGAGATTCATAGAAGAGGGAGAATGGGCGGATGCGGGAAAGCCCGTGGTAAGGTTTGTTCGCCTCGATATTCTCCAGGTTGAAGGATTCGCCGATGCCTCGAACATCAACATGGGCTGTCGTGGACGAAAGGTCAGGGTTCGTTGCGAGAATATTGACGTTAGCCACGTAATTGAGGGGAAGCTAACCTTTATCAGTCCGGAGGTTGACCGAGTGAACCAGCAAGTCCATGTTGTAGCTGAGATTCCTAATACAGAGCTGAAACTTCTTCCGGGATTGCCGGCAAGAATGTGGGTTCTCCCTGAAGCGTTGAAATAGGCTCATGATGTGAGTGGCATCACACATACGAAGAGCCGGCGAACATCCCCGAGGTTACAGTAAGACTCACAGCGCGAGTCCGGACGTGAATCAGGAAACTGCAGTCAATGGTGACAGGATCTGTCGACAACGTCCCGATCCGATGGAAATTGCGCCCGGATCTTGAAACTTCTCCATCTCGGCTGGGAATGGAACCAGGATGGACAATCAAAGATCCGCTGAGAGCGACGTACTTCCATTTGACGAACGATGAATATCGCTTCCTTACGATGCTTGATGGAGCGACTACACTGACACAAATCAGGGATCAACTCTCACAGAATTCCCCCTCGGATGGCTTCTCTCTGCAGAATATGCATGTGTTCCTGACTTCGGCGATTCGCAGTCAGATTCTCCGGGCCACTATGCCTGGCCTGAGAGGTTTACACCCCGGAACGGCCAGGGCTCTGTCACTGGGAGCATTGTTTAGAATCGGTGGTCTGTTGTTGTCGTTCCGAACCCGAGGTATTGACCCAAGTCGATTCCTGAACGCGCTGGACAGAATCGTTGGCTGGATATATCAGCCGGCCGTAATTGTGAGCTTTGGGCTGTTCCTGATTTATTCAATTTCAATCTTTCTGTCGCAGTGGTTGGCATTCAAAACGGAAGTCCTCGATTCCGACATCCTGATGACTGCGCAGAATCTTTGGGTCATGGCCTTTGCACTGATCGTTGTGAAGATTATTCACGAGATTGGGCACGGACTTACGTGCCGTCATTTCGGTGGTGAATGTCACGAACTGGGAATCCTGTTTGTTGCATTTCTGCCCCTGCTATATTGCAATGTTTCGGATTCGTGGCTTCAGCAGAATCGATGGAAACGAATGGCCGTGGCGGCTGCGGGGATCGGTGCCGAATTGATCATAGCCTCTGCCTGCACTGTGCTATGGGCCTCAACTCGCACAGGATTTCTGCATACCTTCTGTCGTAACACAATGATCTTGTGCTCCATCAACACCCTCCTTGTCAATGGCAATCCGCTTTTGCGGTATGATTCCTATTATATCCTGAGTGATCTGGTGCATATTCCCAATCTTGCGGCAAGAGCTCGAGACGCAGCCTTATCTCTTCTTGATCGACTTCTTTTGGGCTTACGACACCCTCCTGTTGTACCGATGTCTGCTCCTGCCGTAGTTGTCCTTGCAGTATATGGTGTTGCGTCGGTGATTTATCGTCTTACCCTGTCTGTCACATTGTTGTACGCGGTGCATCGGATGTTAGGTTCAATTGGTCTGGAGTCTCTTGTTGTACTGCCGGCCATCACTGTTGCAGCCGGAGTTGTCCTGGGGATCTGGAAATATTTTCAATCAAGACTGCTGCTCCTGAAGTTCCATCCCGAAACCCAGAGCAGGGCTGCGATCGGGACAAGTCTGTTCTTTCTGACTGTTGTCCTGATCGGCATTGTGCCGCTTCCTATGTCTGTCTCAGTCCCGTTTGTGATGACACCGGGAAAATGTCGCCCCATCATCGCAGTTGAACCAGGCTATGTTTTCCCTCTTGTTGCCGAGGGTGCAACGGTCCATGTCGACGATCTGGTGCTGGAGATGAAGAATCCAGAACTCACGATGCGATTCCTAAGAATCCAGAATGAACTGGAGCTGGCAAAGATTCGACTGAATACGCTGCAGGCTCAACGATCCAAAATGAAGTCTGCAGCTAACTTGTTGCCAACAGCCCAGGCTATCGTTGATTCCAAGACGGAGATGTTCCGCCAGGTGTCGGAACAATTATTGTCACTGAAAATTTCGGCGTCGGCGGAAGGAAGAGTTTTTCCCGAGCGGCATCCGCTGGAGACGCATCTGGGGTTGCGAACGAGTGGTGTAACCGTTTACGACCCTCTGGCCAGTAGATTTCGAGGCCAATGGGTCGAAAAATACACGACATTGTTTTGGCTGGGCCAACCCGCAGATCTCAGGGCTCAATGTTTCGTGGATGAGTTTTCTGTGGATCTTGTTCGTATGGGTGCTGCCGCGAATCTGGTCTTCACCTCAGACCCTTTCACAACGATCTCAGGACATGTTGAACTCGTTGAAAAATCTCCTGAAACATTGTTAGACAGAGAATTGGCACGCAACAGAATGGTGCCCGTGAAGAACCTTTACGGGACGACTGCACCTGACAAAGTAACCGCTGCGCAGATTGTCATCAATTCGCCATCTGCATCGAACACGGCTTTGTATTTGACGGGCTACGCTACAATTCAATGTGAGAAAACCTCGTTGGTCAGCCGCCTTCTGCGGTACGTCCGCTATACGTTTCGCATGAGCTGACTTCTGCCCATCGGGCTCAAGCTCTTCAGGTGCCCCCGGAGGAATGTCGCGGGATTCTGCTGAGGAGTACCTAGTGCGTTGTCACCTCAAAGAGCGTGGGTAAACGGACTTGAGTTTGATTCGAGCGTCATCGATTTTCATTTGCCAGTCAACGCCTCGTTGCGTGGCGTTGTGGCGTATGTACTTTGGAAAACTCTGGGGCAGATTTGCATGAAAGCGGGTCTCGGGAATGAACCTCGCCGAGTGCTGGCGGAATTGTCGGATAACGACTGACCATGAGAGCTGTCTGCTTCGAAACTCGCAGGTAGTTTTGACGCAGCCGGATGCTTCGATTCTTTGCCGCATTGGCCAGCTTCACCAGAGCTGTGTGATACAGTTTGGAATCAGTGGGATGCGTGATGTTCTTCTCCTGCACGGTCGTATCGACATT
>JBPOIW010000295.1:0-20220 GCA_052034165.1 Planctomycetota bacterium | reverse complement strand
AGAAAAAACGCTTTACTGGTTGCCAAACCCTCTCACTTTCGGCACGAGGCCGAAGGGGTCGATTTGGCATAGTCGAACTAGTGTATTGATTGAAAGGGCGGACGGCACACGGAGTTCACGCGTCGCTGAATTGCCGGAACTCGCTGGCGCTCGGTCCGGCCTACGGATTTTTGAGCCGGCGCCTGCGGCTGGGCGGTAAACTTTAGAACACTGACATTTGCTCCGAACAGTGGCTCGGCCGGAAACGGCGGTTGCTCATGCGGAAAATTTGGGTAAAGTGAGGATCCCTCCACGGTTCTTCCTGCCTCAAAGTTGCCGCATTTTGCTGTCTGGTGCAAAGCCATGAATCGACTGAATTCCTGTTTGGTTGTGTCGGTACTCGCACTGACGTTGCCGCTGACGTCCCTTCGTGCAGATGAATCTGCGTCCAAACCTCAGTTTGAAAAACACATCCGTCCAATCCTGAAGGCTCATTGCTGGCACTGTCACGGAGAAGAGCCCGAGCTAAAAGGCGGCATTGATACGCGGCTGGTTCGCTTCCTGCAAAAGGGCGGTGAATCAGGTCCGGGGCTTGTTCCGGGCGATCACAAAGCCAGCCTGCTCTATCAACGAGTCGCCTCCGGGGAAATGCCACCGGGCAAGAAGAAACCATCGCCCGAAGAAATGCAGTTGCTTGCCCAGTGGATTGATAACGGCGCAACAACCGAACGCCCGGAACCGGAAACTCTGGCGGCCGGAGATACATTCACAGATGAAGAGCGTCAGCACTGGTCGTTCCGTCCGATTGTGAAGCCGGAAGTTCCCGCCGTCACCGCGCAAGCGATGGTAAGTACTCCTGTGGATGCGTTTTTGCTGTCGAAGCTTGAATCGAAAGGTCTTGGCTTCAGTGCGGAAGCAGATCGTGAGACATTGATTCGTCGAGTCACCTTCGACCTGACCGGGTTGCCTCCGACGCCGGAAGCTATCGACAAGTTTGTGGCCGATACAGCTCCGGATGCCTGGGCTAAACTTGTGGATGAGCTTCTGGCTTCTCCGTTGTACGGCGAGCGATGGGGACGACATTGGCTGGATGTGGCTGGTTATGCGGACAGCGATGGCTACAACGAGACCGACGTCGAACGTCCGTGGGCGTGGAAGTATCGCGACTATGTGATTCGATCGTTTAACAATGATAAGCCGTGGAATCAGTTTCTGGTTGAGCAATTGGCCGGCGATGAATTGCTGACTCCGCCTTATCAGGATCTGACTCCGGAGCAGGCTGATCAACTTGTCGCAACGGGCTTCTTGCGGATGTGTCCCGATGGAACAGCGGCCGGTGGTCCGGATGTCGTGACGGCTCGCAATGATGTGATTGCCGAAACGATCAAGGTCGCCTCAACGGCAGTGCTGGGTCTTTCCGTCGGCTGTGCGCAGTGTCATGAGCATCGCTATGACCCGATTACGCAAGCTGATTATTATCGCCTGCGAGCACTCTTTGAGCCGGCTTATGATCCGAACAACTGGCGAGTTCCCGGTGGACGGTTGGTTTCGCTGTGGTCAACGGACACTCAAAAGGCCGCTGCGGCCGTTGATGCGGAACTTGCAGAAGTTTCAAAGAAGCGCACTGAGGAACTGGATGGAATTGTCAAAGACACGTTTGAACGCGAGCTCCAGAAGTTACCGGCTGAACAGCAGCCGCTGGCTCGTGCTGCGCGAGAAACAGCGGCTGACAAACGAACTCCGGAACAGCAGCAGTTGATCAAGGAGTTTCCGTTTCTGAACGTCGACCGTGGATCCGTTTATCTGTATCTGCCCGATCGGCTGAATGGGTTCAACAAAAAATGGGACGACCTGACCGCCGAGACGAAAAAGAAGCGACCTGCCGACGACTATGTGATGTGTCTCAATGAAGTCCCGGGACAGATTCCGGTGACAAAGCTGTTCTCTCGAGGCGACCACCAGCAGCCTCGCCAGGAAATCGCACCTGGTGAGTTGTCTGTTTTGAATTCCGGATCTCTGACGATTCCAGCGGACGATCCTGCTGTGCCAACCTCTGGGCGTCGACTGGCGTATGCGAAGCATCTGACGAACGAACAACATCCGCTGGTTGCGCGAGTCCTGGTGAATCGATTCTGGCTGCACCATTTTGGGCAGGGGCTCGTGTCGACTGTTGCGGACTTTGGAGTCAAAGGCGAACGCCCGTCTCACCCGGAACTTCTGGACTGGCTGGCTCGCGACTTTATGGACGAGGGCTGGACGCTGAAACGCTTCCATCGCCAGATTTTGAATTCGACGGCTTACCGTCAGGTGTCTGTTCATCGTCCGGAGCTGGATGCGGTGGACGTCGAAAATCGCCTGCTGGGACGCATGAATGTTCGTCGACTGGAAGCAGAGACCGTTCGGGATTCCATCCTGCAGATCAGTGGTAAACTGGCAGCAAAGCAATTCGGCAAGCCGATCCCGGTCAGTCCGGATGAGGTCGGCCAGTTTGTTGTGGCCGTTGATACTCGCGATTCTGCCGGCCGACCATCGGGGAAGGTCGAGGCGTTAGGTGAAGACGAATTCCGTCGCAGCATTTACGTTCAGGTGCGTCGGTCAATGCCGCTGAGCGTGATTGAGCCTTTCGATCTTCCGCGAATGGCGCCGAACTGTGAGCGTCGTCCGGTTTCCACAGCGGCCCCGCAAGCGCTGCTGATGTTGAATAACCCGTTTATGGTGCAGCAGGCCGGCGTGATTGGTGACCGAGTTCGTGCAACCAGCAGTGACTTGCCAACGCAGATTACTCTGACATGGCGGCTAATTTATGGCCGCACTCCGAATGCTTCAGAAATCACTTCGGGGGTTGAGTTTCTGACTCCTCCGCCGGATGCTCCTCCAGAATTTGCAGTGGCAAGCTTGAATCTGTTGTGCCAGACACTTTTGTGTTCGAACGGTTTTTTGTACGTCGAATAGTTCAACCCCGAGAATGAAATGTTTGTGGCAGGCTTCAGAATTGGCATCACCTTTAGCCTGTTGTTCTCAATTGGCGTCACGACAACTCGCGCGGATGAAACCCAGTTCTTTCGCGAATCGGTCGAACCTGTTTTGAAACGGCGTTGTTATGAGTGTCATTCGCACTCGGAATCGGAGATCAGCGGTGGCCTGGTTCTCGACTGGAAAAGTGGCTGGCAGAAAGGTGGAGATCGTGGCCCTGCGATTATTCCCGGTGATCCGGAAAACAGTCTGCTGATCAAAGCCGTGCGGCACTCGGACGCGGATCTGAAGATGCCGGAAGAAAAGTTAAGCGATGAAGAGATCGCGGTGCTTGTCGAATGGGTTCAGCAGGGAGCGGCTGACCCACGAGATGTTGAGCCACAGAAACCGGATCTCAAAGACGCGGCTGACTGGTGGTCACTGAAGCCACTGACGCGTCCCGAGATTCCGTCATCAGCGGAAGCCACAGAATCGCAGCATCCCATCGATCGCTTCATCCGGGAGAAGCTTCGAGCCAATGGGCTGACACCATCGGCGCAGGCCGATCGTCGCACGCTGATCAGAAGACTCTCGATTGATCTGCATGGGTTGCATCCATCCGTCGAAGACGTCGACGCCTTCGTCAACGATCCTGCACCGGACGCTTACGAGCGACTGGTGGATCGAATGCTCGAGTCAACTCGATACGGCGAACGCTGGGCACGGCATTGGATGGACACAATTCACTATGCGGATACTCATGGATATGAACACGATGTCCTGAGAAAGAATGCGTGGCGCTATCGCGATTATCTGATCGAGAGTCTGAATCAGGATAAACCGTGGGATCGCTTCATCCGAGAACAACTGGCGGTAGATGCGTTGTATCCGGAGGAAACTCATCTGATGCCCGCACTTGGTTTCATCGGAGCAGGCACTTACGACCACAGCGCGGCGGCTACGGCGGTCAATGCGTTTGAGAATCTTGATCGCGACGACATGGTGACTCAAACGATGTCCGCGTTTGTCAGCACCACCGCCAATTGTGCACGTTGTCATCAGCACAAGTTTGATCCGATTTCTCAGGAAGATTATTACTCATTGCAAGCCGTCTTTGCCGGACTTGGCAAGGGCGAGATTACGTTTGATGCAGATGCCTCTGTCGGCAGAACAAGACGTCGTTGGCAAAGGTTGAAAGATGCGGCGGATCGCAAAGACGCGTCCGTCCTTTTTCAGTCCGAGCATCAGGCACTGGTTGCTAAATGGACGAATCAGCGAGGCCCGGAAGCCAACTGGCAGCCGCTGGACATCGAAGCGTTTGTCTCAGTCGATGCGGCCATGTTGGTTCGTCAGCCTGATGGTTCAATTCTTTCAACGGGGCCAAGGCCCGACAAAGAAACAACCACCGTTACCTGTTCGACAACGCTGAAATCCGTGACCGCGCTGCGACTGGATGTACTGACGGATGCATCGTTGCCTATGAATGGTCCGGGGCGGATGGATAATGGGAATTTGCATCTTACGGAGTTCGTGGTGCAGGTGTTTTCACCGAATTCGCCCGAGCCGAGGCAATTGGCGTTTCGACGAGCCACCGCGGATTTCGATCAGTCGGGATGGACTGCCAGTCACGCGATTGACGGCAATCTGACCACCGCCTGGGGCATTCATCCACAGGTCGGGCAGCCTCACTTGATCGTGTTCGAATTGGCAGAACCCCTGGCTGTGGAACCAGGAATGAAGTTGTCCGTGTTGATGCGACAAATCCACGGCGGTGGTCACATCATCGGGCGATTTTCTTTGTCAGCGACAGATTCTGATGCGGAGCTGACGGCCGTCGTGCCTCTGGAAATCAATCAGATTATTGAACTACCATCAGATCAAAGATCTCCCGATCAGAAGTTAATGCTGGCAGCCCATGTCGTTAATCAGCTGGCGTCAGAAGAACTTCAAAAGCTGCCTGAGCCCGCTAAGCTTTACGCCGCCGGAACCCGCGCAGAGAATGAACGAGGAGTCATCACGTTCGCCGCACCTCGCGCGATTCATGTGCTGCGACGCGGAGATCTCGACAAGCCCGGCGCGGAGGTTGGAGCGGGGACATTATCAGCAGTGACTGCATTGCCGGCTCGTTTTGAAATCCCGGCGGGTGCTCATGAATCACAGCGGCGTGCGGCATTGGCCGAGTGGATTGCTCACCGCGATAACCCGCTCACCTGGCGTAGTATTGCGAATAGAACATGGCATTATCATTTTGGTCGAGGCCTGTGCGATACGCCGAGCGATTTTGGTCGAATGGGTGGAACGCCGTCACATCCGGAATTGTTGGAATGGTTGTCCATCTGGTTTCGAGATGATGCAAAAGGTTCTCTGAAGTCGCTGCATCGACTGATCGTCACATCGGAAACATGGAAGCAATCTTCGGCGCATCGAGACGATGCCGCGCAGGTTGATACGGACAATCGTCTGCTTTGGAAAATGAATCGGCAGCGTTTGGATGCGGACAGCATTCGCGATTCAGTGCTCGTTGTCAGTGGTCAACTGGATTTGACCATGGGCGGTCCGGGTGTGGCTCATTTTCTGTCGAGCCCTGGTCCGCAGCTCACGCCGGTTCTGGATTATGATTCGTTCGACTGGAATACTCCCGGAGCCACTCGCCGCAGCATTTATCGCATTGTCTGGCGAAGCATTCAGGATCCGTTTATGGAAGCACTCGATTTCCCGGACCTCGGTCATTTGTCACCAGTGCGAGGCTTCTCGGCGTCTCCGCTCCAGTCGCTGGTGTTGTGGAACAATCACTTCATGCTGCACTTTTCTGAGAAGTTTGCCGCGACACTGGAATCAACCAGCGAGACATCGCAGGAGCACGTGACTAGCGCGATCAGACGTTGCTGGCTTCGAGAACCCACAAGCGAGGAACGATCAGTGCTGGAGGAACTGTCCGCACGCAGCGGCCTTTCGTCGGTCTGCAGGACTCTACTAAACTCCAGCGAGTTCCTCTTTGTGGACTGAGCACTCTTTTCGTTCGCTTCGCGTCAACTGCTTTCAGCATCTTCGTAAGAAGACCGTTGTTTCGCGTTGCCACTCTGTGCCGTTAAGTGGCTCAGCAACGTATTCAATTCGTTCGGGTTGACGGGTTTCACAAGGTGGCCATTGCACCCTGCTTTTTTTGAATGGGCTCTATCGCCTTCCTGACCCCAGCCCGTCAAAGCAATGATGATGATGGAACTCCCCCACGATCGCTCTCTAATGCGTCGAGTGGCTTCATAACCGTTCAGCCGGGGCATGCCCACATCCATCAGAATGACTTCGGGACGGAAGTGTTCAGCCACTTCGACAGCCTCAAGGCCATCGCTGGCAGTCCGAACTTCATGGCCAAACAGTCTGAGCATCATGGCCATCGAATTAGCGGCATCACGATTATCATCGACAACCAGGAAACGTTGTTTCAGACCGTCGTTCCATGCATCCCCCGGTTTCGTGGTATGAGTGACTCGGTCAGCATTGGATCTGAGTACGGGGAGCCGGACTGTGAACGTGCTTCCGCGGCCCGGTCCGGGACACTCTGCAAAAACACTTCCGCCATGCATCTCGACCAGTCCCTTCACCAGCGCGAGGCCAATACCGAGTCCGCCAGTGCTTCTCTCGATACTCCGATCGACCTGCGAAAAAATGTCAAAAATGCTGCCCAATAACTCGGTGGGAATTCCGATTCCGTCGTCGCGAACTGAGATCAATGCTTCATCCCCTATTTGTTCCGCGGAAAGCCAGATATTTCCCCCGTGCGGTGTGTACTTAGCGCTGTTGCTGAGCAGATTCCCGAAGACCTGAGCCAGTCGTGTGAGATCGGCATCGAAGAAAATCGGGACTGGCGGCAATGAGACAAGCAGGACGTGCCCGCCCGCGTCAATCAGCGGTTGAGCCGTCTCCACGGCACTTGCGATAATCTCAGAGAGCGTCACGCGTGCGCGGCGGAGTTCCATTTTGTTTCGGCCGATTCGTGAGATGTCCAGCAGGTCATCGATCAATCGCACCATATGCCCCAGCTGTCGTGTCATGATCATGCGAGCCTGACTCACAGCGTCGGGATCACTGGCCCCCATTTGCAGCACCTGCAGACCGTTTCGTATCGGAGCGAGAGGGTTACGTAACTCGTGAGCAAGCAATGCGATAAACTCATCTTTCCGCCGATCAGCATCGCGCAGCGCCTCTTCGGCATGCTTCCGCTCTGTGATATCATGCGACACGGCAAGGATTCCGACCATATCGCCCGTTGCATCGGTGACAAGGCTGACCCGAATATCGATCCAGACCTGTGTCCCATCCTTCCGGCAATCTTCATACTCGCCACACCATTCGCTGCCTGCTGAAGGTTCCCTGATCTGCTGCGCGATGAACGCTTGAGGAGGTTCGGGCAACCAATCTGTGTAGTGGCGTCCGATCATTTCCTCTGCCGTCCAGCCCAACAACTGAGTTGCACCTTCGTTCCAGTAGTTGACGATTCCCCTGGGGTCTGTCACAACGACCGAATCCTGAACGCTGGCCAGCAGCATCGCGTCCCGTGCCATCGCTTCCTGGGCTTGCTTTCGCTCAGTAATGTCGCTGAAGAGGACCGCAACCCGATGGCTCTCCGGTCCTCCCGGACGGTAGGCGGAGACGTCGAACACGCGGTTTATTGCAGTGGCTTTGCTGACAAAACGAACGGGTTCGCCGGTCGCGGCGGTTCGGCCAAAGTTCTCGACCCAGTGGGCTTCGTTGTTTGCCATCAATTCGCGGATCGTCCGGCCTACTACATCTTTAATCCCTGTGTGTGTTTCAAAAGCCGGGTTCACTTCTAAGAACCTGTAGTCAACGGGCTGTTCGTTCTCATAAAGCATCTCGATGAGGCAGAATCCCTCGCTCATGGACTCGAACAGCGTCCGATATCGTTCTTCACTCTTTCGGAGTGCCGCTGCCGCCTGAGCCCGCTGAGTAATATCACGAGCCACCCTGGACGCGCCGAGAATGCGTCCTTCGGCATCGCGGATCAGCGAGATCGCCAGTGAAATGTTCAACAACCGTCCATCTTTGGTCACGCGGACGGTTTCAAAATGCTCCACCGACTCACCACGGCGGAGTTGATTCAGAATGTTTTGCTCTTCCTCAAGTCCCTGGGGAGGTATGATCAGGGTAATCGGCTGGCCGATGGCTTGCGTCGACGTATATCCGAACAACCGTTCCGCGCCGGCGTTCCAGGAGCGAATGATTCCATTAAGAGTCTCGCTGATGATGGCGTCGTCCGACGACTCCACAATGGCTGCCAGCCGGGACTGAGTCTCTGCGGCATGTTTTCGTTCAGTCACGTCGCGAAAGACCAGCACAGCGCCCACCGTCGTGCCAGAGCTGTCGCGAATGGGCGCCGCACTGTCGTCGATCGGCCGCTCGGTCCCATCTCGGGAAATTAACACCGTGTGGTTCGCCAGCCCCACAACAACGCCCTGCTGCAGAGCGCGGACCGCAGGATTCTCAACGACTTCGCGGGTCTGCTCATTGACAATTTGAAACGTTTCCTGCAGAGGCTGGCCCCTCGCTTCCGCGTCAGTCCACCCCGTCAGAGTCTCGGCCACCCCATTCATGAAATTGATTCGGCCCTCGGCATCGGTACTGATAACTCCGTCGCCAATGCTTGCCAGTGTAATGCGGAGCCTTTCCCGTTCCGTCCGAATGGCTTCTGCCGTGCGGTGCCGCTCCGACAGATAGTCCCGCACCTCGTATTGCCGCCGCCGCGCTCGCAGTGCGGAGTGGACGACGCTCAATAACGTCTGCATCCGAACGGGACGTTCGACAAGAGTGGCATTAACAGATTCACGAAACGTTGCGCTTCGAGAGGCCGACCGCTCTCGGCTGAGCACGACGAGAGGGATATCAGACCAACCTGGCTGATCATGCAACACCGCCGCCAAACATTGCGCTCTGTCTCCCTGAATGACTTCGTCCGTCAACAGGACAGCCCCTGCTCCTGCGACGAGTTCACGGCATAATTCATCAGTATCGCGGCAGGGAACGCCAGTCAGTCCGGATCCTGCGAGAAGTTTGCACGTTCTGACGTTGTCCTCCGATGTCGGCATCAGCACCAACACGCGATCTTCAGTTACTGCCGTCAGCGTAGGCATCCCTCGTGCCTCCTTTCGCAGTCGCAACCGATTCCGCTATCATTTTTGTCTGGCCCGCGTACTCAGGAGTCCCCGTCATAATTCCACGAAATCCGACAAGCGGGGCACCCACCATGACGCCTGTCTCCATGATCCGCAACTCGCGAACGGTCCGTTGGTGCATTCCTGTCCGCTTTTTGAAGACACTCACAGCCTGCCGGATCTCGCCCTGTGCTTCGAAGTACCGGAACAGCAGGACCGTATCTGCGAGATAACTGACGTCGATTTCGCTAAGGCCCCCCACCATTAACCCGTGCTGAGCGACGACCATGATTGTGATCACCCCTTGCTGGTTCAGGTAGGAAAACAATTCATGGAGGTGGGTAATCAGAAACCGCTCTTCCGGCATTGCATTCATATAGCCGTTCAGGCTGTCAATCACGATGAGCTTTGTTCCCGCTTCTACCTCCCCGCTGACTTTATGGGCGAACGCTCCGGCCGTAAGTTCTGCCGCGTCAATCTGCTGCGCGTGCAACAATCCTGCGGCCTGATATTTTCGAGGTCCTCCAGGGAGCCCGTGACACAGCTTTTCTGATCTGTCGAACAGTGTGTCGATGACTTCGTCAAAAGTGTAGACCGCTGCGCGTTCGCCCCGCCCCAGTGCTGAGGCAACGTACTGCATGGCGATCGTTGACTTGCCGACCCCGGCGGGACCCAGCAGAAGGGTCGTGGTTCCGGTGGTGAGACCGCCTCCGAGCATCTCATCGAGCGCGTTGATGCCACTCTCATAGGAAATGCGATCGAAACGTTCGTGATGATCGGATGCAACTAAACGCGGATGGATGACGACGCCACCGTCAACAATCTCGTAGTCGTTGTAACCTTCGCGGAAGTATGCTCCTCTGACCTTTGTGACATACAGTCGACGGCGAGCTTTACCGTATTCAGGCAGGAATCGCTCCATCACAATGTTTGCACCCACCAGGCTCTCAGGCTGAATGTCATCGAAGCCAGACGACCTGTCGTCGAGCAGCAACACCGTGATCTTCTTTTTCTTAAAAAAATACTTCAATGCCAGTAGTTGTCGACGGTATCGGAGGGAGTCACCCGAGAGCAGTCGCAGTTCCGCGAGCCCATCAAAAACGACATGGCGGGGATTGAGACGCTCGACCGCGTTAAGAATCGCGGTCGTGGTCTCTCCCAGCTCTGTCTCCGACGGATGAAATATCGACGCTCGGCTCTCCCCCAGCATGCTCGCTGCATTCTCTGTCAGGTCGCAAATTTCGAGACCGTCTATCGACCAGCCATGGGACGCACAGGCATCCTCAAGGTCAGCACGAGACTCAGTCAGCGTAACATACAAACAACTCTCGCCGGCTTTCAGACGCCCCAGCACGTATTGAAGCGCGACGGTCGTCTTGCCTGAGCCTGGATCCGCCTGCAGCAAATAGAAGCCTTCTCTCAGGAAACCACCACAGAGCACGTGGTCCAGTCCCGTGACTCCGGAGGGAACGTAATCCCGCTTTTTACGCTCCGCCTTATCCATGATAGGCCTCATCTATTGATTCACATGGAGGACCAGTTCGAGCGACAGCAGTCGAGCGACTCGACTGGCCAGTTGATTGGAAGGAGATCTGCTGACATCCCGTCAGTCAACGAAGCAAAAAACCCTCAGATGTCGGCAGCAGCGTCCATTCATCCTGGAGAGATGCTCTGCCTACATCTTGAGGGTCCTCAGAAAGGTCCGCATCTCCGTACAGGACCTGCCCTGTGGCCATTACCAACGTCACTCAGGCCAACGATGTCGTACTTGCAGTTTCGCGAGTGGTGGCTCCATGACTTTGCAGAATGGAACGCGCTTCACCGCAACGGCGACCTGCGTTGACAGTAACGACAACTCGACCAGCAGCGATCTCGTTTTGATAGTGTTTCGCTTCCTCCTCGGAGAATCCCCAGGCCGTGAGAGCTCCGATGAGACCAGCCACTGCCGCTCCGCCTGCCGCGTTGGACGCCAACACGCCAAGTGTGCCAGCAAAGAGAGCCGGGCCCACCACGGGGATCATTCCACTCAGAACCCCGAGCCCGATCAGTCCACCGATTCCCGCTCCGGCCGCTGCTCCGGTCAAACTTCCCGCGACAACGTCGTCGGCCTCATCATCTTCGAGATCAATGTCATCGTCGGATCGGGACGCTGAAACGATCTGTGCGTCTCTGGAGACAATCCCGATCTCGCTCTCATGAAAACCCCTGCTACGCAGGTCTTCGACGGCAGCTTCTGCCTTGTCCCAGTTCGCAAATACGCCAATTGCGGTAGTGCAAGTTCCTGAGTTCATGATGACTCCTATCCATTGATGAGAAGAAAATGCCGAGCCAGCTTCATCGCAATTCAACGAAACAGAGTGGCTCTTCAGTGCCGCCTGGTTATGCAAGTCGCGTGCCATGCCTTGGCGCGAAGCCGTGGAGTTGTTTCGGTGTGAAGTCGTTTCGGAGGGGACATCCGGAACACGAATTCGATCGGAGGGGAACACATTCTGAGCTCTACGTCCCGTCAACTTTCTGACAGGTCGTGGCGAAGTGGCAAAGAAAGGAATGCTCCGACAATCGATGGAGATCCGATGGCGCAAACTATTCCTGCATCGGTATAGAGTTTGCCCATGAGCGTAAGGTCTGAACCTCCCAACGCTGGCCAGAATGCCAGCGCGGAAGGCCGGAAGCCGGAAGTGGTATATGGCTCAGGGATTCCTGATCCCACTAGTCTTCTGTCAAGAACAAGATTTGGGTTTCAATACGAGCCGACGTAGCGGCTCAACTACGTAGTTTCGCCGCTCCGTCGGCGAAATTGGGATCTACCGGTAACCCCCAAATCAAAACTTGACGAGCCACTAGTCTTAGGGGCAAAACAAAGGCGATTGAGCTCGTCCCGCGTTGCTGCCTCTGGCCAAATAACAGCGCGTCGTCCGGGGCAGATCATCGGTGGAGAGAACCGGCTGAATGGTGAGCGAGCAGGACGGCAGAATTCCGATCACGTAGCACCGGATCATACTCCCAGTGTCCAATCAGGGAGAAAGGACGCTAGCGCGGAAAGTTCACGCAGGTTGCACACGACTCATAGAAATCATTCGAAGATATCACGGACATTTTGCGGACGTTATCCCTGTGCGGGGGATGCGACGCGGTGGCGGACATCAACATTAACGCTCGCGCATTGTGAGAAGCGGCTTCTTTGTTTTCTCGATTTTACGGCCAGTTGAACCAACCAGATTCAGGAGAGAGACCCATGGCGAAATGCGAAGTCTGTGGTAACGACTATGACAAGTCGTTTGAGATCATCCATTCGGGTGTCAGTCATACGTTTGACAGCCTCGAATGCGCCATCCATAAACTTGCCCCGGAGTGTGATCACTGTGGATGCAGGATTGTGGGGCATGGGATTGAAGCGGATGGTGTCTTCTACTGCTGCGCCAACTGTGCCAGACATTCCGGTGAAACACAAGCACGTGACAGAATCTGAGAAGCAGACCAGGCGTTCCTTGTCAACTGCGCGGAACTTCCGAATGCTGATGCCGGCGCGCAGAAGGCTGGACGAACGGAACATCACCCGAGCCGCCCGAGCGATGCAATACGCGATCGGGAAGGCTCGGGACATCGTCTCTGAAAGGTCATGCGTTCAACTGAAGCATGGAAGAGCGCAAGGGGCGATGTTGGTTTATTCCGTGATGTGTGATCCGATCTCTCTGGACTCACGACGCCTTTGACGCTGCTCGCGTCGATCCATTCGTTCCACAGTTCGATCGATCATTTTTCCGCGATCGGAAAAGTAGGCGAGGGCGTGAGCAACGATCCCAATGCCCCAGCCACCAGCCACCCAAAGAACCCAAAGGTTATCGGGATTTCGCTGATAATTCACCACGGCCAATGCACCGACTACGAGAATGTAACTGGCGAGATGCGACCAGAAACCTGCGCTGACGCGATCTTCGGCTTGCTTGCGAGTAACCATGTGTTTCTCCCTTCGAAAATACTTATTTTTTGACTGCAGAAGCTGAGCGATCCCGTGCTCAAACTTCCTGTTCATGACTTTGCCGAGGAAGCAAGCATCATGCCAATTGAAATTGAGGAGCCGGTTATTTGTGCGAACACGCGACACCGTAATGACGAAGGTGAGAGTCGGCTGGGAGTTGCACCTCGCCCGAAGGAGACGGGGACTCCACAACTTCACATTGGCAGACGAGACAGCAGGAACCGGAATACTTAGTTGGACAGCGCCATGTTGGGGTGAATGTTCAGGGTTGGTTTGACGCTCTGCCTGCAATTTTATCTGTGAAATCTGTGCTCTCTGTGGTTAAAAACAGAATCGCATTTTTATCACGGATACCGCTGATCACACGGATGAATCACAGAGACCACAAAAAGGTTGTTCGTAGCCTGGAAGCTGTCCAGTTAGATGGTTGACCCGTCATCTGGGGCCACGTGTAATCGTGGGCCGTTCGTCGCTCAAGTCGATCGGCAGGAACGCGTCGGATGAAGACCGCGCGGTCTGTTTTAGCCGCAGGACTCAGCTTGCATCATAGTCATTGCAGACGCATTTCTCGTTTCACTGGGAGCGAAGGGCGTCGGGCCGGTCTGTGACCACAGAAACGTGGATAGAGCCGCAGTGGACGCAAGTTTTGTTCTTCGTCTTCACTTGTCGCCTCGGTTCGGTATACTCGGGAACCTGCAACAGCGATTTTCCTTCCTGCCATCCCAATTTCAAAACGGGAGTCGATCATGAAGTCTGAGAACAGAGTTGAATCCGATATTTCTGAATGCTGCTCCGTCAATCGCCGTTCTTTTGTGAAAGCAGTGGCGGCTGCATCTTCGCTGGCGTTGGTTCCTGGCAGAACGTTTGCTGCAGGGCTGTTCGCGGGACCTTCACGTACAAGTGCCTCGGAGACGGCAGTCACAGAGTTCTACGCGTCTCTGACCGGCGATCAAAAGAAGGTGCTCTGTTTCGACTTTGATCACGAACTGCGTCACCGAATCAGCGCGAATTGGCATGTGACCAAGCCTACGATGGGGGAAACCTTTTTTACGTCTTCACAGCGTGAGCTTGTGGGACGAATTGTAAAAGGTCTCTGCAGTGAAGAAGGTTACGAACGGATGACTCGTCAGATGGACGAAGATGCCGGTGGTCTGCATGAGTTCAGCGTCGCGATTTTTGGTGAACCCGGCGCAAAGCAGTTTGAGTTCATGCTGACCGGGCGGCATTTGACATTGCGAGCCGATGGTGACAGCGTGGACAAGGCTGCATTCGGCGGTCCGATTGTGTATGGTCACGATCAGGTCGAGAAAGACGCATCGAAGAACATCTACTTCTATCAGACTCAACAGACCGATGCGGTCTTCAAATCATTAACATCAGAACAGGCCGCGAAAGCTCTTCTGGAGAAAGCTCCAAATGAGACAGCGGTGCAACTGCAGGGCGAAGGGGGCAAGTTTGCCGGGATCAAAGTTGGCGACCTTCAGGCCGAGCAGAAGGCGATGGTTGAGAAAACTTTGGGAGTGTTGCTGGCCCCGTATCGCAAAGAAGATATCGATGAAGTCATGCAGGTGCTGAAAGAGTCCGGCGGAGTCGATCAATTGCACATGGCGTTCTACAAGCAGGAAGACATTGGTGGGGATAAGACCTGGGACATTTGGCGTGTCGAAGGTCCGTCCTTTGTATGGCACTACAGAGGAGCACCGCACGTCCATGCCTACATCAACATCGGCCACGTGAAGAAGGCGTAGCTCGCTCTTTCTCACGATCTGACGCATCAGGCGCAGAGGGCTGGGAGCAGGAACGAGCGGCTTGTAGGCCACTGATCTTGTGAACTGCTGATCTTGTCCGTGAATGGAAGCCCGCTGCTGAAAAGTGGCGGGCTTCACTTATTGGTGAAGTCTGGTGGCAAGGTTCTGCGAGCAACGCATCTGCTCGTTGCAGTCTGTTTGCCACTGTTCCCGAAGCCAACTCACTTTCCAGTCTGGCATCGTCACAGTCAATTTTGATCCACCATGTTGCGGATCACCTCTTCCGCCAACGCATCGAAATCAACACGGTTCAATGACGTTGAGACCAGATCCTGGTAAACGCCCTGTGTCGACTGCATCGCTTCGTTCGTAATCTGTTGTCGCATTTTGCGGGATAGCATCAGTTTAGCGGCTTCTGATTCCGTCATCGTTCCCGCCCTCACCGCTGGTGAGTTCTTTGCGGCATCAAGTTGTTTTCTTGCTTCGCCCTGCCAGCGTTCGGCTTTATCCGGTTCTTCAAGAATCGCATCGGCGACCATCGTGGTCTCACTGTCCTGATTCTCGCGACTCGCCATATTGCCTCGACCGCGGCCGGACGTTCGGTTCTTGGCACCGGGGACCGGACCAGCGTATTCCTGTTCGAATACGCCTGCGGAGTCTTTAGGCCTGTCGTTGGAACCCGAAAGGCTGAAACCGACCGGATCGACGAAGTATTTAGCGACAGAGTCTTTGACCTTCTGGTCCTGCGAAACCAGCCACATCACCATGAAGAAGGCCATCATGGCCGTTACGAAGTCTGCGTAGGCCACTTTCCAGGCACCACCACCGCCACCCGCCATCTGTCTTCTCCTTCAACCAACGCCTGTTCCTGATCTACGGCTAAGTTCAATTCGCGCTACTTCGCAGCGTCAACGGCCTTCAGCATTTCATCGAGTTCCTTAGACGTCGGCCGAACGCCGGTGCCACATCCGCGACGAACATTATCCATGACGGCTCGAGGAGAACCGCCTCCGGCAAATCCAACCACTGCGGCTACGATTGTACGTCGCAAGGCGACTTCCTCGTGTCCCAAAGCGTCCATCGCACCGGCCATCGGGCCGACCATGCCGTATGACATCAAAATCCCGAGGAACGTTCCGACGAGAGCAGCACCTACTTTGTGACCAATCTCTTCCACAGGACCACCGATGGCTCCCATGGTGACCACGATCCCGAGTACCGCCGCGACGATTCCGAATCCTGGCAAACCGTCCGCGGTGCGAGTCATCGCCATGACGGCCGCATGATGCTCTTCTTCAAAGACGTGAATTTCTGTGTCGAGTAGTGCCTGAAGATTGGCTGCGTCGTTGCCTTCCATCGCTCCCTGCAACGCACCCGTGACAAATTCCATCAGATGATGGTCATTGGCAACCTTGGGATATTTTTTAAACGTGGCGTTGTCGTGTCCTTCAGCGAGAATCGATTCCCACGCCAGCATGCCGTCACGTCGAGCGATTCGGAATAGCTCGTAGAGCAGCTGGAAGATCTGGTTGTAGGTGACTTTTCCGACATTGCCTCCTTTCAACGTCGCGATCAGACCATGAATCAGGTCCTTGATCACTTTTAAAGGAGAACTGCAGACCATGGCTCCAAGAGCCGCGCCGCCGATGGTCACAATTTCAGAGGGGTGAACTAGCGAATGCATGTGCCCGCCCGCCATGGAGAATCCGGTGAGCACCGAACCGATAACGATAATGATTCCGATGATAACCAGCATGACCCGACCTCAGAAAATGACGTACTCAGCGCGCAAACACGCCGAAGCATCCGTCGGGTTTATCGAGGCCGGTGGGCCGCACTTGTCAGAATTCCTGACAGCACCAATGCCAAACCGTTTCGTCAGTCGGTACAGACCGCAGAGTCATCGTAACTCTTAGCAGGCGAGGGATGAGCTGCTTCTGCGTAGCGGGATTTGTGAGAATTCTGACGACTCCGGGACGGCATCCGAATTCTCACGAATCCGGCTACTTTCAATTTCACGCCGATCAGAAAGCGACTCACTGGAGGAAAACCCGCAGGCTATTCCTGTTTTTCTGAGTCGTCATCCTTGTCGGCTTTTGGATCTTTCTTATCGTCATCCTTCGGGAATTTCGCCTCATTGATGCGCTTGATTTCATCGCCCGGATCAGCCAGCGTCAACTTCCCTTTCAGCTTGATGGAATCGGGTGGCTCGCAGGTCTTGGAATTGCAGGCCTGGAACTTAATCTCCACTTCCAAATCCGCCTTTTCCGCCATCTCGGCCGCATCGGTTTCCAGCAAAGCGTAAATAATGACTTTTCCACCGTAAACATGAGAAGGCTCGTCCTGACCTTCGACTTCCAGCAGTTCATGTTCCGGATACTTCACCTTGGTCATCTTCACCTTTTGCTCACTGGTGATCTTAATCTCGGTCGGAATCATAAAGTCCGGATGAGCAGGATTCGCATTGATATGCCACTCGTTGGCGATCGTCAGCTCAATCGCAACCGGGCATTTTCCTCCACGCTGAAGCTTGTCAAAGTAAGGATAAATCTTCGCCTTTACTGGTCGCTCATCATAGTTGCGTTTGAACGGCGATGGCTTGGCGGGATTCGGTAACACTGGCTTAAATGACTGTTGCTCATCGGGCGTAACCGCCGCGTCGTCACTCTTTTCATCAGCGTTCGAGCGTTCATCAGCAAGACTGCAGAATTGCATGTCCTGACGAACAAGCTGGCGCACATAGTGACGACGAGCTTTGGAAGTTCCGCTCTTTGAGTCGCCATCAGTCGCACTGACTTTCTTACCAGACTCACCAGCCTGCAACTTCAATAGATCCTGTAGTGCGAGTGCAAGGCCCGAACACTCCGACGGAGATGATTCCAGCATCCCGCTGAATCTTTGCAAAGTCGTCTCGGCTAGCGGGCGGAACGACTCGTTCTCGGTCTGCTGACTCAGCGCCAGGAGGTTCCGAATCGTCATGCTGTTGCCAGACGGTGTGACCGAGTCGTACGGTGTGCTCGTGCGAGCGAACAATTGTTCCTGATCATTGGCAGTGAAGAAAAACGTCTTCTGAGCTTCATCGTAGAACTGAGCGATCTGCTGAGTCATCAATTCTGACGACGCCGTCAACCAGCGTGCCTCTCCGGTTGATTCATGCAATGCTCGCAATGCGGAAACGAGACACGCATAGTCGTCCAGAAACCCGCGCTGGCCGGCGGTATTGTTTCTCCACGAACGCAGCAGGTTGCCGTCAGAGTCTCGCAACTTCGTCAGCAGGAAATCAGCCGCCGTGGCCGCAATCTCAAGGTCCTTTTCGCGTCCAGGCAGTCGGCCACTTACGGCCAACCCCTGAATCATCAGAGCATTCCATTCCGTCAGCACTTTGTCGTCCAGCATCGGACGTGGACGTTCCGATCGAACCTTCATCAGCTGCGCTCTCATTGCAGTCAGCTGTTGTTCGACCATGGTCACATCCAGCGAACGAGCCGCTGCCAGTTCCGCAATGGTCGTCGGCAAAAACAGAACGCGGCCATGCTCAAATGACTGAGGCTGTTTAAACCCGTAGGCTTCGAGAAACAAATCGGCTTCTCCTTTCTTCAATGCCTCTCGAACCTGTGGCTCAGTCCAGGCATAGTATTCTCCTTCGATGGCATTCGTTTCGGCATCCAGTGCCGAACAAAATCCTCCCTCAGGAAGAGTCATCTCACGAGTCAGAAATCCAACGAGTTCGTCAATGACCTGATCGTAAAGCGGATTCTTTGTGACTCGCGCGGCGTGAGCATAGACCTCCAGCATCTGTGCCTGGTCGTAGAGCATCTTTTCGAAGTGCGGCACATTCCAGCGACGATCAGTGCTGTACCGATGAAACCCACCGCCCAGATGATCGCGAATTCCGCCCTTCGCCATCTCCGTCAGCGTATGATCAACGATTTGCAGCAAGGCCGGGTCTTTGTTTTCCTCATAAAGACTCAACAAAAAAATCAGACGAGGCACGTTTGGAAAGCGAGGCCCGTCTGGTCTGTTTTCATTGAAGTCAACGCCACCGTGAACGCTGTCATAGCGTTTGCTGATGTCATCCGCGACCAGCTTCAGTTGGTCACGCTTTAGTTCCGACGGCTCGGCCAATACCGATGGACCCGAAAGGCGTCGCACTTCGCGAGCGATCATCGTCGCCGTGCTGTTGATCGACTCTCTCTGATTGGTCCACAAATCCTGAATTCGCCCGGCTGCAGTCAGGAAACCCGTACCGCCCTCAGCCGTGTCTTCCGGTGGAAGATAGGTGGCTCCGGCAATCGGCTGCCCGTCAGGAGTCAGAAATAGTGACAATGGCCAACCACCACCGCCACGACTACCCGCAGCCTGCAGATAAACGATCAGGCTGGTCATGTAGATGTCGTCAATGTCCGGACGCTCTTCTCGATCAACTTTGATGCAGACAAAGTGCTGGTTCAGAAACTCGGCAACCTGCTCGTTCGAGAACGTCTTGCGTTCCATCACGTGGCACCAGTAGCAGCTGCTGTAGCCGACTGAGAGGAAGATCAGCTTTTCCTCTTTCCTGGCTTTCTCGAAGGCATCGGGTCCCCACGGATACCAGTCCACCGGGTTGTGAGCATGCATCAAAAGATACGGGCTGGATTCTTTCGCCAGTCGATTCGCAGGGTGCTTCACAGCGGCGGTTTCTTCCTTAGACTCGGTTTCGACGGCGTCCGTTTCTGACGCCTTCGCCTCGTCGAACGCGCACACACTGTTCGAGTGCGCGATATGGACGGACAAAGCCGTGAGCACAAAAATCACGGAGCGGGACTTGAGCAAGGTATTGATCAACATGCTGGATGACTCTTCGACAAACGTTTGCCTCACCTTTCCAATTGAATTCGAACCCCGCTATCTGGGGGCTTGATTTAGTGGTTTACCGCCCAGCTGTAGGCGCCGGCTTTTCTGTGCAGGTCGGCGCCTGCGGCTTGGCGGTCAACGAATTGCTTTGGCTGTCACTAAATCAACAGGCCTCATTCAGAATGGAGAGGTCAGGCAAACCACGGATATCACGACATCAGGCCGGAACTTCGGCGTCGGTATTCTAGGCACTGGAGCCCCGAAGATGAACTCCGGCACAATCTGCGGGTTCTCAACCGCATAATTCAGGGAGGTTCAGGGGGTTTGGGAATCCCGAAGTGGTAGTTCGCGGGAATTGGGGGACTCCAGTTGGCAATTCGTTTCCTGCTGATTTTCGGAATTGATCATCGGATGAGGATCGTAAGGCCGAAAAAAGAAACAGCACACTGCGCTGGAGTGCATGGATTGCGCTACGCGAATCGTACTGAACGGATGCAAACATGGAATCGCCGATTATCGCGAAACTGCCACGCGGACACCGCATGGATCGACAATTCGGAAT
>JBPOIW010000323.1:0-28415 GCA_052034165.1 Planctomycetota bacterium | reverse complement strand
CAGGAGCACGCGAAACATTCCGAGCTGCCGCTTGGCTTTATCGACCATACCCTGAATCAGCAGGTCTTCCTGTCCGGCTTTTGTGAAGACTGAGACATCGCCCCATGACGAGATGATGGATGCCACTTTCTCCGGATCTGATCCCGGAGACACTTTTGCCACAATCGCACTGATCGGAGGCGGTGTTACCGCTGGAAGTTCTGCTGTGGGTCTCGTCAGTTGTTCGGTCAAAGCCGGCTGGCTCAGAAACACTTCGCTATCAGCACCTCGGTGATCTCGCGCCGCGCGTTCAAGCCGCACTGCTTCGCCCGGAGTGTCGAACTGAATGGCCTGAGAATCCCAGATTGTGACGAAGGCCATACCGTCACCGCCGGAACTGACCATGCCGGATGTGAGCCCCACAACGGTGTATGTTTCTTTTCCAAGCGTGATGCGATCGGCCAGCTCGAACCCCAGCGTCTTGTCTGCAACCAGCTCGAAATGATTCTGCAACAAAGAACGTCCGGCGATCAACGGCAGCCATTCACCCTTGTCGAGCGGCCAGCTCAGGCCAAGCAGCGACATTCGCAGCGGTTTGTCGTTATGCTGGCGTTGAATCGTGTGATAAACAAATTCCCGCGATGTCTGAACTCCCGGGACAGCCTGGACCCGATAGACAAGCGACTTTGGAATGCGAGAGACTTCGGCAAATGGCCCCCGAGTATCTTTCTGAACGATCCACAGGTCAGCATCGATTCGTTCCACCAGCAGAGTCGCGTCTTCAATCAATCCACGGTAGATGCCAGCCATGCCCATCACAATCATCAGCAACAAACCGATTCCCAGAACCGTCAGAATGAACCGACCGATGTTATGCTGAATGTCCTTGATGGCGAGGTTCATCGAAGCGTGACCCTTCGTCCGTCAATCGTACGTCGGGCCGCGTCATCGACCAACAGAACCGTATCACCAACGGTAAGGCCCTCAATCACTTCGACCTGTTGACGATTGGTCAGGCCAAGCTTGACCGAAGTCCATTCTGCTTGCTGGTCACGAGCGATAAAGACTCCCGACACTCCGTCACGCCAAACAACGGCAGTGACCGGCAGCAGTGCTGTTTCTGTTTTGCTGGCGGTTTGTATGTAGACCTCAGCTCGCTGGCCAACGGCCCAGTTTTTTGGCAACTCCAGCACTTTGACATCGACAGTGAACTCGCGTGTCTCTCGATCGGCTTCACGGCCCAACCGAGCCACCTCTCCTCGAAATGCGGCTTCCGGCTCCGATCGAAAGACAACTCGGGCTGGCTCACCGACGGCTATCCGCGACATCTCGGTTTCATCGACCCATGCTGTGATCCAGAGTTCGTCGGTGGAAATCAGGCTCAACACGGGACTTCCCGGAACAGCGATCGCCCCTGGATCTCGAAATCGCTGCACGATCAAGCCACGGAACGGAGCGGCAACGATCGTGTCAGCCAGACGGGCTTCATGATAGGCCAGAGTGCTTTCTGCGACGAGCACCTGCTGTTGAGCTTCTGCCATCGCAGCTTCGGAACGACTGATGCCCGCACGAGCCACGTCCAGTTGCTCGGCGGATTTTTCCAGATCCGAAACCGTCGCGGCATTGGACTTTGAGAGCGTCACGATGCGGGCGTGGTCATTTTCCGCGAGCGTCAGGATAGCGACTGTCTGTGTCTTGTCTGCTTCAAACCGATTCAGAGCAGCCTTCGCAGCCGCGATCGATACTTTTGCCATTTCGACCTGCTGCTTCAATTCGATGTCATCGAGCCGCATGATGACCCGGCCAGCTTCAACTTCGTCGCCCTGATCGGCTGAGACCTCAATGAGTCGCCCGGAGATCTTTGGGCTGAGGATCGCTTTCGTCCGTGCCTCAAGCGTACCAGTCCCCATCACTTCTGCCGCAATGTCTCCCGAGACAACTTCGACTTTTGAAACGTGGACCGGGGAATATCGAAACCAGTAGACGGCCGCTGCAATCAAACCCACCAAGATTGTGACTTTGAGAATCGTACGAACCACGTGCGACTGCAGAAATGTCTGTGCAGCGAACAGGATCGTCATGGAAGCATTCCAGCTAATAGAGAGTTCAATCGACGGCGAGTACTTTCGCCGCAATATGGCATTTGTATCCGAATGCGCAACACTCTGATATGGGATCGATGGACTCGCTTGAGTCGAGACACCTGTGTTAAGGACGTCGCGGGCCAGCATTCTCCGGTTTGTCGGGAAGGTTGATCGGCTGCGTCTGAGCCGGTCGCGAACAAGCACCGCTCATGCAGGTTTGGATACCAAAGTACGGTAACAACCAGCGATTGAGGACGATCCAGAACACAAGAAATCCTCCGAATACCAGGAAGTCTTTCATGACGTCACCTTTTCCGATTGATGTCAGTTGAGATCAGCAAAGAGGCGTTTTCATTACCTTGGCCCACCGCCGCTCAAAAGCGGTTGAGTGGCCAGAACCCTCTACTGCGAACCGGAGAACGCTCTGCTCCTTCTGATCCAGCAACATGGAAAAAGTTACGATCGATTCTGGAATTGCCTTCCAGAAAGCAAAGTCAGTCCGCTTTCCCGAACTTCTGCTGCCACCGTTCCTGCAGACTGTTTCGCAGGCGAGCTTCAAACTCGGGAGGCATTCGGTACGGCTCACCCGCTTTGTACAGAGCGATGCTGTGGCGAATATTGTCCACAACAACTTGGCATGGACTACAGCCCGCCAGGTGCTCAGCAAACTCCTGACATACCGCCAGCGCAGCTTCATCGTCGACGTATTCGTTGAGCGCTTTCAGCAGTTCTTCGCAGGTCATGGCGTTGTCCGGAAAGAGGCAAATGTCAGAGGAGTGATCCAGAAGCGGCACAAAGGTTACAAAAAAATTCAGCCATGTTCGTGATCTGGATACAATCGTGTGGACTCATCGCCAAATGCACGCGTCAACTGTTCTCGCATCATCAGCCGAGCCCTTAACAATCGTACTTTGACAGCTGCTTCAGTGAGTTCCAGCGATTCGGCCGTTTCTCGCACGGACAAGCCTTCGATGTCGCGCAGCACGAAGACAACGCGGTACTTTTCGTCGAGTGTGGTAAGAGCCGACTGAATCTGTTCCCGGACTTCGGCTTGCTGGACCAGAGTTTCCGGAGTTGCTGACCATCGCGCAATAAACTCGGGATGCGGCAACGTGGAGTAGTTCTCTTCGTCGGCTGACTCCTCCCATGCAACTGTCGGCAGACCTCGACGCTTTCGCAGAACCTTCAGAGCATGATTGGTTGCGATCCTCAGAATCCATGTGGCGACTGATGACTCGCCGCGAAAAGAGTCGACGTGTTCGATGAGACTCAGAAACGTCTGTTGAGTCACGTCTTCTGCATCCTGTTGCTGGCCAACGATGCGAATGGCGACGCGAAACACTCGCGACTGAAAGCGAGTTGTCAATTCCTGAAAGGCCGCAAAGTTCCCCGTCGCCGCCTGACTCATCAGGTCGTCATCAGTGCCTGCAACTGGTAAGGTCACTCTATTCATCAGTGTTACGTTCACATCGAATTGGGAGTCTCTGGCAATCGGATGTTGATGTTAATGAAAGTGGGCTGATCCGCACATCCACCGCGTCATCCTTCCCATTGCATTGTCAGAAGCTCGAAGTGGGATTGTATTCCGATCGCCGTCGGCTATAAGTCATTTGGCGCGTGACACGTTGGTGACTCGCTCAAATGACAACGATCGGAAGACTGATTGAAACGCGATTCAGCACAAGGCTGACCGCGAGTTGATAGGTAAGCCGACGCGATGAAGACCTCGAAGGGGACTTTTTCGCGTCGGCTTTTTTCGTTGCCTTGTGGGGGCGGGAGTTCAACCTTTGAGATCGACTCGCCATCGCCAAAGCGAACGAGAAGCAGGCGTCTCCATTGAGGAATAATAAAAATCTGAAAACTATGGATTGACATGTCGAAATATTCCGATATGTTTGTTGCGGAGGCAAATGAACATGTCCACAACAAAATTGAAACTGACCGAACTGGAATCTCTCGGCGAGGCGGCGGAATGTCTGCGAACACTGGCTCATCCGCATCGCTTGCGAATGGTCCAGATGCTCCTGCAGGGCGATTTTTCTGTCGGTGAGCTTGCGGAAGCATGTGGTTTGCCGAGTGCTATGGCGTCGGAACATCTCCGTCTAATGCAACGATGCGGTTTTTTGACCAGCGACAAGGATGGGCGACAGGTTTTCTACCGAGTCGCAGAGCCTCATTTGAAGAAGATTCTGGGCTGCATCGAAGAGCGGTTCGGTGTGGGATCCGCTGAGAAGTAGTAGAAGAATCGCGTTACTGGCCTTTTTTTTGCTCAAAAAGGTCGACTGTTTACGACATCTCGATATTTTTGAATTTTCAATCGAAGGAGTCTTTTGATGACCATTTCTGTCATATCCCCAAAGCAGCTTCAGGATCGAATTCAGTCTGGCGAGCAGGTTCACTTGATTGACGTGCGAACCCCAGCAGAGTTTCGCGAAGTTCACGCAACAATCGCGAGAAACACACCACTGGAGAGTCTGGATTGCGGAGCTGTGTTGGCAACTCATGCAACCAATGCTCCGCTTTATGTGATCTGTCGATCGGGCAGTCGAGGCAAACAAGCTTGTGAAAAATTTACTGCGGCCGGTTGCACGAATGTCGTGAACGTCGAAGGCGGCACATTGGCCTGGGATCAGGCTGGCTATCCGGTTGTTCGTGGCAAGAAGGCCATCTCTCTGGAACGTCAGGTTCGCATTTGTGCGGGCTTCATGTCGCTGGCTGGCGGAGTGTTGGCGATTGCAGTTCATCCGTACTGGGCTGGCCTCTCTGCATTTGTTGGAGCGGGTCTGATGTTCGCCGGGATCACCGACACCTGCGGCATGGCCATGATTCTGGCTCGCATGCCGTGGAATCAGGTGGGCAAGTCACCGACTGCACCGCCGGTGAAGAATTGTTCGACAACATCGAGCCCATCGTGTTGCAGCTAGAGTTTTAATTTGAAATTTCAGATTTCAAATCTCAAATCAAGAGCCACCAAAACACTTGCAGAGGAGTAAGGATCATGAGTGTCGTTTATCACACATCAGCCGAGAATTTCTCACGCGATGTTCTGAGTTCCCCCGTGCCAGTTCTGGTCGACTTCTATGCCGACTGGTGTGGTCCGTGTCGAATGCTGGCCCCGACCCTGGATAAGCTGGCGGTGGAGTTCTCCGGGAAGGCTCGTATTGTCAAAGTCAACGTGGACAAAGATCCGGAACTGGCGGCTCGCTATCAGGTCAACTCGATCCCGGCTCTGGTGTTCATCGCCGATGGGAAAGTTGTCTCCCAGTCTGCCGGAGCTGCATCGGAAGCAACTCTTCGTCAGGCACTGAATCAGATGACGAAAGCTGCGGCGTAGAAACGTAGCTGTCTCGCTTCGCCGAGACGGGCCTTCCTAATGTCCACGGAATTCTGTTGAGTTCCGTCGCAAGCACCAACAAAACCGCTCGGAGGGCTGACGCCCTGCCGCTCGCCTTGAATGAAAAACAGGAGTTCAAACATGTTCCTCAAGCAATACTACCTTGGCTGTCTGGCTCATGCGTCATACATGATTGCAGATGAAAAGACAAAAACCGCTGCCGTGGTTGATCCACAGCGTGACATTCAACAGTATCTGGCCGATGCGAAGGCTGGTGGATACACGATCAAGTATGTCTTTCTGACTCACTTCCACGCAGACTTCCTCGCGGGGCACATTGAGTTGCGTAATCAAGCGGGAGCTCGAATTTGTCTGGGCGAACGAGCCGGAGCGGAGTTTGATCACAAGGCGTTGAAAGACGGCGATGTTATCGAATTTGGCGATGTACGAATTCAGACCATGGAAACTCCCGGACATACTCCGGAAGGAATTTCACTGCTGGTGTTTGACCTCGCTGCCAGTGCCACAGTTCCAAACGCAGTGTTGACCGGCGACACATTGTTTATTGGCGACGTGGGTCGACCCGACCTGCTGGCTTCAATTGGTGTGACCGCCGATGAATTGGCTGAGATGCTGTATCATTCGCTCGATAAGCTGCGACGTCTGCCGGACGCAACGCTGGTCTATCCGGCTCATGGAGCGGGCTCGCTGTGTGGCAAATCGCTGAGCAAAGAAACGGTGTCAACAATCGGCGAGCAAAAGAAGTTCAACTACGCCTTGCAGCCGATGCCGTTTGAGCAGTTTCGGGATCTCGTCACCAGCGAGCAGCCGGAAGCTCCGGGCTACTTTGTTTACGACGCCATCAAGAATCGTCAGGAACGTCCGGGCCTCGAAAGCACCATGCAGACGTCTTTGAAGTCACTCAGCCTTGAAGAAGTCATCAAGCTGCGAGACTCGGGTGCGCAGCTGGTTGATGTTCGTGAAGCGGCCGACTTTGAAGGAGCTTTCCTTGCAGGTTCGATCAATATCGGACTCAAGGGCAAGTATGCCACCTGGGCCGGGTCCATCCTGAGCCACGACGCACCAATTATTGTGATCGGCGACGGTGACAACGAAGAGGAAGCCGTCATGAGGCTTGGGCGCATCGGGTTCGACAATGCCGTCGGCTATTTGAAAGACGGCATGGAAGCATTGAATGATCATCCGGAGCTGATTCGCAAAGTGTCACGTATCACAGCGGCAGCTTTGTCAGAACAAGTAACGCCAAAAGAAAAGCCGTTCGTGCTGGACGTACGTTCCGAGAAGGAGTACGGCATCGTGCATCTGGCCGATAGTTACAACATTCCTTTGACTCATGTACGCGAACGCATCGCGGAAGTTCCAGCGGATCGTGCGGTTGTGGTGCATTGCGAAGGTGGATACCGCTCTGCGATTGCCTGCAGTTTGCTGACTCAGGCTGGCCGCACGAACGTGTCGGACATGGTTGGTGGAATCAAGGCATGGATCGCAACGAAGCTACCAACAGTTCCGGAGGGCACGATGACCTGCGGGACGAAGGTTTGCGAAACGGTTCCGGCGTGATGCATTTTCCGTCGAGTTCATCAGCCGCAGTGTGTTAGCACACGGTTTTCCCCTCTGGTAAACCGCACGCTAGCGCGTTCCGGCTAATTTTGGAAGGAGTTCGTTTCATGGCTCAGTCAACTGAAGTCGGGAACCGCGAACAGCAAATCCAACAGGAACTGCGAGACGCGGGTTCGTGTCTCGCGATCGGAGCAGGAGTTGGAACCGTGGGTACGGCGTCGGCATTGTTGCTCGGAGCCACCCGCCCAATCTGTGTTGTCATGGCCCCGGCATTGATCGGAATGGGGCTTGTGAAAGGCTATGCAGCGAGAAGGAAGCGTGCAGCCATGAGCACAGAGGATGCAGAAGCTGCAGGACGAAATGACTCGGAGGGCTGACGCCCTGCCGCTCGCCAATTTCTATACCACCAGTCTCACGAAAGGAGCATCAAGATGACATGGCTCAGCCTGCTGTTTGGCTCCATCGTGGGGCTTTCGCTGGGTTTGACCGGCGGAGGCGGAGCAGTCTTTGCAGTCCCTTTGCTGGCGTATGGAATGGGAGTTCCGGCTCGCGAGGCGGTTGCCATTTCATTGGTCTCTGTCGGCCTGACATCCTTTGTTGGATTCCTTGGCAAATGGCGAAAGGGCGAAGCGGAACTGAGAACCGGACTGTTGTTTGCCGTCGCAGGAATGCTGGGAGCACCACTTGGAGCGTGGATCGGTCGACAGATTCCGGAGACTTGGCTGATGCTCATGTTGTCCGGGCTGATGCTGACGATCGCATGGAAGATGTGGCAGAAGAGCAGTCGAGTAGCCGCTCAGGCACAGGTTTGTGTGCCCATTGAAGCCTCTCGTCTTCTGCCTGATGACTATGCAAAGGACGGCCCAAGTTGCCAGCGGGATGCTGCGGGTCAGTTAATTCTCACCAGTCGATGTGCTCGCTTGCTGCTGATCGTCGGTGTGGCCTCAGGGATTCTATCTGGCATGTTTGGTGTCGGCGGCGGATTCATCATCGTTCCTGCACTAATCCTGTTCAGCAGCATGTCGATGTCGCGTGCTGTGGGCACTTCGCTGATGGTGATTTCACTGGTCAGTGCATCGGGACTTGTTTCGCAGTTGTGGATCGGTCAGTCCATTACGCTCGGCATCACCGCATTCTTCGTTGCGGGTGGATTGTCTGGGCTGGTCGTAGGGCAGTCGGTTGCTCATCGACTTTCGGCTTCAATGCTGCAGCGAGTGTTCTCTGTGGCCATTCTCTTGGTGGCCGCTTTTGTAATCATCAAAAATCTATCGTAGAAGTGGGTTCGATGTCTCAAACCATTCATCATCAAGTCGTCATTGTGGGCGGAGGCACTGCCGGAATCTCAGTTGCGGCAAGACTCACGAACGGCTGGTTCAACAAACGCGACGTCGCAGTCATTGAGCCCGCGGATACTCATTACTACCAGCCTCTCTGGACGTTAGTCGGCGGCGGTGTCGTGCCGAAAGAAGTCACCGGGCGGCCGATGAAGTCTGTGATGCCAAAGCGAGTTCACTGGATCAAAGACGCGGTGGCTGAGTTTGAGCCGGACAAGAACACGATTCGAACTCGTGAAGGCAAAGTCATCACGTATGACTGGCTGGTCGTTGCGGCGGGCCTGCAGATCAACTGGGACAAGATTCCTGGACTCAAGGGGACCGTTACTCGCAATGGAGTCTGCAGTAACTATTCGTATGAGACCGTGGACTCGACCTGGCAGAATATCAAGAACTTCAAAGGCGGCACCGCGATCTTCACGATGCCCTCGGGCGCTGTGAAATGTGGTGGTGCTCCGCAGAAGATCATGTATCTGGCTGACGAGACGTTTCGAAAGAACGGGGTGCGATCGGGCAGCACAGTGATGTTCACAAGCACTCTGCCCAACATCTTTGCAGTGGAACGTTATCGCAAGACCCTGGAAGAGGTCATCAAGCGTAAAGAAATCGTCTGCCATTTTCGTGAAGAGCTGATCGAAGTCCGGGGCGAACAACATGAAGCGGTTTTCAAACACCTCGACACTGGGGACGTCGTCACTCGCAGGTTTGACATGCTGCACGTTACTCCGCCGATGGGACCACCTTCGTTTCTGGCGACGAGTGCTCTCGCTGACAAAGATGGCTGGGTCGATGTTGATAAAGCAACCTTGCAGCACAAGCGGTTCTCGAATGTATTCGCGATCGGAGATTGTTCGAACCTTCCGACCTCAAAGACCGGTGCTGCCATTCGAAAGCAGGCTCCCGTGCTGGTTGGAAACTTGATTTCAGCGATGAGCAGTCAGACGTTGCCTGGAAAGTACGATGGCTACACATCGTGTCCGCTGGTCACCGGATATGGTAAACTTGTGATGGCAGAGTTTGACTACGACAAGAAGCCGGAAGAAACGTTCCCCATCGACCAGTCGAAGGAACGCTGGAGCATGTGGCTTGTGAAACGCTATCTGCTGCCTCAGTTGTACTGGCATGGCATGTTGAAGGGCTGGATGTAACGTGTATGTATTGACCATAACCGATCCGAAGGGAAACTGAACACCACCATGAGTCGCGAAGATCACTGGAATTCAGTGTATTCAACGAAAGCTGTCAATGAAGTGAGCTGGTTTGAGGACGAGCCTCAGCCATCTCTGGACTTGATACTGCAGACTCTTCCCAATGGTGGAGCTGTGGTCGATATCGGAAGTGGTGCCTCACGCCTGGTGGATCGACTATTAGCTGCAGGCGTGTATGAATTGGCTGTCCTCGATATTTCTCAAGTGGCCGTCGATCATGCCCGAACAAGACTCGCTGCTGCGGCCGAACATGTTCGCTGGATAGTGTGCGACGTTACAAAAGCGACAAATATCGGTGAGTTTGATCTGTGGCATGATCGTGCAGTCTTTCATTTCTTGACGACTGATGAAGACCGACGGGCGTATGTGAGCCTTGCAGCAAGGACTGTTCGACATGGCGGTTTTTTGATCATATCCACATTTGCAACGGATGGGCCAACGAAATGCAGTGGGCTGGACACATGCCAATACAGCTTTCAATCGTTGGCCGCTGAGTTTTCACCGAACTTTGCCGCCGTACGAAATATCGAGCATCAGCATGTGACGCCCGCTGGCAAGCAGCAGGCTTTCCTTTATGCAATATTCCAGCGAATCAACGACACTTGAAACCTGAACTCGTATTTCCGCACTGTCCAGGAGGATCACGAACCATGCTCATTCGAGCCACAACATTTGCCGCTCTACTCGCAAGCGTCTTGCTAACGCCAATCATCGCTCAGGAAAAGAGCGTCCGCCCTGGCGTAAATGACACCTTCCGCGATCCTGACCCAAAGGCTTTCACGGAACGGTTCGAAATTGAAAGCCGCGAGGTCTTTGCAAAGCGAAAAGAAATTCTGGAAGCCATCAAACTGAAACCAACCGATGTCGTGGCAGATATCGGCGCCGGGACGGGATTGTTTACACGGCTGTTTGCTTCGAATCTTGGCCCCGAAGGCCGAGTCATCGCAGTGGATATTGCTAAGAAGTTTCTGGATCACATCGAAGTGACCTGCCGCGAGCAGAACCTTCGCAATGTCGAAACGCTGCTGTGTAAAGATGACTCCACGGAGCTGCCTCCGGAGTCAGTCGACGTGGCGTTCATCTGTGACACGTATCATCACTTTGAATTCCCACAGAAGACCATGACGTCACTGCTAAAGGCTTTGAAGCCCGGCGGCCGAGTGATTCTGATCGACTTTCGACGCGTGGAAGGAGAAAGCTCCGACTGGACCATGGATCACGTGCGAGCCGGCCAGGAAGTGTTCGAAGCGGAAGTGCTGGAGTCCGGTTTTCGAAAGGCGGATGAGATCAAAGATCTGCTGAAAGAGAACTACATGGTGGTCTTTGAACGAGCTGAACAAGAACAGGCGGCTGTCGAAGACTCTGCTCCTCCTGGCCGAGGTCGCGGACGTGGCATGGGTGCTGGTCGAGGCCAGGGCGGCGGTCGTGGCATGGGGGCCGGCCGCGGAATGGGGCCTGATGCGGCGATGCGAGTTGATCAGGATGTATTCCACTATCTGCTGGAGCGACACGAACTCATTCGTCGCGAAGTGAAGAATCTCGACAACGGTGTGGAGACGCTTACTGAATCAGACGACGAAGCCGTCTCGTCGATGATTCAGGAACATGTCGCGGCGATGCATGAACGAGTCAAAACTGGTCGCGGTTTGAGATTCTGGGACGAGCTGTTTGTGGCGGTCTTCAAGAATCACGACAAGATCAAGATGGTTGTGGAGAACACCGAGCACGGAGTCAAAGTCACGGAAACATCCGACGATGCGTATACCGTTAAGTTGATTCAGGCTCATGCGGTTGTCGTCAGCAAGTTTGTAAAGCGCGGCTTCGATGAGGCTCATGAGAATCACCCCGTCCCGGCAGTTGATCCGGCCTCGACTTCGGCCCCATCTACGTCGACGCCTCCTGTTGCCGATCCCAATCTGCTGTTCCCGATCATCGAAGGCTACGGCGGCGTAGTGGCTGTGGCTGATGCCGTTGAGCAGCCTCGTGCGGGCATGAAGCTGGTTCTGGATGTGACTTCCGAAGCGAAGAAGCCTGAAGAGATCAACAAGGGCGTGGACCGAGCGGCACGACTGCTGAACTTGTACGGCTCAGCGGGGCTCAAGGCTTCTGACATCAGCATCACGGTTGTTCTGCATGGTGAGGCCACGAAGTCTGTGTTGTCTGATGAGGCATGGGAGTCGCGATTGCAGATGAAACACAATCCCAACCTGCCGTTGATTCGACTGCTACAAAAGGCGGGCGTGGAAGTCATCGTCTGCGGCCAAGCACTGAGCTACAAGAAGATTGAACGGGGCGAAGTGGCTGGCGAAATTCCGGTGGCTGCTGCTGCCTTAACCGTTCTGTTAAATCGTCAGGCAGATGGATTCGCTTACGTGCCGGTGCCGTAGTGGATGCATGCAAATTTTATGAAGTACAGTGAGAACGACTTCGGAGCACTCAGTATGTCCCCAGCACCTAAAGTCACAGCAGCATCAAGTCTCATGAAATGGCTGCTGGCGGTCATGATGGCGGCTGTCGTCACCGTCATGCTGCTCTTTCTGGCGGGTGTGTTTCACAGCAAAGTGCCATCTGAAGTTGCTGAAGGAAAGAAACGCTCCGCAGATGGACTGAAGAGCGTGTCGGTTCGCCTGCTGAAAAGGCCTCGATACGAAACGGCCACCGGCACCGTCAAGCCGGTTCACGAATCGGCCGTCGCTGCGAAGTTGCTGGCGAAAGTGCTTGAGATCAATGCGACGGCCGGTCAGTTTGTCCAAAAGGATCAAGTGCTCGTGAAGCTGGATGACGCTGATCTGCAGGCTCGTTTGAAACAGGCAGAAGCCAGCCTGACCAGTGCACAGGTGCGAGGCGAACAAACGAAAACAGAATTCGGTCGCGCGGAGCAACTCAAATCGAAGAAAGCTATCTCTCAGACGGATTTCGATACTGCTCAGGCCGCGATGAAAAGTGCTGCGGCCGAGTTAGAACGAGCAACTCAGGCTGTGAAGGAGTCTCAGGTGATGCTCGACTACGCCACGATCCGCTCACCGATGTCCGGGACGATCATCGACAAGCGAGTCGAAGTGGGCGATACGGTGAGTCCGGGACAAATCCTATTAACGCTGTTTGATCCCACACATATGCAGATGGTTGCCTCGGTGCGAGAATCATTGGCCATGAAACTCAAGCCGGGCCAGTTACTTCCCACGCGGCTTGACGCCCTTGACTTTGATTGCGAAGCCACGATCAGTGAAGTCGTTCCGGAGTCGGATGTTGCCAGTCGATCCTTCACGGTCAAGGTGACAGGGCCGTGTCCTCCCGGTGTCTACAGCGGCATGTTCGGTCGACTGATGATTCCGCTGGACGAGGAAGAACTGCTGGTGATTCCTGTCGCCACGGTTCGGAAGGTCGGACAACTGACAATGGTCGATGTCGTGAGTGAAAACTCTCTTTCGCGCCGGAATGTTCGGCTGGGACGGACACTGGAACAGGACATCGAAGTACTGGCGGGGCTGGTCGAAGGTGAACTGGTTGTGGTTGAGTGAGTGTGCCGTAGAGCCGTCCACGGTCACGTCACGATGAAATTATGGCAGGAAAGTCGTTCATGACCACATCCGACGAAGCAGACCTGAATCAGGGACCCTCCGATCCGCTGTCGCGAATTGTGCGGATATTCCTCGAATCAAATCTGTCGATCATTCTGATCGTGTTCTCAATCATCGTCGGCGTCGCTGCGCTGCTGATTACGCCGCGAGAAGAAGATCCGCAGATTGTTGTGCCGCTGGCGGACATCTACGTCAACTTCCCCGGACACTCCGCCTCCGAAGTGGAGCAGCTTGTCTCATCACCGCTGGAACGAGTGCTGTATCAGATCGACGGCATTGAATACGTCTACAGCATGTCGAAGGAAAATCAGGCGATCATCACTGTGCGGTTTTACGTCGGGCAGGATCGTGAACGCAGCCTCGTCAAACTGTTTAAGAAGATGGACGAGAATCGGGATCAAGTTCCACCGGGCGTCACCGGTTGGGTCATGAAGCCCGTCGAAATCGATGATGTTCCGGTAACGACTTTGACGCTCAAAGGGACCAATCAGGATACGCATTCGCTTCGGCGCATCGGCGAAGAAATGGTGGACCGGCTGGCGGAAGTTCCACAGGTGTCGCGAGCCGAAGTGATCGGCGGCGAACCGCGAACCATCCGGCTCAACATTGATCCCGAACGCATGCGCGGTTACGGGCTCAGTCCGCTGGAGATCCAGCGAGCCATTCAGGGAGCGAATGTCTCACTGCCGGCTGGCGAGTTGACGCTCGGAGATCAGGTTTCACAAGTCACGACAGCCGCCGCTATTGCTCGCCCGGAACAGCTCAACAATCTGGTTGTTGGAGTTGCTGACGGTCGCCCGGTCTTCCTGAAAGATGTCGCAACGATTGAAGACTCGTCAGCGGAGATTTCCAGCTATGTAAGACACGGCTGGGGGGCAGCTCGAAACTTTGCGAATGAGAAACATACCGTCGAAGAGCCGAAAGAAACAAAAGCAGAAGAATCGCAGTCGGCCGTCACCATTGCCATCTCCAAGCAGAAAGGTGCAAACTCCGTTACGGTCGCCGACAATGTCATTGAGGCCGCTCACGAGCTGGAACGCGATGTCCTTCCCGGTGGCGTTGAGCTGATTGTGACTCGCAACTATGGCCACACGGCCAATGAAAAGGTCAATGAACTCGTCGAAGGGCTGGGCATCGCGATCGTCATCGTCATTGCGTTGCTGACGCTCAGTCTTGGCTGGCGAGAAGCATTCATCGTGGCTGTGGCGGTTCCTGTTGTGTTCGGACTGACTCTGGCCGTGAACCTTCTGTTCGGCTACACGATCAATCGAGTGACTCTGTTTGCCCTGATCCTTGCTTTGGGACTTCTGGTTGATGACCCGATTGTTGACGTGGAGAACATCGCTCGACACTTTGAAGAAAAGAAGAAGGCATCGCGTCGAATTGTCCTGGAAGCGGTCGCCGAGATTCGACCGCCGCTGATCAGTGCTACGCTGGCGGTGATCGTGAGCTTTCTGCCTATGTTCTTCATCACGGGGATGATGGGCCCGTACATGTCGCCGATGGCTCTGAATGTCCCCATCTCCATGGTGATGTCAATGCTTGTGGCGTTCACGATCACTCCATGGCTATGCTTTCACATCCTGAAAGGAAAAGCGACGGCTCATCACGCTGGGGACACTTCGACCAGGGGAACGCCATCCGAGTCCGGCAGTTCCGTCGAGCCTCCGAAATCCGCAGTCCACGACATCTACGATCCGGAACTAGTCAAACAGTCGTTTCTGTATCGCTTCTTCCGTCCCATCATGGTGCCGATGCTGAAGACGCGGTTTCGAGCCGTCGGCTTTCTGATTCTGATGGCCGGGCTGACTCTGGCCACGGCGGGAATGGCCGCGACACGATCTGTACCGCTCAAAATGCTGCCATTCGACAACAAGAATGAGTTCCTGCTGGTGCTCGATATGAATGAGGGCACATCGCTGGAACGCACGAGTGCTGTGGTTGCGGAATTCGAACATCTGCTGGCCGCAGTTCCTGAAGTCACTGACTTCACTAGCTATGTGGGCACTCCGGGGCCGATCGACTTCAATGGCCTCGTCCGACACTACTACCTGCGACAGGGATCTCATCTCGCCGAAATTCGCGTGAATCTTGTCGGGAAGAAGAATCGTCGTCAGCAAAGCCACGCGATGACTCTTCGTCTTCGAGACCAGATGACCACGCTTGCAACGAAGCACAACGCACTGGTTCGGCTTGTGGAATTACCTCCGGGTCCGCCTGTGCTGGCATCGGTCGTCGCCGAGGTCTACGGCCAGCCTGATCACAGCTATGAGGACCTGCTCACTTCGGCCAAGATCGTCGCAAATCGGCTGAAGGAAGAACCTGGTCTTGTGGAAGTCGATGACATCAGCGAAGCCGCGTCTCAGAAACTGGTCTTCGTGACCGATCAGGAGAAAGCAGCGCTCGCATGTGTGTCGGTCGCAGAGATCGCTTCGACGCTCCGAATTGCACTTGGCGGCACAAGCGACGAACTTGTACGAATAGAAGGAGAACGACATCCCCTGCGAATTAACCTACGGCTGCCCGAAGCTATGCGGTCCAGTCCGCATGATCTCAGTCAATTGCATGTCAAAGGGGCAACCGGGGCTCTCGTGGCACTGGCCGAACTGGGAACTTGGGAAACTGAGCGAGTGGACCAGACCATCTATCACAAAAATCTGAAGCCCGTCGTTTATGTGTTTGCTGAATGTGCGGGCCGGCCACCGGCCGAATGCATCGTTGACGTCCAGGCAGATCAGGTCCTTAACACGAATAACTTAGACGTTCCTGCTGAACCCGGAACGCCTCGCCCTGTCGAATCTCGCACTTATTTCAACAACGGCAGCGGTCTTGCCTGGAGCGTCCCCAAAGGCATCGACGTGATCTTCTCTGGCGAAGGCGAATGGAAGATCACTCTTGATGTGTTCCGCGATCTGGGACTCGCCTTCGCCGCAGCGATGCTGATGATCTACATCATTCTGGTGGCGCAGACGGGCTCGTTTGCGCTGCCGATTGTTGTCATGATGGCAATTCCATTGACCATCATTGGGGTCATGCCGGGATTCTGGTTTCTCAATGCCATCAACGGCAGCGTCGTAGGCGGATATGCCGATCCGGTCTACTTCACGGCCACCGCGATGATCGGCATGATTGCTCTGGCTGGAATCGTTACGCGAGATTCCATCATCCTCGTTGACTTCATCGAGCTGGCGATTCGACACGGTCGCCCGTTGTTCGACGCGATTCTGGAAAGCCGAGTCGTGCGGTTGCGGCCGATTCTGATCACCGCAGGAGCAGCCCTGTTATCCAGCCTTCCAATTACGATTGACCCGATCTTCTCCGGGCTCGGCTGGTCGCTCATCTTCGGACTGATTGCATCGACAGGATTTACGCTGTTCGTGATTCCTGTCAGCTACTGGCTTCTGAAGGCTGGCAAAGGACAGTCTGTTTGAGCTTGTTCCAACAGCGAAGCAGGTAAGAGGAGGGATCTTTGTTAACTCCAGCTCAAACCGTTCATGGTTAATGCGCGTTCGAATCACGCAAGGTGACTGGCTCAGTTGAAGTCTGCTCCCGTTGAGTGGAATTCCCTGTCAGCTTTCGCAGTGACGACACCGGGATTGCTTCGCGATGAATCATCTGGCTGGCGTTCCCGCGAGTGGCGGAAACAACACCCACAACATTGCCAAATACATCAAGCAACGGCCCACCACTGGAGCCTTCCGAAAAATCGGCCGTCACGCCCATACGAAGAGAGGGCATCGCGTGGCGAGTCGTTTGAAAATACCGAGTCGTCCGGCCGAATGTCATGCTGAAATAATGTGAATCCGGATGAGTTATCGCCAACAGTTCGGCTCCAATTTTCGCATTTCGCTCGGCCAGCGGAATCGCCGAAAGCTCAGCAGCGTCGACGCGGATCAAAGCCAGATCATCGCTCGGGTTACCAGCCAGAAACTCCTGGACCTCAAAGAATCGATGATCAGACGTCAGAATTCCTGCAGCAACAGCATCTGGTTTATGCACAACGTGAAAGTTGGTCACGATGACACCCGTGCTATTGATGACAAAACCTGTGCCCTGTGAAATCATGCCATCCGGATGCAACATCCCGACCACCACGACCGAAGATCGGCGTTGTTGGTGAATTTGCTCTGACACAAGGGCCGTCGACTGATCAGCGGCAATGTCGACGAATGATTCGGGACGCCTCAGAGTTTCTGCCGCATTCAGTCGGCTAAACACTGATTCCGCTGCACGAACCACTTGCAGGTTGCGGAACAGTTCCTGTTGAATCAGATCGTCGTTCACAGTGTCTGTGCCCTCTGGTACACCCACGAGCCGGGGCGGGCGTTCGTAGCTGTCCCCCATTGAGAACGTCCGTTGCTGAAGTCTCTGATATTGTTCCGGTACAATCACTTTCAGACTCTTGAGCTGCTTGGCGGAAAGAGCGAACTCCGCCAGCCCCGAACTCCCGACGTGTGTCCATTCAATTCCGCCTGCCCATTGCAGTGCCACGGGACTATCGACAAGACAATGTCCGGAATCATTGGCCAGCGTCAGCACGAGCCGAACCTGATCAAGGTTCTGTTTTGCCTTCAATGAATCAAACCATTCGAGCAGTTCAGACTCTGTGATCCCGACGGAATTGCAGAAGTCGATTGCCTTCATGCCATCCAGATTCTCATTGTCTAAAAGTTTCTCTTCCGAAGTAGCAGTGGTCATGGATCGTTGAAGTTCCGCCGCAATCCGCCTACTCGCATAGACCGTCGCCAGTAAAGCGGAACACTCAATAATTACGGCAACAACAAGTAGCCCTGCGACAAACTTCAGGATGCTATTTCGCATCACTACCTCCAAATTCTGCCATGTCACTCGACGCTTTTCGGCTGCGATGAGATCCAGCCGAACGCTCCTCTATCGTGGATCTCCGGAGAGGCTGAAGACAACGATGCTTCAGCAGCGGTCCGTGGATCCTGAAACGGGGAACGGTCTCGAAGGCAGAATCGGTGTATCCGTTGGAATTCAAGCTGTGCACCAGTTGTGCGTCGACTCCGAGATGTGCGATCAGGCGCGCATTCAGACAACCTTGAAAGCCTGTTGCGACGAATCACTCAGCAATGTCCGATGTTGAAATGGCATGCTTATCAGATTTATTGCGGCGGCATCTGAATCGTCATCATCGCCATTCCAACAATCGCCGCGCTCATCAAAAGTAGCCCTATGAGCAGCCCAACTCCGAGAATCGTCTGGATGCCGTCGTCAGGCGTTTCCGATTGCTTCATCAGCTTTCTCGCGACGATTGTGCAAACCCACGACCAGTGCAGCATGACATGAATGGTACTGGCAAATCCGAAAGCGCAGATGAGTCCATACTGCAGGGACGACCATTGATTGAAATCCATTCCCCACAACGCCCACCCCTTGGCTCCCGTTCCGGGTGGAAAAACAAACTGCACAATCGTGGCTACAATTGCCAACGAAACGAACAACACCAGCAAACCAGTATCAAGCCAGAAATTCAGTGTCGCTCTGGAGATGTGATGATCCTGATTGGGTCGAATTGGGGAAATAGCCTCCAGCAATTGAGTCTTGTCCCGCACGACCTTGGCTGGATTCTTCTCACGTGATTCTTCTTCAATCATCTGCCAATGACCTTACAAGGTTTTGCCACCACGCTTCACAACACTCAAATAGCGATTCCGCGTGCACCACAGACGTCTCTGGCAAGTCTCGCCACCCCGAGGGCTCTCCCACTTTGTCGACTGGGAATTATGCCGAACCGACAAGATCTGTATAACGGTGAATGATGGATTTCCAGATTCGAGGTTGGAACGTCGATCCAGCTCCGGCGGCTAATTCACCCGCCCAGCCGAGACATCCATCAAAAACGCACGCTCACATTGCTGAGGGCAAAAACTCATGGATCTTTCGATGCTCAGGTGGTCACGACCGATGTTGCGAACGGGAGTGCGCTTCGCTACTCCGGTCCGACACCCCGGAGTGACCTCAGTCGATGCGACCGGAGCATTTTGGATCCGAGCGGAAATCGACTCCAGTTGGTGTCAAGGATGCAGGATCGGACACGAGTTCGCAGTGTTCGGTTTCCTCGATCGAAGTATCGATCGGTGCCAAGAATCTGACTCCGGAGGCGCCCACCTGAGTGAGTTGGGGTGGGCTTCCAAGCCCCGATGCGATGAGTTAAGTGGCCTCGATGCTGCGTACCTATTGTCGTTTTAATGGCGCTCGCCGACTTAATCTCCAGATCTCGCAATTGAGCTCATTCAATGCGCCGTTGTGTCGGTCCGAAACTGGTCTCGGCCGCTTCGAACTCGATTGACAGGACAAAAAACTTTCATTCGAGAGGTAAGCGATCAGCCTATGCCATCATCCTATTCATCGGGTGGTGCGAGGTGTTTTCTAGTGCGTAACGGAGAATCCCCGCACCGAATTCTGCGGCGCGGGGTATCTTTGGGGGGCGCCCTCTATTCTTCCCGAATCGCCTTTCCGGGGTCATCCCACTTGCCGGAGATCGGAGGTGCATTTCTAAAGTACACGTTCCCTTCTCCAAGATGCAGTTCCTACCGGCAACTAGCTTGTGAAAACATTTGAGTTCGAGCGGGGCGCCAACGAAACCAAGGTGAGTCGTTCCTTCGAGCTGAACGCCGCATCAATCCTCACGTAGAGGGTGCTGAGGTTTATTTTGTTATACTTGACGCAGTCCATCGCTCGTCACCTGACGGAAATCAAACAGGATACAAAGGAGTTCTGAATGCAGGGACCATCTCCCAATGATCCACACCCGATGAAGGGCTTCCCGCAGGTTGGGTTCCTCAAGCCGCTGGTCAAGAATCCTAACATCGTTGTCGGTGAGTACAGCTACTACGACGATCCTGAGAGCCCAGAACAGTTCGAGGCTAAGTGCGTGCTGTACCACTTTCCGTTCGTCGGCGACAAACTAGTGATCGGCAAGTTCTGTGCGGTGGCCCGTGGCGTACGGTTCATCATGAACGGGGCCAATCACCAGATCAGCGGATTCTCGACATACCCCTTCTACATCTTCGGAAATGGCTGGGAGTCGGTGACGCCGCAGCCTGACGATGTCCCGTACAAGGGTGATACCGTTATTGGGAGCGACGTTTGGTTGGGATACGACGTGCTGGTGATGCCTGGGGTGAAGATTGGGAACGGGGCCATCGTTGCCGCCCGGTCGGTGGTCGTAAACGACGTTCCAGCCTATTCGGTTGTTGGCGGCAATCCGGCCAAGGTCATCAAACTGCGGTTCCCCAATGAGGTTGTCAACGAACTGCTGGCGATCAATTGGTGGGACTGGCCCGTGGACAAAATAACTCGGAACCTGCCCGCCATTGTCGGGGCCGATATTGCCACTCTCAAGAATGCAGAATGATGAAAGAGGACCATGCCGAAAGTTGTCCTGTTCAAAGACGTGGACATGCTAATGACGGCTGAGGATATGCAGAAAGAGTTTCCGAATTGTCAGGCCATTCTTTGCCGGGAAGTTGAGCGTGAAATTGTGGAAGGCGAGTTCCACACTGGCCTCGCTTCCGTTGTGCAGTTCATCGGAAAGAAGCTTTGATGGGATCGACAGAGAACGATCAAGAATGTTCTCTGCCAAGATCTCGCAGTTCCGTGATATCGTGGTAGCCGGTCATTTGGATTTCATCCCCATGATCATGCAGCAAACGACGCAGTTCGGAAAGGCTTGATCGCCGCAATTCATCGTCATCTGCACGTTGAGCGGCCATGGCAGAAACGGGATGATTGTCATCGGAGAGTTCGGCTCGCAGATAGTAAGCATCGCCCACATGAAGTAGCCAGCGTTCGCCCTGCTGCACAGCGACTCCGCAATGTCCCAGCGTGTGACCAAACAGAGGAATCAGCAGCACTTCAGAAGAAAAGCCCAAATCGACTGGTCGAGCCTCCAGACCAAACCACTCTCGCTGGCTCTTTCCATGAGACTGCCAATGAGGTCTATGATCGAACTGGCCTCGAACGTATCGCCAGTGACCGGACAATGCGTGAGTTAACTCCTCTTCAGCAACGTGGACTTTTGCCTCCGGGAAATCCGCCAGTCCACCGGCATGATCGGGATCACAATGAGTCATCACGATGTGATCTACGTCATGTGAACTAAATCCGAGCTGCTCAATTCGACGCACAGCTGTGTCATGCTCATTGAACTGAAAGCCTGCCATGTCGATCAACTGCTGCCCTAACCGGTCAACAGGGTTTTGAACATCCAGTAGGCCAATGCCAGAATCCACCAATGCCAACCCGGTCTGGTCTTCCAGCAGCAGGCAATGACAAACAACCGTTGGGTATCCAGGAACAAGTAACGTGCCGCAGTTGATGTGATGGATTTTGATCATGTGGTATCCAGAAGAGGAGATTTTCATCAGGAGGTTACACTGAGAGACATGCACTAGCTCAACAATGAACGCTGATCGCAATTTCGCCAGGTAACCACTTCATGGCGACCGCTGCCAATCAAATGGGCTGCATTGACTATTGGGAATGTCGCCCTCGAAAAGCTAATGGTGGAAATCCAAATGTCTGTAGCTGCAATCCCCTCTTGCGAGAGCGATCTCCGTGCTGTGAGTTTTGGTCTGCGTCAATATACGACACGCTGAGAGTGATCTGCAATAATCACTGGCGGCCATCCCCGCTGTTGCAACAACACGTTGATCACCGACCATGAAAGTGATTTCGCCTTCGAGAATGTAGAAGCCTTCTTCTTCCCGACTGTGAATATGCGGTGGAGGTCCACCTCCCGGAGGCACGATCGCTTCCCACATGGCATACTTTCCATTGGTGTCCTCTCCGGTCGCCAGGAAGCGGTACACATCACCAACAACTGCGATAGTGCGGCCTTCGGCTTGAGTTTTCAAGGTTGGTTGCGTCATGTTCGGAATTCCTCGACTTGTGTGTCTTCAATTGAGTGATGTTGGAGTCGATACCTGAGTTCTACCAGACCGCTCGGAAATGACTGGCTGCCCACAAGCGTCAGGTTCGCTCTTTGGGGCTGCTGAGTGAACAGCGGAATGCCGTGTCGCAGGATGATCGGATGCACGAAGATGCGGAACTCATCAATGAGATGGCTGGCAATGAATTGCTGAATCAAATCCCCACCACCGACCAGCCAGATATCTTTCTCAACACTGCTCTTGATCTCAGGGATCGTGGTTTCAGGATCGCTCTGAACAAAACGAATACGACTTGCGTCCGCATTGGACTAAGAACGTGAGAAGACAATCACCTGTTTGCCTGCAAACGGAACGTCCTCGAATGTCTTTGCCTGTTCCCATGTCTTTCGGCCCATCACGACGGCATCAACAGAAGCCATGAATTCGGTGTACCCATAGTCCGCATCATGGAAAAGCCAATCCACGGTGCCATCCGGACTGGCGATGAAACCGTCGAGGCTTGTTGCAATGAAAAGGACGACCTGGGGCATTTCTGAGTTCCACAAAATGAGTTCTTCTCCGGTTCTCGTGCATTGTAGTTTCTCGTTATCGCTTTGCAGTGCTGCGATCACTACACCCACCGCACCCCAATGGCTTCTGCCGTGCCATCAACGAAAACATCGGGGCATCATTGTCGATCAAAGTCGCCGCACACCCGTTTGCACTGCATACATGGTCAGCAATATGAATCGTCCGCTAGCCTAGTCGATAAATCCGTCAAGCGTTGCCATGGAGAACACTGCTCATGTTTCCGTCTGCATTGGACGAATACAGGGCTCACGTCCATCGATTTCGACAGTCATTCACTTACCGAGACCGACGCTGATGACTTCAACAAAATCCCCAAAGAAGAGTGGGTCGAAAAAGAAGCCAGAACCTGAATTGACCGAAGAGGAAAAGCAGGAACGCTCGGAAAGAGCAAACCGGATTCGAGAACAGTAGGCCGAGAATCAACTTGAGTTGGCGAAGCTGTTTCTGGAAAATGAAAAGCCCGACATCGCCTTCCGACGACTCAAAGAGATTGTGGCCGATTACAGCGGCTCCAAGGCAGCGACAGAAGCAAAATCTCTGATGAAGAAATTGTAGAAATGAGTTGTCGTACCTGGCGGTCCAGCAATCTTGTCTCGTGCCAGTGAGAAACTGCCATCTGTCGTTCAGATCACAACGATGAGGTGCGAGCTTTGCAACTTGAAACTTCAGGCTGTGATCGAAATGGCGAGCGTGTGTTGATGGGCAAAATGGCTGCCGATCAAGTAATGGTTTCTGATGCTCAGGTTGACGGCAACATTTTGATGCCGAATGCGTGTTGGGGAGATGGAAGAAAATCGATTGTGAAGAATGAAACGGATGCCTCAGGGATGTTGAAAACCCTCGCCGATCGAGCTTCCCGAAATCGAAAATGCTGAGCAAACTCATATCTTTTGTCGTCAGATTCCGGCTCGGAAAAATAACCGGAATTCTTTATTGACGGATCAGGATCTGGCGATAAAAATCTGCGGCGACGTTGTTTTTCCGATGACGAGTTTTCCTTTGACTGAAGGACGCCTATGGGAAAAATGATCTTGTTGAGTGTTGTTACTTTTGGTTGATTGTGATTGAAAACTCCGGCTTTGTTGAATGGTTCTTGTGAGATGTGCCCCTTGGGCATCGAGTCGCCGGAGTGGTTAATTTGGCTAAGTGATGTTTTTTGTTTCGCTCTGTGTTTGAAGACTCCGGCTTTGTTCGTTGGTTAGCTTGTTGAAGCAGCTTTATGTGGCAAGGTCGATGTGTGATGCGCCCTATGGGCATCAATTGTTTTTGCCGGAGTGGTTGATTTAGTTAAGTGTTGACTTTTGGTTGATTGTGTTTTGCTCTGTGTTTGGAAACTCCGGCTTTGTTGGTTAGTTTCTGAACGCTACTTAGTGGCGAAGTTGATGTGTTGAGCCGCCGATGGGCTCCTGTTGCTTGCCGGAGTGGTCTTGAGTAATTGGTAATTTGGTTCTCTGAGTTTCGGGCCCTCGTCATACTTTGTGACGAGGGCCTTTTTCGTTTCTGCAGGAGCTGGCTTTAATCAATGACGGCATCCGAAACCACTGCAGGCTTGGAATTACGCCTGACGGTTCAACTCATGCAGGTGCCGATCAATCGCTCGTTTTAGAAGGAACGAAAGCAGCCAGAGGATTGGCCACGCTGCTCTGGACTTGGCGTTCATCTCAAAAGATCTCAGAACCATTGTCTTGTCGTTGATTCGCCGAAAACCCCATGTCTCCACGAAGTTCGTAGCCAATCGGGACAGAGGCTGAGAAAAGTCTTTCATCAATAGCTGAAGTCGACTGTCTGGTTGCCATACCACGATTTGTTCGATGTGTGTCGATCCATCCAGATTCGTCACTCGGATTCGAGAACCGACAACGTTTGCAGTTCTGGACTGAAACTCAGCGGATTTGATACCTGGAATCGGACCGTAACCGCGAAAGTCCGGCCACTTTGCCAGATCGAGTATCTGGTTGGCAATCGCTTCAGGTTCCAAAGGCAATGTCTTCCTGCAAACGAAGGTGATTGGCCTCGTGTGGTCCCTCGGCGCTTTCTGCACGCTTCCGAACAATACTTGACCTGCTCCCAGACCCTCGCCCATTTCTTTCGCCAGGCAAAGGAACGGTTGCAGATTGGGCAGGTCTTTGTTGGCAGATTTGGTTTCTTATGAGGCATCTTACTTCAGCAGCGTCAGAAGCATCAGAACTGGCGTTTCGGCTTCAATGCTATGAGGAGTCTTTGCGGCCATGTGAATCCATGTGCCCGCCTTTCCGGCCACTGATTCATCTCCGACTGTCAGGTCAGCTTCGCCATTTATGATTTGGATGATGGCTGGAAGCGGTGCAATGTGCTCAGTCAGGCCGCTTCCAGCAGCGAAGGCAAACAGCACGACCTTTGTTTTGGCGTCATCTAGGACCACAATTCTTTGCTTGCCTGATTCCGGTGGCTGAAGCTCATCTATGAGCTGGCGGATTTGAAACCTTTGATCAGTCATCGTGGTAATCTCCCGTTATCGCAAAGTTCCTGTTTCACTCACCTGCCAAATCTTACCGGACTCAACGTCCAGCGCCGTTAGCCAGCCGCCTTTCCAGACTCCGGTATCAAGGCAAATCAGGTATCCGAGGTCGAGCACTTCTGTCTGTGGCGTGTGGCCAACCACAACAACTTTCCCGGAACAGTGTTGCTTTGGTGGAACATACTCTCGGAGCGACAGCCAGCGGATGGTGTGATCGTCGAGTTGCTCCACCGGCACGTCGGGCTTGTAGTTGGCATGAACGAAAATGTGCGTCTCGGTCTCGAAGTGTGAGCGGCAAGATTCCAGAAACCGGATGTGGCTACGTGGTATGAGATCAAGCCGTCTAGTTGAACCATACGAATCGAGAGCCGCATCGGCACCACAATTCAGCCAGAACTCGAAGTCAGATCGTCCATCCCTGGCGTGGAGCATCATCTGGTCATGGTTGCCAAGAATCGGCATGAGTTTGAATCGACTGCTGAGATCAATGAGTTGGTCGAGCACGCCCTTCGAATCAATTCCTCGGTCAACGTAATCACCGAGTGGGATGATAATGTCATCAGGACGTGGACTGATTGCTTCAATCAGCGCCGTAAGAGCGATAGAGCATCCATGAATGTCTCCAATTGCGATGGTTCGGCTCACTGCTTGTCCTGATTCTTTGCCTGATGTCTCAGCTTTGCTGCCAGCTCCAAAGGATAGTCGGTCAAAATGCCGTCGATGCCCACATTCACAGCGTGTTGCCAGTTCTCAGTTGCGTGGCCACTCACAGTTGCTCCTGCAATGAATGCTCTTTTTCCGACACCGTGAACGGCTTCCATTTGCTCATTGGGCGGCAGATAACGGAAGTAAACGTAATCAGCATTCGTTGCCGCAAGGGCTCTCTCGAACTCATCTGTATTGTTGGCGACCGCAGCAGTGTGGGCCCTGTTCGAAACGCTTCTGATCTGATCTCTTACATTTGGCTCCGAGATCGTTTTGCCAATGAACAGCAACTTGTCCACCACCTCGTGTTTCTCAGCCAGTCGCACAACATCCTGCCCGACACCCTCGGCCTTGAGATCGACAGCAATCAATACATCGTAGTGGTGATACTCGGCAAGAAGTTTCAGGACTTCTTCAATGGTCGGCACCTTCTCACCAACGTACTTGGGATCGAACCAACTGCCAGCATCCAGGCCACGGATTTCTTCCAGAGTCAGCTCTGAAACGGCTCCACTGCCATTCGTCGTTCGATCAACGGTGTTATCGTGAATGCAAACCAGCTGTCCATCGTTGGTTTTCTCCACGTCAAACTCGAATCCGATGCGCAGCTCAAGGCAGGCCCGAAAATTCGCCAGTGTGTTTTCTGGGGCATGTAGCAGCAGGCCACGATGAGCGACAATGAGAGGCTCGCCTGCGTAGGATATCAATGGAACAGCAAGGAGACACAATAGTGACAATTCTATGGCAACGATTTTGATCATGCACCTTGTTCCTAGCTGCATATTCGAACCTTGAACTGCATCATTTGATCGGCAACGTACTGACGAACTGTGTTGCCTGTTCGATCCAATGGCTGAGCTGGTGATCGCTGTCGATGCAGTCAGGCTCCACCATCACCCAGCCTTTCATGGGCCTTCCGGTAACATCGAATTCGGTGACGTACTCTTGCTGTAGGGCTGTTTCATATGCATCTTTGCCAATCCGAGCAATCAACGAGTCTTTCCAGACTCCAACAAGCAGGTTCCCGTTCAGCAGAAAGCAAACGCCGCCGAACATTTTCTTTTCCGTGACTCCACGTTGACGGGAGACGATGTGGCGAATGCGTTCAACAAGTGATTTTGAATATGCCAATTCGTCACCTCATGAACTGTCTACGTCTCAAGATCTCAAAATACTAGCGAACTCGATCACATTGATTTGCCAATGCTTAAGGTGTGCCTGATACGTGTTCTGGCCTAGGGTAAGCACAATGAGATGACGTTGGGTGGCACAGCCTACATAGGCTGTGTTTGAAGGCAACAAGAATCGCATGTTTGCACTTTCAATTTCCAGAGAACCTCGGCATTTGAAAAAAGTCTTCACATAGGCTTCTTGTGCCTGCGGCACACTCCCACTCCGAGGAAGTTCCAGCCAGTGGAGTCGCGTTCATGACAACAGACGTTGTTGATAGCAGCGATCGTCGCGATCTTGGCCAGAACAGAAGCTCCCTTCGGTGCGTCGGTCCGACACACGAATGGCACGTAGATTTTATGTAACCCTTTTCGCCAGTTCACGTTTCAACGTGGCTCTTGGCTTGCGGAGGAAACCGTAGTTCTTTTGGCGTCGTTTCTGGAGTCGCGGTTCGAATCGATCAGGACGATCAGCGATTCGATGTCTGCTGATTGCATCAAGCAGCTGATCGAATAAGTTCACGAGAACGAGGCTGTCGCAGGACTCCTGAAGGGCGATCATTGGCTGAAACGCGTTCAGCGTCTGCATTGTGCCTTTGAAGCTGATCGTTCGTGGATTGACATGCTGATTTACTGCAGCTTGGGCAATGATGGTCAGAATCAGGTTATAGGCAATGACGTGAGCCCACACCTCTTTGTGGACGAGGTCCGGAGTCTTGCATCGCAGAAAATCCATTTGCATCGTGGATTTGATCGAACGAAGGTCGAGTTCAGTCTACCAGTTTGACTACGACCAAAGGCGCGGCTTTTATCGTTGTTGGAAGCGTTGGTTTTCATGGTTTCGTTATCCTTTCTTCGGTTGTTTCGTGTTGGAAAAGGTCCTTACGGTCGATTCGGGAGCTGGTTTTGGGGTGATCAGTTCCGGCGGGTACGGATTTGGCCAGTTGCGTGGAGGATTTCGGAGGTCCGTCATTCGTGTTAGTTCCTCCGCGTCTGCGAAGATCGCCCAGCGGTTTCCGGCGGTCTTCACTTTTCGGGAAGTCACCCAGCCCACGCGTTGCCAGCGATGCATCGTGGCGATTGGCATCTGCAAATGCGCTGCGAGATCACGCAGCCACCATTCGTTGGTTTGTAAGTGATCTTCCTCAGCGATACTGCGTAGCTGAGGACCTGTACGAATTCCTCGTTCACGCAGAAATCGGCTCAGCGTGGCGGCGTTGAATTTCGGTGAGCGTTTGGGAGGTCGGAAGCCTTCCTCATTGAGCTTGCTCGCAATCTCGGGCAGAGAGTGCCCGGCAATTCGCAGGACATCAATGCGAGCGACGAGCTCGTCGAAATTGGAGAGTTGTTTGTATGTCTGCACAGACCGCAGCAGTGTGTGACGACTGATGAAGCCGCCTGCCCAGCGAAGTTCCACTTCCATACGATCTGTGTTGCCCTCCACAGACACGATGA
>JBPOIW010000306.1:0-7082 GCA_052034165.1 Planctomycetota bacterium | reverse complement strand
CTGGCGCTTCGGGCTTGTAAGGGAGCTCAACATGGCGCTGTCCAGCTAAGAATGCGCTACTTCAAAGCTGACGCGTCGGGGCATGAAAATTCCCTTGTTTTAGGCCTGTTAATCGGCGGCCGTCATGAAGGCCGCAGTGTCAAAACTGACGCCTCCGGCCATGACTCCAACAGCACCTCTTCCGCGTAATTCGCCTATTCTATCGCGCTGAGATTCGCTCCCAGCAATCCGACTTTGATGCCGTTGAGCTGCAGAACAGTCGTGGCCTTCTGGTTGACGACCAACAGGATCAAGAATCCGAGGAGCGGTACAAGGCAGAGAATTCCGAGAATGATACCAAGAACGGTTCCATGTGTTTTCATCGCTAGCAGGACGGTAAAGACGGCTGCAACGAGGCCCACCGCGAGCACTCCCAAACCCACGATCGGGCGTACCTGAGGAGGCAGGACAAACTGTCCGGCAACGGCGAACATATAGATAAGGATGCACACCAAAATGCCTTTTTGGTACTGCGCAACTTTCAAGAGGTCTGCGCGAGTTCCGCTGATCACTCCGATCACGCGGGGGGTTGAAACCGGGGCTTCGAAAGGGTTGTAGCTCATCGTGGTCTTTCAAGATGGAATCCGGACTGCATGAAGCACTCTCACTGAGTGTGTCTAACTATTCCACCCCTGTCAATAGTTCCTGTCATGCCTGCAGACAGGTCGACCGCCGCGGCCCTGTGCTGCTTTCACGGTGCCGGGAAGGGTTTCTCTCACAAACCCGCTTCAAATTTCGTGCGGACGATGATTTGTGGTCTGCTGATTTCTTCGAAGCTCTGCGAATCGTGGTCGTGTTTACCCAGCGAATGCCTTATCCCTTTCGCGGAGCGGCCGCGACGAGTTGTCGGCTTCAGTGCAGCAGCACAGGTCCGTGTTCCGTAGCCCCCAAAACCCAGCGATTTTTCATGGCAGAGTTTGTTCGACGGCATTCGGGGCGTACCTGCCACGATAAACTCATCGCGTCGGAGCGGAAGGCCACGCCTCGAATCTCATCAGAGCATTTGAAGACTCTTCCGGGCGATGCAACGTGATTCAAATTTTGCAGTTGAAACGACTTGCAGACATCTGATTTTCCCCGGGATGCTCAAAGTCGGATCAGAAAGGTTTTCGCGTTCGCAGGATTTCGTTAACCTCTGCCTGCTGAACGGTTGCCTGTTGGGCGTAAGCCTGCTTAAACACACCGTTGCCCGCCTCGAAAGAACCTTTACCCGCCCGGAGATTTTTATGAATATCCGAACGCCTCTGCTGGCTTCACTCGCCAGCGCGTTCCTGTTGGTCGTTGCACCTTCCCTGTTTGCCGCCGAAATTCCGGAAGGCTTTCGTCCTTTGTTTAACGGGAAGGATCTGACAGGATGGCACGGAATGCCTCACTTTGATCCTCGCGATCTGGCCAAAATGCCGGCCGATATGCGAGACAAGCAGATCGCAGAATGGACCAAAGATGCCAAGGACCACTGGACTGTCGAAAACGAAGAACTCGTCAACGATGGCCACGGCGCCTACCTGACAACCGATGAAGAATTCACGGACTATGAATTCCTGATCGACTACAAGACGGTTGCTCTGGCCGACAGTGGGATCTACCTGAAGGCGAATCCTCAGGTTCAGATCTGGGACTTTACCGAAGAAGCGAAGTTCAGCATCGGTGCGAACAAGGGAAGCGGCGGACTGTGGAACAACAGTCCGGGCGCAGCCGGTAAAGATCCGTCCGAGCTGGCTGATAAGGCGTTCGGCGAATGGAACAGTTTCAAAATCCGTCAGATTGGTGCTCGTACCAGCGTATGGCTGAACGGCAAGCATGTCGTCGACAATGCAATCATGGAAAACTACTTTGATCGTCCTTCTCCGCTGTTTGCGAAGGGACCGATCATGCTGCAGACGCATGGCGGAGAAATCCGCTGGAAGAATATCTACATTCGTGAGATCCCGGCTGAAGAAGCCAATCGTATTCTGGCCGAAAGCCATGTCGATGGCTTCGAATCGAAGTTCAACGGCAAGGACCTGACCGGTTGGGGCGGGGCGAGTGAGAACTATGAAGTTGTTGACGGGGCGATTCGATGCAAAGCCGGCCATGGTGGCATCCTGCATACGACCGATGAGTACTCCAACTTCGTTGTGCGTCTTGAGTTTCAGGTTCCACCGGGCGGCAATAACGGCCTGGCAATTCGTACTGACGGCACCGGCGACCCAGCCTATGCGGCCATGTGCGAACTGCAGGTTCTGGATTCTGAGCACGAAAAGTATGCAAAGCTGGATCCTCGCCAATATCACGGATCCGCTTATGGCATGATTGCTGCCAAGCGAGGATTCCTGCGTCCTGCCGGCACCTGGAACTTCCAGGAAGTCACCGTGGATGGAAGCAAGATCAAGGTTGAGGTCAATGGTAACGTGATTCTGGACGGCGATCTTTCAACCGTCACGGAATACATGGCCAACTCACCGCACCCAGGCAAAGATCGTAAGTCCGGCTTCTTTGGATTCGCGGGCCACAACGATCCGGTTTCCTTCCGTAACGTGAGCATTAAGCGTCTGCCATAATCCGGCGGTGCTGATTGCTGATAGTTTTGCGAAGCCCGGCTTTCTTCAAAGGCCGGGCTTTTTGTTTGTGGATGGGTTCGCTGTTGTACGGCGTGCAGGAGTAACACTTCATGAGTCTTCGTCGATCTGCTCTGTTTCTGTTCTGCTGCGCTTTGTTTATTTGCGAGGCCCACGCCGATGACCGTCTGCTGACGCATCCCGTCTTTGAACCCGTACAGACCACTCCGATTTTTGAAGCCGCTCCCGGTCAGTGGGACGCAAAGATTCGGGAACGTGGCTGGGTGATGAAGGATGGCGATGTCTGGAAAATGTGGTACACCGGCTACGATCCCGACAAGCAGCCTCTGACGATGAAACTGGGATATGCGACTTCGAAGGATGGAATCACCTGGATTCGCCATCCGCAGAACCCAATCATCAGCGACTTCTGGGTCGAAGACATCATGATCGTTCGTGACGATCAGAGATATCTCATGTTTGCCGAAGGAGCCGGAGATCAGGCTCAGTTACTGGAATCAACCGACGGCATTCAATGGAACCGACTGGGAACCCTGGATGTCAGGCTCACCAATGGTCAGCCAATTCCAGCCGGACCCTATGGAACTCCCACCGCGTGGTTCGAAGACGGTGTCTGGAATCTGTTCTACGAGCGACGTGATGCCGGAATCTGGTTAGCTCGATCAACCGATCTGAAAACCTGGACCAACGTTTCCGACGAACCCATCATCAAGCCGGGCCCCGAGCCATTCGACAGCCTGATGATCGCGATGAATCAGGTCATCAAGATCAATGGGAAGTACATTGCCGTATTGCATGGGACAGGCAGCCCGGAGAAACCTCGCCAGTGGTGCACGACCCTGTTTGAATCTGACGACCTGATTCACTGGAAGAAGAGTGCTCAAAATCCTTTGCGACCGGTCGAGGAAAACAAATCCAGCGGAGTTCTGGTGCAGAACGGCACCGGCTGGAGGCTCTACACGATGCACGACAAAGTTTTTGTGCATGAGTTGAAGTGATGTCCAACTCAAAGGCTTATCGCTTCAATGTCGATCCAGCCTGTCCATGATTCGCTCGGCTGCAGAACCTGAAGACCGGCATCAACGCCGCGTTGCTCCAGGTTGATGGCGTTAGTCACGCAGGTATAAGGCTCCATGCACACGGAGCTGCTCCATGGCGGAGTAAACACCACTAATTCACGGAAGATCGACGGGCATCGCTGTTCGACTTTGACGCCGGCTGCTGGATCTGTGATGCAACAGGTGACGATATCATTCTCGGCCACAACGTCGGTGTAAATATCATCAACTTTCAGGCCTTTGAAAAGACGACCCTCATTAAGTCTGGCATTCTCAGGTGGCACCGTCTTTTCGCCAGACGGCAGGCAGTCTGTCAGCTTCCAGACTTTTGCTCCGGGAACGATCAACTGACATTGATCGGCCGATGAGCTCGCCGAAAGCGGAACGCGAAAATACGCATGTGTTCCGAATCCCCACGGCATCGTTTGATTGCCCGGATTGGACACTCGAATCTCCGAACGCAAACAACTGCCGATCACCTGATAGCTCACGTGGATCTCGGCATCCGTCGGCCAGCAGTCAAGTCGATCCGGAGCATCAATGCTCAACCTAAACGCTCCCGTGACCTTGTCATCCGACTGCTGGATTACTCGCCACGGGCGATCAAGGCACAGTCCATGAATGGCGTTTCCGGTCGAATCGTAGAGGACACGGTCCCCCGGAATCAGGTACTCGTTGCCATTCCAAACGTACCGGCCACCTTCGATGCGATTCGGGTACGGAAACAGCAGAGGATTCCCATGATGTGTCTCGGGCTGTTTTCCTTCGGCGAAATCATCGGTCGCCGCCAGCACATCGACTTCACGGCCGTCACTGAGTCGGGCCAGAAACTGAAAGCAATTGAAGCCGCGATCAACAGCGATGCGAGCTGTCGAGCCGCTGTTTTGATCTTTGATGGTGACGATGTTCATGCGTATGGATCAGTCGTGAGAAGTTTTTGAAGTGCCACGGCGAGAAAAACACAGTCGCCTGAGGCTTGCCGTTGAACGAATAGGTTAGCAGGACAGCGACAAGTTTGGTTTTGCGTTTGTCCGTCCCGTACGATGCGGAAACACTCAGATACGGATCCTTCCCCGGCGGTTATACCTTTTGGTGACCTCTGCGATTCATCCGTGTTCTCTGTGCCATCTGTGGTAAAAATGCGACAGGGCTTTTAACCACAGATAGCACAGATTTCACAGAAAACATCGTGAACAGAGCGTGCGACGCGAATATGGCGGTGTCCAGTCAGGGCACTTCCGGGGCCGTACTGCTGCGAGGATTCCTTAGATAATAAAATCGGCCATCCTCTGCGCCACCGACGAAATCCGGTATCCCGTTGCCATCGAAGTCAACTGTTGTCGGGCTCACATCGTGACCTTCGATGTTCTTCTGAGCCAACGTTCCGGCATTCTTCATGACCCAAATGCCGTCTTTATGATCGACCTGCTTCAGGAAGTCGGCATTTGCAGAATTCAACAGCAGATCAAAGCGACCGTCACCATCCCAATCAGTGACACAAAGCTTTCGTCGACCACTACGGCCGGCGGTCCCGGGATTGAGTCGAATGGGCTGACCATCTTCCCCCACGAAAGCTCGTCGTGGTGACTTGAGCACGACCGAGTTATCTCGTCGTTCTCGTTCGAAGAATGCCAGATAACCTTCATGGTCCAGCATCACGAGATCCTGCAGGCCATCTTCGTTGAGGTCGTGAACAACCGGAGTGGTTCTCCACTGAGTCAACAAGGCCTTGCCCTTTGGACGTAACCAGCCCCACGCCAGTCGCGGCTGCTCAGTCTCCCATTCCACATCCATGCTTTGAGCCACGGCAAATCGGGGTTCCTTGCGGCTTCCGATGTTCTTCAGCCACTGAACTTCGCTGAGAATGGAATTGTAAATGATGTCCGGCAAACCGTCGTGATCCCAGTCCGCGATACTCAATGTGGTGTAGCCCCACTTTGCTTCGGCCGGTCCCTGAATACTTCCGTTCGGCCCCGCCATGATGCGAAATGTTTTGCCATCAACTTGAAGTCTTTCTGGAGCTGCCCACGATGGCTGCTCAACTTTGGGCCCACTGAGATTTTCAAAGATCTCGATGTACCCGGCCGTGTTCCCCGAAACGATGTCGGTATCGCCGTCACCATCCCAATCAAAGCCGACCGGAGTCGCCAGCGCGCCGCATTTCAGAGTCTCCGCCTTCTGCTGGAAATACTGAGGAGCCTTAAACTGAGGTGGACTTTGTTGAGACGTCGCCGACACGTTCTCCACGAAAGCAACTCGCCCGTCTTCATCGCCGACGACTAAATCTTTATCGCCGTCTTTGTCCCAGTCGAACGCGACCGGTACGATCATTTCCAGATCCATGGTCAGCGGCTGCTGTTGATCGTTTAACAGGCGAATACCCGCTGCGTAGACCGGCGAAGTTCGTGAGCCCGTATTTTCAAACCACGTGAAGCCGTCCAGGAATTCCCCGCAGATCAGATCAAGATCTCCGTCGTTGTCAAAGTCTTCAAAATTAGGAGACGGGCAACCAAAGACATTGAGCCGTTCTCCTCCTGCTTCGACAAAGAACGGTTGCTCATACGCCGGTTCTGCATTCGAGCCCTTGTTGACAAAGACATAAACCCAGCCATGGAGAGTTCCGTTGGTCCATTCGCCCCGTTCATTCCAGGCGTCGTCCCAGCCGTAGTAGCTCCAGTCTTCGATTCCAACAACCAGATCCAGAGCCTCGTCACCGTTGTAATCAGCATAGCGCCATTGGTTGTGGCGAACCTTAGGACCTTTGGGTTGCGTTCCCAGCGGCTTGTGAAAGTTCGACTCAATCGGAAGCTTCGTCTTCTGAGCCAAACCGACCGTGGTGAAGTCCGAGTATTCAGTACCCGGCGAGAGAATTCGCATGCCGCCGTCGACGTAGCTGGGCATGACATAGTGGACCGTTCGGCTCAGGAATTTGGCCGGTTCGAAAACCGGCATTTTGTGAGTCGTCGTGTCGCCCTGAGCATTCTCGAACAACCAGACTCCATTTGACGGCTTATCAGGGCAAGACACGATCAAATCAAAGTCCCCATCTCCATCGGCATCGCAGGGAACCGGCCACGCCCAAAGTCCAACCCCCAGATCGACCGTGAGTCCGGGATTGTTGTACGGCAGTTGCGTGAGCCCGTCCGCCACGGGTTGGCCAGCGGATACATCAAAGGAGAGCAGCAGAACTGTCAGAATCAGAATCGGGATGCAGTCAAATCGTTTCACAGGAATTCTCTCATCCAAAGTTTTTGCTGGGCGTCTCTTTCGTGAGAAGCCGACTTAAGGGCTCTAAACTATCGTGGATCGCTGAGTTTGCCGCGTTTGAGTGAACCGGAAGCCGGAATTCTCTGTCTTCGGTTGAAGCGAAGCACAACAGTCTGCCGAAATTGTCGCGTGGAGTTCTTGAAAAGATGGGTCGAAGGCT
>JBPOIW010000099.1:0-126125 GCA_052034165.1 Planctomycetota bacterium | reverse complement strand
AGCACTGCGCTCTTCAACCCCGCTGGCCCATGCTCTCTTCTTTTCAAAACTAACCGCACAGGAAACCGATGATTCAAATCTCTCGTCGAAATATTCGCACCATCAGAACCATGATTCGCCAGACACTGAGAATCACTTCCTCGCGCCGTGCTCCGGCTGTCACTTTTCGCAACTCTGGAGGTGTCCTGCGAATTCAAGCGGCAAATGCAAAGGCCGCGATTGAAGTTCGCCTGGAGTCTCTGGCCCTTGATCCTGACAGCTTCTCGATTCCTTATCAGGCCTTGATGATTTGCGAAGGCTCGCAGGAGGAGCTGGTCCACTTCGTCCGCAATGAAAATGAGATCATCACGCAGTGGACGGACGCCGGTATTCCTCAATCGGTGACTGTGGCGGCTGGTGAACTAGTCGACATGCCTCCCGAAACGACGCTGACTGCAATCGAACCTCGATTTATTGCGGCGATGGCGGATGCGGTGGCCACCACATCATCGGAGTCCACGCGCTTTGCATTGGACTGTGTTCGCCTGCTTGGTTCCGACGGACAGATTGCCGCTTCCGATGGCGGTCAGGCGATTCTGGAAACGGGATTTCATTTTCCGTGGTCGGATACTGTGCTGGTCCCGGCTTCTGATGTCTTCTCGTCCCGCGAGTTCGCTGCTGCAGAAGCGGTGGAGATCGGGCGATCAGACGATTGGGTGACGATTCAGACGGAATCCTGCACGGTCCATTTGAAGATCGAGAAGGAACGTCGCTTCCCTGATCTCGATTTGCAGATTCCGAGCCGGGGGTCGGCCGCAACCACGCTGGCTTTGGCCGAATCGGATGTTGCCTTTCTGCTGGAGTCTACTCCACGATTGCCGGCCGCCGAAGAGAGTAGCGCACCGGTGACTGTGGAACTGAATGGTGTGGTCGCCATCCGTGCGGCGGCTGAAGGCCGCGATCAGCTCACTGAGCTTGTCCTGAGCAACTCTCGTCGTGTCGGCGAAGAAATCCTGTTTCAGACCGATCGTACATTTCTTTGTCGAGCGGTTGAGTTGGGCTTTCGTGAGATCCAGCTTCGTAACAACACGGCACCAGCCTGCTGTCAGCATGACCGACGAACGTACCTCTGGGCGCTGTTGGACGAAGAGTCTGTTCTTCGATCCAGCGACCAGGCCACAAAGATCTCTTCACCACCCGTTTCCGATTCTTCTCCTCAAACGAAAGGTAAATCTTCCACAATGGTGACTACAGCAAACTCTCGCCATGTTTCTCCTCGCACATGCACGACGTCCACTCCTGCCACAGCAGGCTCGAACGAGACGGAGACCAATCCCAACCTGCTGACGCAGGCCGAAACGCTGCGTGAGTCCTTGAGTCAGGCCCTGAGCGACACGCGGGAACTCATCACCGCCATTAAACGTAACCAAAAACAAAATCGCCTCGTGGAAACGACGTTGCGATCTCTGAAACAACTGGAACACATCGGCGCGTGACCTCAGGAAACGTGATTTCTCAGACCATGTTCGCCGCTTCCATTGGGCGAGCACTCGTTTTCTTTTTGTCCGCCGCAAGGTTTTGAACCTCAAAGAGATCCAGAACCTGCGGCGGATTTTTCATTGGCCCCTCAACCTCAAATCAACAAATGCCATTCAGGAGCATCAAACATGGTGACACGCTTAAAAGCAAACCGCAAGAAAACACATCCCCGGACTTCTGGTAAGCAGCAGCGTCGTCGTTCGCGGAAATGTCGCGGTGAGCGACCCGCAATCCGGTTCACGCCCTTTGCCTGGTCCAAGCTGCTGTTCCTACGAGACTGCGGCAGCACCGAAGTCAGCGGCTTTGGTATCAACGCCAAGAACGATCTGCTGCTTATCGAAGACGTACGTCTGGTGAACCAGCAGTGTACGAGTGCCAGTGTTCAGTTTTCCGATGAGGCCGCACAGCAACTGCTGGGGGCTGCGACACCCGATCGAATGCGTGACGAACAATCGGGCTGCATCTGGATTCACACGCATCCTGGAGATTGTGCGTTACCCAGCGATGCCGACGAAGAAACTTTCGCACGCTGTCTGCAGTCTGTCCATTGGGCCGTGATGTTCATCATCGCCGCGAATGGAGACACATATGCGCGACTGCAATTCAATCTCGGCCCCGGCTGTTCACGCCGACTTCAGGTGGAGGTGGATTACTCGGCCGAATTCCGTCAAACAGAATTTGCGGCGTGGCAGTCTGAGTACACGGATCATGTGGAAGCCGTCGATCCTCTGCAGGCATCGCTTGACCGCCACGGGCGACTCCGACGAGGGTTCGACCCAAACTTTGGCACCGGCCTGCAAGACCCTCAGGTCCGCGCAGCCGTTTCGAGCGAATGGCTGGCCCACTGCGATGCGGAGTCGCTTTATGAAGACGACCTCATGGCAGTGGCCGGCGCAGTTTGAATTCGCCGCCTGACATTTTGTAGAGACGGCGCGAACCGGCGACCGCATTTGAATCTTGTTTTCCGATTCCTTGCCGCCTCAGGTGTTCTGACGCGGCAAAGAATCATGACTCTTTGAAGGAGACTCAATTATTGAAGGGAAGAAACGAAAACGTACGTTCATGAATGGCTGTCCGCCGGGCAGCCGAAAGCACGGAACTGGTCAGCAGAAATCCAGTGTCGGAAACTTCAGCAACACCGGAGGAAATTCTATGGCGCGACAGGTGACATGTGTGTGTGGTCGTGATTTTCATATCGGCCACCAGAACTCGTATTCAGTGCCGTCAATGTGGGCGCTGGTACGACGGTGAGGAATTGGGAGCCATCGAAGTCGCGGGCACGGTTTTGCAAGGGCGTGAAGTCGCCCGGATTGAGCACAAAACGGGTGATCGCAAGGCTTCCCGCAACAACACTCACCGCAGACCACAAACCAACCGGCAACGCCCACCATGCGACCCGATCGGATCGATCATTCGCTGGTTCCTGGGTTGAACACTGGGACACGACGGAGACTTCACTTGAAACTGAACGGTCAATTGCTCCACGGAGGTTTGAACTCCAGGAATAACTTCCACCAGCGACTCTCGCAATCGTGAATACCATCATCTGGAGTAGGCACAGAATAAGTACCAGCATCGACAGGTCGTACAGACTCTGCGGTCAATGCCATCGCCTAAACCTGTTGCAATGTGATTTCGTGTTTGAGCGCCGCCATGCCCTGTTCATCTGAATCTGCCAACTGCAGATTCAGGTGCTGGGCGTGGGCTTCTTTTCAACTCTTCAGTCTGAGGCTTTTTTTTAGCTATCAGGACACTCAAACAATCCGCCATCTGACGTCAGCTCAGCAGCAGCAGAAGTTGATGGCGAGTCAATATGCGATGCACGATCTGGATAAAGTCTGCCGGATGGAAACTCCTTCGTCCTAAATCTTTCGAATGACACGGAACCATCGAGTACGTAGACTTCCATGAGTGGACGTCACCTCTTCGCTCCGACATAGCCAGGTTTCAGCCGTTTTTGATGCACTATGCTGGAATCTTCAACGTCCGATCGGGATGTTGGCCAGTTGTTCAATGCACAGATCTCAATTCGTTTTGATGCAATCGGAGACTTCGACGTGCCAGTACTTCCGCGAATCCCCGGCTATCGTCTGCAATCACAGCTGGGAATTGGGGGTATGGGAGTTGTGTATTGTGCCACGCGCGACGACAACGATTTCAAGTACGCAATAAAGATGCTGCTCCCGGGACGCAGCGCTTCGATCGGCGATCTCGCTCGATTTCGTGTTGAGGCAGAAGCGTATGCGTGCCTCAATCATCCCAATATCATCAAGATTCGGGATGTTGGAGTGGTCTCAGGTTGTCCGTTCATTGCGATGGACTATGCTGAAAAGGGCTCTCTCAGTCACCATTTGGCGAGTTCACCTTCACTCGATATCAAATGGCGTGTCACAATAATCAAAACTGTCGCTGATGCATTGTGTCATGCCCACGGCAGAAGAATTCTGCATCGGGATCTTAAACCCGGCAATATTCTGATCAGCGCTGACGGCTCACCCAGAGTTTCTGATTTTGGACTGGTGAAATTCACAGCCCCAATTTCCGCTGTCAGTGAATCCTGCTGTACGCTCAGCATCGCCGGGCTTGATCCGCATCTCCTGCAGATGGCAAACGAAGGCCCGCATATTCTGGCAGCTGAAAACACTGACGAATTAATCCAGACGATGATCATGAGTTGTGCGGACCGCACAGGGCTGACAGGTGAATCCTTCAATCCCGACGCCATGCGTGCCTTCGTACAACGTTCTTTGGATTCGCGAAGGTTTGCAGGGGAGCTATCTCCGCTGGTGGAAGATTTGACGCGTGCTGGTGTTGTGATGGGCAGCCCTCAGTTCATGTCGCCGGAACAGGCAGAAGGCCGTATTGATGATATCGGCCCACACACTGACGTGTATGGCCTGGGAGCGACCTTATACCAGGTCGTAACCGGCAATCCGCCAATTGTTGGTAGTAATGCATGGGAAACAGTTCGGAACGTGGTTACGCAACAACCTACCCAGCCCCACGAGATCAATTCGAGCCTCTCTGAAGATCTCAGTCTTGTGATCATGAAATCACTCGACAAAAATCATCACCGCCGGTACGCCAGTATGGAAATGTTCTCCGAGGACCTTGGACGAATTCTCGAAGGGCGTGCGCCACTGGCAAGACTCAATCGTCTGCCGAGCGAACAGAGACGCGTTTCGGTGTTTCAAAGATTTTCCACGGTGGTATCGACGGTTATTTTTGGCAGCAACCAGTCCGTTAAAGATTCCGCTGGAACGGAACCTTAATTTCTCTGAAGAAGACTTCCCTGCCGCTGAGTCATCTCAATTCTGCATCGCAGAACCGTCAGTGGTTCAATAATGGTGAGAAGACATCTCGAAACGGTCCAAGGAATCTTCTTTCTGCGGACCAGTCGGCAATGGCAAACACGATGTCGGAGAACGCACGCCCGAGATCACTTTCGAGCGAGCTTCTGAAGTCGCTGGCAGTCCTCTTTATATCATTGCCGAAGGCGCCACAACCCCATGCTCCAAGTACCATCGACGTGTATCCGAGACAGCGTGCAATCTCCAGCACACGATTGATTCGCTTTTCCAGCAGGTCTCCGGACTCGGGCTGGCCAATCTCTGGCGCATACGGTGCCGCGCAAGTGAGAATACTGAGCAGCCACGGCTGACTTAATTCATCTCCCTCGTCAGATCGAAAGATTGGCACATTCGGCGAATAGATGGCCCAGTCCGTGGAGTCAGGAAGTTCGCGTTCTCGATGCGCGTCATACATGGGATCGCCCAAAAGAGTCTGATAGAGGCAGCTTGAACGGCAGATGGCTTCCTCCTGAGCTCTGGCACCATGGAGAAAACCGCCTCCCGGGTTAACGCCATTGGCAAAGTTCAACGCCAAGGGACGCAGCCCGGCTCTTATCATCCGCTGAGCGGCTGCCATTGTGGTTTCGTTGGTGACCTGAATGGTCGTGCCGTCGAAATCAGCGAACGCTTTCGACTGTAGAACTTCATCCGGGGAAATACTTCTCTTTGTTCTGCAGGCGGAATCAACGGCATCGCTCCAATCCACTTTCGCGCCTGCTGCGTCGAAATAGTACCCGTTCCTTGCGGCGTCAACGGCCGTCTTGCCGAAAACGAGAGCCTGTTGTCTGGGGATATCGAGTTCCCGTTTTCTTTGATTCGCCAACTCAGGAGTATCAACGCAGGGCAAACAATGGAGTTTATGCATTAACGGACTCATTTTGTTTTTTTCCCAAGCCAGATACGAAATGCCTTATGCCGAGTAATCCGCCGATAGCTTGCTAACAAATCCCCGTGATGTTCCGTAGCTGACGATCGCAACATCCAGATCAGTATTGCGATGAATGTTCAACGCATAACGAATCGTGTTCATTGCCGAGCCCACCCCCATCGGGACTAAAAATTTCGGAACGCGGTCAGAATGCATGAATCCGGCGAGCGAATCAAATAATCTCACGAAATTCTGCCGTCGTGTCTGAACGCGGCGTGCTTTAACGGTCGCCGCAACCGTCCGTTGTAACGCAGCATGAACATCAGCAAGACGCCTCGCCACCCGAGGATGGGCCATCAAGTGAACAGGTCCAAGCTTCATCCAAACGTGCCTGGAACCATTCAATCAGCATCATGATGGCAGACGCGTGACTGGCGCCGGAGATTTCGAATGGCCGTAGCAATGACCTCCGGGCCACCACTATGGTGCTGCCATTCCGCCCAGAAATCTTTCGTGGCACTCGTCGGTGCAATTCGAGGCTTATCAAGCCGGATTCGCGTTGGCAACATCACTGCTTCTCCGATCAACAACGCCTCTCCGGTATCAAGAATCGGAAGGATGTCAGAGATCCCTTTCATGCTGTCTGGCAGCAGATTTCGAACCGCAGATTGATCTCGCTCGTTTGTCAGTCGGAGGGCAAGAAAGTTGCTGCACTGGCTCAGGATTGTTGTGCTCACATCGGAAGGACGCTGACTCACAACAAGCAGCGAGACACCATACTTTCTCCCTTCCTTGGCAATCCGCTCAAATGTCTCCAACGCTCTGGATTGGCCACTGTCTGCGCTCTCTGCTTTTGGCAGATACAAGTGGGCTTCGTCACATATTAGACACAATGGCGACCTTTTCTCTGGCTGCATCCAGAACTGTACCATGTACAGCAGTCGAGCCACGGTGCTGGTCGCAACGGCCAGCAGATCAGCCGGGACTTCCGAAAAGTCGATAATCTTGATCCCCGGATGTTTGTCGTCAGCACACATCAACTGGGACACCATTCCAGCGAGCCATTCCGGCGACATACTGTCGGCCGGAGCGCCGAAAAGGAATCCGTTACGACGATCATTGATCCGAGCGCTCAGACGTTCGATCACTTTGGTCAGCGTTCCGTTCCATGGCCCCTTTTTTTCTGCTCGGGCTCCTTCAACCATTTCCGTATCGTCATGATTGAGGCGTGCCAGCAGTTCATCAAGCTCGTATGGGATTGGTGAATCCAGAGTAATGGACCGCAAGTCTGCGCCAAGCCCTTGCGAATCCCGCCATTCCTCCTTGAGATCGGTAATGTGTCGGGCAAATCGAGATGCCTGGTTGTACGCAGATTCCTGACGGATATCCGCTACGACCGAGAACATTTCGTCTCTGCTCAAGAGCCAATAGGGCAGAAACAAAACGTCCTCGGCTGGATTATCTACGTCACCAGGACCTGCCAGACGCAGACGCTTTGCAAATCCTGTCTCTTTGTCGCCTAACGGGCCATATTCGCCATGAAGGTCGAACAAGATGATGTTAGCGCCTTTCAATTGTTGAGCTCGCTCCAGCAGCAGGGCCACGGTCCAGCTTTTCCCGGATCCGGTGCTTCCAACAACTGCAGCGTGTCGCTGAAAGAACTTGCTTCCACTTGCATTGGCACGTGCAGCTTTCGAGAGCACGTATGTTCCAAGATCCATACGTTCATCGTCGCGAAACCCTGCAGTCATGGAAGACAGCATTTCATTGAGTCGTTCTCCGGTCAGTTCCCAACACTTAGAGCCGATCGCTGGGAACGAATCACTGCCTCGCTTAAACGATGGCTGACCTGCTGGCCCATTGTTTCGAATCTGCCCCAGAATTGTTAACTGAGCCACGGGGCGAATAGGGTCCGCATTCCCTGTTTCCAGATCGCTCGATACTCTCCCACGAGTCGACTCGACGACAGCAATAGTCTGCGACTGAGATATGTCGTCCTGAATAACGCACAAGCCCCCGACCGAAAGTCCACGCCCTGACGACTGGGAGCTTAACTCTACGGTGACGCCACCAACGTTGACCGCTATCACTTCGGAAATTGCAGTTGCCGCAGACATGGATTACCTCTTTTTGACGGATCGCAGGGTTGAGTGCGAAAGCTCACAAGTGTGAGCCCTGGAGTGCTCATGGGAAAATCCCATGAGCCGGAGAAAACAATTTCGGGTACTGATCGATACCACGCAAAGTGTTCAGTTTTTCATGCGTCGTAGCGATCCTGCGTCAGGTCGACTTCAGGATATTCAGTCTTTTCTGACGCATTGGAACGGCTCACTCGTCTGATTCTTCAGCTGCTCCCGTATCATCCTGCAGCTCCAGATTGCGCACCTCGGGCAATGCGCTGCCCATGAGCCCCTGAAGGTCGCCGTAGAGCCCTGTAGCTCCTGAAAAGGCACGTTCAAGTTGTTTACGCCGCTTCTTCCAGCTTGCCTTCAGACTGCGTTCCTCGGAATCAAGGTCCTTCTGCATCTGTGCGAAAGACTCAACGAGGCCACTCAGGTGATGCTGAAACTCGCCGCTGCAGAGGTAGTTGTAGACGAGATCTGTCTTTTCCTGTCGCCCGTCTGCGGCATGGCGAGCCTTGCTTACCTCAATTATGCCAGCTCGAAGCGCCATCGCCAGAGCAATTGCATGCGAGCGACTGCAGACCCAGATCCCGTCGATGTGATCGAACGATCGCACACCATCGGGAAGCGCCTCGCTGACGAGGATAGCGCACGCTGCTCCAGCGGCTCGCATGTCGTCCCTGAGTTTCGGAAGCCAGGTTCCGGACCAGTTCTTCGTACGTTTCGATTCCCAGAGAATCTCGCCACACGGGCGACCAGTGACACTTCGGACTCTCTGAATCAGGTCTCCACCTGATACCCCCTTGGGAACATCCTTGATCTCGTCGCCACCAAATGCATCGCACAACTGCGATCGTAGATCGAGCTCCAGGACTTCGCCCTGAATTTGCTGAGACCCCTGTTCGGCCTTTCGTTTCAATTGCTGAATTTGATCCGTCATATCGGCCATCAACTTATCTTTCTCCGCCAGCTTCAGGCGAGCCTGCTCATCAGCCTGACGCAGGGCCTCTTCTCGGATCTTTGACCGCTCGGTATCGAGAGTCCGAGCGACTTCCAACTGAAGCTCATTCTTCTGTTGCTCCAGCTCCTGCTCCTTCTTCCGCAGGCTCATTTCGTTCTCCTGAGATGTCTTGAGGGCAGTCTGTAGTGATGCCAGCTTCAGCTCCTTTTCCTGCAGCGTGCCAGACAATTGCAGCTCGGCTTGCTCCTGGGCAAGCTTGCGGATCTGCTCCCGCTCTGCGTTCAGCTTAGTCTGAACATCGATCTCCATCCGCTCTCGCTGAGTCTGCAATTCAGTTTCGCGGCGTATCAGTTCCAGCTCACTGTTTCTGGCTGCCTGAAGCTGCTTCTGTAGCGACTGCAATCTCTCTTCACGCGCCGCCAACTCGAGCGACAACTCTTGTGTAGCCTGTGCCCGCGCCTCGGCCAGCAGGCGCTGCTGCTCGTCGGCAATCCGAGTTTGGATCTGTAGCTCAAACTTGCCCCGCTCATCCTGCAGGAGGCGATCCTGCTCCTCGATCTGCCTCGAACGATCGCCGAGAGCCCGCCGTTCCTTAGCCAGTTCGGCTTCCATCTCGGCCCGAAGTGCGGCGCTCAACTGAGCTGCCATGATTTCTGAAACTTCGATCTCGGTCTTGCAGGACGGGCACGCGATAACATTCAACATGGACAGCTCCAGAAGCTCAGGGAAAGAAAAACTCACTGGGTCGTCTATAAGCACCATCCATGCCAAAGTTCTAGAATACAGAATTTACAGGTGTTTTATTGACTCCCTGCGAAAAGAACTCCGTCGAGGCAAAGACGTCTTTTCGTGAAGAAGAATCCTTTCTTTCTAGGGCCGCGAATGAACAGTACAGAGTTTTACAGCATTGCATGGAAGATCATGCTTTGAATCGCACTTGCTCTGTTGAAAAGTGTACGCGGTATTATTTGACGGCTAAGGCCGGAAGGCGTAAGCCAGAACTCTCAGGGCGGCTTCGATAAACACGCTTCGCTTTGAACCGGAATTGAGGGAACTGCTCGTGGTTCGCTTCAGACCACTCATGAACGATTCCACCAGCCAGTGTCTTCCAATGGATTCTTTCTTCAGGTATCCGTCAGTCATTTGCGATCGATACTCGCCGGACAGTTCGCCGTCACTGCAATGAACGGCCGGTTTGATCACACTTTTAACATTCCATGTCTCACGGCAATCCTGATGAACCCAGTCCGCGTCTTAGTCTGCATCGGCATAGGCGTCAGGGTGATTCACATTGCTGGCCTTCACAAGAAGGTCCGGAGCGTCCTGTTTGTCGTTACTGGGGCCCCAGCCCGGAACTACACTTGAAGGAATCAGGGATGTGGCGATAACACAGACGGACACTTAGATGAACTTCGTGCGATTTCGCCCCGATTTGGTTTGAAAGTGCGCACTCGCACAAGTGGTCTCGAATCCCGTAGAGTCAATGGCGACTTCTTTTTCGTCCGCCGCAAATCGTTGTACGAGCTCCAGCAGCATTCCGTCGACGATATCCTGAACACACGTCCGATCGGCAAACTTCTTCAACGTGGAGTAGTGCGGGAACGACGAGAGCCCGATTCGCTTTTTCAGCTCGTCAGAAACCTCGACAAACTCAATGACTCCACGGTACGTGGTCTTCAGGTAGGCCTTGAGCACCAGGAGTGTAAGCAACTGTGCCTGAGTAAATTTCTGTGGACTGTTCCGATGGGAATATGGTTCAACGTATTTCCTCGAAACGGCCATGCAGAGTGACGTTACTTCCAACAACAGATTGTTCGTCTTTGTTTTGCTCATCCACGCCTTTTAGCGCATTGTCCATGAAACCACCAGGGAACTTTTCAACAAGGCAAATCGCACTCAACGTCATCCGTCACAAGTCACTCAGAAGCCACGATTTGCTGTAGTTCGTCCTTAAAGATGACAGGCAGTCTTCAATCTCTGCAGCCGTGAGACGTCGTAGCGCAGCTGGCACGTCCTTTACGTCAATCGAATCAACACCAGCCCTGAGCCCAAGAGCCCGAGTACCTTGGCGCGTCCCGGCATGAAGATAGATCTTCTCTGGGTGCAGATCCAGATAAACGCCCAGCTGAATAGATGTGGCGCCAAAGACGATGAAGGGGAACCCCAAAATCATTTGCAACCATCCGAAATCTGACACATTGGCAACTAAGTGAGGTGCTAAGATTCCATTCGCATATGCTTCGCCCTGATCCCTTTTCGTGTCTGGAATGCCGAGCCTACTGAACGCTCCTGCAATTCCCAGGCAGAGAGCCAATCTTGATTTCAGCAATCTTCTGCCACGTGGGGATACGATTGCGTTAACATCATTCGGTGAAGCGAACCACATCAATGCAAAAAGTGTCGGGCCTCTGAAAAAGCACTTTTCTTAACACACAGCTACCTATGAAATTATTAACCGTCTTATTATGGGTGAAAAAGACTTAGCCAGCCCTGCCGCCGCATGTCCGTTTGGTCAGCATTCACTTCGCACCGTCAGCTTGCAAGTCGCCCCAACAAACGCAGGCGACTCTGCGGATTCGCCTTTGATGCGAAGGCAGAGTCAAAGACACGAAGAAGGGCCCAGTGATTTGTGTTTCACCCAACGTTACACCATAAATCATTAAGCCAGCCGAGATCACTCAGCCGGGCCATTGGTTGACAGTGACAAAAAGGCAACGCTGGTATGATCCATCTCTTACTCATCGGTCCTTACACACAGCGCTCAGTGCCCCAAAACCTTCGCCGTTTGCCGGAAGAGTTGTTGGAAACTGCGTCCGTTCACGTCAGCACGTCAGATTGTAGTCTTATGATATTTCGTTTCGGGTGCGTCGGTGATCGCCTCCTGCGATCAACGGAAGCATCCGCGAGAAACGAGAACCAATAGCAATTGCAGTGCCGTGTCGTCATTGAGGGGTCTTGCAAGAGAACTTCCGTCCAGTTGGGTACTTCGCCTGTCGATGGCTCAATTCCCTGCAGGATGGGTAAGGCGTCCAATTAAGGAAGGATTCCCCAGGCGACCACGAGTGTTTGTGTTTAAACTTGCGTGAAAACCAGCATTCAGTGCAGGCCGTCAATTGAAAAAACATGCAGACGGAGTAGAATCTGGAAAGTTTTTGCTTGCCAAAGGAATTACCAGCAGGTTTCGCCGAATATCGAGGTATGAGCTGATGCCTTTGGTTGGAAAAAACGTCTGTCTCGTTCAGCTTAGGGGACTGGCGGACAATTGCTAGGTAGTGAGGAGTGGGGGGGCTGCGAAGTGTGCTCGGCGGGGCTGTCGGCAACATGCTTCAAGGTGCCGGAATTGACCTTCAGCTTGTTTTCAATTCCGTCTAGAACTCCGAAAATTGTAAAGGTTTTGGTAGGGTTTCATTTGATCCTTTGCGGATGATGAGGGAAGGAAATATGGCGTTTGACTTATCGGGAAACCGAAAGGCTGGGAATGGAGTGACTGGGCCGGAGATTGGCTTCAGTAATCTTATGCCCCTGAGTTCGCCAATTACAATGAGCAACCCAGCAACGTCTTTGGGCAGAATGATCAGGGATGCAATCACGCTTCCTGAGGTTGTGCAGAGGGAAGGGGCTCCTCAGAAGCCGGGAGCGAAGGGTTAGTTGGGCTCGGTTGCATGCAGCTATCGTGCAGGTTGGCCTCATTTCAACATACTGTCGTGGTACTTCTTCAAAATCAGCGCCACTGTGGTGGTGACGGCACAGACCATAAACACTGTGATGCTTGGGTCATTGATCTTCACACCGTGTTCCGTTGCCCCCTTAGCTAAAGCCGAGGCAAAGCCCGCAGCCATAGCACTGAGTATTGCAGCTCTGAGGACTAGTAGCCCGATTTTATTGGTTGCGTCGACTTCCCTCTTTGTTGAGTTCCCGTAGGTGGTTGCCAACTGTGTGATAGACGATAATTCGCTGTTGTCGATAATGAAATCAGCGCCTAACGTATACAAACGTGCCTTCTCCGTTGTATCGCGCATTGCAACAGGATCGATTACGATAACGGCTATTGCGTATCCCCGAACGCTTTCTGCGACGCAATTGAGCAGTAAGTCAAACCGATCAATGCTGTGCCTGTCTACAAGCACGACCTTTTGCTCCTTGCCGATCGACTCCAGATGATGCTTAACGCCAAGTAACGGGTCGATGCGAGCAAACTGCCGGAGCGCCACATACAGTTCCTCCTCTCCTCCGGCGAAATCTGGTAGCTCGAAATTTCTGCGACGTTGTCCATCAACGCGAACGAAATTGTTCAGCCCATAGGCCTTTATCTTGCTGTCAGCAAAGAGGATCTCCTTAATTTCTCTTCTGCCAATCACGACGCAATGTGTTGTCACGCTTAAGCTCCGAAGTCCCTTACCATCATTCGATGGTGGGCAAGTCTTTGCGATTTAGCCCAGAAGTGAAATGCCAGTCGGACACGCGCCGCGTCGTTGCCTGCCTTCCAAGCCCGCCTGAACTCCTCCACAAGTGCTATCTCTGCAGATGAGAACTGAGTCTTCAGGTCTGCAATAAATACCTCCTTCTGCCCCCCGAACGGCGTAAGAACAGAAATGGCGGCTGACAGGCTTTCCAGTGTCGCCAGTAATGGGCTCAGGTGATAACAGATCTCTGTGGGGCGCTTTCCTCCCCGCTGAGACTCCGTAAGCATTTCGAGTTCTCTTCTTATCGTGCTCAGCAGGCCATCCTTCGACCATTGCCCCGCGCGCATCATCAAGGCCCCCAGCAATACGGACCACCTGATGATAACGCCACTTCCTGCTTCCATTACAGCCCCAGTCGACTCTTTCGCCTGAAGGAAGATACCACGATAAACGCGGTTCAGGTGATTGATTTGTGATTCAAAATCGAAAGCGTCCTCAAGCAAAATCATTCTAACCATGGACCACATTGCAATGTCAGAGCAGACCTCTACGACAATCCCACCCCAGTGTTCAAGTTGCGACTGAATTTGGTCAAAATTTTCACTGAGTGCCTGCACGGAAAGGTAATTCATGAAGTGCGCAGGTTCTTTGGGGGAGTACATAACTTTCTCTACATGTCGCGCAATCCTGTCTCTTCCCTTTACTTTAACAAACGCATCGTTCAGCAGATAGCAGAAGTCGCGAGGAGAATGTGATGCGCGTGCACTGCTAACCGTCAAATTTATAAGCTCCGGATCACATTTATCCCCCAAATCTTCAATCCCCGGATCTAAATATGAAGCAAGGATTAACGAGATCATTGCCACCGGGAATTCCTCATTCCCTTCTCGATACACATTCTCTAACCCTAGTGCCTCCGCTTTTTCCTTTGCAATGGAATCAATTACCTTAGTTGTAATGAGCATCGTCCAGAGGTTCAGAACCTGCCTAACCTCTTTGTTTTGGTCGAGCGAAGACCACTGCGACAGTTCGGCCACTTCATGAAGGGCCTGCACGAATGCCTCATCAGACCTCAGAAGTACTCCTCCAGAGATTTCAAACACACAGATTCTGGATGTCCACTCAACTCGATGTGTGTCGCCTGACAATTTCGTTACGAGTCCAAAGCGACTATCAATCCGATTCCCAATCTCTGCTTCCAATGAACGGCGGAATACCTCGAACAATTCACTGTTCGTAACGCGTCCCTGCTGTCCCGCCACAACCAGTCCGGAAAACGACTCGGCCAAACACTCTCCGTTTTGCGGTAAGGGGGGACTTCTGTCTGGTACTCGAGTCAGCAATTCCCAGCAAAGATAAAATACCGCCGTATAACAACTCAGTACGCTTGTGGTACCATTCGGAAGTCGCTTTAGAATCGCCGACTCTCCTACTCGCTGGCGTTCTTCAGTTCTCGCGATGAGCGCATTCTCAAAACACGCGTTAAACTTTGCCACATCATCTCGAAACGTGTCCACATTTAGAGCATCTGACAAATGCCTGATCAGAGACTCGCGGTGCTTCAAGAGAGCCGCGAACTGCAGAAGTGCCGGCAAGAGTTCCTTTGCTACCGTGGCCGCTTCAGGCGACTGCAACACATCGCGGTATGTTGCAAAAAGCTCCTTTAGGCGCGTGTGTTGGTAGGTCCCCATTAGATCACCACTTTGGTGGATCGTCTCTTCCGCAAATCTAAGCTGTTTTTCGAGTTTGTCACAAAACCTCCAGACCGACTTGTGAAGATCTGCACGTCGGCGCTCGCTGAATCGATTGGGCAGTATTCTCGTCTCAAATCCATAGATGTTTCCAACACAAAAGCGGTCTTCGCTGATCCGCCTCCAAACCCAACGATACTGATGAAATGACTCGAGTTTGACAGTAACGGTGGCAGAACTGTAATCGACGGCTGTGATTTGTGTTTGATCTTGGGCCTTCGAAGTCTCGTACTCGGTCTGTAGCAGTGAATCAATAAAGGTCACAACAGCATCTTCATGCCCACATTCACAACGGATTCGTGCTTCAATTGAAAAGTCTGACTCTCCTTCGCGTGTGCTTTCGAAATACTCGTCTGCGTTGGCTTCTCCATTCATAGCAGCGACATCTTCGACCCGAGCAAATGCGTGTCCATCGTATTCAATTGAGCGATCGAAAGTGTTAGATGCTGCCACCAATTCCGCCATTGTGTAGTTGCTTATGGTCCTTGTAAACAGCTTGCACCTTGAGAATTCAGCCTCATCGCGCGGCAGGCAAATTACGACAAAATCTGGGCTTGAGAGACTCAGGCATATCGCAAATCGATCTATTTGATGTTCCGCCAGTTTGACTCTGGCAAATCCGTTTACTGCTTCAATTGCGCGGAATATCGATTGATAATCCGGTAAACCTTCATATGCAGCAGGGCTTAATGTGGCGAACAATACATACGCGAAAGGTGCTGCGTTTGCTCCGGTCGGATTTGAGAGTTCTTGATAGATCGAAGTCTCTGACTCATCACAACCGACTGAGCTGCTGCTAATTATAGAGAAGGGAAACAGCAGCAAGTTCAAGCTACTGCCCGACGACCTCTGAGTGATTGGAAGGTAGTCGCTTGCCTCGCTGATCATGTATAGCGGCGAAGCCACCAGCAGGTCAAATTGACCAAAAACCCTCCATGTATCGCGCATGGCACGTTCACTTCGCTTCGCGCCTGTGTACTTCGGTGGTGGATCTTTCAACAGTTGTAGGCGAAGTCCGAGCGGTCGTTCCATGATCGTTCTTGAAGTCTAGCCTTGGGGTGAATTTGCAGACCGCCACAACGTAAACACGCCAGCGAGAAGAAACGGGGTCTCTGCAAAGACTGCGTAGTGTAGTGGTTTTGCGCTGCTTGGGAACCGTTCCGGTTGCCATTAGGAAAGACAGGAGTTTTCTCGAAGATTCCCACAGCAATGCGGGACTACACGTTTTCGCGTTCCCTCTTGCCGCTTACTCGTTTGGGCGTGCCCAGATCTTCAAGAACAGGCGACACAGCTTTTCGCCACGCGCTCGAATGCGTTTTTCGTCCCAGTCATCTTCGTCTGCCAAGAACAGGTTGATGTTGAGTTTTGAGTGCCTCAAGATCTCCCGCTTCTTGGATTTGAAGCCGCCATTCGACACAAGCGGATTCAATGAGCTGTTGAGGATCGTCAGGTTGCCGATCGTGTGCAGCAATCGATTTCGATCAGCAATTCGTTCCGCAAAGGCTTCATCTGACTCTCTCTCTGATTGCACCAATGGCCAATGCTTCTGCCAATGCTGCGGCAGCAGATGCTCAATCGTAAGGCCTTTTTTGAGGATCTGAATTTCGGATTTCTTCGACTGCATCGCGGTGTCGATGGCACGGAGCACGAATCTCAGGCGTGGCCGGGTAATTGCTGTGTATAGAGGCTGCTTGAGAAGGGCATCATGCACCTCCGCGTCGTCAGGCCAGCGAGTACTCTCCGCATTCTGATTGGCGAGGAATTCTGTAACGGCTTCGGATGAAAATGAGCCCTGCTTCACTACGGTTCGCAGCAAATCAAGAAACAGTTTGTTGTACCCTTGTGTAGTGAGTCGGCAAATCATTCTGCGGACAAGGTACGACTCTACAACTTTGAGGACGGCTAATCGTTGTTTCTCCGTGGCATCCGAGTCAAAAAGGCCGAGCAGCAGCGGATACACCGTTGTTGTTTGCATGTCTCGCAGACGAGCAAAGAACAGTCCCTCCGGAGAGTCCTCCGGCATCTCTTCCATTTGTTTAAAGTACTCCGCTAGCCGCGAGAACTCAGAGAGTTGCCATTCGGTACTTTTGTCGCTGTTTCGTTCTGCGAACCGCTGATATTCGCGAAACAACTCTGTAATCACGACCTCGTGTGTCTTCGCGTCTTGCGAGTCGGACTTGTTTAAGGCGAAAGAGAGAAAGTGCTGTAGAAAAATATCAATTCGAGGCCGTTTTAGTCGACCGATGCCAACCTCCTCACGCCAGAATGAATCGTTAGAATCGAATGTCTCCCAGTGTTTTGCGTACAGCGATTCAACGTCTTCCCCCTTCTGCTGAGCCTGGAAGAACAGAAAGTTCTTCACCAGATCTGACGGAAGCAAAGGAGTACCACGTGCATTCAGTGTTTCGAAGATTACCTGAGCGTCATCTTGTTCGTCCATGTCGATCACAACGAGTCGCAACTTCTCGCGAACCGTATTCACCAACGTTTGATAACGAGTCACAAATTCATCACCCGCAGGATTCAACCACAGCCTGATGACATCATGAAAATACTCGTACGCTTCAGCTAACCGGCTTCGACTGCCGTCACAAACCGTTTTGATTCGAGCCCACATCTCCTCCGGATTCGCTGTTTCCATGATTGCGCGATAAACAGGGCGATCAACATTTGTGGGCCACACCTTGAAACGCTCGTCAGGGTCCGCCACACCGCGGTTCTCCACAAGCATCTCAATCTGACCACGCGGTAGCGATACGCGAGGATCATCTCGCCCCAGATCTCTGACGGCCTCCATCAGCAACTGAAGGGTCGTAAGTCGCTGTTGCCCATCGATAATCCATCTCGCGTCCGGCCGTCCGAGGGGTACTGCACGATATTCAAGTACAACCGCACCAAGAAAATGAGGCTTGGCACTCTCGCCAGCGACCAGAGCCTCAGCAATCCGCCGGATGTCGTTCCACAATGGTTCCCACTGTTCCTCTTGTTGCCAGACGTACGGACGCTGAAACAGCGGCGCAGAAAGCTGGCATTCCAGGTTGAACATCGAACGCAAATCGTAAGTCAGTGCCTTCATGAAATTCTGTTCCATTTGCCTTTAAGAAAACCAACGAGACACAAGCCAAGGCTATCGCCACTGACGGTAGCAGACTTCAATGCGCAGCCGCTACAGGTCCGTCTGGGACCGTCACGCTCTCTACTTCGCCCGATAAATATCCACCTTCGTCTCAAGGCATTTCCGCAGCGTCAGGTCGTTTACCCCGATGGCATTCCAGTTGTCGGGCCGCTGGTAGAAATCGAGGCCGCGACCGATTTTGATGATCCAGCCGTTGTCCAGGCGGATCTCGCGATCATGTAATGCTGGGTTTAGGCGGATCTCCAGTTCGACGTCGAAGTCCAGCAGGCTCTGCTGCAGCTCCTGAAGTTTCTGCCCGACTTCCTCTCGCTTTTCCTCGTCAGGAAAGACGGACACCAGCCGGATCTTGCGAACGGTCGGAGACTTTACGATGGCCTCGCAAAAGCGGACGAAGTTGATCACCTGATGCGTCGCGCGAACGTATGCATCTTCGATCACCACTTCTTTCGCACCGACCAAATACGGGCCGATGATCGACTCGTAACTGTGGCCCGTGTCGCCGTAGTGAATCTTGAAATGCTTCTCCTGTAAGCCAGGCGGTTCAACGACAGATTCGACAGAAAGGATTGCTCCCGCCTGAGCGGGCGGTCCCGTCGGGGGCAATTCGAGCATCTGGATGCCGCCCGTGATCACTGCTTTCGTCTCCGGACAGAACACCTCTATTTCGTTACCCTGAGCATTGAAGAACGACAAGTTGAACTTGGCAAACTCGCCGTCAGGCTTTCGCTTGTGCATCTGCTCTTTGACGCGACGACGCGATTCCACCGCATAGGCCGTGTACTCATCGAATTCCTCATCCGTCGGTGAACAACCAGGATGCAGGATCTTCAGAAACGCTGCCAAAGTCTTCTTGATCCCTTTTTCGTCGCGACCTTCGATGCTGCGCCCCAGTTTGACGCGCTTCGAGATCTCCTCGTAGCGATTCGTTTGTTTCAACTGATGATGAAACGCCTCTGCCAGGTAGTCCGTGATGAAGCCAAAGTTTTCGGTGAGGAAGCTGCTGCTGTTCTTTGGCATCTCCCAGCCAGGCAAATACAGAGCAAACCGGTCCATGATCGCAAGGTCGAACTCCTTCGGCATCGGCAGAAACAGGTCCTGCTTCGGCGAATTCACGATCTGATCGATCGACACATCAATGTTGCCGACAAACGCAAGACTCGCGTCAGCAATCACTTCCGTGCCGCGTGAAAACCGCCCATTTGCCATGTAGTCCTTCATGATCTGAATCGTGTCAGGATCTTTGACACGAATGCCAGCCACTTCGTCGAACGCGATCGTGTCCCAGTACGAGATCAAGCCCGCTTTGCGTCGCGCGTTGTTGTAGAAGAGCGTTGCCTTCGTGGCCTGGCCGCCGCTGATCAGTGTCGAGTACGGAGAAAACTCACTGAAGAAATACGACTTGCCCGTTCCTCGGGGACCAAGTTCGATAAAGTTGAAGTTCGCTTCGACCAGCGGTGCGAGTCGAGCCACGAAGTGAAGACGCTGCCGATGCGTCAACTGTGATGGCTCCAGTCCCACCGATCGCAGCACCACCGATAGCCACTCATCGCGTGTAAACTCACCGCGAGCTTTGCAGTACGCAGCGAAGTCAAAACGCGTCAACTGAATAGGCCGCATTTCTTCGATGAAAAATGCGTAGTCGTCATCATCGATCTCGTTGTATCCGATCGTCACTTCAGCCCAGATGCCGCCTTCCAGGAGCCGATCGTTCTCTCGAAAGAACTTGTCTGCGATCGCGATGCGTTGAGAACCAAAGTTCTCCAGCGAAGCCCAGTGCCGCTTCTCTTTCTCTACGTAACGAACATGAATCTTATCGATGAATCGATGTTTGCCGTTTCGTGAGACCTTCGACTGGGCCGCATTCGCCTCATCGGGTCGCACGTAGTTGTCCTGCAGCGTCTCCAGAACGGCTTCTGTACCCGCTTCGATCTCAGACTCTTCCGGACTGCTGAAACGCGCAAGCAAGAACTCCAGCACGAACGTCGGAACATTCGTGCCCTTCTTGACGCGATGCAACAGGTCCTTCCGGACCACTTTGCCCGGATACATGCGATTCAGTTTTTCGTCCAATTGATCCATGAGGTCACACCGTGTAATCGGTTGAAAGTTCAAGTGTCGAGTATGTCTCAAGCGTCTCCGGGTTCATGGCCTTGACGCTGAAACTCCCTTCAAAGTTCATATCCATTCGCAACGGGATCTTGTAGGACTGTCCCGATTCCAGCGTGACAGTCCCGGTCGCCGCATTCACAAGATCGCCGGGCTTCGCTTCGCCTACAACTTCGCCAGCTCCGTCCTGAGCTTCGATCAGCAGCTCAACACTATTATCGAACAGCACACCGCCGCCTTTGACGGCCACTTCGATCACGGGCAACCTGGACGTGATCGATTTCAGTCCCGATCGATAGGTGAGCACAATCTTGAAGTCCTCGGCCTGCTTCTCTTCCTCAACTTTCAGACGCATCTGGATGACAGGCAAAAGAGCTTCCTGAAGTGATAGGCCCCCGTGGAAGTATGACAAGCCGTCACGATAGGCCACCAGAGCCCTCGGAACCGCGACCTGAGCAAACTCACCTCGGATTCCCAGTTGCTCTGATGAAACCACCAGATTGTTTGTGTCGGCATGACCAGCACCCAGCAGGCACCGATCATGAAGCGTGACCCACGTTCCTGGCGGCTTGACCGCCACATTGCCAGCTTCTGTGGAAGTATTCAGAAAGAATCCATGGTCTGTCGCAATCACAGCATCATCAAAACTCAGGTGTCGCAGCCGGTAAACAGCCGCCCGAATTCGTTTTAGTGTTCGGCTGATGGAATCCAGATCCAGTTCCTCTTCACTGCTGTCTTCCAGACTAGAATCCATGCGATTCGTACGGATCACCAGCAGATCGACTGTGTCGCCCACAGTGAATTGATCTGACAGAAATGCTCCAAGACTCGATTCCTGAAATCGCTGGCCGTAGCGATCCTGAAGCACCTTTAGACGCTGACTGACAGACTTCAGCGGCACATCTCCCAGAGTCGGGACGACTCGATCAGAAACGCGTTTCAGCTTCAGATCGGCGTGAGCATTCGGCAACAGACTCGCCATTCCGACGGGCGTCACGGTCGGCATTTGAGCACAGGCCAGATGCAACGTAATCTGTGCATCGTCAGCCAGTTGCTTCTGAAGAGCAACGCCCAGCTCGTATCGCAGAGCATCGATCAGGATGTACGCAACCTTTCGGCTCTTCTCCTTGACTCTTGCGGCCACGAAATCATCAAAGGTTCGTGCATTGGACTTTAAGCCCTGAGGCGGCCAGGTTGTTTTTTCGACCAGTCGGATGAAGATATCCTGAACCTTGTCCATCAACGTGCGATAAGCCTTATCAGCTCGAATCGCGACGGCCTTCAAAGTTCCGTACTCGATCAATAGATCGCGAAACGCTTCATGAAACTCGCGATGCAGTCGATCCACTTCCCTCAGCGAACCAGTATAGAAGCCAATCAGGCTTTCCAGCGTCGCCTTGTGATCCGGAAGCTGACGATCGCCGTCCGCAGCCGCTTCAATCAGATTGACCGCTGCTCGGATGAGCTCCCACTGAGCATTGCTTTCTCCACGAGCCACCCAAACGGATTTTGAATGTCGATGAATGATGGCTCGGGCGGTATCGATGTCGTCCTGCTCCAAAGCTCGCATGGCTTTTCCGAAGAACGATCGCTCTTCAAACGCGAAAGTATCTCGTTCCCCCAGGTCATCGATACCGGCACAGGCCGTCGCCAGATTGAGTTCCTTTTCGATATCCAGAGCCCGATCGACGTAAAGCTGCTGCGTCAGCACGTTGGTACGCAAACTATCACACAGACTTTCAATCAGCGGCTGTGCGTCTTCAGAAGCACGAGGAATATTCTGAAGACTGGTCGGCAGAGTTTCGGGCAGATCGAACGTGAATTCGCTAAACAGGACGTAACGCCAAAGTTCCTGAGATATCTTGTCCTGCTTCTTTGAACGAGTGATCAGTTTCAGCCCCAGACTTCGCTGAAAGACCTCCTTGGCCTCAGCCAACCAGGAATCATCCGCGTCCAGTTTTTCAATCTGACTTTTCGTAGGACTCAATAGGCCGAACAGAATCTCAAAGGTCGATTCTCGTCCCAGCTTCGACTTAAGGATCGGCCAGCCGCCAGCCGTCCCAATGGCATCAATCACAGAAAAGTCCGGTCGAGGATTCGCGGCAAAGACTCGCCGAACCTCGGTCGTGTCATCAGATTTCGCTCGCAGGCAAATGCTTTGATACTCTTCGCCCGCTGTCTTTGGGAAATAGTCGCCAACTGCGACGTAGACCGAGAAAGGATCGACTCGCCGCTGTTCGTCTGACACAGGAGCAGCCGCAGGCACATAGACCAGCATCGTCTTCAGCTTTGACGACTGCTTTCCGAGCTTCTGCAGCCCAGCCATCGCAGCTTCTCGGCTCTCAATGCTGCTCTCAGACGCATCGACGACCAGAGTTTGCTCATCGGCCAGCTCATTGCAAAGCCCTCGGTACAAACCGTCTCGATCATAGACGACCAGAACCTCGGCGTCGTTGAGTCGTTTTCGCAGGATCTGCTGCTGAATGAATGTCTTAATGCTCATGTTTGAAAACGCTTTGGCCGGTGTCGGCTTCTGTCAGGAAATGTCCACATTTGTCCGGATATGTCCGGATTCAGATTCGACCATTCAAATTCGCTGTGTTTATCAACAATCTATCTGCAGACTGCCCACAACGAATGTCCGGATATGTCCGGATTCTTCCAGATTCACCTGTACGATGGGCATTCCTGCCCGTCGAGTTCCTTCCGACTTTCGCCATCCTCGTTGACGCTCAGTGCTGAGAGCAACACATCACGCCCCGTGTAACGATTGATCTGAACCATCAATTCCTCAATCTGATCGTTTGGGCCTACGGCAAAGAGCTGAAACTGACGCGGATTGACGGGATAGAGTTCACGATAGAGACCGGCCATTGCCAGGAGCAGTCGTTGAAGTTGCTCGACGGCCTGCCGAAGTTGTGCATCGTTTTCAATCATTGAACTTCCCTTCAGTCGACTCAACTGGCTGAGTATGGCCGCTGCTTCACCTGTTGAACAATCTTATCCAACTCCGCTTCCGACAGTTTCTTAGGCTGCCATTCGGTCTTTGTTGTTGGCTTGGCGTTTTTGCCTTTGCCGGGTTTTGTGACTGTGACTTCGTGCCAGAGGTCGGATTCGAGGTCGTGAGCGATGGCGATGCTGCGGTCTTTGTGGGCGGTGCGGACGACTCGGTCGGGCCAGATGGACAGGGCGAGATGAGCCCAGTCGTAGTCGCCGTTTTCCAGTTCGTCCCAGCAGGCTTTCAGGTCTTTCCGCCATTTCGGGAGCCGGAACAGTTTCCAGAGGGGACTCGCCGTGATCAGGACACCGTCGTTGAGATTCGGCTTCCAGAACTTGGCGACACGCAGCAGTTCATCGCGGAAGTCCGTGAGTTCGCTTTCGAGCACCGTCAGTGTGCTCAGTTCTTTTTCCTCTGCCGAGCTGCGACCGGACTTGGCCTTCAGCCGAGACAACTGATCGGTCACCTGCTTCAGCTTTGGTTCGACGAAATTATTCACCGCGTGGAACAGCGATTGGTCCGTCAGCCGGTGATAGTAAATCCACAGCGCATATCCACCAGACTCTGTAGATAACTGCCAGTAGATTGGTGCCTGCCTTCGATAATCAGAGTAATTTGACAAATGCCGTGTAAAGACCTGTTGTGACACAAATCGCCGGAATTCAGTCGGGTCTTGCTCAAGCGCTCCCAGAATCTGCTCGACAGCATTTCCGCCAAAAAATGGGGCCAATACAGCCTCTAGAGCACGTGAAAAGTCAGACTTTTGTGCGCTATCATCAGGACAGACAGAAATGCCAGAACCTTTAACACCATCTCCACTCGATTTGTTCTGAGCTTGAAGGCTGAAGAGATCCTCTGGAAGTACAGCTTCTGTAGAAGCGAAGAAATCAGACGGGGAAATGCGTCCAAAGACTAAGCCAATCGCAACAGACAGCACTCGCCATGCAGTGTCCGAGATTCGTTTCGGAGATGCTTCACGCTTCCTCAATGATTCAATCAAGCTCACTGGGTGAACTGCCCAAAGGTGGGCAATTAGCTCAAGATTACGATCCCCCCAGTAAGCTTTTTTATAGACAGTTGAATGCGCCTTTCCCGCTTGAACCAACAAGTCGATCAATTGATCTGCAGGCAAAGCAAGCATCGCCTCTAGTGGCTCTTCATCGCCAATTGTTCTGTGTTGATAAGAAAAAATGCTGCGTCCTGCGACTAACTCCAGTGTGTTACGATCATCCTCGCCGATCTCGAAAAGTTGCAGGCTCAAAGACTCCAGCATTTCGGCGCATTCATACGTTCGGTGAAGAATACTACACCAGCGGGTTTGCCGCGCTGTCGCGAGGTCGTGAACTGACTTGCATTCGGTCCAGTTGAATGGCTCGTGCCAAAATGCATTTGGTTCCTCAAATGCAACTAGCTGGCGTGCTCCTTGGATGCAGCCGCGAGTCAGGTTATGAATCTGCAATGGATCAATGTCCGGGAACGGGAGACGCTGTATCATCGAGGGAAGATAATGCCGTGCCGCACTTCCGGATGTAGTACCATCTCTAAGTCCTACTCCCGTTTCTATGAGAAATCGATAGGGCGTAGTATAACTCATTCCAATAAGGGATAACGCGATTTCAATACTTCGAACTTCGTCTTCGGAACCAACAAAGGGTCCGACTTTATCGAAGATGCAATCACGAGGAAGCACACGCAGGCTTAACGAGCTTGCAGTTCTTTCGCTGTATGTTGCCCCAGGAACGCCGTAGAGGTTCGTGCTTTGAATCACTCGGGACCATTGACCGTGGACGGCGTCAATGTGCGATTTAACCTCTTGGCCATTGTTGCGCCAATTCACTCGCAGTGGCACATCTGCCCAAAACGGCTGGTATTCTCCCCCTTTTACCAGAGGCATCCAGTCCTCTGTGGCATTTGGCAATTCATAGGCAAGTCGAAGGAAACGGAAATTGTCGCAGGTAGCAAGTCCTTGACGCGCGATTCCGTCAGCAGCCTCAGCCGTGCGTAACTGGCTTGCTTTAGCAATCAGTGATGTTGGGGCCCAATACGCAAATGGACTTCCATAAATTCCCCTAAACTCAGAGACCTTCCGGAAGACGCCGAGCCCCCGGCCTCCATTTCCCGCAGACCACAAACTTTGCTCAACGTGTGCACCTTTTTCTTGTGCGTCCAGCGCGCCGATGAAGAATGTCAATGCCGTTTCGTGGGCAGATAGAGTGAAAGATGCTGTTTCGACAAGCGCGTCTAGCACACCGTGTCCCAAATCCACAACAGCCTCCACCCCGCGAAGGAACGCAACACGCCAATCGTCAAGGGTGGCCGCGAAAAGCAGAGTTCGATTTGCAATGACACCAAGTTTACCTCCACTGGTTAACGTCATCGAGAAACGTGAAATAAAGCATCCGCCGAGTTCAATTCGTTCCCGACCATAACCAGCAAATATGAGTGGCTTGATCGCTTCACTGCAATCGCCGAAAGGTGGATTCATTAAGACCACATCGTATCTGGCGCGGCAGACGTCAATGAACGCAAAGCCCCGTGCGGCGTCCTCGGCAAAGAGTCGGCGCTGGAAACCGCCGCCGTTTTCGGCTTGCTCGGCGTAGGCACGCAAAGCGGCGTAGATGAGATTCTCGGCTTCGTCCCAGAAGGTCGCGTCATCGATCTTGCGGACGAAGTCCATTTCCTGCTGGACTTGTTTTGGCCGATTATCGAATAGGCTCTGCTGCTTCTTCTCCCGGCTCTTGTCCCACACCAGTCGGGCCTTCTCGACTTCTCCGCCAATCTCCTCCTCAATCTTTAATAGCGATCCAGCTTCACCTGCCAGCTTCATCGATTCAAAGACTTTTCGCACCAGTACCGTCAGCAACTGGCCTTCGGCATCCGATGACAGATGCTTCTGCAGAAATTCCTCCAGCAGCTCCGAGTTCCCCGGCATCGGCTCGGCACACACGATGTTCGACCGCAAAATCCGTGGCCGGTCTTGCGGCTTCACTTTCTGCTTCTGCCAGCTCTTCTGAGCCCTCAACCACAAACTGAGCCCCGCAATCTGCGTTGCTCGACGGTCAATGTCGATGCCGTGGATGTTGTGTTCGATGATGGCCTTCGGGTAGTCGGTAGCAGGCAATAGGCAGTAGGCAGTCGCGGCAGAGTCGCCACTCTGAGCCTTTTCGCGCGCAAACTCGGTGTACTCCGAGTAAATGACTTCGAAGAGATCGAACGCATACAGGCCAAAGTGCATCGAGCCGCAGGCGGGGTCGAGCATTCGGATTTCGCGTGGGTCCTTTATTGCTCGATACGGAACGAAGACCGGTTGTTTCAACAGTTCTTCCTGAGACAAATCTGTTCGGCGACTGTTGAGCACTCGTCTGCGGACTTCGTTACAGGCTGCAGCGAACCAGCGTTCCTTGTAAACCGTGCCATCACCACCGTGTCGGTCACTGCGACAGGTCAAAAACAGAGCATCCAGAATATCCTGTGTCGAGACTCCGTCATACTGCATCTCCTCCAGATGCTGACGCTTCAGTTCCTCCAGCCATTGCCAGGATTCTTCTTCGTTCGGATGCCGGACGTAGCCGTCGACGCAATGAGCGAACTCGATCATCTGCTGAATCTGGGCATCAGAGGCTGCAGAGAACTCCGGAAAGGCTTCTTCGGTGCCTGTCAGCAAAAGGTCCGCCACCGTTGTAGGATGGGCATTCCTGCCCGTCGCGTCCTCCGCATTCGCTGCAGCCGCCGCAGCAGCAGCGGCCTTTGCTGATTTTTTTGCCGGGGACTTCCTCGTTACCGCAGGGGCAGAGTCTCGGGCAGGAATGCCCAAGCTACGGGAAGGAGAGGACAGTGGTTCCGTGGAACCTTCACTGAGAAACACTTCGTCAGGTCGACGAACCATGTAGCGGCATGATTCTTTCAGATTCGTCTGCCCCTGAGTCATCTCATACCAGATCCGCCCCAGCGTGTTGTCCGTCAGGAATTCGACAACGTAACGCGGCGTGAAGAACTGATTGCGAACCGCGAGTTCCCGGCTATTCCGGGGAGCTGCCGATTCGTCTCGCATCTTCTTGCGTTCTGCCGGATCGTTGAAGTACTGATAGATCCAACCGATCGTCTCATCTTCCTCCCACAGCGGCACCATCTCCGGAGCGTTCAGTTTGCTTAGGATATCCTGCAGGACCGTGCCTGACGGAAACAGTCGTCCTTCCGGGCTGAATCGATTGAACACCACAGCCAGGTCAACGGCCAGTTCATCAAAGACGCTGAACAGGTAACACCGATACGCGTCACTGCTTTCACCCAGGGCCGTGCCAGCCAGACGAGCGTACAACTGAAATCCCTGGGACTGCAGTCCATTGCCGACGGATTCGACGAACAGCTTGCGAGCTTCAGCCATTCGTAGAGCACACAAACGATTTAGCACCGTAAACGCCTGCTCGCGAATGATGCGTCGCATGGCCTCCTGCCGGGCCTTTTTGGCTTCCGACGTCGAACCGGCCACATAATGCTGCAGCGTGTCTCGCAGAATACGAGCCGTCTCCCGACGTGCATCATCAAGCTGCGTGAGCTTTTCAACATCCGTCACAGCTCCGCTGTCCGGATCCAGGCCGTAATCCCGCTTCAGTTGCGATGTGAATTCCTCGCTGAGAATGTTGCGGCATTCTGCGACAAAGGAATTGAGCCGGTTACGTGTAGGATTGTCGAAAGCCATAGTTGTCTTCATGTACGACGGGCATTCCTGCCCGTCGAGGACTTTTTCAAGTTGATCGGGGTCACTTTGACACGGAAAAAGTGCTCGGGCACGAATGCTCAAGCTACGTTTTGAAAGTCAATTCGACGGCATGCTATTCATGCCTTTCGAACGAACTTGCATTGTGGATAGGTCCGGCAAGCCATATAGAGTTCACCTTTGCTTCGACGCAGGACCAGCTCCTCGCCGCACTTGGGACAAAGTTCTACCTCAAGTTCAGGTTCATCAAAATCATCGAGCTCATCCGGTTCCTGGCCCTGTCGTTCTGCATCCGACTGGCTCTGATCATGTTCCACCTGCCGAATGGTGGCTCCGCCGTGCTTTGTGCAGCGAGGTCGAACTTCCAGATACTGGGGGACTCGCAGCAGCGTGTCACTGCAGTCATCATCTGACTGCACAAAGCAGAGCCCCTGTTCCAGATCAAGGTTGGCAACCTTCTGCGGAGACAACGTCTCCAGGTTTGGGGCTGCTTTCCTGACGTAGTTGATGGCTCTGGCGTTCGGCAGCTTGAAGATGAATCTCGTCAACAGATACTTGAAGATCGTCTCCGGGATTCGATCCGGAAACTGTGACGCCAGCACGAACGACAATCCATCGTGCCGAATCTGAGTGATTGCGTTCTCCAGTTCTCCAACAAGCTCCTTGCTGTCCACGTATTCGTGGGCCTCGTCAAAGACCACGACCTTGTTGACTCCGTTCTTGGTCCGTCGAACCAGATCCGTAATGATCAGGCAGAGCTTCAGGGCCTCGGACGATTCCATCGCCTGCATCCGCAGGTCGAAGATATTCAGGGTACCTTCCTGCAGCACATCCGCCCATTCGTATTCTCGATCATCTGAGATCCATCGTTCAGCAAAGCTGAGCCTGTTCATGGCACGCCGACGCTGCGTGTTTGACATTCGTTCGTCGGTTTGAATTCCCCGCTCCAGGTTCCTGAATGTCAGCCGTTCCTGATAAAAGAGCTTCTGAATGATATCGCGAATGATGTCCATGTATTCCGCTTCACGAGTGGGCGGCTTCATCAGGATCTCCCAATGTTCTGCTCCCAGTTCGTCAGACCGGAACTGAATTGGGTAGACAGACAACGCACCGTATTCGTCAACTCGTCGCCGCATTTCTTCGCCGTAGGCAAAGACGTTGACAGTCTTTACTGATGCGGGAGTCGCCTGGTACTTCTCCAGCAGACGCTTCACGTCGCTTTCGTTGTCATTCGGGATCGTGAAGCCTTCATACTCGAACCGAGCTTGCGGGTTTCGACGATAATTGAACGCGATGACACTCATCGGTCGAGTTTGCTCAATAAGCCCAGGCAGCGACAGCAGAGCATTCTCGATCAGCACTCCGAGGCAATATGACTTTCCCGAACCCATGTAGCCGAGGAGCACCAGACATTGCGGTTTTGTAAGTGAGATTGCGAGCTTCTTCCGACCGTCCCGCAACTCTCCAAGGATCCCAATGTGCGGACTGTCAAGAGTGTCGTCCCCGATCAGGATCTCAGCCGAGGTCTCTTTCACGTCGGGAGTTTTTGCTGGCCTGACAGGCTGTGGAGGCCGAACAGGCGCTCCTGCCTTCGCAACCACCTTTTGAGGAAGTACCTGCGAAACGACGGGTGCTGCAGGCGTCGGAACCTTACGTTCTGTTCCGACAATTTCTGCAATCAACGGAGACCATTTCGAGGCCGCTCGAAAGAATTCACTGGAATGAAGGACACGTTCGCTCCTGAGATAAGCCACCAATTGGGCCTTATCAATCTCGTGGTTTCCAACCGAAAGGTCATGTTCCTCGACAGCGACAATCGTCTCATAGACAGCGTTCAGAGTCGTAATCTCATCCACACCCGCCTGGACAAAGACTGCGCCCTGCAGCAGTGCTTCATCAAGATGTTCCTGGCTTCTTGCACCAAACCGTTTGCAACGTCGGTCTCGGATCATCAACAAATGTGTGAACTGATTTCCGACCTTGAGGCACTTATTCAGATTTCGGATTCGTGCGGCAAAGGAGGTTCCCTCGCTGTTCATTATGGCACAGCAGATCGATGTGTTTGTCGCAGGATGCTTGATAACAAAGTTCGGCGGCATGACAAAACTGCCACACGTTGCTTTCGTCAGTTCCAGAAAGATATTGGAAGCGGTCAACAGCGTGTCGACCATGTTCTTCATCCGTCCGAAGAAATCCTGTTCGAGTAACATTTCAGACGCGAATGATTTTCGGCCTGCGACTTCAAATTGATTCAGCGCAGCCTTCAGAACGCTGTCGATCTCCGCGAGTGACACAACCTTCTGCTGCGAATTCGCTGCATCGACTTCCTTAACTTCAATTCCATCAAGCCATGCCTGGAATTCAGAGCGAGCCACTTGAATGAAATTTCGGGGCGATCTGGCATTCAGACACAACCGCTCGATGTCAGTCTCCGTAAACGGATAGATGTTGGTCGGGAGTCGATGCTTTGTAAACGACTGCTCAAGATGCGTTGACAGCAGTTTCAGGCCGTGCTGCGGCCCAAACACTTCGAGCGTTACGGTCTGCTGCGCGATTCTTTCGCTGACGCTTTGATCCAGTGTTGGCTGGAACCACGTTTCCCAAAGCGATGGGAAAATGCAGGTAATCACCAGGAAATTAGGAGCCATCGTGAAGATCTCACGGACGACGTCCCCCCAGTTCTGCGTGAGTCGTACGTTGTCTCTCAGCCCCTCCAGTTGGTCAAAGGCCAGAATCAAAGGTTGGTAATACGTTGACAGGATTCCAACCGTTCGAATTGCCCGAAGCGCTTGCTCTTCACGCTGCTGCGCAGTTGAAGCTTCACTCGACGTTTCGTCCATCGTCACCCATGACGTCGGCAGGCCAAGATCTTTCGCTTCAGTCTCATCAACATCCTGGCCGCTGAGCCATGTCAACAAGACTCGCTTGCGATCTTCGCGGGCGACAAAGCAGTAGGTAATCAGAACGTGTGCGATCGTTTGATCAACGTCAGGATGGGTAAACTTCAGAAAACGAAGTGTGCGACGACGAATGCGATCGAGATTCTCCTGCCTTCTTTCGCCTTCTCCCAGCATGCTGAAGAGATGGTAAGGATCTTCCTGAAGTTTATTGACCCATCGTTGCTTCTGCTCAGCGTCCTTGTCTTCACGAATATCCTGCTGAAACTCCGGAATCAACACTCTTGAGAATACGTGAGCAAGCAGATCGTCCAGTTGGCTTCGCCCGTTGAGACTGGCCGGTAACGTCCGGGCTAAACTGCTAACGACGTTCGCCCAAATATGCTGAGCGACCGCGTCTTCGTTATTTGGCTTCCGGATAAAGAGTATATGGTTCGTGGCCGCCAGATTACGTGCAACACGCATCAGCAGATGGGTCTTCCCCGTCCCGGCCTCGCCCAGAATCAGAATTCCCTGTGAGTTTGGCTCAGCTCTCTCTTCCCCAACCTGAGATAGTGCTCGCAAGACTCGCAGAATTCGGTTGTACGCGTTTCTATTGTAGTCCTCAAAGTCTGGTACACGATCCCATGGCGTGTTGACTCGATCAAGGAACGACGGAGGATCGTTCTCGAGCTTGTCTCTGTATTGCTCTGCATCATCGTAATTCATGGAAGTTTGTGCTCACTTTGTTCGGAGCTGAAGCGGGATTTCGCCGGCCATGCCTGATCGCATTCGACGCGTTACCAAATTAGTTGAAGATCAAAATTCAAGTGTCGCTAACGTTCACTTTAAGGTTTGAGATTCGCCCAAGGTTGCTTCGACAAAGTTGATTTCTCGTGTTTAGGTCCCTCATCCTCACTGGACGTTCAGCGTAATGCTGAACTCGCTATAGCCAGCAGCGGAATCACGTACTTCCTGAAGGTCGCTGATCGCCTTTGAGAGGATCTCTGTGCTGGTAATCGTTGAAGGAATGCTGACAGTACGTTCGAGTTTTTTCTTGCCGTCCTTCTTTGCTTGCTTTCGCTCCTCTTCCTGTCGTTCTTTCTTTCGTTTTGTGCCGAGTTCCTGAATGTGTTTCTTTAAGTCATTCGCTTTGGAACTCAACATAAACTGGCCGTTCACCAGTTTCTGAAGACCAGCAACATCCTGCGTTGTTTCAATTCGTAATTCATCGAGTGATGCCAGACAGTTAACTCGCTCTTTCTGCGTCAGTTCGCTCCATTCCGGAATCAGATGTAATTCTGATTGCGTTTCCTTCAGAGCGTCGAGGTACGCGGCCTGCATCGACTGAGCTGCCGCTTTGGTTTGTGAGCGAATATGCGTGAGCGTTGTGTTTAGATCCGCCGCATGTTTCACAAACCCTGTTTCGCTCAACTTCTCATCCATGACTTTCAGCTGATCCTCCAGCTCCGCCTGAAGCTTCTGCGGAATGCCGGAGGCCGGAAGTGCTCGAATATCCTTGGTCAGTTCTCGATACTCTTTGATGGCCTGATCGAAGCCCGTCGCGAACGCCGTATTGACCTCAGTCGCCCATTTCAGACCGTCATACAACGATGAAGACTCACCGCCAAAACGCGCTGTCGCGTCGGAGGCATCCGTCAGCAGCATGTCCGCAATTTCTCGTCCCAGTGAATCGGCTGTGTCAGCCCCTGAGAGTCCGAGCGCAGACAACTTATGGCCCAGTGGTCCGAGCTTGTATTGAAAGTCTGGCAATTCTTTTGCCGCAGTTTCTGCAATCATCTCTTCCAGCGGCAACACCTGTTCGCCGTAGAGATCAGTGAGTCGCTCCGCTGCCCTGGCCATCGTTTCAATCGATGGCTTGCCGTCACGCAATGAGATCCCCACTTTGCGAAACGACTGATTCGTTCTGAGAGCTTCCAGAGCCTGCTGGCCATTCACGGTGACGTCGTGTCCTGACACCTTCAGCTTGATGTCACCAGCCACCAGCAGAGCCGCTACGAGGTAACGCAACGTATCCTGCGACCAGCCAAAAGGAGCTTCTGTGAATTCATCAGTCAGTCGTTTACCGTCGACTGTTCCATTGCGTTCGATGAAGTCGCGAATGCTGATCAGTGCTTTATTCTTTGTGTCAATGGAGGGCTGCCCACCGCTGACTTTCACCAGCCCCATCGGGTCAATCTTTGAAGTCACGGCTTTCAGATTGCTCACCTTCAGGAACTGCTCGGCCAATTCTGTATCTGCGCGAAAGGTTGCCTCCTTGTAGCGATCGAAGACTTTTGTCGCGACATTCTTCAGATGCGACTTACAGGCTTCCTTCAAATCCGATTCATGCAACGTTTCGACCGCTGTCGCATCGGCTTCAAAAATCAACACGCCTTCGACCAGTGCTTTTTCAATCGCCTTCTGCAGTTTCTCCGTCTGGCGAGTCGCTCGGTCCGCTTGACCAGAACAGTAGTCTCGTACTTCCTGATCAACATCGTTGCGATAACGCTGAGCGATTTCCTGCGATCGAAAGATATCTGTTACCAGAGTCTCAATCCGGTCGTCCTGTTTTCCCAGCAGGAAGACCATCTTTCGAGAGATCCTCTGCCTCGATTCTTCGATCAGACGAACTCGCGCATTTTCGAAATCTGCTGGCGCCACGAATTCAACGATTGTCTGGATCGGGTTGCGTTCGCCCGCAATGGAAATCGTTTGAGATCCGTTCTGTACCTTCAATCCAGTGGATACTGGCAGAGTGTCGTCGACGCGAGTTGAGGGCAGAGGGCTCAGGACTTCTTTCAGGGCCTCATTCTGAATACGTTTCGCATGAATGCCGACGACCGGCATGCCAGCGCGCTCCTGCTCGATATCGTTCAGCTTTTCGCTGAAGAAGCAAAGGTTGCCCTCGCGTTCCCCAAATGGAACCTGGGCCTTGTCGACCAGATCCTGAACAGCAGCTTCCACCTTGTCGAGGCTTGAATCAGCATCGATTGACGGATGCATCAGTGCTGCCACGTTGGGCACGGTGACCGGAATATTTCCCAGCACTTGAAGCAGCGCGACGGTCTTCGCAACTTGCTGATGGATCTCAGACCCATGAAACGCGATCGCCACTTTTCCGACAGCGGCATGGACCGACGTAAACGCTCGGCGCAGGTCTTTCTCCAACGCGTCATACAAAGTGACCGTGTTCGCCAGCCAGCCAATTTGCTGATCGGCAACCGGTGTCTTTCCATCTGGTCCCTGAATCAGGATGTCCTGAATCACCTTGATTGCGGATCGAAGTCCGACGCCGCCGGTTGATTTCGCAAGTGCGCCCAGCAGATGCAGCAGGATATCAAAGTGAGCAGGCAGGAACGGATACAGGTCAATGAAGACCTTTTCCGAGAAATCTGAGTCATAGTACTTCGCATCCTGGAGCTTAGTACTGTTGCGAAGTTTTTGCCCGTGCTGCTCGAACTGCTTTTTCAGCAGCGCCTTACCCGCCGTAGATTTGCCCAACAGTCGTTCTGAACAGATTTCACGAATGTCGGACGATTCAAGGTCAATCTGGATTGGAAAGCGGTCCTTGAGCTTAAACAGCTTTTGCGAATTCAACGTGCCTTTCGGATCGTCTTCCGTCAGCATCTGCTGAGCGGTCGCGATCATCCAGACTTTCCCATCTCCGATGGCTTTTAGGTTTTTCGCCAGACCGTCCACATTCAAAATCAACGCATCCGTCGAGGCCACATATTGGCCCATTTCGTCGACCACAAAGATGACGTATTGCTTACCGCTATGCTCGCGGACAATATCGATCATTTCCTTCACACGCTCGTTCTCGAACGTGATGATTTCCGCAACTGAGGTCGTAAAGGCCGATGCTGTTTTAAACAGTGTCGGATAGAACGCGTGAGCCAGCTCCGGAATAACGCTGTCGAGCGCCAACGGGTCGTTCTGAACCTCTGACCAATCAACACCCAGATCATCGCTTACCTTCTTTTTGAAGTCCTCGAGCTTGTTGTCTTTCTTCAGGCGTCGTTCCAGCGCCGCAACTTTCAGATTACGTGAATAACCAGCCCATTGGAGAACTTTGTAGTACAACACGTTGGAGACTTCCTCCATCGCATTGCCCGCTAACATTTCACTGGCCAGATCGAGCATTACGACCGCTGCCGGATAGTTTGCAGCGACAGCGGCCAGCAGGGACTTAGACTGCTTTCCTCGCAGACGATTCTGCAGATGCTTCAGGACTGGTTCACCATCGATCTTTCGAGTGTCATCCAGTGCCGTGGCCAGATACTTGGTGAAAGAGCTCTTACCGGATCCGTAAAAGCCTGAGACCCACACACCGATCTCATTGGCGCCACCTTCCTGCATCGCCATTTGCATTTTGCGAAGCAGATTCTCGAAATGTGTGTCGATGCTGCTCGTCACATGGTACTCGGCCAGTTCGTCCTTAAGCCGATTTTGCTGTGATGCGCTGTAAGTAATGACTTTTTCAATCGTGCGATAAATGTTTCGCGACGGATCGAACAATGTCTTGATCTGATCAGCCATCTCGCGTGGTCCTGCTTCTTCTGACTTTATCTGTACGATGGGCATTCCTGCCCGTCGAACTGTTTCTTTAGTGAGGGAACTCGGGCAAGTATGCCCAAACAATGGCAGGCCTATTAGCCGCCGACGTGTTCTGAACGGTAGTTGCCATCTTCTGTGTAGAATCCGAGGAACTTCAGACGAGTCTTTCCGGTTCGTTCACCTGGGTATAGAAATATCGTCGGCACTTTGAACTCACCGTAGAGACTGCTCTCAATCGTTCCGATTCGCATATAGGGATGCAGTGCCTCGAGGTCAGTCACGAGAACAAGTGAATGAGAGTCTTCGGAAGCTTTTTTCAGACAAGCTTTTAGTCTCGCGAACAGAGTATCTTTTGTGTCATCGGAATCGTCAGCAGACGAAGGGACCAGTGCATTCGACAGACTTTTGTTCGTTCGATTCCATTCCAGCGGTGCCGTGCGGTCAGCTCGCAGCCAGATCGACCGCATCTTGGCCTTTGATAAAATGTCCTCAATCTCATCGGCCACCGAGAACTGATGAACTTTGAAGCCCGATTTTGTCAGTTTCGACTTCCATGCACGCATCTTGCGTTTTACTTCAAGTATCTCGCGCGGATGAAAGATCAAGTAGTAGACCGGTTCAAAGCTGGCATGGCCAAACTGTCGACCATGGCGAATTCGTTCCAGCAGCTCTCGGAAATTCTCTTCAACGGACGCCATGAATCACCTCCCGCATAGACTTGCAGGTCCAGTCAATTTTCACGAGCTCCGCTCCAGTCTGAATCAAAAGCAAATTGCGGCGCGCCCAGCGTTGCAGCTCCGAAAGAACTTCACGCTGGTCGGATCCGAATAACGCCCAGGCATTATCGCTCAAGACCGCGTTGTCACTAAGTCCTGAAAAGTGCCGTTCATAGGCCAGCACTGCCACAGTTCGCGCATCAATTCGAAACGGCAGAATGCGTCGCACTTTCTTCATGCCACTTTCAAGCAATCCGAAATCCGCACAACAGCCTGTGAGATACGAGGCAACGCGACGCTGAATGGAATCTGTCCACGGAGTCACCGTGTGTCCTTCGCTATTGATACGACGCACGAATTCGAGTGACTCTTCATTACTGATGACATCTTTTCCCGCAGCGTAACTCGACCAGTAAACATCAGTAATGAAGTCGGCAAGTATCCGGTGAGCTCGACACGTGAAGACAAGACACAATTGCCGAAAGACAACAGTCATGTCTGCTGCCAGAATTGCTTTCAACAAGTTGGCAGGTTCTCCATTCTGCGTCAGATATCGCGATGCAAATGCATCGCCGATCATATTCTTCAGCGACCTCGCCGAGCTGCCCGGGAAAAGGCCTGACTCTAACGCTGCGGTCGTAAGCGCAGAGCCGTTCATTCCTGGTTTCCAGAGGCTGAGCAACTGCTGCGTTTCCTCCAGCATCCCAAGTCCTGCCGTGAGACGCGCGTTGTATTTTTCCGCAGCCAGCATCAATTCTGATCCGCAAAGTAGGGGAACGACTGATGTTGTTTTCCGAATGCTTCGACGTAGATCGCTGCGGCCTTTTTCCATGGATCCAAAGTTCGGATCGCTTCAAAATCGCCAATACGAACCGGTCCCGATACCGCCTTGACTCCATCACACTTGAAGTCTCGCAGGAGCTGAAGAGCAACCTCCGGTGAACTCAGTTTCTGGCTAATTCTTTGAGCACAGGGTTCGTGCGAAACGATCCTCTGAATCGACTGTTCCATATCTTCCGGGAGCCGAAACAGATGAAACACTTGCCCTACGCCGATTCGATCGTCATGCAGCAATGCGGCAGCAGACGTCACAGCGTTTGTCTGGGACAAGAGCTGAGTTCGAGGAAACAGCGGAGCCAGAAACGTTGCTGCGGCTTTGCTGAAGAATGCACAATTCCACCAGCCGTGCTGTTCCTTCTCACCCAAAAGTCCAACGGCAGCCCGAACAGACGCCAGTATTTCCATCTCTTCCGATGTCATTTTGGTCCGGATCTCCTACCAGAATAGAAGTCGATCCGTCAACACGTGCCGCATGATCCATTCACACAGCGAAAGAAACTCAAGTCAGAGGCGTTTTCCCTCGTCCAGAATCCCCCATAGGGCGGGCATTCTAACTCAGAGGAAATCAACTTCCCAGCGAACCCAACGGTGTGATGCATTTGAACGTGGCACACCCTCGGACCAATCGACGCAGCCAACACACTCGGCACATCTGTCACAGTTGCATGTCACAGCTTGTCACAGCTCGATGTCACAGTTTGTCACAGCCAGAGCTTCCTTGTGCTGGTTCAACCAGGTTCACATTTTCGGAAGTCGATAATAACGATTCGGATCTGTGGCTCCTGATCCAGACTCCTCAACCAGTTTCTTCGTGACCAGGTCCTTCATGTCGCGTTGAAGACTTCGGCGTGCGACTCCCGGGCAGAGTTCTTCGAGTTCGCTGATCGTCAATCGCTTGTGTTCCAGCAGAAACTCAATCGCCGCAGCCTGTCGACCATTCAACGCGTGCTGTTTTGAGAGCACATCGACACGGATCACCTGTTCTCCCCGAGTTTTGACTTCGTCCAGTTGAGTCGCGAGGCCCTTTGTGAAGAACTCCAGCCAGCTTGTCAGGTCCATGTTCTGTTCACGGACACTTTGGATGGCCTGATAGAACGCCTGACGATCACGATCGTAGTATTCGCTGATCGTGAACAGTCTCTTGAAGTCGTAGCCAGCGCGGTACATGCAGAGCGTGGACAGCAGACGCGAGGTTCGGCCATTGCCATCAACAAACGGATGAATGTGGACCAACTCGAACTGCGCGATCCCAGCGATCAGCACCGGATGAATCTCAGAATCTGATTGCAGCCACGTCACCAGATCCTGCATCAGGCCGGGAACCGCTTCCGGAGGCGGAGGCGTATAAACCGGCTTCCCAGTTTTACCGCTGACAACGTAGTTCTACACGAGCCGATAAGCGCCCGGCTTTCCTTCTCCGCCGCGCACGCCTTCGACCAGCTTCTGATGAATCGATCGAATCAACGTCTCGGTGATCGGCAGACCGCTCGACAGGTACTCAGAAACCAATTGAAACGCATCGCGATAGTTCAGCAGTTCGCGTACATCGTCAGCGTTCGTCGCTCCGGCATCTTTGCCTTCCCAGACGGCCTGAGACTGCTCCAACGTCAACTGAGTGCCTTCAATGTGCGTCGTATGATGCGCTTCCAGCAGCAACGCTCTCTGACTCATACGCCGCACCCATTCGTCCGACAAGGTCGCCGCATCGAGAAATCCCCGAGCGCGTTCGATCATCGTCAGATCGCGAGTGATTGCGTTTGTGATTGTGAAGTTGGGGGTCATATGAAGCTACAAGTGCGGTCTGGGTTCAGAATTCTGTACCTTGGACATTCTTGTCCGAGATTCTTTTCAATCTGCTCAGCGCGAGAGAATGGATATGAAACCCTTGGTCAATGAGGCCAATATCTCGTCCGCGAATGATCGGGCCACCAACTTTCACCGGTGGACGATCAATTCTTGTAACGTCATTTCGACGCACTTTGAATCAGCAAAGGCCTGATGCAGATCCGGCAGCATTGACTCGAAAAGCTTTAACAAGTCTGCGTTCGCGACATTTCCAACAGTCACCCACAGCAGGTGCGAAGGCGACCCATTGATGTAGAAGGAATCCAGAAAATCTCGGTCCTTGCTTACAAGGATTCTGCTATCCGCATCCGCAATTCTGCAAAGATCATTATCTGTTGAACGGTTCCCACGTGGCAGATCCAGCGTATGAACGGCATCGTGTCCAAGTTCCGTCAGCCGTATGGCCAGTCGCCGAGGTAACTGGGCGTCAATAAGCCACTTCACGGACCTGTCCTTGCCAGGCTCTTAACGTCGCTGATTCGCGCCGCATACTGCAGACAGGCCCGAATATCATCCTCTTCGAGGTCTTCATAGTCTGCCAGGATCTCCTGGTGAGACATCCCAGAGGCCAGCAATTCCAGGATCATTGTGACCGGGTATCGCAGCCCGCGAATGCAGGGCGAACCGTGGCAGACCTGTGCGTCAATTACAATGCGTGGACTGTCAATCATGGAATAGTTCCCGAACAATTCGAGCAAGGATCACCCACGCATAATATCGTGGAGCTCGACGAAACAAAACAACGAATATACCGCGTGAAATCATCGTCATGGATCGGCGATGAGAATTAAATGAAAGATGCCGCATAGGAAGCGGCAGAGAACCGTCAGCGACACGACTTGATGATGAATGGTTCACCGATGAGATTAAAGGCCGATGTTTCCCGTTGATACTGTTGCCAGCGAAGCAAATAAGAATCCTCGTCGAGCAACGACACCTCGGTCGTTTGTCCCGGCTCGCCAGAATCCCAGCCGTACGTTGAAAGTACGCCGCCGCGATCTGTGAGCACGAAACGATCATGGAGGCGTTCTCCTCCGTCGCGTTCTTTCCACTGGAAAATCTTGATTTCAATCCCTGCAGGTAAACGAGAACTGATGGAAGTACGGCATTTATCCAGTATGAATTCCCTGGTCCCTTTTGTGCCCGTGTGAACCTCAATGCGTTGCAATGCAATCTGCCGTTCAGCAACAACCTGCATCATTCGAACCAACGACTGATAATCCTGAGGCTTGCCGGCGAAATACGGATCGACAAAAAGAAAATCAGCGCTTATTCGCAGCAGGGGCGCAATTACGTTAGCCAAAGCATCTGCATTCCTTTCGACTGCCGCGCTACGTCGCACTTTCCAGAGTGGGTTGCCTTCGTGAAGATCAAAGCGAGATAAGACGGGTATCGAACTACCTCCACCGGGCTGCAGTTGAACGGCGGCTTGAAACGGACGATCAGCATGCTCAGCTTCAAGTGCCTGAAGGAAGGGCTTTTCTCCGTCGAACTTTAAGTTCTTACGGAAGATCATCTTCCTCGATTCCTTCAGCCGAAAGCAACGCTCCTCCAACGCCTTATACTCAGCGGGATGCAGCGTACTGGCAGCCAGTTCCAGGTTCATTTTGACAATGCCCCACCACTTTTTCGGACACTGCACAAGCACACGACCGTGCGCCACTCCGAATTGCTCAAGGGCTTGCCAAATCTCGTTGAATGAAGAGAGGGAGTCCGGGTCGACAGCATATTCGTGAATCATCAGAATAGCTCCTCGGCTCGTTCGCTGAAGAATCCTCGTGGCCACCGGTCGATGAATTCACCTTGATCATCAATTCGCAGTCGCTGGAAAGTCGTTCCATCTCCAAGGTTGTCAACCCAAAGCACGCAGACATCGTCCGGCTTCACCGGTGGAATGTGATCAGGCAGCTCACAATTTGTCGTCTGCCGAATGCGCCGCAGAATACGTAGAATGAGATGTTCGCTGTGAGTTTCAACCAGAGCGATTGACTGGCAAGGAGCCGTTGTGACGCTGGAAATCGCCAAGTCTCCAATTCTTGCTGCAAGCGAAGGATGCAAGTGCAATTCGGGCTGCTCAATTGCAATTAGTCTGGGAGTACCGAGGAGCGTCGAAGATCTTACGAATGCGGCGATCACAGGAACAACTTGGGTAATCCCTTCGCCAACATCCTGCGGATGTCGCCGTCTTCTCTCATCGCCCTCTCTTAAGCAGATTCGTTGAAATTGTCGCGGCGAAGACCAGTCACGAAAATCCGGATCGTTCAGGATCATCTCAACGTCACTTCGCCCAACACGTCCATTCTGTTCTTCAAACTCTTTAAGCAGCTGAAGAATTGATGTTGGGCATTCGGCAATCTCCTCTCGTTCAAGCGAGAAACCAGTCCCGAGCCCAGTGGCCTCGCAAGAAAGCAGATTCGAGCAAGACTTAAAGTCCTCAGTTGAACACTGCAACAACCACCTCCATGCGCCGAGTCCATCACCCCAGCTGTCAAACTCGTCCATCACATCGCTGTTGAGATTTCGGGGAACTGTGCGTCGCTTCGGGCCGACGTAGCACACTTCACGTAGATCACGGTCAAGCTGCTCCAGCGACGTTCGCAACTGCTGATCTATGCGGGACCGGAAACGATCGAAATCGTTATGCTGTTGGCGACTAGGCCCCAACAGACTCATTCCTATAAAGCCGCTCCCAATACCTGATTGTTTAAGGCTCGGGCTCCTGTGAGTTGGAAATCCATTGAAATCGCGATCCAGTGATAAGCAGGAAGCAGGCGCCTCCATAAGACATGCAAGTCGAATCAATTCAATTGCTGTCTCAAGTTCACACTTTCCGCCCGACCTGACCCCAACGGTAATATTCGGTACGACGTCCGCGCTCGCGTCAAGAAGATTTACGACATCAATCGCAACGAAAGCTCCATCGAGGTTTGCTAGTTGCAGTTGTCGGACGAAGTCATCATTGCACCGGAGCGTATGAAGAAAGCTGGATAGTGTGAAGATGTACGGTCGTGGCCATGATTCACCGCCAAGGTTCGCAACGAGATTTCCAAGTCTCCCAGATACAAGCTTTGGAACGGTCGGCAACGTGAGAACACATGACGAACAACTCAATGAAAGATGCTGAGCATCGCTTGGATAGAACGGCTGCCATTGCGATGAGAACAGAGCTTTACGTAAGCGATCCGTCAACATTTCGATCTTTTGACGGCAAATCTCGCGGTGCTTCTCCAATTCAAGGCCAGTCGCTTGTGGGTGCCAAATATTGATCCAACAACCAACATGGATCGTTAGCAAATGTTCGCCAGCAGTACTGAGATTGAACCCGAATAATCGAGCATCTCGAATTGTCACGTGGATCTCGGCATCTGGATCACAGGCCCAAGCGAAGGCTTCTTCGGGCTCGGTGCAGCTCAGGCTTTGGAGGTAAGAGTCACCAGTTTCCGGATCGTTCCAGCGGTATCCATGATAGGCTGTGTCATTGCTGAAGAAGGCATACTGCGTTGAGATGTTTACGCTACCGGTCAGTAGACCCGGTGATTGTGTTATTTTGCACCCCAGTCGTAGATCCAATGCCTCATCAGTCATTGGGCCTGCAGGCTTATGTAGCAGGTTCAGAAAACCGCCAAGATTGACGGACTGCTCTCCTTCGAGCGGTTTCGTGGGATTCACGTTCTGCTTGCAGATGATTTCACGAAGATACAAGAGTGCATGCAAGACAGTGCTCTTCCCTGCGCTGTTTCGTCCGAACAGTAACGTCACTGGCCTCAGCGGAATGTGCTGACGCTTTCCGATGCCTTTGAAGTTTTCGATCCAGAGATCCGTGATCATGACATTGATTTCCAATTCAACATGCCAGCACAACGCAACGCAACACAACGCAATCCTGAATTGTGTCAGGCGAGATTGTCCGTCCTGAAGCCCTTTTCGCAAGTCGGTCAGAGTTCTCAAGCGAAACTCATGACGGGAACCAATACAGCCCCAAGTGTTCCGCACATACAGGGCCATAGCCCAACATTCGAGACGACGGAATATCGAGTGTTCGTCCGCAGAATATGCAGCTCACTCGTCGGCCCTGATCGGCCATAAAGTGCCACAGCGGGCGCTCCAGCAGGCCTCGAACGGCTTGGGCCAGTCGATAGTCCTGTCCAAAACGAGGGCTCACATACATATCCGTCGGAGTATTGATCCACGCCAGCGGCTCCTGATCTGTAATCAAAGATTTGACTGCTCGATACCACAGGACCAGATATTCTCTCTGCAGCCCCGCCTGAATCTTTCCTAGATCTTCCGGAAGTGAAACCTCAAACCGTTCCAGTTCTCTCGACGGCGTGAAGTGCAACTGCTGCCCCAATGTCAACGCTTTGCGAAGTGCAGCCAGCTCTGCACCGCGAAATGGAAGACTTCGAGTGACCCGCTTTTCTTCGTTCATCAGCGTTGCTTTCATTGAATTCAGCCTTCCGCAGTTTTGATATCCGAATTGAAAAAAAAGATGAGGCTCGGACAGGAACGTCCAAGCGACAACGAAAGTCACACTGGTCCGATTCGCATTCGGCTGCCGTCGCAGTACCACATTGACTCAAGACAGTAGGCTCGCTGAGCTGCCAATGTGTTGATCGATTTCGCCGGAGGGCACGCCATGAACATCAGCGGTGGCCTTAGACCGTCTTCGGCCAGATCTTTCCGAAACGAGTTCAACAGCTCCGGACGGTCGCTGTGTTCCCATGCCGATCCTTTGAGACCTCGTGCAAACTGCGTGCGAAGCACTGGGTCGACGAGAATGATGCCGGCAATCGGGCCATGGAATTCCGGACACCTCGAAAGCGATTCCAAGCGTTCAAGTCGAGTAAACCAGCAGTTACCGGTTCGCCAGAAATTGTTCGCTTCAGAATCCGCTTTGATGCGAACGGTTTCAATCCCGTGTTGCACGCCGTACCACCAGCGAGCCAGATCAACAGAACTCAACACAACCACCCACGGGGCCGGATAGTCAGTTTTTGCCAGCTTCAGAAGCTGTTCATGAATCCGGTCTGGATGACCGCAGTTCGCCAACAGAACGCCGACCTGGTCTTCGTCGATCTGCCTGGCAGTTTCAGCCGTCAACTGAAAGTCGCCGATCTTCCGGTCAGAGTCTCTGGCAATGCGAGCCACACGAATGGCTGGATAAGGATAGAGTTCTGCCATAAAGTCGCGTTCTGCACTCCCATCCAGAGTTATCGACTGGTCATTCATGTCCAACGTGCTCGTGAACGGTTCAGCGATCATGTGAAAAGCTCCTGAAGAAAGAACGAACAACTTCGTACGATGGACATTCGTGTCCGTCGATTATCGTGGGTGTTTGCTTCGCCCAGCCTGCCTACTACGCCTGCATCTTTGTGCCGCAGTTTGGGCAAAACCGATCCGTGGATTTCACCGCCGAGCTGCAGGCGGTACAGGCGACCGCTGCGGTCTCTTCAAATGTTCCGGCCCAGTCGCTCGTAATCGTTTGTTGACGAGCTGTTTCTGATTCGAGGACCGACAAAAGTGCCTGCAGAATCATTCGAGCATCATGCTTGCTGGCAGGCCGCTCCTTGTTCGGATTGGCTACGCAACTGAAGCAACCGGTATCTTCCTGACATTCACAGGATGAAACTCGCTCGAGGGCTTTCTGAATGAGTTCCTTCATCATTTCAAAGGCGACGAATGTCAGGCCTACGCCGTCGTAAACGGCATCGTAAAGAAACACAGCTAACTCACCCGTCGGAAGTTTGTCGACCGCCGAAGAGAAGTCCTGCGTATCACATGGCCCCGAGATCGTCGGGAACAGACCACACAGCAATCGCTCACAAGCTTCGAGAGCCTGTGTCTCACTGCCATTCAACTTCGGCAGCAGTGAAGTCCAGAACTCTTTCTTGAGCAGCAGCATTGTGCCCTCAGTCGGCAACTGATGCGGCGGCATCGCCTGATTTCCGGACCAACTGTTGACGACCTTTCCGCCTCGGTCGCGCTCTGTGAGACCTGCCAGGTATTCGGTCGCGACGATCCGCACAGTTGCAAGTCGCACCTGAGAGTAGTCGGCAGCCTGCAGTGTCTTGCGCAGCTGAATCTTCTTTTGAATGAACGGCGTCGTTTCGTTGTAGGTCCATTCGTGCCGCAGGCTGACAACCTTGCGACCTCGAATCACGTCCTTTACGCGGAACGCTCGACCGCCATGACGATAGATTGCGTTTCGGCAGCTCTCTCGCAACAAGTGAAACGAATCGATCTCGCCGATGCACTCGTCGCCTTCCATTAGCTTGTACGAACCTTCGCCAGCACCGCGAATACTGACCTCCATGTGCGGCTCAGAGCGATAGAACTCGTCGCGATCCAGTTTTCCTGCTGTCCGCAGCTCATGGATCGTTTCGATCTCTTGGCCTAAAGCCTCGAAGTTGAGCCGTTCTGTTCGACCGGCCACTTCCTGAATCGCACAGGCATAGTGCTGACAGAGCAATCGCTGATTCGTGAGATTCAGCACGAGTGGCTCATGATCCTTCGAGAACAACTCCTCCGGATGATTCGAATAGTACGTGTCAATCGGCGAATCAGCCGGGATAAAGATCGCCGCTCCCTCGCGTCCGCCACGAGCTGACCGGCCAACTCGCTGCCACAGGCTCATCATGCTGTGCGGCAAGCCAACACATACCACAACGTCGATCTCGCCGATGTCGATCCCAAGTTCCAGGGCACTCGTCGAAAAGACAACTCGCACCGATCGGTCACGCAGGCCCGCCTCAATGGCTTCCCGTTCTTTCGAACTCAAGCCCGAACGATAGACGCGGACATGGGACATCTCCTCATCTTTGCGAGGAATTCGTGACAGCATTCTTTCAGCAGCGACACGGCTGGGACAGAACGCCAGCACAGTCAATCCCTGTTCCGCCAGCTTCAAGGCCAGTTTGCGGCCAAAGTCGTAGTAGTGCTCCGGACCATTGACCATCCACATCTTCCGCTCACCTTGCTGGCTGCCGTCGTGCGATGCATCAATGCACTCAAACGGCAGCCCAGTGAGTTTCTGCATGTGAGCTTGTGGCTCGCTGACCGTCGCCGACGTCGCGATGAACGTCGGGTTCGAACCGTAGTGCTGGCAGATCTGCCGCAAACGATGCAGGATCATGGCCACATTGGTGCCGAAGATGCCCCGGTACTCGTGACACTCGTCGATTGCAACGAGTTTCAGGTTCCTGAAGAATCGAGCCCAATGATTCTCATGATGCTGCAGAACAGAGAAGTGCAGCATGTCCGGGTTCGTCAGCATCAGCTGAACCTTGTCCCGTATCTCCGGACGCGACGCCGAATCTACAGAGCCGTCATATCGCGAGACCAGCAACGGGTTGTTTGCATGCACTCTATTGATGCATGGAATCGCAGCCGCCATCTCCCGCAGCTTCATCAATTGATCGTTCGCGAGTGCCTTCTGAGGAAACAAGAATAGAGCTGTCGATTCGGGCTCTTCGCACAGCATATGCAATGCGGGCAGAGAGTAGATCAGCGACTTTCCGCTGGATGTACGCGTTGCCAGAATCGTGTTGTTACCAGCCAGCACATTCTCGATTGCATCATGCTGATGCGAGTAAAGCCCATTCGGGAATCGCTGCCCGAGATACTCCACAATATTCGGGCACAGCGATGAGTCCTGCAAAGAGTGAAACCGCCCGTCACGTCCGGCATGTGTTTCCGGATCGTGAATGATCTTCATGTCTTCGGTTGCGGACAGTACGGCGGCAGTAGCAGATATGACGTTTCGCTGAGACATGACGTTGACCCTTCAGAAAAAACCTGTCGTGGCTTGGTTCTGAAAGAGTACTTTGCATGTGCTGTGCCAAATATTGCGATGTGTTTGTAAGTCTATTCCCTGTAATACGTTGCGTTATGTTGCGCTGGCTTTTGTTCAAGCATTGGTTTGAAATTTGAGAAGACGTCTTTCGATACGAAAAATTCCTTCTACTCTGTGTCCGCAATTCCGAGTGCCTCTTGTCGATACTTGAGAGCAGGACCGCTCTCGTAGCCCAATAGCCGAGCGGCAGCAGCACGAGTTGGGCTCTCCTTCGTCGCTTTTCGGATAAAATGCTTTTCGACGTCTTCCAGAAGATGCTTGATCGAGAAGCCCTCCGTCAGTGGTCGATCCAGAACGGGGCACTTCACATTCCCGGCGGAGAAGCTGGACAATGCGGACTGCATATCATGCTTCTCAATGGTTCCGCCCTCACACCAAATGACAGCCCGCGTTATCGCATTGAACAGCTCGCGAATATTTCCGGACCACGATTGCTGATTGATCAGCGTGCGTGCCCCAGCCGACAGCTTTGGCATCACTGAGTCGGCCCCGTTGACCAATGTCGACTTCAATTGATTCAAACGAAAATCTATTAGTAGCTGAAGATCACCTGGTCGCTGCCGAAGCGGAGGAAGCATCAGAATTCCGACCGCAAGTCGATGGTAGAGATCTTCGCGGAATCGTTGTTCAGAAATCGCCTTCTCAAGGTCTCGATGTGTTGCCGAGATCACCCGAAAATCAATCTTCTTGACATCCTTGCCGCCGACAGGGCGAACTTCGCCTGTTTGAAGCGTACGAAGCAATTTGACCTGAACATCCAGGGGCAGTTCACCGAGCTCGTCAAGAAACAAGGTTCCCTGATGAGACTGCTCAATCAATCCGCCCCTCGGAGCGTCTGCGCCAGTGAAGGCGCCCTTCACGAATCCGAACAATTCCGCTTCAACCAGCTCACGTGGAATCGCCCCACAATTGACTGGGACAAAAGGGCCTTTGGCCCGAGGGCTTGCATGATGAATGGCTTCAGCGAAGAGCTCTTTGCCCGTCCCGGTTTCTCCCAGGATCATGACGGGAACATCATACTGTGCGACGCGTTGAGCCCGTGAGATGACGCGTTTCATCTCATTACACCGATGAATGATCTTGTCGAATGCGGGCGGCGTGCGTTCTTCAAAAGCAGTTCGAACCAGTTCACCCTTTACGGCAGCACGCTTTCGCGGCAAGTAGTCGGCAGCGATCTCAAAAGGAAAATCAGGCGTATAGACACCTTCTTCCTTTGATGATGCAATCAGCTCCGCCGGATATTTTGTCGTTGCCAGCACGAGCCACATGGCGGCCATGGCTGAAGTTCCGGGGCTCAGATGAAACACGAGAGACCGGGGTTCTTTCTGCAGCAGGCCGGAGACAATGTCGTCGGCTCGCTCATAAATCTCGCCATAGTTCATCGGGGACGAAAGCTTCACCTGATGCAAACTGATCTGCGATTTTGTCCGTTCGCGCAGCCAGGCAACATAGGTTGCTCCGTCCTGCTTCGATGAGTTCGAGATCAACTCGACGGAGTCATAATTGCGTTCCTTTGCCGCTTGTCCAATGGGACCAAGTCCAGGCTCGGTTCCCAGCGAACACCGGATGTCCGTCATCCCCAGCCAGCAAATCAGTGCAGTCTTCATGAATTCCTCTACGTTCCATAACAATGCGAGTCCGGGAAAGTAGAAGCAATCCGAACGTGCGCCAATTCAAGCTGACTTTGCGATTGGTTCGGACAAAAGACTCACCGGCCGGAGCGAATTCTTACGGCAAGGCTTTGACACGAGGTCAACTAGGCTATGGGGGCGACGGAATCGCGTTTCCGTCCTCGTTTAAGAATGATGCCTCTCAACATCGGCCAATAAGGTACATGTGGCAAATCACAGGCTACTTTGTTGTACTTTGTGGTTGGTCGAACGAGTCGTGGACAAGAATTCCAGGTGTGGGCGATTCAATTTCTTGACCAGCGATCAGAATTGGCTTCGTTCAGATGTCGGCTGGATAGAAAGTAGCCCCTTGGGGTGGTATCGTGGCAGCGCGATAGTATCGGCTGATACCGACGATGGAACCACAAGACGAGAGCCGCGCTTGCGTTTCTCAGAACGCGATTGGCCGACGCTGGTGGGTTCTGCGCGGATGAGTGCAGCCAGCTTTCAATCCCGAAACTCAAAGTAGTAATCAAGAATGACCAGACAATCCCAGATATTCGTGATGTATGGGCTGCTTGGCGTAGGGGGCCTTCTGACGGTAATCTGGGCAGTCGTCAGTGCTATCCGAGATGAAGGGCAACAAACACGCGACGAAATGAATAAGATTGCCGACTCGGCAGTTCAGAAAGGGATTGGGGAAGTCGTTGGTGCTGCATCCGAGACGCCAGGAAAGCTGGTGGAAACGGTGTCCCAGCGCAGTGAGCGTCTGGCGGCCGAGTTGAGTGGCACCGCCCAAGTTATTTTTGGAGAGGTACGTGACATTCTCCGGGAGAGGAAGAAGCAAAGTTCTTCCGAAGAGACACAGACGGTGTCTTCTTCACCTGTGAACAATGCCCAGCCGCTTCCGACCAAGGTCTCAGGCGAGTCATCGCCGAGCCAGCTAATCAGCGAGATGTTTCGCACAGGGCGTGAGGTTGCCAGATCACTGGATCGCATCGGTCAAGATGTACTGAAACTCGATGCAAAAGAGGAACGTCAACTTGGGGAAAGCCTAAACAAGTTGATTTGCAGTGAACATCAAATTCTGGACGAACCGAGGATTTCGACTCGTTTAGCAAGCCTCGCCACATCTTTCCTCAATCAGCGAACGCGTGCCGACTTTGACTACACGTTTGTCGTTATAGACGATTCCGAGGTCAACGCTTTTGCCCATGCTGGCGGATTCATCTACGTTTACACAGGGCTGCTTGAATTTGTTCACGATGAAGGTGAATTACGGTTTGTGCTGGGACATGAGATCGCTCACGTGGATCTTGGACATTGCGCCGAACAGATGACCTACGCAAGTCGTGCTTCGCAAGGGGCCGGTGAATTCGGGGGCAGCCTAGTGCAGATCGCTTACAAGGCAATCGCCCTGGGGTATTCTGAAGATAATGAATTTGAGGCCGACGCCTGGGGCTATGCGGGTCTTGGTGATGATCAACCCAATGCATTGCGCTTTTTGCAAAGGCTGGAAGAGAACGAAACTGAGCAAGCGATAGAACACTGTGATAAATCGTTACTGGATGTCGCGGCTCAGGAGGTTAAAAACCATTTTCGCACGCATCCGCCGACAACAGAACGACTCATGCGTCTGAGGCAGTCAAAACATCATAACCAACCGTGACGATGACCAGGTCCGGAAAGGTCGGTGTACACGGTCCTGAATCGCAGCTAATTCCGATCGATAGAAGAGTCGATCTGAATATTGGCTGTTGGCAACTAGAGAGTATCGGCGACGTGAACCAAACTTCATATTGTCCTGCATGTCGCGATGAATTCGAATTCATCCCAGAACGCATTGAAGATGATGCCGTTAACTGCCCACATTGCCGTGCGAAAGTTCCAGTCTTCAATGCCGATACCTGGGTTCCAGTCGGCGCATTGTCAAACGATGAGATTAAGCCGTCTGAGGTCAAAATCGACGGCTACGAAATCCTGCAACCTCTTGGAAAAGGTGGCATGGGTGTTGTACTGGAAGGACGGCAGATTTCACTTGGCCGTCGCGTGGCCATCAAGTTTCTGATGCCATCGCTCACTCGGAATCAAGTTTTTGTTGAACGGTTCGAACGAGAAGCGGCGGCTTTGGCCCGTCTTTCACATCCCAATATTGTGACGATCTTTGAACGAGGTCGAACGCTGCAGGGCGTTTACTTCATTATGGAATTTGTGGAGGGGTCGGGTGGAGGTGCGCCACAAGACCTGCGGATGTTACTGAATCAGCGTCGACTGACAATTGCTGAGGTCAAACAGTTCGCACTGCAGGTCATCAGAGCTCTGGGGTATGCTCATCAACAGGGAATCGTGCACCGGGATATCAAACCGGGCAACGTCATGATTGACCGTCACGGCAACGCCAAAGTGGCGGATTTCGGTATCGCCTCCATCGACAGCCAGCGGCAGGGTATGCAACTGACAGTACCTTCTACTCCACTGGGCACCTCAGACTACATGGCACCAGAACAGCGCGACAATGCCACGAAGATTGATCAGCGTGCGGATGTTTATTCGGTTGGTGTCTTACTGTATGAAATGCTGACTGGCGAACTTCCACGAGGTGCATACCAACCGCCATCCCAAAGCGTTCCCGGGATTGACCTGGGCTGGGACCAGATCGTTGAGCTCACTTTGCAACCACGCCCAGAAAAACGTCTGGGTGATATGGAAGAGCTGGACAGACGAATTGAGTCGATCCCAATCACCAGCACAGGCTCTGACCGGGTCGCGGCCGCATCGTCGGAAGAGGTGATGGCGAATGCCGATATGCTTGATTCTTCGGTGAATCTTTTTTGTGCTGAATGTGGCATCGGCGTCTCGCGCGAGACACGATTTTGTCCGTCCTGTCGAGCAACGCAGTGGGCACAATGTCCAGGCTGCGAGCGTACAAACCATGCCAGCTTGCGTTTCTGCCCGTCATGTGGCGACGACATTCAGAGTTATCGCTTGTTGCAGAAGTATACTGAGACTGCACGCAGCGCTCTGACAATAGCAAATGACGAGAAGCGGCTCCTTGCTGAACGATGCCACCACGCTCAGCAGGCGGGGTTGGCTGCATCACGGGCAGTGAAATACTCAGCAGATAGTGAATCAACCAGGGAACTTCTTGCTTTGGCGAATCGGTGTCTTCTGACGCTGGCACGGAGCGCCGGTATCGAAGCCTTTAAGAATCGACGACTTGGAGAGGCCCAGGGGTTTCTGGAACAAATTCTGAATATCCAGCCCGACCACGCTGAATCCGTTTCGCGACTTAACGAGATCCAAAAATACTATCTGGAAGGTAGAGCCAAAGCTGATCAGTTTCTCGCAGTCGGACTTTTTGCCAAGGCAGCCAATGTTCTGGAAAAATTGGTGGAGTCATTCCCGAACGACGCAGAACTGACTAACCGACTGGAGGAGTCACGACGGAATCATCAGCATGTGGAAGACGTAGTGCAGCGAATCATTCCAGCTCTCGCATCACAGAATAAGTGGTATGCCGTTCGTCGGGAAATCATTGAACTCAACAAGGCCGGCATTGAAGTAAGAGGGCTATCAGATTATGCCGTAGTAGTTGACGGCAAGCTCGCAGAAACTGCGATGGGAATTCGCAAGACGCAGGACCTGCTGTTTCGGGGGAAGATACGAGAGGCCACGCAGCGTGCCGAGAAAATCCTTCAACTCATCGCGGATCATCCACAGGCACTTGAAGTTCTGGCAAACGCAAGGCAAATGGATCAGCAGGTGCGGGAGCTCAATCGTCGACTAGAATCTGCAACCAACAATGGTGAATGGTTTCAGGCATCTGCAATGCTGGCGGCCGCAGGGCCGGAAATTCATGCCATGCCATTGCAGGATCTTGAATGCACACTCCGGAAGGGTTGCCGCCAAGCCGACAACTATGCTCGCTTGCTGATCTGGACCATTCTCGGCGCAGGATTGATGCTCGTCGGCACCAAGTTTTTGGGGCTTCTTTTGACCGGAATTGAAGATTTGCTGCCTCAGAATGACACCCAATCAAGGTTCTGGCAAACGGACAATCTTCGGACCGCTTGTACACTCGCCTTCGCGATTCTAATTGGTGTGGGGAATCTCACTTTGCTTCGAGTAATCCTGCGGCGCCCTGCTTACCCCAAAAGGATTGGTTTTTGGGTGGCAATTGGACTGGCGGGCGCCGTATTTTTCATGATCAACCATATGTTCCTGATCGACATCGTGAATCTCACCTGGATCGTCCGACTTTTAGGACTGAGTGGAATCGGATTTACCGCAGGTTTGATCTTCGGGCTTGCCTCGTTTGACGTAGTGGAGCCGCCGATGATCAAGATTGTTCGGACCGCGTTTGCGGGTGCCGCAGCAGTAGTTATCCTGCCGTTTGCAAATGAATTTCAGGATGACTACACCCGATTTCTGATGCCCGCCATATGGCTTTCGTCCCTGCTGCTTGTGACGAGAATCTTTTCGCACTGGCTGCAGGCAGGTGCTGTGATTCTGGCCGGACTGACTGCAAGTGTGTTGGCTGTAGGCGTTCAGCGACAATATGAGAATTGGTCCGAGTCAGGTCTCGGGCTTGTTGCGATGGTCATTCTGACTGGGACCAGCATCGTTGCTGCTTCCAACCGTCGCTTGATGCCGACAATTGTCATCAGTGGTATTTCCTGCACCGTGTTCGGCATCTTTACGATGCTTTCGGCATATCGTCCAGTCCTCACGTTGTGGTTGATTCTGACTGCTGCCATTGCTGGCCAGATTCGTCAGGAACTTGATCCGCGGCTGCACATCATCGACCGAATACGTGCCAGACAAAAGAAATCATCCACGTCGACGAACAGTAATGGTCGTCATCAGGAGCCAAACGAGTGAGCAGTGCTCAAACAGAGAATCAATATCCAGCCCTCCTGGAATGGGCGACGAAAGAGTTGCATGCTCTGAAAGGCGTGTCGACCTTTGTTGCGGGGAGAAGTCAGGCGGTAAATTTGCCATTGCTGGATGCCCGTTGCTCTCGTCAACAATTCCAGTTGACTCGCAATGCTGAGGGCTACGGTGTGGAACCGCTTTCCTTAAATAGTCCGACCTATTGCAATGGTTTGAAGTTGACGGGTCTTCAGCCACTTCAACATGGGGCATTGATTCAGGCGGGAGCGAGTCAGTTTCTCTACCTTGAAAGTGACGACCCGAGTCTCTGCCGAGCAAAAATGCTTGAAGGCGTCCAGGAACAGTCCACTCAGGTTGGTCCTGTTCCATTTCCTGAAAACCGTGATCGCACCATCTTCGCCACTGATGGTCGAGACGATGAAAATATCGCATTAGGGCATAACATTGCCCTTAAAGGTCAGATGCTTATTGGACGCGACGAAGATCGTGTTGCCATTCATTTGCCGCATATTCAGGTGTCTCGTGTGCATGCACAGATTGCCCTCCATGATCGCTTCGCGGAGGTCTCGGATCTCAACAGTGCAAATGGAACCTATGTGAACGGAGTGCGAATCACGACGACCGTCAGAATCCGCCGGGGAGATCGAATTGATATTGGGCCGTATGCACTCGCTTTTGATGGCACAACACTTCGCCCGCATTCTCGGGTTGACAATGTAGAGTTGGCCTGTCGCAACTTGACGCGTGTCGTAAAAAATCGGGACAGCGGTGAGAAGCTGACAATTCTGGACAACGTTAGCCTCATCATTCAACCGCGTGAATTTGTGTGCCTGCTTGGGCCAAGTGGTTCGGGCAAGTCGACTCTGCTCGCCGCACTGAGTGCGCGCGTGCCCGCAGACCAGGGAAACGTGACAATCAATGGCGAGAATCTGTATACGAATTTCGACGCGCTCAAGCGAGACATCGCCGTTGTGCCACAAAAGGACTCTTTACACGAACTCATTAGACTGCGAGTTGCTCTCGGCTACACCGCTCGACTTCGATTGCCTCCAGACACAACGGCACAGGAAATCGAAAATACAGTATCAGATATGTTGAAGACAGTGGGGCTGGTAAACCGGGCTGGCACCCAAATTGGCGACTTAAGCGGAGGGCAATTAAAGCGAGCCAGCGTTGCCAATGAGATCGTGAACAAGCCCAGTCTCTTGTTTCTGGATGAAGCCACTTCAGGCCTGGACGAGCAAACGGACTCGGAAATGATGCGGCTGTTCCGGCAGATTGCAGATGGCGGAAAGACGGTCGTCTGCGTGACTCACAGTCTGGCGAATGTCGAGGAAACGTGCCATCGCGTGGTCATCCTTGCGGAAGGTGGAAAACTAGCCTTTATAGGCACACCTCAGGAGGCGAAGAAGTATTTTGATGTGGATCGACTCGGCTCCATTTACGAAATCCTTAGCCAGCGTCCGGCTAGCGAATGGAGAGACAAATTTCTCAGCAATGAAACGTATCAGCGTCAGTTGGCGGATCCATTGCCGGTGGACTTCAATATCGAAGTACCGACGTCGCCTTGGCAGAAGTCTAAGTTCACCGATCACATGCAACTCGCGTGTCGGCAGACGGGGCTTCTTTCAACGCGGTATCTGACTATCATGTGTGCGGACTGGCGGTCCCTGGCCATGATGCTTGGGCAGTGCGTGTTGGTGGCAGTTCTGATTGTGCTCCTGTTCGGTGACATCCATGAACAGAAATTTCCGCATGATGCGCAGCAGTCGGCTCCAATCATGTTTTTGCTGGCGATTTCTGCGATCTGGTTTGGCTGCAACAATGCGGCCAAGGAGATCGTCAAAGAAAGCGCAATCTATGCAAAAGAACGGGACGTGAATCTATTAGCCTTCAGCTATCTGGCATCAAAGGTGTTGCTTCTGGGCGTAATCAGTCTTCTGCAGGTTGCACTGCTGCTCACTGTTGTCAAGGTGGGGACGGGTGTCGAATGCGGATTCAGCTCATTCATACTGCTCAGCAGTCTTTCCTTGACCGGAGTCTCGATGGGGTTATTGATCTCGGCTGCATCAAAGAACACTGACATGGCGGTGACCATCGTCCCATTGGTGTTGATCCCTCAAATCATTCTTGCGGGGGCGATCGCGAAAGTAGACGGTTTTGCTGAGTTTCTGGCGCAACTCTCGATCGTATCCTACTGGGGCCACGGTGGTTTGATCGCGTGCCTGCCGACAGACAGTGTAGAGTTCCTTGGTTACGAAAGCTGGTCGCTCTGGGGTCCGTGGCTCATCACAAACCTACATGCTATGGTCTGCCTGGCCGCCGCACTGCTTGTTCTCCAATACTCGGCAAATCGTGACGCGACCTACCGTAAAGCAATCGATCTTTGGCTTCGCGTGGCAAGGTCTACGCTGGTGGGGACTTCTCGGTCAATTCCCACTTTACGACGAGAGCGTCCTAAGTAGAAGGCGAGTTTCAGCGATGAAACATCGTCGAATGGTTACCGTGATCTTCATGGGGCTACCTTGCACCAGACGTCCAATGAGATCTACCGGCGCGTTTCATCGGAACATCCCAAGCCGGATAGTTCCTGCATGAACATCGCAGTGCGATGTCCATGCTGGAACCTTTCCAAACATTGACGGCCGAAACTTAGCGGCCGCCTGCATTACTGAGGCACATACTCAAAGTTCATTGATCCCGGTCACTGAACCTCGAAAATCAGGATGTCCAGCCCGTGGCTGCGTCTTCGCTGCCACTATACGAAATAGGCCAAGGCACATCATTCCCTTCAAGCTCAAGCGAGAAGGCAAAACAACTCAGTTCGTGTCTTCATCTCCATTGTCGATTTTTGCCTGTTGGTATAACCATTGCCAGGGAATCCGAACAGACCGTCCGAATTTCCTGCTGGGCACTTCGCCCGAATTCACAAGCTGATACAGCTTGTTTCTGCTGAGCGACAGGAATTCTGCCGCTGCAGTGATCGACGCCAAACCGGAGGGTCGACCATCGTCTTTACCACTAACCATTGACCACTATCCACTGAAGTCATCAGTCGATGTCTCTCCCGGCCTCGCACGCTGATGCATGCACCCAATGGGTCGAGAATGACTACATCGCTCCCAGCATGCATTTAAGAATTACGCGAAATCCCTGCGTTTCTCTTGCGGGGCTAGATACTCATTCGTGCCGCAAGTCACCTCATACCTCAATCAACGGAAGCCACACTATTGGCATCGAAAGTTGACCGATTTCACAGTTTCAATACACAATGTTCGAACACTCAGCATCTGGACAACTGAGCTTAAACACTGTTTCTTCACTTGCATACGAAGATACGAACTGGAGAGTGACACATCCGCTCATCACTGAAACGGCGGCCGATAGGCACTGAGCAACTCAGGGTGCTGCTCTTCTACTTGACGTGGCGAGATTTCATCAATGAGCAGAGTTCAACTGCCCGCTGCCAATCACACTTCTACTGAAGCCGTCAGACGCCAATGATACGATCGCAAACCGTAGTGTCAAGATGATCGCCATGTTCATGACGATCACACAGGCCGAGACGTGAGTGGTCGCCCAAATGAAGGTGACTACTCCGATGATGTGGTTTCGTGTAGCAGCAAGCGAGTTTGACACCAATATTTGACACCAACGTTTGACACCAATGGGAATGTGACACCATGAACAACATGAGCAAATTCGCAATGTCATGGTACGCAAAACACAGGGAAAACACTATATCGCACATCTCCGAAGCCGAAGGTTGTGAGTTCGACCCTCGCCCGGGACATTCTTCGTAAACCTTGCTAAAGGGTAGTCTTAGCTTACTTGTCAGTGCATGACTGAATGGCCGGAAAGGACGACCATAAGTGGTAGTACTACCACTTTTCGGGTCGCTGCCCTTTTCTCCATCGTAGCGTCGGCATAAGGCATCCGGGCGGGCACGAAACATCGTAGATGGTCGGCGCATTTACCTCGGGAAGTATGGTTCTCCCGAAAGCCGCCAGCAGTACGCAAGAATCCTGGCGGAGGCTGCTTTGCCCGCCGGTGCACTAGTTTCTCAAGTACTTCTGATACTCCGCGACTGCTTGTCTCCGAACTCGTGGTTGCCTACCTGAAATTTGCAGAGTCGTATTACTCATACCACGGTCAACCCACAAAAGATTTTCGCGGGATCGTCGATGCTGTTGGGCCACTGAACGTTCTTTACGGTGACACGCAAGCCGATGAGTTCGGGCCGCTCAAGCTCAAGGCGATCCGAGAGCGCCTCGTAATACTGGGGCTCTGCCGGAAGAAAACTAATAGTTGCTCAGGATGCATCGGAAGAGTTTTCAAGTGGGCCGTGAGCGAAGAGTTGATAGCGGCCCTGAACACCGCACACCACGCCCTTCCGCGAAATAGTGTCCGCGGCAACGCAAATGCCCCTGATGCGACGCAGTTCCGATTTCAATTTACATGCGGATGGAGAGACTCCGGGACCAGCGTTTGATATTCGGGCGAAAGGTTGAGTTTCGACCGGGATTCTGTCACACCAGCCGGGTTCGTGAAGTCGATCGATCGCACGCTGCCGGGTTCGACAACGAACAACTGACCGGAATTACGAGTCCACAGAATTGCATAATTCGCCTGCCCGTCCGGCAGGCGGATTTCGTACGGTGGATACGGCGATTCGGCTTTAGGATCCGGCGAAAGGAACAGAATCTTTGCGTTGTTGGTACGAACCTCCGGCGTGCCGAATCGTTCGACACTCGTGACCTGCTGCACCGCAAGATGCACGGAGTCTCCCAGCACATAACGTCCCGGCGCGATGGCGCGACGTGGTCGTTTGGCCGCGTCAGGATCGACGGGCAGCACTTTGAAAATCGTTTCACCGGTCGCCAAAGTCCCGCGGTACAACTGAAGATGTGCTCGTTTCTGCAGGCGAACGGTCAGATTCAGCAGTGCGTCAGGCGAAGCATCGTTTAGAAAGTCGTTGATCTCCGCATCTGTCGGATCGTCACCGAAGACTTCGTTTGTGACACGAGCGATCAACTGTTTGCGATCGGCCGCTGAGGATGGCAACGGAGATTCCAACGCGACCCGTTCAGCGATCGAGATGTTGCGGAGTTCCTTAGGATCCTTTGGATCATCAGGGCGAGTCCAGCCCTGTTGATCGATGCGCACCGTGGTCGTGAAATGAACCTCGTCGCCGACTTTCGCTTCGATCCAGGCACCTACGCTGCCGGTACTGCGTTCTTCCAGATACTCCCCGGTGCCGATCCCGATGCCGTGGCCGGGGATCTCAATGTAATCGCCAGGTTTCAGCCGAAACGTTGACATCGGCGTGATGCCTGAGTACGAGGTACTGCCGACCTTGATGTCCTGGCCATCGGCGTCGCGTGCCTGATGCCGGTCGTCCTGGTGCCAAGTTTCGGTCAGGAACGTGATCGGACTTTTTCCGCTGTTATGAAACAAAACGCGTGACTTCAGCACAGTACCGAGCGAATACGATTCCGTCGGTGACTCGAGCACCCAGGCGACTCGCAGACCGTTTTCAGCGGGCTCGCCCCACGCGGCGTTCCCAAGTGATTCCGGCAGAGGCGTTCCGGATCTCACTCGACGCATGTCGCCGAACTCCATGGGAAGATCGGCCCAGCCCAGCGGTGCGGTGTGCAGGTCCGCAGTTTTATCGAGCAACGCGATCACATCGGCCGGTTCCCAGTCGTGACTCACATCGTAGCTCGGCAGTAATTCTGTCAGTGCGGGTGTCGCATCGTCTTTCGGATACTGCTTTAAGAAATCTTCGATCTTACTTCGCACCGTGCCAAGTACGGCTCCCGGAATACGCCCATCGGTGCGTGCGAACCGCTGCCATTTGGCAATTAAGGAAGCCGTTGCTGCGTGTTTCGGTTTTTCTACGGCGGCATTGTCGTCCTTCATCGCGGCTGGCGGGCCAACCGGCGGCCGAGGTTGTTCCGTTCCATTTTCTGTTGCGACGATCGCAGCTCGAAGTGCCGCATCCAGAGCGGCTGGAATCGGTGCCGTCGCAATCTGGTCGCCTTCGTAGCGAGTTTCCTTCACGGCCGCGTTGTCCGTGAAATCGTAACTGCGAAGCAAACCGACCTGGCTCACCCAGAGGATTGTCGTGCCCGGCAACCAGCCTGCAGCCCATGTTTCATAGCCGTTCGGTAACGAGACTTTTGTCGAGACGTTGTCCTTTCCAGGCGGATACCAGATCAGATCCGCTTCGTTCATCAGTGTTTCGCCGATCGCACGAAGCGATACGACAAATCGCACTTCCTCACCAAGATTGTAGTGGCCTGGATTTGTCGCAATACGAGGTCGCGTTGCAGCCTCCGGATCTTCAGGCAGAACGTGAATCTTGATCTCACCGCTTTTGATCGGCCCGGCGACGGACGTGTGCCAGGTCCGCCCGGAAAGCACCTTCGCCAGATTCTCGACGGCCTGCGGCGAATTGTCCGCAAGGAACCCTGCAGCCTCCTCGGGCGTTGGTGAGTTCCCAAACAGATCCGAGATCACTCGAAACAGAATCACCTCGCGTTCTTTGGAGTCGGCAGGCAGCGGTGTCTCACGGCGGATGCGTTCGGTGATAAATTTCAGCCACCAGTTTTCATCGATGTTCTCGTTGTGATCGCCGGTCAACTGGATCTCACCGGGTCGAAAAATGATTTCGTCACCTTCGTCGGCAAGAATCCAGGAACCCGCGCGGACATTTGACCAGTCTTCAAGTTCTTTGTTCTGCGGCCCGATACCGATTCCCGGTGCGTGGACTTCGCAGTATTCCCCCGGGTGCAAACGAAAGGGTTCCGGGCGTCCGATGGTCGTCCAGAATGTCGACGTCACCGGAACTGTGTTGCCGTCGGCAGTCACGGCTTTGTGCTGCGGCTGATGGAAGCTGCGAGTCACAAACATGACAGGCTTGTCACTCGAATTGTGCAGGATGACTCGCGACTTCAACGCTGATCTTCGATGATATTTCTCTGCACGTGGCTCCAGCACCCAGGCCATTCGCAAACCACCGGGCATGGTCTCTCCCCAGTTGAGAGCGTTCATCGATGCAGGGATCGGCAAGCCTCGCTGCAGTGTGTTTTCACGAATCGCATTCATCGTGCGCTCAAGCGGAATTGTTGTCACTGCGGCAATGTCATCGAATAGTTTTGCGGCGTCCTCCTGTTTCCAGTCGCCCTTGTGTTCGAAACGCGTTAACAACGGTTGCATCTTCTTTGCATAGGCATTGCCATATTGATCTCCGGAATTCAGTTGGATGAATTCCTGCACCAGATCGTGGAGTCGGCTGATCAATCCCCCCGGGATGTCTCCATTGAGCCGCGCGTGATCGATGCAATAGCGAAACAGGATTTGTCCCTCTTTGCTCGTCGGCATCGGCCCCTGCGCTGCAAATGCCCCGCGAGTTGCCGGCGTCTTCAGCTTGCCGGTCCATGCTCCTTCTGGCGCATGAACGATGTTGAGGACCGCAAACAACGCCTGAGTGGGATCCTTAACGAGGCCTTCCCCCAACAAATCGCCTGTTCTGAGACCCCGCTCGTTGCCCTGTTCGTTGTCAAACATGTCGACCAAACGCATGTGGCGAGGCTGCAAGATCAAGTCTGTCTTCGTCGACTTTGCGTTCTGAAGTCCGAACATGATTTCGCCGCTCCTGTTCAGGTACAGCTTGCGGCCTTCGACATCTGCAGCGGGAGTATCCGTTTCATGAATCTCCGTGTCACAGAATCGAAGCGGCTGATCAGAGACATTTTGGATCACCAGAAAGATCCTGCGTTCTTTTCCGGCAACGCCGTCCGTCGCTTTCGGACGAATGCTTAACGCCGCACGCAGTCCGTTGACGGGTTCACTCCAGTCCAGATGTTGCTCATGGAACGAGATCCACGATTCTGTGCACAATGCATAGACAGGAAGGTTCGGATTGTTAACCCAGTCCTCGGAAGGGTCGATTTTACTGACCACCGTCGGCGAAGTTCTTTTGGGATCTGCTGGTTGTTTTGAGTCTCCCACGGCTTTGTCGTCTGATTGAAGGCTCTCGGCCTGCAACATGGCAATCGGCACCGAAATGACGCCGGCGATCGTCAATGAAACGCAGGTGATAAGAGTCGTCATCCTGCGACGATTTTGTTTTTCACTCAGCACGGCCGTTAGCCGGCCATGCAAAGAAGAGTTTCTGGCCATCGCCAGGCCACACGCATGAGTCCACCGCGAGGAATTCAATTGCGTCGCCACGTTGAGCAAGTGTTCGGCGTAGGCCGAAGCTCGCACGCCGCTGGCAAGGACCAGGTCGTCGCACGCGCGTTCTCGTTCAACGTGCAGACGCCACGCCGCCAGCCAGACCAGCGGATTGAACCAGTACAAGGCGCAGACCAGCTGAGTCAGTGCAAGGACGAATAAGTCCTGACGACGGACGTGAGCCAACTCGTGCAGCAGCACCGAACGCAGTTGCTCGTCGCTCCAACTGATGGCTTCGGCCGGCAGTTGCAGCCGAGTTTTCCAAAGACCCCAGACGACAGGAATTGATCGATGCGGATCGAGCATCATTTGCACAAACCGTGTTACTCCGAGCACTGTCTTTGCCTGAACAAGTGCAGACTGCAGTCGTTGCGCCTCGGCGAGCGGCAGGGCGTCAGCCCTCCGAGTATTGTTCACCAGGACATCCTGCCCTTCCGCTCCCTGTGAGCCGCACGGCGCCAGCCGCGGTTGTTGATCTGTCACATCGTCCGCAAATGTCCTGCGATCGGGCATGCGGGACATACTCGGAGGGCTGACGCCCTGCCGCTCGCCGAGAAATGATTCAACCATCTCCGATCGTCGCGCTGAGCGTCGCAATAAAACAGATGCGACCACCAGGCGTACCGCGAGCAAAACACAACCGGCAAACCAAACTCCACTGAGCCATGTCGTCCACAAAATAATCGAGCGACCAATATCAACCGGCCGGTACTCTGTGTCAGCGGGACGGATTTTCGTGTCTTGCACTGAAGGTCGGCCAGGAAGCGGACTTACTTCGCCCGCTGAGCGATCGTCAGCGGGCAAAGGTCGCAAATCCGAATCCGGCCGCGTCATCGTCACAGGCAACAACGCTTCCGTCGGCGGGATAAAAGTTGACGGCGCGGCGGCCACTGCCGGTTCGTTCGAGTGCAGCCATGCCGGGAGAATCCGCCATGCCGGCAACACCAGCGACAGTAGCGGCATCACGAGGAGCAGACTGAGCGCAGTCGAAAGGACAAAATGTCGAGTCGCCGCGGAATCTCGTCGTAGCAAGAAGCAAACAACGCCAGCCATCAGCAGCACAACCGTCCCCTTGATGGCTGAGTCCACCAGAGGAAACACAACCAGTCCACCGAGCGCCGTGAGAACTGAAATCAGACGATTCATTTCAACGTCCCTCCGTTCGGGCTTGTTCGATCAGAGCAATCAGCCGCTCACGCTCTTCGTCAGTGACGTTATCTTTCCGCGAATGCAGATGCGCCGCGAGCGCTTGTTCGAGCGAACCGCCGAAGAACGTTTCAAGCACATTCTGAAACGCGCTGCGCCCGGCTTTGACTTTTGTTTCACGGGGCGAGTAAACCACCTCGCGGCCGTTTTCGCGTCGTTTGAGATGCCCCTTGTCCTCAAGAATATGCATCATCCGTCGTACAGCCATGGCCGTTGGTGCATCGGGAATCGAATCGACCACCTGATTGACGGTGGCCTCACCCAAGGCAAACACAGCATCCATGATCTGCCGTTCACGCCGGCTGAGATCGGGGGGCTTGGGCATCAGCATTTCTCCTGCACGAGCCAACTTATTCCTGTGCGTTAAATTATTAACGCAGGCGGCTGCGTTCCGCAAGAGTTGTTCGTTAATTTTTTAACGATTAGGCCGCACGCGAAGCTGGGTTCGACTCCGCGGAACGTCGCTTTTGGCTGCGAACGTCGCTCGGCCCGAAGTGCAATGGCGTCACGCGCGCACGGCGGCGAATTCAGAGATCAAATTGTTTTGTCCCGATTGGCATCACGTACAACTCGCCCAAATGAATTGGGGACAGTTGTTTTTTGGGCAGGTTGCGACCTGCTTGTTCGTCGTCAGCCCGGATACCGGTTCAGAACACATTCGAAATCGCTTCTCACACGCCCTTTTCTTAAGACTCGATTCCTGAAGTAAGTTATCCGTTTCAAATCCTTTGGCCCGTCTCGTGAATTTTTCAGCAAAAGCATTATCTTTCGTCCTTCCAGAATGTTTTGGAACCGACACATCTTTTTTAGACTCAATGAGGAGCAATGCTCATGGCTGGCACGAACTCGATTCTCGCAGATAAACTGCACGAGTACCCCCAACAAAATGTGATCGACGGGGCCAGCGACGGCATCGCTACGGTGCTTGATAACTGTCTGGAGAAGAACGGCGGAGTCCTGCAACTGCTCCACCGCTACGCCGGCCGGACATTTTGTACCCCAGGTAAACGCCTTCGCCTTGATGCGCGATCGTACTATCCGGACTACATGGGTGGTACAGGTCTCGATGAAATCTGGATGTGCTGCACCGTTCCCATCGTGACGGGCGTTATCGACACCAGGACGAACAAGGCCCCGTTTCGCGAAGGGGAAGCGCATGTTCTTACTGCGGACGGACAGGTTATCTCGCTCCAGAATCTGATCACCGCCAATCCGAAGGCTGTCATCGGCGACAAAGTGACAGCCCTCTCGAAGCAGCTTTTTGGCAACGTCACCTGGCCCATTGTTTCAAAGAAGTTTGACAATCTGAATCCGATTCCGCATCACCTGCACTGGTCGAAGTGGGAAGTCTACGACATCAATTCTTATGACAATCCCGGAGTCAGCGCATCGCATTATCATACTACAGCGATGGGTTTGTACGGGTTCGTGACGAAGGACCAGTTCCTGGCGTGCATGAAGAGTTTTGGAAAGGGCGAGTACAATGGGGTTCGGCACTTGTCGCCGCACACCATGATGCATATTGATAACGGTTTTGTGATGCCCAATGGGGTCCTGCATTCACCGACAAACCTTTGCACCCATGAACTGCATGTCACAATGGATGAGCACTTCCTGGCCGAGGATCTGACGCTTGACGGACGTATCGGTGCAAAGGATGCGTTCTACGCTTGTCGGGAAGAGGACTATCCGAAAGCTCGACATGAAGACTGGGCGTACCTGGTTGAAAAGTTCGACTTCGCAGCGAACCAGGACCCGGATTTCGTCCTGAAAAATTCGCGGCCGGCGCTCCCAGCCGAAGAATTTAAAGGCAGCGGGGTGGACGCCAAGTGGATTGTCTATGGAAATTTCCTCGGCGACCAGAAGTGTTCGATTCTCCGGCTGATCGTAGCACCCGGTGCGAAGACAACTTTCCGTCCCGAGTGCCCCACGATGTTCCACACGAACGGCGGCAGCGGTCGCGTTGGAAAGCTTGCCGTGCGCTATCACCAGAACATGGTTCTCGGCGAGATCTATCCTGAGATCGGATTCATCACTCAGGCGGCGTTGGCGAACGGTGGAGTGGAGATCGAGAACACGGGAACAGAACCGCTCGTGTTGACGTTTGACTTCCCGCAGAACGCGCACAGCAGGACGCCTGGTGTTGCTTCTGCCTGATCGTACGCGAGCAGCATTTTTTGAGCCTGGCACATTGAGAGTGCCTGTGCGGCGAAATTCAAACGTCGAATGAGAAAACTCATTCGAGTGCCAGCCTTTGTTGACCGCCTCGTGCCTTTGGGGCGAGGCGGTCGCAGGCTCACAGCCTGTCACTCTGTTTTTGCTGTTCCCGAACGGTCCCGATTTGCGACTGGGGACAGGAGTTGATCTTCTCTACGAGTAAGTTGCCGCTGCGGACGTGAGATCCACAGACGTGTCGGACCGCCGCAGCAGGTTAAAGTTCTGCTTGCCAAGTCGGTCGTCGTACCAGATACACGTGGACCGAGCACACAGCTGTCTCAGTAAGGAACAGTCCCGAGTAACATCGTGTCTCTACTGCGGCTAAAAATCACAACCCGAAACGTGAGTGAGGGATAAAAGTTGCCGCGTTTTTTGAACAACAATCCCTCGCTGACGCTTCGGGTTATGATTAAATCAACACGCCGTGACGCGACGGGTTATGATAACTCCCTGTGTTTTCGCCCTGTCGATCTCCCCGATTGTCGAATAGCGCATCTTCAAAAAGCGCTGGCGAGGGAATGAGTCACGAAGTGCTCACTCGCTAGCGCTTCGGGCTTGTAAGGGAGCCGAACATGGCGATGTCCAGCTAAGGAGGGCAACTCTCAGTGACTCGGCACTTGGATTTCAATTCCATATCTGGGCGCGATTGCGAGCAGTTTTTCAATCTCTGCTTTGTTTGGTGGTACTGCAGTTGTTGAACCGTCGGGCAAGGGAACGCCAAACTCGAAAAACATTCCTTCGAGACCTGCCGGAGCAATAGAGATCAACATTCTGGCCGGTTTACTACTTTCATTCTTGAAGGAATGAGGAGTTCCGACCGGCATGTTGGCGAACATGCCCGCTGTTGCAACAACACGTTGATCGCCGATCATGAAAGTGATTTCGCCTTCGAGAATGTAGAAGCCTTCCTCTTCTCGGCTATGAACATGTGGTGGAGGGCCGCCTCCCGGAGGCACAATAGCTTCCCACATGGCATACTTTCCGTTGGTGTCCTCACCAGTCGCGAGGAAGCGGTAAACATCACCGACAACGGCGATAGTTCGGCCTTCGGATGGAGTTCTTACGGTTGGTTGCATCATGATTGAATAACCTCGACTTGTGTATTCTCAACGGAGCGATGAAGGGGTCGGTCCTTGCGTTCCACCAGTCCACTCGGTAACGATTGGCTGCCCGGAAAGATCAGGTTTCTACAGGTTCACTGCGGCATGGTTCACTGCGGCATGGTTCACGGTGATGCACAATCTGTGAGTCCTGATTTCTCAGGCAGTCCTGGGTGAGTTTCAGGTTCACGCACGACGCGGTCGTAAAGGTGCCGGGGTTGAGGAAGCGAGGGAAGTAATAATGTTTCCTGTGCTGTTGAAGTTCCTCATTGGCAAGGCAGCGTTCCGCTCGGAGTTCAGGTGACACAATTTACGACCACGGATGTCTGGAAATGCGAGTGGGCGCGTCGACGGGTGCCTGGTTTCTCTGATAGTCACCTGGATCAGGCTGGGCGACCATCGGTAGAAACTCGAGTTCCAATTCGTTCTCCCGCGATCACTCGGGCAATGTTGCCGATCTTTTTGTAATTGAAGACGACGATGTCGATGTTGTGTTCCATGCAATGATGCATTGCCTGTGCGTCCATGACCTGCAGGTTCTGAGTCAGCACATCGCGGAATGAGATGTCGGTATATCGAATCGCGTGAGGATTCTTCATTGGATCTTCGGAATAGACTCCATCGACCTTGGTGCCCTTGAGAACAACATCAGCATCCAGTTCGCGAGCTCGCAATGCGGCGGCGGTGTCTGTCGTGACGAAAGGACTGCCAGTTCCTGCGGCCAGAATGACGACTCGACCCTTTTCCAGGTGCCGGAGTGCGCGACGACGAATGAATGGTTCGGCAACGCCCTCCATGCGAATCGCGCTTTGCAGGCGAGTTGGTACGCCAGCACTTTCGAGAGCATCCTGAAGAGCCAGGCCATTAATAACCGTGGCCAGCATGCCCATGTAATGAGCTGTCGATGGAACAATCTGCTGACTGATATCAGCAAACTGTTTTCCTCGAAGGATGTTTCCGCCGCCGCAGACGATGGCCAATTGAACGCCGCCTTTTACGACGTCACGAATCTGTTCGGCCACTGAAGCCAGTTCAGCCATCGCAATCCCGGACTCACCTTCGCGGCAAAAGCTTTCACCACTGATTTTCAAGAGTACGCGCTTATAAGGCAGGCGAAGGCTGGCGGTGGACATTGATGTATTCCTGAGCGAAGTGAAGATGAGTATTAATCAAGTCAGAGAAGCCCGGCTTCACTATGGAAAACCGGGCTTCTGAGTCAACGTCTGTTTGAGTATGGACCAATCAGCGGACATGAAGTTCACATGATGCTGATGTCAGTCTTCTGCGACAGTCAGGCTTATGCCCCAACCTTCCAGCGATGGAACGTTACGGCTTCAAGTCCCGCCTCCGCCAGTGCCTGACTTACAGTTTTGCTGTCGTCCTTGGCGAAAGGCTGCATAGTCAGGACGCCCTGCTCTGCATAGAAAACTTTCATACGGCCGTCGACCATCTTTTCGATGATGTTCTCGGGCTTTTTGGAAGCCCGAGCTTCTGCGACCAGGCGATCACGTTCAGCCTGAACGGTCTCCGGGGCCAGTTGTGCAGGCTGAGTTACGGTTGGGTTCAGTGCTGCGATGTGCATCGCAACGTCCTTCATAACGTCAGCATTCTTCGCAGTGCCCGAGGCAATGAACAACACGCCGGTTTTGTAGTCGTGGTGGACATAACCCGCCACCGGACCCTTAACTCGAGCAATTCGATTGACAACGATCTTTTCACGGATCTTGTTGACAATCTCTTCGTACTGTTCCTGGAACGTGTGAGCTGCTCCGGCTGCTTTCTGGCTCATCAAAGCTGCAGCATCAGCCGCGCCTGGGCCAGCCAGCAAAGTATCAACCATGGCCTGACCGAACTGCTGCATCACTTCGCCGGTGGCGACTGGTGCTGATTCACACTGGATCTCAACCATTGCCGCTTCAGAACCGTCTGGCTTAACGGCCAGGAAGACTCGGCCTTCTGCAGTGACGTTGTCAGCTCGCTTGTCCTGAACCTTCTTGAACATTTCCTTCAGGATCTGAATCGCCTTGGCTTCGTCGCCACCGGCTTCAGTGAGTGCCTTCTTGCACTCCATCATCGGGAGATCTGTCTTTTTTCGCAGAGCGTTAACGGCTGCAGCTGTAATTTCTGCCATGAAAAACTCCTTGGGACGATCCTGAATCTTTGCATTCGCTGTGTCTGCGAAATGCCGGACCGTCCGTAAATCAGGGGATAGAAAACGTCGCATCAGGATCACGGAAAGGGCAAAGGACACATCTCGGGCCGAGATGGTTCAATACACTGATGCGGCGGAGTTAAGAACGAAAGAAGACGACGGCTCCAAAGAAACCGTCGTCTAAAAGTTGCATGACGCTGACTGAATGTTGCCCGGTCCATTTCATGGCCCGGTAACGAAAACTCAGCGAATTGACGGAACGGCTTTTGGCTCGTTCGGATCAATGTCTTCTTTCTTTTTGTGATCATCAGGACGCAGGCTGCGACCCTGCTTGATTGCATCTGACAGATGCTGAATCACAAGTCGAATGGATCGCAGGCTGTCATCGTTGCCTGGAATTGGCAGATCGACCATGTCTGGATCTGAATCGGTGTCGATCAATGCAACCACTTTGATTCCCAGTGAGCGGGCTTCAAGAACCGCATTCTTTTCCTTGGTTGGGTCAACAATGACCAAACATTCAGGAAGGCGATTCATTTCTCGCATGCCGTTCAGGTTGCGATAGATCTTGGTGTACTCGCGAGTCAGCGTTGATTGCATCTTCTTCGAGTAATTTCGGATCTCACCCGTTTCCCGCAGGTTCTCGAGTTCTTCGAGGCGTTTCAGACGAGTACGAATGGTTCGGAAGTTAGTCAGCGTACCACCCAGCCATCGCTCGGTGCAGTACGGCATCTTGCATTCCTGAGCCAGTTCTTCGATAGATGCTGAAGCTTGGCGCTTCGTGCCAACGAACAGAACGAGGCCGCCCTGAGCTGCCACTTTCAACAGATACTTTTTCGCTCGAATCAGGCCCCGAATGGTTTCCTTGATATCGATGATGTGAATCTGGTTACGACGACCGTAGATATACGGTCGCATTTTGGGGTTCCAACGACTGGATCGGTGTCCGTAATGAACACCAGCATCCAGAATGTCTTTCACCACAATCTCAGCCATTGCCGATCTCCTGTGATCTGCGGCGGCAAGCCGCAGCGAGCAACCATGATTGGGGCCCGCACAGAACAATTGTGTGAATGCCGAAAAACGAAAAATCGAAATCCGACACGCAGCACGTCACCTTAACAATCCGAGGGTGACCATAACTCGGCGGGATCCACAGAGATCCCGGTAAAATCCAAGCGGAGCAGGATATCGATGTGCACCGTGGCCGTCAAACGGCGTTTGGCGATGGTGCCCTCGTTTTGCTTAGCTAATTCGTATTCAGTCCTTCCGGCAGGCTATCACGATCGATTCGTCCGTCGTCGCGAATATCCCGCTGAGACGAAGCGAATCCTGCGTTTTCCTGCCTGAAGCTAAGAATAATGGCCCTCAAGTTCTCACTGGAAAGGCCGGCGATTTGACCCCGTGATATCGGGATGTCTTGTCCCATTCCTGAATCAAAGAGCGGAAATTTGGTCGGGAATCGTCAGAAGGCTCGATTTGGCATCGGGGGATGCGCCGGCGGCCTGAAGAATCAGATTCGTTCGCGGGATACTGTTGGGCGGCGAAGGAGGCCGTGGTCGTTAAGGAAGCGGTTCGCGAAGCCATCCGGGACAACAATCCATATGACCGAAACATTTGGCGGACCGGAAGTTGAGGTCATAACGCGGTCGCGGGCAAGAATCTTTCGGTCACTAAATCTTTCGGTCTTCTCTGCATCGTTCCATATGTCGGCCATGCTCTTTGCCTCTGCGTGAAAGTCCCGGATGTCTCGCGGGGTTGAGCTTGAATTCCCCCACCAGGACTTTGCAGTATTTACATGTCTGTAATCCAGGTGATTGCAATTTCGCCAATGCCTCAATGGGCCGTCGACATCTTTCCGACGTCAGATGTAATCACGCTGATGTCAAAAAAGATGGCCAGTTGTAGCTTCTGAGCCGACTAAAGCGAAAAACACGGCAAAGACATTTTGTTGAGGTCGTGGCACGCTCTTCGCAATTCATGGAAAGCAAGAACCGAACGTTTCTGGTTTGGACTCGAGACGAGTTCGGTGGCGGCCAACATCCGACGATCGCGGAAATTGACAGCCTGAATCCTCAATCTGTTTTCCACAAAGGAATGGTGCTGCTATGAAGTTTTCAACTTTGCTTACTGCCAGTCTTTATCTTGTCCTGATGTCGCGTTCGTTCACGGCCGCCGCTGCTGATCCTCGCCTTAACAACGGTTACAACGCGGCACCCAATCGTGGCCTGTTTGGCCTTCCAATGCCTCAGCAATGGTCAGGGGCCCGCCCGAGTGCATCGAACAGCGGATCAATTAACTATGGCTATCGCCAGACCGGATATAATCCGAGCTGCCCCAATGGCAACTGCTCAACGGGTTCTGGTTATCGCGGAACCATGGCGAACTGCCCCAACGGACAATGTGGAACAGGGGCTTGTCCCAATGGTCAGTGCCTGAACTCAGCTTGTGCGAATGGCGATTGTCCAAATGGTTGCTGCGTGAATGGGCAATGTACGACGGGTGAATGTCTGACTGGTGCTTCTCGTCGAGGGAACTGCCCGAATGGAAATTGCAATACAGGTTCCTACACAAACAATCGATACCCAGTGGGAGCACAGGCGGACTGGTCTCCGCGAAGCACCAGAACGGGACTTGCTGATCCTTATCGACGGTCAGATGAATACAACGACCGCACCGAATGGACGCAGCGAACTTCACGGCCAGTGCTCGCACCGCTGGACGATGCGTTCAACTCACGCTACCGTCAGGATGATTTGAGTCTGCGTAACGAGTACTTCGGAAACGATCCTCGTTCACGAGCAAACCCAAACGAATGGAACCGTCCCTCAAGAAGATCGCTCGAAGCTCCAGCGGACTCGAGCAGTAGTGTGGCTCGTTTCTAGAACTGAGTTTCAAATCAACAACTAACGACACGCCCGATCTGGAAAAGGTCGGGCGTTTTTTTGTTGTTGAGGGTCGCCCGCAGTAGTGGCGATGATTTCGGTGGAGAACAGACCTCTATCGATGGCTGGAGGCACTTGAGAATTCCAGAAGAGGCAGCATCACACTGGCAACAATAAATCCAACAAGCACGCCCATGACTACAATTACTGCGGGCTCCAGAAGTTTGACCAGATCCTTCAATTGGCGCTCACCATCTTCTTCAAAGTGGACACCGATCAGGTCAAAGACTTCACTGAGCTTTCCGCTGCGTTCGGCGGTGATGACCATTTGAGCGGCCCCGGGCGGAAGAAAGTGGCACCGTGCCATGATTGGCCCCACCATGTGCCCGAGCGTGACTTCTTTCTCCAGCGTATCCATGAGATCACGGAACTGCAGGCTGGATACTGATCGCGAACATAACTGCAAAGATTCCAGCAGCGGGATACCACTGCTCAGCATCATCCCCAGCAGTCGAAAGACGCGACCAGTTGCGAGGCTTCTGGCGGCTGATTTTGTCACAAGGCTGTTCAGCCAGAACTTATCGAAGAGTTTGTTGAATGTTGGTGTCTTTGCAAACAATGCAGCTCCGACGAGCGCAGTTCCGCTGCCCAGAAAACACAGAATGAACCGCTCGCGAATGAAGGAGCCTATTGCCAGCAATGCGGCCGTCGTCGCCGGTGGGACGAGCCCGATATCTTTGAAAACCTGCGAGAACTGTGGAAGCACAAAGAACACGACCGCGAACAGTACTGCGAAAGCTATCACGAGTAACACGGCCGGATACGCCAATGCGCCGCGAATTGCGGATCGCATTCGTTCTTCATTTCGCAGCATCGTCGCCAGACGTTGAAGAACCTGTGTCATGCGTCCTGACGCTTCGCCCGCTTTAATGGCTGAGACAAAGACCTCATCAAAAATCTTTGAGTAGGCTCGCAGGGCGGCTGATAATTGAATCCCTTCTTCCAGCGCGGTGTTGACGCCACGAAGGGTCTCGGCCAGTTTGGGATTCGTTGTTGTTGTGGCAAGATTCTCGATCGACTCTGCCAGTTCCACGCCGGACTGGCTCATGATCGCCAACTGAGAAGTCAGCATCATGATGTCATTACGAGTCACACGGTTCTTCGCGAACAGGCCGGAAGACGCCGCTGTTGTTGCCGCAACTGCATCTGTCACGGCCGTCCGTCCGGCTGCATTGAGCGCGAGGACAAAGAGCCCCTGTTGCTTCAATAACTGACGGGCTTCCTGAAGAGACTCGGCCTGAAGCAAGCCGGTGCTGGAGGTGCCATCAATACGTTTAGCCGTGTAAGCGAAGTCCATTGACATCAGTCAACTCCCGCAACGCGGAGGATTTCTTCCGGACTTGTGATACCCTTTTCGGCGAGAGCGACGCCCTGATCAATAAGGAGCTGCCCGCCTTTGGACTGGTACCAGCGTCGCACATCCTGGCTGTTCAAATCGGGAGTCATCAGATCACGGAGTTCAGAAGTGACAGAGAGAACTTCGTAGATTCCGGTGCGGCCTCGAAAGCCGGTATCGAAGCAGTTTGGACAACCCTCGCCACGCACAAACTGGCGACGACGATCGCCCTGATACGACAGGCGGTCCAGAACTTCGGCAGTGGGATAGTAGTTGGTTTTGCATTTGGGGCAGGCGTTGCGAACCAGTCGCTGCGCGACGACACCAATCAGGGCGGCCGAGATCTTGTACATCGCGATGCCCATATCACGCAGACGAGTGATGGCTCCGGCACTGTCGTTGGTGTGAAGAGTGCTCAGAACAAGATGTCCGGTGAGAGCCGCCTGAATCGCAATCTCGGCAGTTTCCGCATCTCGAATTTCTCCGATCATGATAACATCCGGGTCCTGACGCAGAATCGCGCGGAGAGCGCTGGCGAATGTGATCGGACTTCCCTGAGCGGCATGAACCTGATTGACAAGTTCCAATGAGTATTCAACAGGATCTTCTACAGTCACGATGTTGGTTCGAACGCTCTTGATCAGTTCAAGCGCAGAATACAGCGTGGTCGTCTTTCCGCTGCCGGTTGGACCGGTCACCAGCACCAGTCCGTGAGGCCTGTGCATCATGCCTTCAATAAGTTTCAATTGCAGCGGGGGTACCCCGAGATCCGCCAGACGAAACGAAATGTTGCTGCTGTCCAGAACTCGCAGCACCATCTTTTCACCAAGAACCGTCGGCAGCGTTGAGGCACGCAGGTCAATTTCTTTACCTTCGATAATCACATGCACGCGTCCGTCCTGCGGACGACGATGCTCGGCGATATCCATTCTTGCCATGACCTTGATTCGGGAGACAAGTGCCGCATGGAAGTCGCTGCGAGGTCGTAGCACTTCACGCAGTTGACCGTCGACGCGGAATCGCACGGACGAGTGTTTCCGCCCTGCTTCGATGTGAATATCGCTCACGCCCTGTCGAATTGCATGGACCAGAATGTAGTTCACCAGACTGATAATCGGGCTGCCGTCGGCCTGATCTGTGACTGTGTCGAGGTCGACTCGCACTACGTCCGACTGAACTTCGACGGCGTTTTCTTCGATGCCAGCAGTTACGTCGTCGACGCGATAGTCTTCTTCGTAACACCGGGGCAGAAGTTTCTCAATCGTTGTTCTTAGTGCCAGCACGGGATTGACGCGACATCCGGTCAGGCGTTCCAGCTCATCAATCTGCAGCAGGTTCTGGGGATCCGCCATCGCCACTGTCAGCGTTCGATGGACTCGAAACATCGCCAGCACACACAGACGCTCTGCGACATTGCGAGGGATCTCCCGAACAAAGGCCGGGTCAACCATGCCTTCACGCAAACGTGTTCCGGGCAAACCGAGTCGACGCCCGAGAAACGGCAGCAAGCGGTCTTCGTCGATAAGTCCCATCTCGATCAGCAGTTCGCCCAATCGACGACGTGATGACGTTTGACGCGTCAATGATCCTTCAAGATCTTCGCGTCGAATCAGCCCCGCAGCCACCAACGCTTCACCGAGCGGTATGTTGGCTGAACTGTCTGCGGATTCGACTGGCAGTGTGCCACTCGTACGTGCTCGCCGATCTGAATTGCGGCGCTGAGGCATCTGAGAAACGGAGTTCATCATGTCGCGAAGCTCCCAAGTGCAGTCAGCTGGTTATCAAAGAACTCGAACCTCCGTTCGAGGCCTGTGACCGCAAGCACTTCGCGACAGAGCGGATTCAGGCCTGTCAGTTTCAGAACTCCACCTCGACGCCGACAGGTTTCCTGTGTCTCCACCAGCATTTCCAAAGTCGCGCTGTCGACTGTGGGGACGGATACAAGGTCCATCAGGAGTTTAGGCTGACCGAGTTCCACTTTGCGCTGCAAAGCATCTGCCAGCGGCTTCAGTTCGGCGGTGGTCATTGCACCTTCGACCTGAACCACGTTGACAGCACCTTGTTGGCTGAAGCTGAATCTCATCGCGTTGCTACTACTGTAGAATGATTATTTAGAGTGCTCTGGCAGGCCTAACTGGGTGTGAGTCGAGCGAGTGATGCCGGGAGAATCAGTGAGAAGCGACTCCCCTTGTTCAATTCACTCGCCACTTCAATTCGACCGCCATGGAGTCGGGCAACATCATGGGAGAAGGCCAACCCCAGTCCGGTTCCCTGAATGTCATTGATGCGAGGATCGCTGCTGCGGAAAAATCTTTCGAAGAGTCGTGGGATTTCCTCTTCCGCAATGCCAATCCCGGTATCTTCAACATGAAAGCGAATCTCGTTGCCCTCAAACTCTGCTTCCAGTCGGACGCATCCTCCATCGGGGGTATACTTGATCGCATTTCCCAGCAAATTCACGAGAGCCGCAGCCAGTTTGTTTTTGTCGACGTTGAGTTCGGGAAGACGCGGCGGAACCAGTGTTTCAAAATTAAGAGTCTTCTTTTCAAACAGCGGTCTGATCGTTTCCTGAACTTCATTTACCAAACGATCGATTTGCGTTTCGTGGCGATCAAGAGTCATGCCGCCGGCCTGCATGTGGCTGATGTTCAGCAGACTTTCGATTGTGCGTTCCAGTCGACCGGCTTCCGACAAAATGACGTTCAGGAACTGACGTTCTTCTTCCGCATTGATTTCTTCTGCGGCAATAAGAGTTTCCGCATAGGCTCGAATATTACTCAGCGGAGTGCGAAGTTCGTGCGTCGCGGCTGATACAAAGCAGTCTCGCATTTCGAGCGCCAGCTTTTGCTGGGTCACGTCACGAATCGTCCAGAGGAATGTTGCTCCACCGTGAGAACGATCATTCTCCGCAAGACACTGACGTGAGATACGAAGCACTCCTTCGTTCGTTGTTTCGCCGCGATGCATTTCGAATGTGACTGGTGCCAGAGTTCTGGTGTCGGTCAGCACTTCCAGTTGCTCATCGAAATTTGCGAAGGTGCGGAACAATTCATGAAAACGCAGCAACCCCGGCTGACCATAGTCAGCATGGTCGGTTGGCAGCAGAGAGTGCAGTGAATCATTCTGCCACAGGACAGTTCCACTGCTGTCGGCAACCACCAGTCCGTCATGCAGGACATTGACAATTCGACTGATGAGTGAGTCATCATCTGTTTCTGTAGATTCGTGCAGGCTGGAGTCTGCCTGATCCAGCAGGCGTTGTACGATCGCAGTCTCCACCAGTCGATTCCATCCTTGTGCCGCGTTGTCCCGTGCGATCACCGGGCTGAGCGAATCGGTTCTGATCTCATGGCAATCCGCCAGTTGATTGAGCCGACGATCAATCTCGATGCTTGTGGCCAGCCGTTTCTGCAACAGTCGGCCCCCCACGAGTATGAGAGCCATCAGTGCGCTGAAGAGCCAGACTGCGTAACCTTGTCCAATGCTGCTGAATCCGGCAGCGATCAGTAGTCCGGTTAGTCCAAACGCTGCATGGATTGCGATTGCATTCCGCAGGAGGGGGCTACCAGGATTGTTGATGGACGCTGCTGACACCGGAGTATTACCTGCGAAAAGGAACGATCTGAGAATTGGTTTGTGCAGGGCGGAGGCCAGTATCAGTGAACCAGTTCAGTAATCGTTTGTAAGGATGACTCTGACCGGGATTCTGCAAGTGCCTGCACTTTTTCAACAAGTGAACGAGGACTGAATGGTTTGCACAGGACTTCGGGCAAACGGAGTTTCTCAAGTGTTTCCGGCTCTATCTCAAGGCCTTTGGCTGAACAAAAAAGGATAGGAAGATTGTTGTAGATCGCATGGCTGCGAATTGCCGCACACAGTTCGAGCCCCGACATTCCGGGCATCTGGCAGTCAGTAACAAGCACGTCGGCTGGTTGCTCCTCCAGGAGTCGCAAGGCCTGTGCACCTTCCACGGCCGTTCTGACTTCAAAGCCAGCCCGCGCGAGGTTGAACCGTATGACATCCTGCAGTACGCGGTTGTCTTCAGCAACAATGACTCGATAGGGTTTCACTTGCCGGGTCCTAAGTCGTTAACTGAACTTATGGCTCGCCAATGCGTCCATAAGATGAACTCATGCTTTGCTCCTGCGTTGTGTTGATCCTGTTCAACTCTAGTTCACATTTTGCAACATGAAGGACTGAACGCAGGTTTCTGTGAAATCCGTACACTGCAGGGATCAAAAAGAAAGACGCGAACCGATAGCGGTTCGCGTCTGGATTTCTTTTGCTGATGGCAGTCGATACTACCAGGCAGAATATTCGGAGTTTGGATCGTTCAGATAGAACTCACCGGTCGTTTCGTTATAGGCCCAGCCATTCGAGCCACTGGAAGAAAATGTTCCGGTAAAGCTTCGGACACTGTTGTTGTCCAGGTGCGAGCCAACCTGCGGAGAAGGAAATGTTCCGCCCTGCAGTGACGATCGCAGTGATGTCGCCAGCGTGGTGGCCGGTGGATAAACACCACTTGTGGCCCGGTAAAGCTCAATAGCGTTTCGGATCGTTGTCAGCGACTGCCGAGTTGCGTTCTCGCGAGCGTCTGTCGTTACGTCAAAAAGTTTGGGAGCGGCTACAGCAGCAATGATTCCAAGAACAAGTACCACAATTACCAGTTCAATCAGTGTGAAGCCACTGCGTTTCTTTGCGATAGACATCGGATACGCTCCTGAGAGACTTGTGAAGACGACACGGGTCAAAGTCACCACTTCAAGCTGTGAGTCATGGTGTGAGTTAGTGGTGGGTGACATTCGACTACAAAACTCTAGGTTGAATTTCCGCATCCTGCGAAAAAAAAAGTTCTGTGAATAAAAATCTTGACCCTCGGCATTCCACCTGGGTGGCTCGAGCCCAACTCCGTTAGTGGTTGGACAGACGGAACAATCCGAATAGAGGTAACGTGTCTTCCCGTGATTGTTACGGGTAACTACTCAAAACGGAAAACCCCGCATATTCCGTCCATGTCACATGTACGAAACTGCGGGGCATATTTTTTCAGGAGAACCTTAACTGCTCTTTATTGGGCCTTCTTAAATCCGGCCTCCACAAGTCGATCGTAGCCCGCTTTCAGTGGTCGAATGTCATAGCCTTTTCCCTGTGCAATTTCAGCAAACATCAGAACTCGGCCACCGGACCGACAATGAACGTAGATCGGACAATCTTTCGGCAGGGGAGCCAGAACTTCAGCAACATTGCTCGTTTCCTTCAGCTCGCTGAGTGGAATGAATTCAGCGTTTTCAAGGTGCCCGGCATCCCACTCCGCCTGTTCTCGCACATCCAGTAGCACTGCAGATTTGCCTTCAACACTTTTCTTGACTACTTCGAGTGAGTCAATCGTGTGGCCAGCTTCGGTAAACATCGAATTCTCCGGTTTCGTTGAGGTTGCTGCGGTCTTCTTCGTTCCCGCAAAGACAGGCGCATCCGGATCGCCACCGGACTGCAAATAGGCAATGAGATCCAGGATCTCATCTTTGTTCAGAGTATTGATCAGGCCGTTTGGCATCATTGACGTTTTGGAGACAAGCGTTTCCTCAATCTCTTCACGGTTGATCACGGTGAGATTACCAGGCTCAAGCATGTTCTCGGAAACCATGATCGTGTCGTTGTTCAAGTTGACCACTCGCCCCACAACCTGCTTACCATTCTCGAGTACAAAGACGTTGCCCTGGTACTGATCAGAGATTACCTTGCTCGGTTCGATAATTGATTCCAGCATTGTGCGTGCGTTGTATCGGCGAGCGACCGCGGTCAGTTCCGGCCCAACGATTCCTCCATCTCCCGCGAAACGATGACACTTAAAGCAGGCTGTTACCTGAAACATCTTTCGGCCAGTGTCAAAGTTTCGGCCCGTCAGGCCAGCTTCAACGTCGGCCAGCAGATCGTCGACAGTCCATTCTTTGACAACTGGTCGAGCGGCCGCCTCCACGAGAGGAATTCCTCCGGTCGGTTGAGCTTCCAGAACTTCTTTCAAAGCAAGCTTTTGTTCTTCCGTCAGTTTGTCGATCGCTTCCTGTCGGATGTTTTTAATGAAGCCGGAGAACGAGTTGCCGCCTCGAAGAGTCACTGAAGTCACAAACCACTGGAAGAACTCTTTTCTCTGTTCCATAGTCCACTGGTCCTTCAGGGCTCGTAGGCAGTAGACATAGTGAATTTGCTCCTCCTGACTTGGGGCTTTTGCAAGCAGATCCAGTGTTTTCCCGGCGACCTCGCTGTCGTTGAGGTACACCAGCAGCCGGCAGAGTTCGCGATTGAGACGCGGGCTCTTTGATGGGTATGCCTGATTCAGAACGGCTGCAACGTCTCGAGCCATTTGAGGCTCGGGCTCTCCCATGCGAATAAAGCACAAGCCGAGCACACGCAGGGCGTCAAGCATCTGGCTCTCTGTCAACTTTGATGCGTTCAGTTCGGCCAGCGACTGCAGTAGAGGAACCTGCAAATCTTTGCCGCCGCAGCGAGCAAGCCCGAGCAGCGCCGTGATCTTTGCATCATTATTTGTGTTGACTTTCAGTGCCTGATCCTGCCACTTCAGAACAGGCTGGTGCTCGAGTGCCGTTCGGGCCGCAAAACGAATGTTGCGATCCGGATGACCGAGCAAAGGCATTGCTTTCTCGATGGCTCCCTCTGCATCACCGGAGTGCAATGTTTCCAGTTCTCGGCGAATACTCCGGAGTTCTTCACCACCATCTTTCTCCGGAGTAATGGCAGCCGTGGATTCTGTTCCTTTATACGTGACGCGGTACAGGCCTGACTGAGTTTTTCGGCCACCAATCGTGAAGTACATCGCCTGGTCAGCCGGGTTGATCACCATGTCCGTCACGGGCAGCGGAGCTGCAGCGATAAATCGCTCGGCTTCACCCGTGTATGTCGAACCTGAAGGGGACATGTGGACTGCGTAAATGACGCCATAGCTCCAGTCACTAATGAACAGAGCCTTCTGGTACTTCGCGGGGAATTTTGCTCCAGTTCCAAACGCGATACCCGTCGGCGAGCCCGGTCCGATGTCAACAACTGAGCCAAGGCTGTCCGGATAGTAGGCCGGCCACTTCCCGGTACCCGATCGCCAGCCATACTCTGCCCCACTGGTGACATGGTTCACGCGCGTCGGGCGATACCAGGGAGAGCCAACGTCCCATTCCATGTCGGCGTCATACGTAAATAATTCGCCGTCCGTGTTCAAGGCAATGTCGTACTCATTGCGGAAGCCGCTGGCCAGTAATTGCCAGTCCTGACCGTCCGGGCTGACCTGGGCAATCCAGCCGCCGGGAGCCATGACTCCCACGGCATGTCCCCCTGCATCCCACATGCGAGGCAGCAACTGATCTTCGTCCCAGATACGTGGTACGCGAGACTGTGAAAAATCCGTAACCGGCGTATGGTTTCCGCAGCAGACGTAAAGAGATTTCCTGTCCGGCGAAAGAATAATCGCATGCGGCCCATGCTCATTGCCTCCGCCAAGTTTTCGAAGATGCTCGGCAGTGTCATACTGATCGTCACCATCAGTATCACGAACGCGATGCAGGCCCACTCGAGCCTCCTCACCACTATTGGTCATCACATAAAGGCTGTCGAAAGCACAGAGCAACCCCTGAGCCATTCCGACATCCACGTTGATTGTTTCAATGCGAATTTCATCCTTCGAACCTTTTGCGGGCGGAGTGACCCGATACAGCTTTCCATACTGGTCAGAAACAATCAGTCGCCCTTTCGGATCCGGAGTCATGCAGACCCACGATCCCATTTTGTCTCCGGCCACCGAGTACAGAAGTTCCACATCGAACCCGTCGGCAATCTTCATGTCTTTGACCGGCGTTGCCATCGGCTGCGGAGCTGAATCATCGGTCAGCACAATCGAATCGATAATCATGTCCCCTTCTGCGCTCATCGGATCAATTCGGAGCGATGTGACCGGAGACGTCGTGGAGAAATACAACTTCGCAGATCGGGTGTCTTTCTCTGATCCCCGCAGCTGCGTCTTAACGGACTTGTCTTCTGTCAGTTGCGTTTCCGCTTCTGTTGTCCAGAAAACCTGAATGTCGACATTACCACGAAATCGGGCATTGATCGTCAGTAGCTGATCACCGGCCTGCCCCTTCACTTGACTGCTGAAGTAAGGGTCCGCTCCTTTTGATTTCAGATGCAATGAACCGTCCTTCACGGAAAGGTCCAATTGGTCATTGGCAACCCATTCCGCGGAATCCTTATCAAATTCCCATTTCGCGATTTCGTCTGCGGCGAGATTTGCAGACATCATGGCTGTGATCAAGCCCGCGAGCGAGCAGAGCTTTAAGAGTTGGCGATGCATAAAACTGAATCCGGAAGGTGATCGTACTGCGGTCAGAAAATTGAACTGCAATTCTCACTGAACGATCAGAGGACGAAGATATGGGAAGACATTAATGAGAGCGCGATCGGGCCGCTTGTTCATGGTTGAAAATTCAGACCACAATCAATGTGAGCGAGGATAGCCGAAGTTTGTTGGGCATTCTGGCGTGTCCTCAACTTTCTCCGACAGTCTGACGCCATCAAGCCCCGGATTCAAGGCATTGCTTTCCTCACTGACTCCGGTGCCGTGGAATGAATGTTTTTGCCGCTCGAACATCTGGTTTCAGAGTCGCATCCAGGACTGATTTCGCTATCCTTTCATTGTGCTGAGCGACAACCGGGGAAGAATGTTTTGGTCTGATTCCCGGGGGCCCCTTTTTTTCATTGTTCCATGGTGCGCTGATCGATTCGCATTCTCTGGTTCTCATTCTGTTCACGAAAAGTACGCGTCACGATGTCAAAAAAGTCTGAAGTTCGAGTTGGTCTGGTCCAGATGACCTGCAGTGAATCGCCTGCAGAGAACGTGGATCGCTCGATTGAAAAGATCCGCTCCGCTGCCGCCAGTGGTGCGCAGGTGATTTGCCTGCAGGAAGTCTTCAATACACAGTATCCTTGTCAGGCTGAGGAGCATTCTCGCTTCGAACTGGCCGAACCAATTCCAGGTCCGACGACCGCCGCACTTCAAAAGATTGCGAAGGAGCTGAGCGTCGTTATCGTCGTTCCATTGTTCGAAAAGCGAGCCCACGGGCTCTATCACAACTCGGCTGTGATTCTTGATGCCGATGGATCAATCGCGGGGCTCTATCGGAAAATGCATATCCCGGATGATCCGCTCTATCTGGAGAAGTTCTATTTTACTCCCGGAGATCTGGGGTTCCTCGCGTTCCCAACTAAGTATGCGAAAGTCGGCGTCTGCATTTGTTGGGATCAGTGGTACCCCGAAGCAGCTCGCCTGACCGCAATGCAGGGCGCGGAACTGCTGTTTTATCCTACGGCAATCGGCTGGATTCCCGGTGAACGAGAAACCTATGGAGCCAGTCAGTACTCCGCGTGGCAAACGATGATGCGAAGTCACGCCATTGCCAACGGGCTTTTCGTGGGCGCGCCGAATCGTGTTGGGGTCGAAGGCGAAATTCAGTTCTGGGGCGGAAGTTTTCTTGCCGATCCTTACGGCAATGTACTGCATCAGGCCGTTCATGAGGCGGAAGAGAATGTTGTGGTGAGCTGTGATCTTTCTTTAATCAACACGGCTCGAACCCACTGGCCCTTCTTCCGCGATCGCCGTGTCGACGCATTTGCCGATCTGCAGAAACGTTGGCTTGACCCCGCGTAGTGTCGCCCACTGGTCGACATCATTGACCTCAGCCTCGCTTGCATCGGCGATATTCGCCGTGAGGCGCAACGCGCGGTAAGGAACGGTCCCGAAATAAGTTCCTGTGGTAGCCGAACTCGTGAGAGTTCGGACTGAAGTCTCACGACTTCAGCTAAGAAAGTTATTACGGGACTGGACCTAAGTCGGCCTTGGATGAGCGGTCACTCCCATTCAATGTGGGATTTGTGTCCCGGGGGTTCAGGGACGGCGAGATTCCAATTGTCGCGATGAAACGATCGCGTCCAGAATTCCCTGCCAGGTGGATTTCAGGGCGATGCATTCAATGGTTAAGCCACAGTCTTCTGTGGCTCTGGCCGTCACTCGACTGATTGCAGCAATTTTCGTCTTTAACTCAGACGGAGGAATTTCTGCCATCTTCAACAGTTGGGCAAACTGGCGCGCGATCGAGGGACTGCTGAGTCCAATCCATTGCAACGTACCGGATTTCAGACGAGCAATGATGTCTGACGAGAACGCAGCGACATCACGGTTCTCGTAAACTACCAATTGTTCAAGACGAACGCCGGCGTCCTGAAGCATGTTCGGAAGAACATCGCGTCCTCGACTGGCACGCACCCAAAGCACGGACTGTCCCTGAGCACGCTCCGCAAGGGCCGTGCCCAGCGACTCAGCCCGAAACTCAGCTGGCACGAAGTCGGCCAGAATTCCAAACGATTGCAGCTTCACTGCTGTGGACGTTCCGATTGCCGCGACTCTGGCCGCATGCAATGCGCGAGCATCCCGGCCGGATGCCTGAAGGTGGCGAAAGAACTCGCTGACTCCGTTCACACTGGTGAAGACCAACCACTGATACTCCTGCAGTCTCGCCAAAGTTTTTTGAATCGCAGGCACTTCCGATTCCTTCACCGGGCCAACTTCGATCATCGGCATGATGACGGGTTCGCCACCCAGTCGCACAATCTGCGACGCGACATCATCAGATTGTTCCTCCGGACGAGTTATCCCGATGGAGGCACCGAATAGCGGCAACTGCTCAAACCACGACAATTGCGATCGCTGTTTGACACATTCGCCAACAACGATCAACGATGGAGGTTTGAGCTGTCTCGTCGACGCTTCAAGAGAAATCGTTGCCAACGTTCCTTCTACGACCTGTTGCGTCGCCAGCGATGCGTGACAAACCACCGCCACAGGGGTCGTCGCCGGCATTCCGGCCGAGCTCAGTTGTCGACAGATTTCTGTCAGTCGATTCAGACCCATGTAGAATACGAGTGTTCCGGGGAATCTGGCCAACGCCTCAAAATCCAGTCGACTGGCTTCGCGAGTCGGGTCTTCGTGTCCGGTGACAAATGCGACCGCCGATGAGATCTCGCGATGAGTAAACGAGAACCCAGCATACTCGCCGGCCCCGGTTGCGGCCGTGACGCCCGGAATCACTTCGAAAGGAACTCCCGCCACTTGAAGAGCTGCGGCTTCTTCGCTGCCGCGTCCAAAGATATACGGATCTCCGCCCTTGAGACGGACCACTATTTTTCCTGCACGAGCCTCAGCAATCAATCGTTCATTGATCTCCTGCTGAGACACAATCGTGGTGCCATCGCGGCGAGTTCGCGCCGTTCGTTCGCAGATTCCGCGAGTTCGACGCAGCAGCAATGGATTCACCAAACCGTCGTACAACACCAGGTCGGCTTCTGCCAGACATTCTGCCGCGCGGAGTGTGATCAGTCCCGGATCTCCCGGGCCGGCTCCGGCCAGATAAACTTTTCCAGTGACAGAAACGGATGACATCGCTTGTTCGTTAGTCCTTGTTCAGATCGGTACTTGATTTTTTGCTGTGGTTCTTTGCACGGGATTGTGATTACACGGAACGAGATACTCGAAAGCAAGTGATGGCGATCTCGTGAGAGAACCGAATTCACAGCGAGGATGGCGGAAAAGCGAAATCTCCTGACACGAACCAGATTGCCGATCACTGTGTCATTGGTCGCTGGGTTTGCTTTATCGATGGCAGCTTAGCACAATCGAGCCCCGTGTCGCCTTTTCCTCGGTTCATCACAAAGGATCAGAATCATGCGGACAGATTTGACAGACATTACTATGGTAATCGACCGCAGTGGATCCATGGAATCGATTCGCATAGATGCAGAAGGTGGCATCAATACGTTTGTAGACTCGCAAAAAACGGAACCCGGCGAAGCTCTGCTGACACTTGTGCAGTTTGATACAGCGTACGAATTCGTTCACAAGGGTGTGCCAATCGGAAGCGTTCCTCGCTTCAAACTTGTGCCGCGTGGTTCCACAGCGTTACTTGATGCTGTTGGGCGTGCCATCAATGAAACCGGGGCTCGGCTGAGCGCGATGGAGGAAAGTCGGAGGCCAGGTCTGGTCGTGTTTGTGATCGTGACAGACGGTGCGGAAAACTCCAGCAAAGAGTTCACTCGGGAAAAGATCCGTCAAATGATCGAACATCAGCAGGCCGTTTACAAATGGCAGTTTACTTTTCTTGCTGCCAATCAGGACGCTTTTGCAGAAGGCTCAACGCTTGGGATCGCTCAGGCTGGCATCGCGAACTTCACTGCTGCAAACGTTGGCGAAGCGTGGGGAGCAACAGCAAAGAAGATGTCCCGCATGCGAAAGGCCCTGAGTGATGGCGACTCTGTGGATAACAATTTTACCGACGACGAGCGGAAAGAAATGCTGTAGCCGACGCTGGTGTATTCCCCGCAGTCCCGATCAGCACAATCTCAGGGCCGGCCCTGATCTGCTTCACCGGCCCTGATCTACTTCAACAGTTGTTGCTGAAGTTTTTCACGCTGCATCTCTGAAATTGAGGCGACAATCTGATCGCCTTCCTGTAGACCGGATTCGATGAGCACTTTCCCCTCCGAGACTTCACCTGGAGTCACGTGACACGGAAGAAGTTCTTCGCCGGATTTCATCAGAACCACATTCAAGCCGCCACAACGCGCCACCGCTTCTTTAGGAACGCTGATCGCACTGGTTCTGCTCAGCACCGTCACAATTCCTTTGGCTTCCATGCGTGGATGCAGGAACTCCTGTTGAGTCGAATCTGGTTTCAGGACCGCATTGAGAAAGTATTCCTTCAGGTCCGGAGCAAATGAACTTCTTACGACCGGATAGGGGGAAATTCGAGTGATCTCGGCACGCACATCCAATGTTTCAAACCCGACAGGCCGAATCTTGATTTCGTTTCCTACGGCGACTTTTGTAATCAGAGATTCGTTCAGTGGCAGACTGATTTTCAAATGATCCTGGTCCGGGATTTCAAAGACGGGCTGCGAGAAATAAACCGACTTCCCTTCTTCGATCGTCTTGATACCGCGACTCCGCAGATTCCAGTTATTGCAGTGCAGGACCTGCCCGTCACGAGGAGCACGGAGGACACAAGCTTTGATACTGTCGGTCGCTGCTTTGGCATAACGTTCATAAATCGCCAGTCGGCGCTCGTCAGAGAGTTCAGCCAATGCGGCTCGGGAAAGAGCCAGGGAATTCGCCAACTCCGTACGGATAACGTTTAACCGCGAGTTCGTTAACTGATGCTTCATCAGGACGTCTCGTCGCGGGTGAGTAAACTGCTCCAGAAGATTCTTTTGACCTTCCAGTCTTCGCAGTTGTTCTGATTGAGTTGTGGCTTTGAGTGACTCTGCAGCAACTTCGGGGCGGCTTGCGTAGCCGAGCATCCACATGCGCTCCGCGAACTGCAGGTCATATTCGACGGCCCGCAATCGATCCTCGTTGATACTGATATCATCGTCGAGTTTATCGACAGCGTTGGGATGAGTCCCGTTTGTGTACTCGAATAGATCCATCTCCGCGTTTTGCCGCTGATGCTCGGCTTCTGCAAGTCGGCGTTCGTTGGCTGCACGGACGATCTCTTCCTGCTGCCGCGAGGCTTCCAGAGACGACTGCGCTTTAATCAGAGAGACTTCACGCGCTCGCCGGAACTCTTCAATTTCGGAGGAGTCGAGAACGCAGACGATATCGCCTTTTCGAACCCATGTACCTTCAGGAACAAGACTCAGAATCTGAACGGTCCACTGACATTGCGAAATCACTCGTTCAGATCGAAGAGGTTCAAGAGAGCCACTTGTGGTGATCTCGATCCTGAACGGAGCTTTCTCTACCGTCAATAATTGGGGCGGCACTGCCTGAGGAATCAAAGACAGCGTGGCGGCGATTGCAGCGGTCAGGCACAGGCTGATAGCGATCCAGCGAATCCAGACTCGGAACGTCGTCCAGAGTGTTGACGTGTCACCGTCTGGAAATAGCGACGATTCAACCGGGCTGTTCTTTGGGAAGCAGACAGACATGGCAACCTCGGCGGGGCCAAACTTCAGGCAGACTGAGTTCTGACCAAAGTTGGGTGGGGGTGGGATTCTGAACTTCAGAGCTCGGGAAGCCCGAAAGTTCGGAAGGATTTACAGGAGGGAATTTCAGCGCAGGGCCGAAGTCTAACACTTCCATCGGCTCCTCCGCTCCAGCGAATTCTGCTAAATCCTTTGATTCCCCAATGTCTCGAATTCCTGTGAAAATATGGGAAAATACGCTTGAAATGGGAGCTTCCAGAATGAAAAGACATTCCTGTTAATCGTTACATCCCGGCAATTCCTGCCACATGGCCAGCGACGTGAGTTTCAGCTTGGCTGCAGTCGGTAACCCCAGGGAATGGACATGCAATCAAATGAGCTGCTGCTGACAGCCAATCAACATGCCCACACTTTGACGATGCCACTCATCGAAGACCTGCGAACGGCTCACTTTGTCTCTCCCGCGCCGGGCGGACATCATGGGCATTGGGTTGTCGGACGCCTGCTCTTTTCTGAAGGGCGATTTCAGCAAATCATGCAGGGAGCGACAATGTTTTTGAAGACTTGCAATCCTGCTTTGGAGGGCAGTCAGTTCCGAGTTCTGATGCGAGCGGCTCTCCGGATGGCAGCATTGCAGAGCTGTCGGTGATTCGTCCGCTGTGGTGGCTGCAGGGGACGGTAACGGCGGTTGGTGGCTCAAGCGATATCGGGCTGCATGAGACTGGTCTGTCGGGCGAGGCGACGGTTCTGGCGATTGGGCCGTGCGATGTCCACTCACTCGCCTGTAGAAGCTCTGCAGCATGCGAACGCAGGTACCCCGGCTCACAGTGCGAAGACTCATCATGTCCCAGGCAGATGCACCGATCAATGGCGGCGCGAATCACAAACCGTGGCGGCGCGAATCACAAACCTTCGCCCACTGTGGACTTCATGTTCCAGGAATTCAAACGTATTAGCTCCCTGATCGCCGACATCCACAAGCGACCAGATCACCAGTAACGGCTCGACCGCCTTCAGCCACAACAGACTTTCTCGCGACTCTCGTTCGCGCTTATGGGCCTGAGCTTCTTTCTTTGCGACCTGGTCGTGATGATGCAGAATCTGATTGTACAGTCCAGGGACATTGCGAGTTTCCACATCCACGGCCAGACTGTTTTCAACATCGACCGACGCGAGTTGACTCCTCGCCGTTTACTGCTCTGGTCACATCGAACGGAGCATATAGCGAGTATTCATTCGTCGTTCTCTGCGGGTGGTGCCTGAGAGTTATGGAGTTGGACTGATACTGGAAGGGCGATTTTGGGGGCGGCTTTGCAATAGGGAATTCGAATCAGCGGTTTCTGTTTTCCGACGAATTTCGCAATCACGGACTGATCCGATTGCCGACTTTCAACGTTCCAGTGATTCTCATCGAAGGAATTGGCACCATTGCCAGTTTCTTACCGGCCCTTCTTGTCAGTCTCACAAGTCTCGCAACATTCGCGGCTCACTGGTTTCCCGGCGGGGAACGTCTAAGATGCTGAGCCTGTCGAACTACTTAGGGACATTTTGCCGAATAGATCTCCCGGTGAAATCTGGATCGTGCGTTTTTACTGGTTCCGGGCGGTAGCTCGAGTTTGAGTCAAGGGCCTGTCCTGACAGGGGCTGGGCATTTCGTCAATGACGTTCGTTTATTTGTTGGCGGCATTTTTTCTGGTGTTGTTAAACGGATTCTTCGTGCTCGCGGAATTCGCTGCGGTGAAAATGCGACCATCGCGCGTTCGCGAATTGCAGAATGATGAGGTCAGCGGCGCAGCAGCCGCAAGGCACGTTCAGGATCATCTCGACGAGTACCTTTCCGTTTGCCAGGTCGGCATTACGTTTACGTCAATTGGTCTGGGTTTTGTCGCAGAACCTGCAGTCGTACGACTCATTGAGCCAGTCATTGTTTTTACGGGCCTCTTCTCAGAAAATACCCGGTTCACTTTTCTGACATCGCATGCGATTGCATTTGCTTTAAGCTATCTCCTGGTCAGTTATGCCCACATTTTGCTGGGTGAGCTTGTTCCGAAATCAATGGCGATTCGGCGGACAGACAAATCCGCTTTGTTAACGGCGCCAACCCTCCGCATTTTCCGAACTCTGTTTGTCGCGCCGTTGTGGGTTCTGAACGGCTCCGCGAATTTTTTGTTGGGAGTCATGGGCCTTGGAAAGTCTAAAGCTCACGACAGCCACAGCGAAGATGAGTTACGAATACTGCTGAACCAGTCGCAGTCATCCGGGCTCATGTCATTTCGCCGATTGTTGTTCCTTGAGAACGTGTTTGACCTTGGAGAATTGCTTGTCCGTGATGCAATGCGGCCGCGATCACAGGTTCGCTGCATGAGTACCGCCAGCTCGTGGGAAGAGAACCTGCAGATTGCTCGCCGGTATCGCTTCAGCAGGTATCCACTGTTTGATGGAGACCAGGTGACTCCTGGTGGCATTATTCATCTGAAGGATCTGTTTCTGACCGGTGGGCCGGATTCAGATCTGAGAGCAATTCTTCGTCCGGTGATCACTGTCGATGAGACCTCGCTGCTGGAGGCGGTGCTGGCTGAAATGCAACGTCGCCGCATTCACGTTGCTTTGGTGAAAGATGCTCGCGGTACCTGGACCGGATTTCTGACATTGGAAGATGTTATTGAAGAAATCGTCGGAACGATTCGAGATGAATTTGAGGATGAGGAACCGGTTCATCTTGCCGACGCACTTCTCGAAGACCGCGTACATTTGAATATCGAAGCGGAAAGTACCATTGAAGCTGTCCGCAAAGCGTTGTCTCAGATGAAGCCCGAATCATTACCGATTCCGCGTGATGAGGTCATCAGAGCTGTTGAGGAACGCGAACGGCTGATTGAAACATATCTGGGGCGCCACCTTGGAATGCCTCATGCTCGTCTGCATGGCTTGCAGAAAGCCATCGTGCTGGTGATTCGCTCGGAAATAGGTATCCCCTATCGCGGCACCACGGAACGAGCTCATCTGCTGTTTGTACTGCTGACTCCCACGGGCCAGCCACGCGTGCACCAACGACTGCAGGCGGTCATCGCGACATTGCTGGATGAGAGTGAATTCATCCCCGAACGTCTTCGTACGGCCAGTTCAGCGTCTGAAGTGCTGGAGATCCTGAGGACCGGTGAGCAGGCTACTTTGGACTGATCTGTACGAAACGTTTCTCTGTACGAAACGTTTGCGGCAGCAGGCGAACGGTCTCTCACGTGATGCGTCAGAGGCTTTCTGCGACACGATTCACATGGTCGTCGAATTCATCGTAGCGACACACGTATCCGGGTTGCTGAGCTCGGATTTTTTCCTCTTCAAATGCTGCCAGGACGGCCTGTTCGATTCGTTCTCTGCATTGAGGATTAATGGGATGAGCAATGTCAGCAAACATTCGGCTGCGGCCATTTGACTGGTCGATCGGCTGAGACGAAGGCAAGGCAGCTCCGCAGTGGGAACAATAGCGGGCTTTGACGTCGTTCTTCGCTGAACAACGAACGCACTTTTCCATGAGTTTCCGGCTGGGCATGGCAACAAAGTGACCTCGCTGCCCCTGAATCACTTTCAGATCACGAACGACAAATTCGCCATCAAGCGTGATCGAACAGAATGCACGCAGCCGGTCATCAAGGTCCGTGACCAATTTGATGCGAACTTCGGTAATCTGCACGGTGATGCCTATGGAAAATTTTTTTACATACTGCTGGGAAGCAGACCCTGGAAACCTTCATGACTGTGGATGACTTGCTCTCTTCCTCAGACACTCCACAGGATGAGGCTATCCTCGGAGCCAGGCATAGTGTCACGTTGCAAAATCTCCAGGGACGCGGGTATGTCCCAATGCCCTGAGTCCATGTTGTTCAGATTCTGGAACATTAGAACCGACAGAATCTGTCCAACTCTCAAGTCCCGCTCCCCGGCGACATTCAACAACGTAAAGTGCTCACGCACAGTTGGTATTCATTGTCGTATTCATCGAAGCGGCAAGTTTGCTCGCCCCGGCCAGATCTTCAACAGTATGTTGGACCCGAAACTGGCGTTTCCCGCATAGCTTGTTGTCTTTGGAAGTGCTCGGACGTAAACTGCTGTCGTGTTTCGATCTGCACGTCCGGACCTGTATGTCCTGATGGATCTGTTTCCTGATGAGTGTGGCACAACGATAATGGCTGAATCCAAAGTTCCTACCGGGACTCTCGCAACTTTGACCTCAGAAGCTCAGGTTGCTGCACCGCGCGCAAAGCCGCTTTATGAAACAAGCCTTGCTAATGCGTTAGCCGCCGTTCATCTGTGTGATCAACTGCGCGGACAGAACATTGTTCTGATGGACATGACGCCCGTCACGTCCATCGTGGATTTTTTCGTCATTGCTACTGCAACCAGCCAGCGGCAGGCTCATGCGATTGCCGATGAAGTGAATCGAAAGCTCAAGCACGAAGACGGCAATCGGCGCATCAGCATTGAGGGCTACCGCACTGAGGGAAACTGGATCCTGACGGACTATGGAGACGTTGTGCTGCACGTCTTTTCGCCGGAAGGTCGAGCCCTATATGACCTTGAACGGCTCTGGGCTGATGCACCTCGCATTGAATGGCAGAAGCTTATTACCGCCATCCCGGCCGACGCCACGCCAGCATTGTAAGCCGTCTGTTGAATGAATGGTCGAACACCCCGGAGAGCAGGCTTCGGCCTGACATTCCCTTGCGGATCAGAACAGCAGTGCCGATAGAGGTCGGCATCTTCGAACTCAATCAAGAAACTGCAAATTGACCCCACTGTGACTGCGCAGTACATGGTCCTTCTGCATAGTCCTCCTGTACAGTCGCCGGGGTTTTCGCCGCGTTTCTGCAGTTGCAGCAATCCGGACCGTGCACCGATCGGTGTTGAATCGCTCGATGTTGTTAAGCGAAATTCAAGCGGTCACGGTGAGCAGAGACGGCATGCGATCATACTCGCACTCGGGCTCGGCAGGGCCTGCTTAGGGTCAGCCCTGAGCTTTTCGGACCATCTGCTCGAACACAAGTCGCTGCTCTGTCAATGCTGCAACTTTGTCTGCGGGCTCAGTGCGAGCTTCCAGTAAAATCCATCCGTCATATTTGTTTGCATGGAACAGGCTGATGAGTTGCTGGTAAGGGTAGTCGTCCATGTTGAGTTCACGCACATGAACGGTTTTTCCGAATCTCGATTTCACCAGGTTGAAGTTGTATTCCAGTCCTTCGCCCTTCAAATCTTCCCCATTTGAATTCCAGCAGACCGTCACATTCGGATGATCAGCCACATCAAAGATGGCTTTGATTACAGGAAGCTCACTGGTGCCCGGACCGTGAACCTCCACCCGGATTTGCTGACCATACTCCTGACCGTACTTGGCCACTTCGTTCAGTGCTTTTCCGATCTGCTCAATTGTCTTCTCATGCTCGACACCTTTAATAAAGCTGTTTGGCTTCACTTTCACGCCACTACCGCCGCAATCGTGCATCAGCTGAATGTACTGTTTGGTCAGTTCGATGTTCGCTTTCAGTTTCTCTGGCTCAGCTTCGTGAAACTGAGCATTCGAGCCATAGCCCACCAACTCCACCGAGCTGTCTTCGAACCGCTTACGAACCTCGGCGCGTTGTGTTTTTGAAAGAGACGGTTCCACGGCATGCTTATGCTCTGTGCGAACTTCGACGCCGCCGAGGCCGGATTTCTCACAGGACGAGATCAATGTGGGCAGATCCATGTCCTTGCCCCACAGGTAGGTTACCAGCCCAAACTTCATCTTCGACTCAGCCGCGAATGGGCTCGCCAGCGCAGGAACTGCGTGTATCGTGCTGGCCATACCTGCGGCCAGTGAAGCTTGAAGAAAGATTCGGCGGTCAACATTACGCATGGCGGGCTCCTGCATGAGTTTCGCTGGGACCAGGACATCGGGTCACACTCTCCGCGCGATCATAGTTGGCGCACGCAGAGTTGCAAAGCAGGCCGCGAATGACTCCCTGATGACTACTGCCCAAAGCCCAGTTTTCCAAGCCAGCGACGAGAACCAGTGCCGCGACCTGCCTGATTGGGGCCATGTACGATTGTTCCATCGGCATTCACGATCATTCCCATCTGCCTCGCATTTCTTTCCAGAAGCTGACGAGAATGGGTTAATTGATTTACCTGACGAGCAATGCGAGCTCGTTCCAGTGACAACTCCAGTTCGCCCATGCGAGCGAGGTCGTCCATTTGTTTAAGCGTGTGACGAACCTGTTCGGCCAATTCGTCGGGCAGTTCTTCCGCAAGGATCCGCAACTGGTCCGCAGACAGTTGCCCCGTCGCGGACTCCTGTTGTCGACGGATTCTTGCAATCAGCGTCGTAATGAATGCTTCCCGTTCACGAAATGCGTCTCGCAGTTCCTGGTCCGAAACAGCTTCCGGGTCAATCGCTTTTGGGATTTCCAGCGATAGATCCTGTTCAGGCAATCGAAAGTGCCGATCCGATGTGAGTTGAGCGACTTCCGGAAGTGAACTCACTGCCTTCTGAGGTTTGCCTGGCGAAGAAGACTCCGTCAGTTCCCCCTTGTTCATCATCTCATGCTTGATCTGCTCCCACGACCGCGTGACAGAACTTGCCGCGTTCTGCAACTTCATCGGACTCCCGTTGCCCGTTCTTGTTGCGACCGGCCCGGGAGACGTGACGCCAGCAGAATTCTGTGCCGTAACCGCATTGCCTGCCATGGCTTCAATACGGGACATGAGCCGCTCTTCCACTCCGGAGAAAGCCTGCTCAAGCGCATCTGCAGAGATCTCGCGGCTTCCGGCGGACTGAAACATGATCTCCGTGAGAGTTTTCAGGACTTCCGACTGCGCCGCATTGGCCGCGGCCTGACTGGCGTGCATGGACTCAAGTGACTGACGAAACTCATTGCGCAACGTTTCCGTCAGTTCTTTAAGTTCGCTCCTCAGACTGCCGCCGGACGAATCAGATCGATCTGTCCGCGCGGGCTCAAATTCCTGCCGCTGTGGTTTTTCAGCAGTTGGCAGAATGCCGTCACATGACGGAATGTGGTCACCTGGTGGAATGCGGTGGATCTCTTCCGTATCAACAGCTTGCGAAAGAATTTCAACGGCCGCATCGATTGCCGAGACCGGAGTTGATTGAAATGACTCGTCCGGAGAATGCTCGCGGCAAGTTTCTCCGTCGAAGTACTCCAGGCTTGCATGATCCGTATCAGGATGGAAATCAGGATGAAGGCCTTCAGTACTGTCCGCGTCCGTGCTCTCAGAATCCTCGGTGTCCCATTTGACAATGGCGACGTTTTCAAAGCGTGGATGTTCGAAGTCGGGGGTTTCATCAAAGCAACAGTCTTCGAGACTGATTTCATCCCAGGTCTCTGACTCTTTATCTTCGGACTTGGCTGATTCCTCTCGCGTCGATGACTCAGACGCCTTCAATTCCTGCAGCACCGCATGTGAGATCGCGGCATACGAAGTCGTTTGAACGGAATCGGACTCTTCATCAGCAAAGATATTGGCCCCAAAGTCCGAATAGAAATCAAGCTCTTCTTCGACAGGATCCAGCACGGCCGTGGTCGTGGTACCGGAGTTATCGCAGGCCACTTCTGTCGTTTCAGCAGCAAGCGTTGCCGGCGGTTGAATCGATGACGGAGCCACGGATACGGATTCGAGAATCTCTTTGTTCACGTAGCTGTAGTCAGAAAAAACACCATCGACTTCCCGGGCCGACGTGAGCGCTTCCAGCAAAGAGGCGGCCAGCATTTCCTTTTGAATACTGGCTGACTCAAGGGGCTGAACAACCGCGAGACTGCGTGGTCCGCTCGGAGAAGAGGGGGCCTGATTGGCTTTGTTCTTCTGTTTTGTTGAATTCGACCGGCGAGACATGGCTTCCTCTGAGACGTGCGACGAGGCACTTCAAGATTTCAAGTGTCGCCTGTACCCTAGCTCTGAATCCGACTGCTCGCGCGAGCCCCGCAGGAGCACCGAGGAAATTCCCGCATCCGGATTTGCAAATGATTCCAATTGTGCCGGTCAGGAGTCCTTCTGATTGGCGGGGAATCTCCTATCATGCTGTGTTCGGAAGACGGCTTTTCCGGCCGTCGTGTTGAATTCGTGAGATTTGAGATGTCTCGACTAACTTTGAAATCCGCGATCTTTTCTGATGGCTTCATTCAGCTCTCGATTGGAGATCTGCCCGTCACAATCGGACGCAGTCATCGAGCAGACATCGCGATCAATGACTTGCTGCTCAGTCGAATTCATGCCGAGATTCGTGCTTCAGAAAATGGTGAATTTGAACTGGTGGACAACGAGTCCACAAATTTGACGATCGTCAATGAACAGGATATTGATCGAGTCATCCTGAAGACGGGTGACAAAATTCTGCTGGGCGATACCGAGCTGATTGTGGAGATTGAGTTGGATCAGTCAAATCTGCACGAGCGGACGACTCGCGAAATCCCGTCCTTCAAACCTCCCGAACCTTCATGACTGTAACATCAGTGACTCTAGCATCGTGGTGCACGACAGGCTCCCAGGAACAGACCCCCTGCCGTGATTTCTTCGAGCTGCAAATCTCAGAAATGTCCGAGAGCCAGTTCTGGTACTGTTAGCTTTCCATAGTCATCGTTCAACTGGTTTTCGATTCGTCGGAGCATTCTTTCGTGTCAAGAAAATGGACCTTTCAACCTCACAATGAATCTGCCATTCGCAGGCTTTGTGGCCAACTGAAAATCTCACCCCTTTTGGCTCAGGTGCTGATTGCACGAGGATTCTCGGAGGCCGCTGCTGCCAGCAGTTTTCTGGATGCTCGGTTGAGCGATCTGCACGATCCTTCGCAACTGCCCGGTATTGATCAGGCCGCCGATTTGATCCTCGCGGCGATCAAAGATCAACGACGCATCACGATCTACGGAGACTATGACGTTGACGGCGTGACCGGGACAAGTATTCTCTGGCACTGCCTGCAACTCAATCGGGCGAACGTGGATTACTATATTCCCTGCCGTCTGGAAGAGGGTTATGGCATCAACAAGAACGCGCTACAGCAATTGTTTGACGAAGATCCTCAGCGACTGATCGTTTCCGTCGACTGTGGGATTGCCAGTGTCGAAGAAGCGGCATTTGCAAAATCTCTTGGTCTCGACCTGATCATCACCGATCATCATCACATTGGCGGATCTTTACCAGATGCTCTGGCCCTCGTGCATCCTCGCCTGCCAGGAACCGAATATCCTTTCGGCGAACTATGCGGTGCCGGCGTCGCATTTAAACTGGCATGGGCAATTTGCCAGCGACTGGGTGACGGTAAGAAAGCCTCACCGCGAATGAAGGAATTTCTTAAGCAGGCGGTTGGACTGGCCGCAGTGGGAACTGTTGCGGACGTCGTGCCTTTGATCGGTGAAAACCGAGTCATCGTGCGTTATGGCTTGCAAAGTCTTCGCGAGCAGTCCACACCCGGAATGAAAGCGCTGCTAAAAATTGCAGGGCTCACGGAAAAGCCGGAACTTCGCAGCGATGATATGGGTTTCGCTCTTGGCCCGCGCATTAACGCCGCAGGTCGACTTGGACAAGCGCGGCTGGCGGTCGAATTATTGACAACGGAGAACGTTGAACGCGCCGAGCGGCTGGCTCAGTATCTGGATGAACTTAACGACAATCGGAAGACTGTCGAACGTCGCATCTTCAAACAAGCCAAAGAAATGGTGGCGGAGAATCCCGACTGGGAAAACCACAAGACGCTCGTTCTGGCCAATCACGACTGGCATCCCGGAGTTATCGGGATTGTGGCCAGTCGAATGACTGACGAATTCAGTAAGCCGACGATCCTGATTGCTCTCCGAGACGATGGAACAGGCACCGGGTCCGGTCGCTCATGGGCTGGCTTTGATTTGTACGCGGGGCTCGCGTCCTGTCGAGAGCATGTCATTGGATACGGCGGTCATAAGGCGGCGGCCGGTGTGCGATTAAAAGCGACTGCCGTCAGCCTTGTCCGAGATGCTCTGGCGGCGTGGGCCGCCGAGAACTTCCATCCGACTCCGGAAGACACAGAGCTGGCCATTGATGCGGAAGTTCTGCTCAAGGAAGTCAATCTCCGTGCGGTGCAGGAACTGGAGCGACTCGGTCCGTTTGGTCAGTCGAATCCTCAACCGCGTTTCGTCGCCAATCGAGTCGATCTGGCCGAGCCACCGAAGACCATGGGCGAAGGTTCTCGACATCTTTCGCTGCAGGTTCGCCAGCAGGGAACGGTGATGCGAGCGGTTGCGTGGGGGCGAGGAGAATGGGCCGAAGAACTGGCGTCTGACACCGGACCATTCTCCATCAGCTTTGCACCGGTGATTAACTCGTTTCGCGGATTCAACAAAGTGGAGCTGCAATTGATTGACTGGAAGCCAGCCCGCGATCCACAACTTTCGACTTCGAATCTCTAATCAGAACCGTTTGATGCTGCTTGCTGTTGAAACATCGGGATCATTGGGATCCATTGCCGTCACTGATGGCTCTAATCTTCTTGCCGAGCGACTTCTCGCCTCCGGTGGAGTTCGTCATGCGCAGTCGCTTGTGACTGAGGTTGACAAACTCCTGCGAGAGCTGACTCTGAAGCCGACCGATATTGGTGCGGTCGCTGTCAGTATTGGACCGGGGAGTTTCACCGGACTAAGAGTTGGGCTGGTGTTTGCCAAGACGTTTGCGTGGCTGAATCAGTCGCAGCTGGTTGCCGTTGATACACTCCGTGCGATTGCCCAGCAGGCGCCTGATGAAGAAGCTCTTGTCACCGCTCTCGTTGATGCTCAGCGAGGAGAAATGTTTGCGGGAACTTATCGGCTTGACCCCATCACCGGCTGCCGGCAACCGATTGATCGGATTCATGTGACAAGTCAGGACGTGTTGCCGCAGGATCCTGTTCTGACTGGCCCGGGACTCATTAAACTTCGTCCCGAATTGGCGATGAACCACCGTCTGCTTGCTGAGTCCAGCTGGCAGCCCCGAGCTTCCACGATTGCTCGGCTGGGCACGGACATGATCAGCCGAAAGGAGTTTTCGATCCCCGAAACTCTTGAGCCCGTCTACATAAGGCTCAGTTACGCTGAAGAGAAACGTGACCTGCGCCCGCCGGGTTAGGTGAGAATTCCGATGAAGGCCGTGTGTGAAGAAAATGTGTCGCCGTATATTCCGTGCACGCATAGTGGGTCGGCACTTCAGGATTTGGATGTGGAGCTAAAGAAGGACAGCACGCCTGCTGGCCCGTCGCGTCCTGAGCATTTCCGTTCGTGTGTTTAATGTATTTCGTAATTCAGCATCGATTCACCATCGCTGCTCTGAAGTACGTAAACTCTGACGAACCGTGTTCGAGAGGCTGAGAATTACATTTGTCTCCGCGGTTCTTTATCCTGCTGATCCTGACAAGGCTGCAAGACTGACGCCCCCCTGTTTTTCGATCTCGGTATCAGACTTTGACCAGCTTGAATCGCTCACCCCACCCACCGGATCTGAGACTGTAAGGGCCACGTTCGATGTCTGAAACTGTTGATTATGACCCGTATGCGCTTCCGAAAGATGCGATTCAGGAACCGCCGGTATCGCTTTGGGCCGCGCTGAAGATGATCGGTCCAGGGATCATTCTGGCCGGGACGATTGTTGGGTCCGGAGAACTGCTGCTGACGACTTCTTTGGGAGCAAAACACGGTTTTGTGTTTCTGTGGCTGATTCTGTTTAGCTGTGTTATCAAAGTCTTTATGCAGGTGGAGTTGGGGCGATATGCGATCTCGTCGGGTAAGCCGACTCTCGGCGCCATTAATGAACTGAGCGGTCCTCGGCTTGGCGCCCATTGGATTGCCTGGTGGTGGCTGATTATGATGCTATCGACCGTCTTTCAGCTGGGAGCCATGACCGGAACAGTCGGACAATCTCTGAATCTGGCATTTCCGTCGGTTTCGGAGGGCTTTGCCAATTTGCTGGACACGTTTCTGCCGTCCCTCGCGGCTGCAACTCGTCAGCGCCCGGAGTTTCCGTGGGCCGTTCTGACATGTCTGGCGGCCATGGCACTCCTGTGGAGCGGTACTTATCGCAGAATCGAAATCGTGACAACGTTTCTGGTTGTCGGTGTGACATTGCTGACGGTCTCCGCCGCCTGTGCTTTGCCCGCCACAAAATTTCCCATCAACTGGTCAGACGTCGCGGCCGGACTGACGTTCGGCATGCCCGCGGAAGGAATTGCGGTCGCGTTCGGAGTCTTTGGAATCACCGGGGTCGGTGCGACGGAGTTGTTCTTTTATCCGTACTGGTGTCTTGAGAAAGGGTATGCTCGATACACAGGAAAAGTGGAGCCCGGGGCGGACTGGGAACGGCGAGCGAAAGGCTGGGTTCGCGTGATGCATCTGGATGCGTGGGTCAGCATGATCGTGTTCACGATCTCCACCCTGGCATTCTATTTCATGGGAGCTGCCGTCCTGCATACTCAGGGGTTGCATCCTGAAGGCAAAGACATGATTCAGACTTTGGCTCGGATGTTTGTGGACACGTTCGGCCTCTGGACAAAAATCGTGTTTCTGATTGGTGCTGCAGCGGTGTTGTTTAAGACGCTGTACCTGTCCAGTGCCGGGAATGCTCGGCTGGTAGCCGACTTCATGAGCCTTGCCGGATTCCTCACTTATCGTGAGCCCTCGCAGCGGGGCCGAGTGATTCATTGGGTGTCGTTGATGATCCCTGTGCTGGCACTGGTGCTGTTTCTTGCATTCAAAGAGCCTCGGTGGATGGTTGTTGTCGGCGGCTTTGGTCAGGCACTCACTTTGCCAATTATTTCTGCAGTGACTATTTACTTTCGATACCGCAAGCTGGATCGAAGAATCACGCCAGCTCTCTTTCTGGACGTTTGCATGTGGTTGGCCTTCGTGTCAATTACAGCGGTTGCTATCTACGCATTGCGAGATCAGTACTTCAAGTTCTTCCCGGTCGCCGTTGCCGGGAAGTAGTTGCCTGTGCTGAGGAATGAATGCCGTTTGCGTGCAGACCCTTTTGACGAGTTATTTGCAGACGTCGATTGACCACTGGGTCAGGCCGGGATGTCAGTGACGGTAAATTGCGGCGGCGGATTTGAATTCGTCGTTCATCCGACTGACGAACTGACCCCGGCTCATGACTTTTGCGAAACCGGCTTCGCGAGCCTGGTCGAGTTTGGCGATATGAACATGGGGGCCGAATGCGATTCCTGATCGTTGAGTCAGCTCTGGCAACTGTTCGGAAACCCGAACGGGGGCAACGGGGGCAAATGCCAGATCGACGCACAGCACCGTGGTCGGGGTCGCTGTGGCGATAAGATCCTCGATCGACGAGACCGCGCGGAACGTGAAGCCCAACGCTGCTGCAGCACCACCGGCCGAGCTGATCAGCATCAGGTCAGAGGAGAAAAGCAGGACCTGAATTTTGGTGCCGGTGACATCTGTCATCAATTACGGTTCGCGGCGAGGAGCGAACTTAATCTTGCTGATGTATCGCACGGGAATGCCATTGGGCCCCATGCGACCCGAGCAGGATCCAATCGCACTGATAATGTTGCGGTAGTGCAGGTTATAGTCCGGATCAATTTCGACTTCCTGTTTTTCCTGCTGATCAGGGCCGATTGCCTTTAACGCGTTGATGGCACGGAACACTTCGGAGTTCAGCTTCGCAAAGGCCTGTTCGCCACCGCCCAGATTCACGCCATTGAAAGACAATGCATTCAAGTTGCCTTCTGCGTCTGCAATCATTCTGACTTTGAAGGGCGGCAATTGAGCTTCGGTATCGGCTGCAGGCGCCGCTGCACCGAGTGGCATGCTGATATCAAAGTCGCCTTCAGGTTCCGTGACCTTCAGGGTACACATGAAGAAGATCATCAGCTGAAACACGACGTCGATCATCGGCGTCATGTCCAGTTGAATTTTTCCGAGTCCAACGCGGTTTCGAAGCTTCATGGTTCACAACTGACGAAGGATGAATACTGGGCAGAGTCGGGGCGACTTCACATAAAACCAGGACTACTCAATCAACTTCTGCGTAGCTTTCAGAGCAAAACGCTGAAAGCCGATACCATCTTCCTGGCACATCTGGATCAATTCCTGAACCATGCCGGACTTCACATCAGCATCAGCTCGGATTTCAACGACCACTTCTTTCATGTCAGTTCCGATCGTCTGATAGAACTGAGCCTCCTGACGAAGTCTCTGTCGAACCTGAGCGAGAGGAACCTGTTCGTCACCAAAGAAGAAGAAGGGCTCGGGATTCGTAAGTTTGCCCTGTTGATCACGCAGATATCCGAAGTTCAGAAGGAAGGAGTCTTTTCGCTGAACTGCGGGTGGCACTGCCAATTGATCTTTGGGCAGAGTGACTCGCTCATCGGACTCTTCCTGATCGAACTTATTGATCACCATGAAAAATGTGATCAGCTGAAACACGATGTCAATCATCGGTGTCATGTCGAGATCAGGCGGGGCGACATCAGCGGGCTTGAACTTCATTGCAGCAACCTGACAGTTGAATCAAATCATCGTGACAGACGAATCGACCGAATGGTCTCAGGCCTTCTTGCCAACCGCAGCGAACCGTCCCATCAAACCTTCACTGACCATGCCGATTTCAAGCACCAGACGCTGAATTCGATTCTTCAGAATGCCGTAGAAAATCATCGCTGGGACCGCGAGCATCAAACCGATCAGAGTTGTTACCAGAGCGGTGGAAATACCGTCTGCCAACTGTGATGGCTTTGGAGCGACCGCTGAAGTGGCGATCACGTCAAAGCTGGAAATCATCCCCTGAACGGTTCCCATCAAGCCCATCATCGGGGCGATTGTTCCAATCAGAGCGACATAGCTCAGACGATGTTCGAGAGCCATGTTTTCATCTTCGCCAGCTTCCTGCATGCCTTCGACAGCTTCTTCGTAACCGCGGCTCAGGCGTCCCATTCCTGCTGCAAGGACGCGAGCAACAAAGGACTCGTCGCTGCGAGCAAATTCATAGGCGGCCTGGAAGTCTTTCGCATTCAGCTTCTGTTCGAATTCTTCGACAAACGCTGTTGGCAGCAGGACATCGCGGCGAACCTGCAACAGGTTCATCATGATCAATGCCACAAGGATGAATGATGCCAGCAGGAACACGGGGCCCCAAAACCAACCGCAGGCGCGAGCAATATAGGCCAGAAAACTTCGAGATTGCGGGGGAGCTGCCGAATCCGTCGCGGCTGCAGGTGCGGCGGCTGCGTCAGCCGGTGCTGCATCAGCAGCCGCAGGTGCTGCTGCGGCGTCTGCCGCGGGAGGGGTTTCTTCCTGAGCCATCACCACCGATGACTGACTAAAGAAAGGCACCAGCAACGCCACTGCCAACGCCAGCAGGAGTGCAGAAATGGACTTGCGTCCGCAAAATCGTTCGGCTGAACCAATGACATTAAGCATTTCAAATGATCTCCGAGTTGACCTCATTGGGGCGGACTCGCCAGTTGAGAATAGTCAGAAAGCTGAGAATGGGGACTGTAGTAAGTTATGAACCTTTCGTCACCCTTGGCGAAAGGTCTGAGCTGAACAGAATCAGGAATCAGGGGGTTGCAGGAGCGCCCTGCTTCGCCCACGAACTATTCGGGTACTTTTCCATCAATCGCTGACGAGCATCATCAGCTCTGTCCTGATGACCGGCTGGAGCCCAAAGCCCCGCCAGTCGATACAGAGCCTCGGCGTGAGCGGCAGGTTCTGAAGGATAGAGCACGTCCACCTGAAGGTAAGCCCACAGCGCATCCTTGGGAAGGTTCTTTGTTCTTTGGCAGTCACCTTTCAGAACCCACGCCTCGGCTAATGTCTGAGTTTCCGATTCTGACGCCTTGGTGATGATTTCATTCAGCGTCACAATGGCTTCGTCAGCCTGACCTTGCTGTTGCTGACAAAGAGCTTTCCCCAGCATGCCGTCAAACATCGCGGAGGTCGCTCCCGCATCACCCGTGCTGGTCTGAATCACCTGTTCGAATGCCGTGAGTGCTCCGGCGGTATCTTTCTTCGACAGCAGAAGTCGCCCAAGTTGCACGCCCGCCTGTAGCTGAAAGCCTTTGACAGGGGCAGCCTGAACCTCTTTCAGCAGTTTCTCTGCAGCATCGGCATTGGCCGCATCCAGCGACAAAAGCTGCGCCTCAAGAAGCGTGGCCTCAAAATATCGGAAGTTGGTCTTGTTCTGGGTTCTGAAGTCACTGATTGCCTTCTGGGCCTCAGCCGCAACCGCTGGATTGGCCAGAGCCGCCTTGACTTTGGTTCTGGCAATCAAAAACTTAATGTCCTCGACCAGTCTCTTGTCATCTCCGCCATATTCCTTCTGGACGGCGGTCAGTTTTTCCAGAGCCGCATCCAGAGCACCGCTGCGTTCATTGGATTGAGCCTGAGTCAATGTCGAAGGCTGCATGTCAAAAGCAACGTTGAAAATGTCGCTGACAGGGACTTCGACTTCCTGGCCGTTCACCTGTTTAATCTTCACAGATGCTGTTGTCATCGCGGTGAATTCGCCACGCAATACACTTCGGTCACTGCGACGAGTGACTTGATCCGCTGCATAGGAAGCGATGGTCAGGTTGAGTGTCAGCAGAGTCGTGATCAGGCGAGTGACTGTTTTGGAAGGAGCGATCATAAATAGAAAATCCCGATGGGGTGTTGATTCTGAGTCTGTCTCGGTATGGAAGTCGGCCAACAAGGGTGTGCCAATCAGAACGCCTCCGGCACGTGTGGTTCACTCTTCTGCTTCCGGCGGTTTGGGCCGTCGAACCGGCGGAGCTTCTGAAGGTGGACGTGGAGCCGGACGTTCCGCAGCGGAAGGATCTGCTGAAGGTTTTGGAGCGGCCAGGCGAGGTGCCACGGGGCGCTCGCCGACTGTTTTCTCCGTTGCTCCCTCCGGTCGCGGCGCAGCGGGTTTTGGTGCAGCAGGTCGAGCTGCAACAGGCTTTGGCTCTGCCGTTCCCCCTTCAGATGAGACTGGTTTCGGTGCCACTGGTTTGGGAACTGGCGGCTTTGGCGTCGCAGATGTGGCGCCCGCTGGTTTGGCAACCGGCGATGTGCCATCCGTTGAGGCAGGCTTCGGAGCCGCAGGTCGCGGCGCGGCGGGTTTTGCCGGGGCGGAGCCGTCTGGAGCAGGCGGTCGCGGCCTTGGTGCTGGCTTCGGTGCCGCAGGATCCGCGGGCGGAGCCGTTCCCGCTGCGGCTGCAGCCGGGGCCGATGGAGCTGGTTTTCTGACGAGCGTTTCACCAGCCGCGCTTGCAGGAGATGCTGACTTTGGTCGAGCGTCCCCTGTTGTCGCAGACGCAGGTCGTGGGCTACCGTCCGCTGAAACAGGTTTAGGAGCTGGCTTCGCGACAGGTTTTGCCTCCGGCGAACCGGGAGTGCTGACTGGAGCAGCCGTTCCTGACGACGCGACCACAGCGGATGACGGCGCTACCTTTGCGGCTGGGGCAGGTGATTTTGCCACAGCAGCGGCTGGCTTTGCAGCATCTGTCGCTGGTTTTGCCGCCGCAGACCTTGCGGCCGGCGCTGCTTTCTTTCCAGCACCCATAGCGGCGAATCCGCTGAAGTCTGGCGCCGATGGAGCTTCAAAGCTTATACCTTGTGGTATGGACGGCTCCGCTTCAACAGCCACATTTAATCCGGAAAACTTTGGAGCGGCCGTTGGTCCGGGAACTCGCACGCGATCTTTGGGCTTTCGCATGAAGTAAAACAATCCGCCCGCGATGGCGAGACACACCCCGACTCCCACAATGATCAAAATTGTGCTGGATCCACTCTCCTCTTTCGGTGCGGCCGCTGGACCTCCCGCATTCGCGACGGCCGGATTCTGAGCCACTTCTGTGGGCACTTCTTCCGGAGTTTCGGCCACTGCATTACGGTCCAATGGTGTAGGAGCCTGCCCCAGATCTGCCTGAATATCCTGATAAAGCCGATCAAATCTGGCAAACGCCACATCATCCAGATCGCGATAGACCTGCACAAAGCTGGTGATTTCTGCCATCGCTGATTTTCGAAGCTTATCCGCGTCTGCATCGGAAGCATTGCCGAATCGTCGACGGCAGTTCGCCATTTCATAGCGGGCGTCCACGAATCGACCTTTGAGTTCCGGCGAAGGGTCTTTGGCCGTTATCTGCTGCAGGCGCCGTGCTAACTGCGACCAACCCCAGACGGCGGTTGCTTTTCCGGATGCGTCTTTTCGCCCCTGCAGTGCTTCCGTGAATTTTGTCGGATCCGTATCAGCGCCCCAGTCGGTCAGGATCAGGGCCGCCTCGAACTGAGCATCCAGAGTCATTGGATTCTCAGTCAGAATCTCCTCAATGTTCTTCAACGCTTCTTCGAACTGTTTCTGCTGCCGACGACATCGCGACAGACGAAGTTTGACAGCGTTCTTGTTGTCGGCATTGACAAGTCCACCGGAAATAATTTCGGAGTACGCATCACCTGCTTTTGAATAGTACGCCGCGGCACTGGCAGCATCCCCGGAAACTCCCTGCCCAAGGCCATAATACGTTTCGCCGATCCAAAGCAGCGAGTTGTAGTCGCTCTTGTTGCGAGACTCGTAAACCTTCTGCAGGAACTTTTCGAACGAATCCCGAACTGCAGCCAGTCGTTCGTTCTCACCGGACAACTTCAGGCGTCGCAACTCTTCCTGCAACTCCATACCCAGTTGCGTATAGGCCGCGAGAATATCCTGACCGCCGACACGTTCCAATTTGGTCATTGTCTGCAAAGCCTGATCGATCTGCTGGGTGCCAATATAGGCACGAAGCAGAAGTCGATACGTGAGCCCTGCAAACGACTGACTCTGAATGCCTTCTTCGGGACGAGGCGTTCCTTCGGGAACCTCAATCGCAACAACCACAGAGTTCTCTGCACCTTTGGTCAGGCGATCAATCGTGCCAGGAAACTCACCATCCAGATTCAGAATACTCGCCAGTGACACTTCCGCTGCTGCCAGTTCTTCCGTCGGCTTCGCCATATCGCCGAGCTTTTGACGAGATAGTTGAATCCCGTTTGCCAGCAAGGTTTTTGCTTCCGTCTTCCACTGCAACATCGCCTGTGCATCAGGCTGTTCGCCTTGCGGATCCGCAGCGGCCATCGCAGCTTTTTGTGTCCACGCGGTCCAATAAGACTGCCCGGCGTTGATGCGAGCAGAAGTATACTGCGGATCGGTTTCCGGGACCTGCAGATACCACTTTGCCCCCTCCAGCGGTTGATTGAGAGTGCGGTAGACGCTGCCCAGTCGCATTCTTGCTTCACCGCCTTTGGCAGATTGCGGATACAACGCGAGAATTCTTTCGCAAACGTCCCGGAGAGTTCGAGTTTCGAAGTCACGGTCCTTTGGAGGGCCGGCGTTCCAGGCTGCGACCGCGGCCGCCATCGCAATTTCGGTAGCGTTTAAAGCCGTGTCAGGATCCGCTTTAATGTCATGTTCAAAGCAATACTGTGCCAAAATGATCGCATCCAGAGGACGACCAAGTCGCAGCTTTACGAAACTCAGCAGGTATCGCGCCTGAGCAACGGCCTTTGGATCACTGTCATCACTACGCAGATCGAGCGACAACTGCAGGAGGCGTCCCACTTCTCTGAGGTGGCTTTCCAAAGCCGCCGTCTTTGTTGCTTTTTCCGTCGCATCAACAGCCTTCGCCGCGTCATCGCTGAGCTGCTGGATTTGTGCAATCATGCCGCGAGCACGCTCGAAAGCGGTCGCGAAGTCGCGAGGTTCGCGGTCTTTTTCTCCCAGTTCCAGCTTAAGACGTCGACCCATTGCGGACGCCGTTTCTTTGTACGGTCCCGGATACTTTCCGACCTGAATGGCATCCTCCATCGCGGATCGCAGGATGGCTTCTTTTTCTTTCTGGGGCAGTTCTCGATTAGCACCCAGTTTCTCCGCGGCAATCGCACGTTCCCAGAGAATTCCGAGGCCCGATTGAGTTGTTGCCAGTTGCCGATTGCTTTGCAACCAGACGGTCGCTTCCTGCATCACAAGAGCGTGGTCATTCTTCTGTGGATCATTCAGGCAGATGAGGCGATAGTGCTGAGCGATGCCTTTCAGAACCAGCACTGCACTATTGTCGGACGGGTGCCCCAGCATTTCGTTGTAGATGCCCAGAGCACGGCCGATATCGTCCTGTTCCTGAAAACACTTTCCCATCATCAAACGGGCATGCAAACCAATCTGATTGGTTCGACGGCTGGTATGGATTTTTTCGAAAAGCTCCGCTGCCTGAATCAATGTTTGTTTGCGTTCTTCTGTCCCTTTATCGAACGTCTGACCACGTTCGTACGTACAACGGACCAGATTAAACCATGCTCGGAGGTATTTCGCTTCTGCCTCCAGTCGACGCTGATATTCTTCTTCATCCTTTTGTTCATCAATGAACTTTGGAAACGCGTCGTAGATGGCTTTGTACTGATCCTGAGCCGTCTGGTAGATCGCTTTGGCCTGATCAACCAGCGTTCTCGCAGACTGCTGCAGCTCAAGCTTCTTGTTGGCTTCTTCAGTTTCTAAAGCCTTCCACATGAGCGAGCGAGCACGTTCAAACAGCAGTTCTCCAAGCATCGAATTCGCAAGGGCGGCTTGTGCATGCTGGCCGTGTTCGCCAATAAACTTGCGTAACGATGTTTCGGCTTCGGAAAGCGCCTGTTCTCGGTCTTCCGGAATACGCGATGCCGCCCCTTTTTGCTGAAGAGTCATGCCGCGTTCGAGATCCAGGACTTCTCGTACTTCCGATGGAAGATCTGATCGCTGGCTGACAGAATCAATATATTCGATCGCTGTGTCGAAGAATTGACGCTCCCGAAGACCTCCGATGAAGTCAAGATAACGCTCCTCCCCCCGGACTGAAGCTCCGGAAACCAGAGCCATTCCCGCGACGATGGAAGTGATCATCAACCGGCCGAGACGTCCGCGAAAACTACGGACGGCGGCGACAATCGGAAGTCGGAAATTCAGAACGAACGGGCCGTCCATGCGAGATCCTCAGCGTGACAGGCTCGAATCATCGAGACATGATGACAGGAAGTGGGGCAGGAACATGTGCCTAAGAGCATATGTCCTGTGGCGTCTCGTAGCAACGATTGAAGGGAATTCTGTGGTTGCCCTGTGGCAGATTGTTCCGGTCCGCTACATTTATACTGGATTGCAGGGGCGTTAAGGGCCTCTGCGTCCGCACGAACTGTCGCTGAAGGGGGAAACTGGCGTGAGCGAAAACATTACGCTGTCGGATACCGACCGAGACCTGCCAAAGCATGTCAAAAACGGCTTTATGCGGTACCGCGACTTTCAGCCGCTCACTCAGGGCGGCGAGGCGATTCTGCGCACCTGCGTTGACGAAAATCTCGGCCGGACCGTCGTGATGAAGACTCTTCAGCCGCAGTTCCAGAACCTTGAGACCTATCAAAAGCGGTTTCTTCGAGAGGCACGAGTCACCGCGCAGATTCCGCATCCGGCCACGATTCCCGTTTACGAACTCAGCAGAGACTCGGAAGGCAACGCTTACTTCACGATGAAGAAGCTTCGGGGACGAGATCTCAGCGATATCCTGGATAAGATCTCCGAAGGCGACAAAGCCACCATCGAAAAATACCCGCTGGATAATCTGCTTAACGTTTTGATCCACTGCAGTCAGTGCCTTGCGTTTGCTCACAACCAAAAAGTCGTTCATCGGGACATGAAGCCGGCCAACATCATGATTGGCGACTACGGTGAGATCATGGTTCTGGACTGGGGTCTCGCCAAAGTCTGGGACATGGAGGACAATGAGGACGTCGACCAGATGATTCGCAGTGGGCAGCAGGCCATGTCCGGGCGACTGACCGGGCGTGGTGATGTTCAGGGCACACCGTTCTACATGTCACCTGAACAAGCTGTTGAAACGGGTGATGTCGATGAGCGTACAGACATTTACAACATGGGCATCATCCTGTTCGAAGTTCTGACCGGTGAAAGCTACATGTCCGGCAGGAACTTCAAGGAGATCAAACGAAAGCTGCAGGAAGATCCCGTCCGTGAACCTCGGCTTGTTGCACCCCACAAGAAAATTCCGGCCGAGCTAAACGCCATCTGCATGAAGGCATTGCAACGCTCAGTGGCCGATCGTTATCAGAAGATGTCAGCGTTCAGCGAAGACCTTCGCGCCGCGCTGTTGGGGAATCCCGTTTCGGTTTACCATGAACCAATCTGGGGGCGCGTTCTCAAGTGGCGAGATCGAAAAGTGTTCAGTGCGGCGTCTTTGATCTGGATGCTGGCTGGAGCGATGTTGTGTTTCGGAGTGCAATTGCTGGTCAGATTGGTGCTGAAACTGGGTGAAGGATCCTGAGCTGTGGTAAACCGATTATTCCTCGGGCTTGATCTGGGTGGAACCAACGTCAAGGCCGGCGTCGTTGATGATCAGGGGAATGTACTGGCATCAAGCAGTGTGGCAACGCAGGCGATTCTGGGACCAGCGAAGGGTGTTGAGCAGATCGTTAAAGCTGGTCGAGAAGCGGTGTTGGCAGCCGGCCTGGAATTGACGGACATCAGTGCCGTGGGGCTGGCAACGCCAGGCACGATGGATATTCCCGGAGGAATGTTGCTGGATCCTCCAAACCTGCCGGGTTGGGTGAATTTCCCGATCCGAGATGAGGTCGCCAGAAAGTTGCAACGCCCGACAATCCTGCAGAATGATGCGAACGCTGCGGCCTACGGTGAATACTGGGCCGGTACGGCCAAACACGCCCGCAGCCTGCTGTTCTATACGCTTGGTACCGGACTTGGCGGCGGCGTGATTGTGGACGACCATATCATTGAGGGCGAACATTCGCACGGCTCTGAACTGGGCCATGTGATTCTGGAAATGGACGAGGGACGACTCTGCCCGACGGGCCAATACGGCACGGCCGAAGCCTACGTTAGCGCGACGGCATTGATGAAGAGGTTTCGAGAACGCCTGGAAGCTGGCGATGCGACTTCGGTGCGAGCTCAGATCGCGGCAGGCGCAGAATTATCGCCTCGTTTGATCGCCGACGAAGCCGAACACGGTGACCATCTGGCTCTGGAATTGATCATGGAGATGGCTCGTTATCTGGGGGCCACGATCACAACGGCAGTACACGTGATTGATCCCGCCATGGTGTTGTTGGGCGGCGCTATGACATTCGGACGCAATGACACTCAGGTTGGGCGTGAGTTTTTGCATCGTGTGCGTCAGGAGTTTCGTGGCAGAACGTTTACCACCATCGCGGACAAGATTTCGATCGAGTACGCCTCGTTGGGTGGCGACGCTGGCTTCATCGGCGCGGCAGGTTGTGCTCGCCGAGCACTCGACACGGGTCGGATGCCACCAGTACCAAATGCATAGAGCAATTCTATTGTGGATCGAATTCTCCGAAAGGCGTTAGTGGGCTGTCGATTACATGGTTTACTGCCCATCCGCCGGCGCCGGCTTTAGAGTTAGCCGGCGCTGGCGGCTGGGTGCTAAACAGAAGTGGAATCCTTCACAAAAATCAACAGGCCCCTGGCGTCCGGCTCTCTATGCTCTCCCCATAATGGCATTCTCATGAGTCAACAGGATTGCTTACTTCGCATCGGACTTGAACGGCTGCTGTCAGAGGAATCCAGCTTGCTTGACGGTCGTCGCTTTGCCGTCGTCATGAATCGCGCGTCGGTCAATGCGGATGTTCGTCTGGCCTGTGATCTGCTGGCCGAGAAATTTCCGGGCCGGCTGCGATCCATCCTTTCGCCACAGCACGGCCTCTGGTGCGAACAACAAGCCAACATGATCGAGACTGCCCACGGTCGACATGATCGCCTGGGTGTTCCCGTCTACAGCCTTTATTCGCAGACGCGACGACCGACAGACGAGATGCTGTCTGGCATTGAATGCCTTGTGATTGATCTACAGGACGCGGGAACTCGAGTCTACACGTTCATCTGGACAATGCTCTATTGTCTTCAGGAGTGTGCCGCTCGGAAAATTCCCGTGGTCGTTCTGGATCGGCCGAATCCCGTCGGTGGAGCGATTGCGGAGGGACCGTTGCTCAATCTCGCGTGTCGCAGTTTCGTCGGCGAGGCGGAGATACCGATGCGGCATGGCCTGACGATCGGTGAACTGGCGAACTTCTTCAGTCGACGTTATCACATCAACGCAGAACTGGTTGTGGTGCCCATGGAAGGCTGGCACCGCGAGCAGTATTTTGATGAGACGGGTCGTCTCTGGATTCCGCCATCACCAAATATGCAGACGGTGCAAACGGCGGTTGTGTATCCCGGACAGGTGTTGCTGGAGGGAGTCAATCTTTCCGAAGGACGCGGGACTACGGTGCCGTTTGAAGTCGTCGGTGCGCCGTTCATTGAGCCGGGTGAATTTTGTGAAATTCTTCAGTCGCTGAGACTGCAGGGAGTTCAATTTCTTCCGATCCGGTTTATTCCATCGTTCGACAAGTGGGCCGGCCAGAGCTGCGGCGGAGTTTCCATTCACGTGACTGATCGATCGATGTTTCGCTCCTATGAAATGACCGTTCGAATACTGAAGCTCTGCCGAGAAAAATATCCGGATAAATTTCTGCTGAATCCTCCTCCCTACGAATATGAAAACCTGCTGATGCCGCTCGACATTATCAGCGGCAGTTCGATGTTGCGTGAATGCCTGACAGAGCAGCGAGAGATCAATGCTGCTGTTGCACTGGACTGCGAGGCCTGGGATCAGGAGCGAAGTGAGTTCCTGCTGTACCCATATGCTGTCTAGCCCCCTTGGACTGCGGCAGCCTGCTGCCAGCACCACGAGTTTGAAGGCGCGTCATCGTTCGAAGCAGCTGACCAAAGCAGGCTGTGGTTGGACTGCTGCAGCAGGCTGCAGCAGTCCAAAAGTCAGGAGACTACAACGTAAATGACTGTCCGGGACTGAGCACCACGGGTTTGGCAGACGTGTCGGTTTTGACCTGAGATGACCACGTTTCAACATCCTGCTGGATGACAGGAAAGGTGTTGTAGTGACCCGGGATGACATATTCCGGGCGCAGAAAACCAACAGCCAGAATCGCATCATCCGGGCCCATTGTGTAATTGTCGCCGATCGGCAGAATGGCAATTTTCAGGCCTTCATCGCCGATCAATTTCATATCAGAAAACAGGGCTGTATCGCAGGCGTGGTAGATATTGCCGTCAGTCGTCTTCAGCAGAACTCCTGTCGCGCATCCGCCGTAGGAACCATCCGGCAGCATAGAACCATGATGGGCCATCGTCAGCTTAATGGTCCCAAAATCGAACTTGTAACTGCCGCCCGTGTTCATGTCATGAGTTCGCTCAACGCCCTGCTCTTTCAGCCATGTGGCGATTTCGTAGTTCGTGATGACAAGGCAGTTCGTTCGTTTGGCAATTGCGACCGTGTCACCAACATGATCACCATGCCCATGCGAGACAACGATATAGTCGGGCTGAACGCTGTCCGCAGAAACAGACGCCAGAGGATTTCCAGTCAGGAATGGATCGATCAGGATCGTTTTCCCTGCGGTCTGAATCTGAAATGCACCGTGCCCCAGAAAGGTAATCGTTGTGCTCATGACTTAAATCCCTTTGATTTGCTACGGCAATTACTTGATACCCAGATTCGCCTGCATGTTTTTCTTGTAAGCTTCGACACCGGGCTGGCCGTAAGGATTTGTTCCCACCAGACGGCCTTCCACGACGGTTGCCAGCATCAGCATCTGAAACAATTGCCCCAGGGCATGTTCAGTAATGGACGGCATGACCAGATCGGTCGTCGGGCGTTGCTCATCAGCGTAAGCCTTATTCGTCCCATCGATAGCCGCCTGAAGAATTCGCGGCATCGGTACACCGGCCAGTTGATTCAGTTGATCCTGGTCGAGTGCATGTTTCGGCACTGTAATTGGAGGCTTCTGAGGTCGTCCGGGCAATAAATTTGTGATGAGTTTGTCGCGGCGGCCTTCCTGATGTTGCTGTCCACGGCTGTGCAAATCGCGAGTATTCACGACGGTCAGTGGAGTCGCCCCGCGTTCATGTTTGCCAAGGCTTTCGCTCAACAATTGGTCATACCAGAGGCCGACGGCTTCGAGCTTGCTGCCCCAGGTGGATAACAGGCGAGTTGTCATGCCAAGATCCATCTCGAATGCATGACCCACTGCGACGTACTGCAGTACGATGTTCTCTTCGAACGGTGCATTGCGGAAATGTTCAGTCATATCCGCCGCACCCTGTAGCAGAGCACGGATATTCATACCGTTGGCGGCGGCCGGAAGCAGCCCGACAGCGGTCAGAATAGAAAAACGTCCCCCAATCCCATCCGGGATCGAGAAGATATCTTCATATCCAGCCGCATTGGAAAGATTGCGAAGGCGACCCGCATCGCCCGTCACAGGAACGATCAGGCTTTGGGCGAGCTTCGGGAATTTGCGTTCGATCAGTTCACGGAATGTCCGGAAGGCCACCGCTGCTTCCAGCGTTCCGCCCGACTTGCTGATGACGATCACAGACGTGCGACCATCAATCGAATCGGGATGCTGATCGGCTCGCTGTTCAAGAAGATTCAGCAGGACCTGTTGTTGATCGGAATCGACATTCCAACCTTCGAAATACAGCCGCGGAATGCCGCCGCGAGTCTTTCGGCACTGTTCATTATGGTACGGACTGCGGAGCGCTTCGAACATGGCTCGCATGCCCATGTAGGATCCGCCGATTCCCAGTACGACGACGGAATCAGAAGCTTCGCGAAGCCGGGTTCCACAGGCTTCCAGTCGTGCTACCAGGCTCTTATCGCGGTTGCTGTGCAGATCCGCCAGAAGTTCTTCAGGCCACTGGATGAACCCGGCATCCAGCGGTTGCTTTGCAGCAGGGATGGGAGCACCGGACTGCCACAAGTCCACATCCTTCAGCGTTTCTTCGGCGGCCGACAGCAGCTTGTCTTTCAGGGTGCCAATTCGACCGGCTGGCAAAAGCTTGAGTGCGGCGTCAGGTACGTACTTCAGGCTTTCGTTCGACATGGGACGACAGTTCTCCAGTAGGATCAGGATCCGACCGTAAATGGCCAGATCATTGGAATCATGATAACACAGGCGATCCAGAGGAGGATGTTGAGTGGAACTCCCACTTTGACGAAATCGCTGAAGCGATAACCGCCCGGACCAAACACCATCATATGCGTCTGATAGCCAACAGGTGAAGCGAACGCGAGCGATGCGGCCAGCGCGACAGCCATCACAAATGGCCGAGAATCACAATGGCTGAGTTCTGCAGCCTTCAGGCAGAAGGGGAACGCCAAAGCCGCGGCACCGTTATTCGTGATCAATTCGTTCAGAACCATCGTCACAAAGTAGATCGCGGCCAGCGTGGCGTAGGGACCAAGAGGTTGAGTAATCGCGACAAGTTTGCTGGAAAGAAACAGAGCTGCTCCGGATTTTTCCAGGGCTGTTCCGAGACCAAAGGAAGCTCCAATTGCGATCAACACCGGCCATTCAATTGTCTGGCGAGCATCAGAAGCGGACATGCATCGAGTCAGAACCATCAGGCCGCCAGCCACGAATGCACCAAGCATGGCGGTATCGCTTTTCCCGAAGAACATGGCAATCAAAAGAATGCCAAAAATCACCATCGCGACCCACCAGCGTTCATGTTGCAGTGGTTGTGAACCTTCCACGTCACTGACGAGGTAGAAGTCCGGATTGTTGCGGTGCGCCTGAACAAAGTTTGCCCCTGTCTGCATCAGCAGAGTGTCACCGGACTCCAGCTTGACATCCCCAATCTTGGTCGTGACTCGCTCGCCGTTCCGATGGATCGCAACGATGGCTGCATTGTAATGCGAACGGAACTGAGCATCACGAACGGTCTGTCCGATCAGCGGAGACGAACGGCTGACAACCGCCTCGCACAATCTTCGTTTTCGTTGTTCCACGGCTGATGCATCCGATGTATCCGATGCGGCTTCAAGACCGGGAATCTTTTTGAGGTCCACAATGGTGCCGACAATGCCAGTGAACACAAGACGATCGTTGGCTTCGAGGACGGTATCCGGGCTGACCGGCGCAATAACCGTCCCGCGACGATCAATTTCAATCAGAAAGAGTCCCGGCAAGCGACGAAGTCCGGCCGCTTCAATGCTCTGTCCGATTAACCTGCAGGCGGGCGTAACAACCATTTCGACCAGATATTCGCGGCGTGATTCCCCCAGCTGCTCCATAAATTCCTTACGTTCCGGGAGAAGTTTCCGGCCCAGGGTCAACATATAGATTCCGCCGATAATGGCGCAGGGGATCCCTGCATAGCCAATCTCGAAAAAAGACATTTCCGGAATGCCGGCTTTCTTCATCAGGCCATCGACAACAAGGTTCGTGCTTGTGCCAATGCGGGAGCAGCAACCGCCCAGAATTGTCATGAAGGACAAAGGAATCAGCAGTTTCGAGGGAGCCACATGTTGTCTGCGACACCAGGCAATAACAACAGGGATCAGCATTGCGACGATCGGAGTATTGTTCAGGAAGGCCGAGGTCCCGATCGCGAACGCCGACAGCATCAACAGGCCGCCAAGCTCCGTACGAGCCGGACCGAGAACTCGAGTCCCCACTGCATCGACGACTCCTGTTTCCTTTAGCCCCGCCGTGACTACGAACAATGCGGCGACCATCAGCAGCGAGTTACTGATAAAACCACCAAAGGCATCGGCCACCGTGATCACATCGCACAGGGCGAGAATAATAATTGCGGCCACGAAGACCATGTCCGCCGGCTTTTCATACATCAGGGCGACCAGCACGAGAAGCGTCATCACGATGCTCAGCCACATCTTCCATTGGCTGATGAACCATGTCCAACCTGAATTGGTGGCGAGAACCGGAGCCGCATTGCCGTCAATCAGATGGAGGTCAATAAACCGGGCTGCCGTGCCCGATGCGGTTTCAGAAGTCCTGTCTGCCACTTTTGCGACCGACGAGTGGATCGCAATAAGGTTTGCGCCTTCAACCAGTTTCGCCGCAGCCTCAGTGCTCAGGGGTACTCGGATATAACCATCACTCGCGCCGTGAAGTTCTGCGGCGAGCTGACCGTTGAGATAGATCTCCGTGTCCTGCAAATGATGAACGTAGAAGCCCGGATTCTGCGGGATCGCGGATAGATTTGTAGAGCGTCGCAGCCAGATGTCTGAAGCCGTCCACTCGGTAAACGTACGCAGCTGGGGATCATCGGTTGTGCCAAAACCGCCCGGTCCTTCGCTCCATTTGACGTCGTCGTATTTGCTTTCAAACCAACTGCGGGGAGTTGATGTTGTGTAACGCCATGAAGCACTGCTGTTGTCTTCAGCGAACGACGGAGAAATACAGCAAAACAATACGATAAGCACTGCCTGCAGTGGTCTGCTTGGCAGCACGGAGGCATAACGTCCGGGCATGAAATTGATTCTGCAAAGAAGATTCGTCTGGATCTCAGATCGAATGACATCCGCCGGCTCAATGACCGATCGCCTCTTCACAGCATGAAACAGACAATCAGTAAATTTGCCACACGGCAGCGGAAGTCGGGAAAATAGTGCTTTGTGAGTTCACTGGAAACAAAATGTGAGCGTCTTCCAGCACTCAGTTGGAACGTAATAACCCGAGAAACTGCCGGTTCCCTGCTCCATTGGACTGGGTGACAAGGCCGGTTCGCTACCCGGGGAAATCGGGACCCCGGAAGTTTAGAGACTCTGAAGGTACTTATACAGGTCCGCGAGCTCTTCTGGCCCGGTGTCCTTCAAAAGTCCCGCCGGCATCAACGAATTTCGCTGAAGTTGCTTCGATTCGATATCAGCCGCCTCAATCCGATACGTTTTGTGCTCGGCATCTCGCAGCAGTAACCCATCCACGGATTCATAGACAATGAGCCCCGTGTAGACTTTTCCGGCCTTTGTCTCGATCGAAGTCGTCTGGTACCTGGCGGAAATATCGCGGTTTGGTTCGACAATCGCCGCAAACAGGTCATCGCGTGAAAACCGTTTTGCAACGCCCGTCAGGTCGGGGCCCAGCGCGCGGCGGCCGCCGTGACATTTTGCGCAGGCCAGCCGTTCGAAGAGTTTCCGGCCTCGTTCTGTGTCACCTGTTTCCCAGCTGATGGTGCCAAGACCAGCCAACAATTGCTGACCCGCTTCACTGCTGCTGACAGGACGAAAGTCCGGGTATCGTTGCTGCAGATAGGTTTGCCATGCCTGCATGGACTCCGGCTGAGCCTTGTATCCATCCTCACCAAAAATAAACGGGATCGACTGTCCGGTATTGTTCTGCAGAAGTCTCATAATGCTCTCCCGAATCTTCAATTCGCGAGGATCATTCATCAGCCGCCTCGCCGCGCTGAGAAGCTGATATTGCTCGGCCGGATCATTGCTGCGTGGAAGTTTTGTCAGCGCCAGCGTGCAGGCTTCGACGGCATTGAGTTGTGCAGATTCAAGGCCCGAAAGAAACAGTGCCCGATCTTCTTTCAGCGGTTTGTCCGCAAGATCCATCAGAACCGCATCACGCACGGAAAGATTTTCAAGCTGGGATCTGAGCAGTGCCTGATGTTCAGGGTTCTCTGATTCTCCGATGGCGAACACGACATCGTTCGTCCATATGAATTCAGGGTCGGCGGCGATCGTGGCAACAAATCCATCGATGGCCTTTGCGACTGTTCCCTGTGGCACCTGACTGAGAAATAAAACGTGGCCTGGCTGGCCAAAGCCGGGCTGCTCCGTCAACACACTGGGCATGGCCGGGTCGACTTTGCACAGTGTCGTGTAAAGTTCACCCATGCGATCGTCCCAGTTCGTATCCTGTTTCAATCTCAGGCGACGAATCTTGACGTCGATGCCAACCAGAGCCTTCGCCGTGGCGACGCTCTCCTCATAAGAACGTTCGATATTGATGCGACTCACAGCGACCAGCCGATGGATGTCGTCCGCTGGCAAGGTCAAATCTGTGATCCCCGCCAGCAACTTTGTGAAGAGATCTCGATTCAGTGGAGCAGTCATTGAGATCACTCGGATCAGTTCATGATCCATAGCCGCATCGCCCGTCGGAAAGATGTCTGCGACTTTCGTCAGCAGCGGATTCAGTTCTCTTTCGATGGCGTCCAGTGATGCTCGCGGAGCGTAACTTTCGTACATTGGAGGACGCTGGTCACCAGGCCCGACATCGCTCAGTGCCAACTGGAGAACTCGAACAGCATCGCGCCGCAGTTCCATCGGCTGCTCGCCCGACACGATTATGCTGACGGCCGCTTCGGCCGACGATGGGCTGAGCGTCGTTGAACGCATCAAACGCCCGAGCGAAAACCACAACAGGCCCGTGGGGTGAGACACGAGAGCCCTTCTCAGTGCATCCCGCTGATCGTCGTTAAGACGTGTCAGCAGCACGGCGGCAGAGTATCGAATGTGTCGATCATCACTCGCCAGAGCATGTGCGATTTCATTCAGAACTTTATTGAACGTCGCCGCGCTGGTGACCGATGTGAGGGCTTCCAGTGCGAATCTCTGAACGATGAGATCACGATCGCTCAGAAGCTTCTTCAGAGATTCCAGTTCCGGCGCGGCGGGATTGGTACGACCTATGGCCCATGCCGTCCGTGCTCGCACTAACGGCGAACCTGCTGCGCTGAGCTTCATGGCGGTGATTGAATCGAGACCTCCGTACATTTCAACGAGGATTTCGATCGCTCGCATTCGCTCAGAGACACGCCGAGTTTCTTCCATGGCCGCTACCCGGAAGACATCCGCACCCAGCGATTTCGCCAGCGGCAGCCATCTGGCTCTTGACCAGCTTGTGTTCGGTTGTTCGGCACGGAGGACAGCGTTGGTCTTCTCTGTTGCGTCGGCGTTTGCCGACAGAGAAGTCATCGGCACGGGGCCGGACTCATGCGAAATACGGAAAATGCTTCCCCGAGTTCCTCGGCCACCAACACTGACAAACAGACTTCCATCCGGTCCGACCTCCATGTCCGTCGGGGCGAATCCAAACTGGTCTTTGCCCTGAGCGAACTCGATAGGCTGACTTTTCCAGCATGCCCCCTGTTGGGTAAGGGTCACGACCAAAATGCGTCCGAGGGTCCAGTCCTGAACAAACAGCGCGCCGCGATAGGGATCTGGAAACTGTGAATGTTGATAGCAGATCACTCCTGTCGGTGAACCTCGACCGAATGTGGCGAGAACGGGAGGCATATCCGGATAGCTTCCGGGACGTTTCAGTCCTGTCGTGACGTAGCCGGCATTCGACAAAGGGAGGACCTGAAAGACCTGCGTGGGAATATACAAGGGCAATGAAATATCGCGTTCATCGTCGCTGTCGAAAGTGAAGAAGTCGCCGCTGCCATTAAAGGCAAAATCATACGCATTCCGAAATCCATCGGAAACGATTTCGCCACCGGACAGATCGGGCTTCAATCTTAAGAGAGTTCCCGAAACAGGATTTTTGATCGGCGACGTCGGCACTGTCGCATATGAGGTTGTCACGCCTGAAAAATTTCCCGCGATGATATACCACCAGCCATCAGGGCCTTTCTGAACGGAATGTACATGATGTTCACCGCCAGCTTCGATTTTCATGAAGACCTGAGATGGTCCGTCGGCGATATCGTCTTTGTTATCGTCGCGAAAAATCTGGACACCTTCGTCTCCGGAACAGATCAAGCTGGAGCCCAGAAAAAACATCCCTTGAGATCCCGTCGCCGGCTTGTCTGCAAACTGCTTGAACGAGTCCGCTCGACCGTCGTTGTCCGCGTCGATCAGAATTCGGACATAGCCTGGTCCGGAAACGACAACGCGCCCGTGGGAGTCGATCGTCATCGAATGAACGTCATGCGCGAGTTCGTCGTCGGCGTAAAGTTCGACTCGAAATCCCGGAGGAACCTGGATCCCGGGAGCCGTCGCAGCGATTGTGTCTGTTCCCGACTGACCGAACACAGACTGAAGGGAAAAGCACAGAATAGAGAGAGAGAGAATGGGTAAGAGGAGGCATGTTGAGGAGCCGGGGAGTTTCATTCAGGGAAGTCCTTTTCAGCGTTGTCAGTCGAGTTCGCCGCACCAATGTAGTGAATTTGGTGCCATTGTGTGCAGACCAAAGCAGCACCGTTGGCGAGTGCTCCGACTGACGGTAAGATTTGCGTCGAAACGGTGAGCTTCTCCAATTTCTCTACCTGATGACGGCTTTGTGGGTCTGAATAGAGTTCAGCGGCCCACCTCAGCGGGGGCCAATGGTTGTTGCTGCGGAGGTTCCCCATTTATCCCGTCTTCTCATGATTTTGTTCCGGAGTTAATGCATCAATGACGTCCAGTCTGATTCAGGAAGTTCTTGAGCCCCTACAGTCCATGAGGCTCATTGATCCGCATACGCACATCAATCCTCATCAGCCTGCGTCGAAGACACTCGCAGATATTTTGGGTTATCACTACTACACCGAGCTTGCTCATTCATCCGGGATGCCCAAATCGCAGATCGAAGAACCGGGGCTCGCACCAAAAGAGAAAGTGGGACGACTGATTCCCTGGCTGAGGACGATTGAGAACACGGCTCAGTACAGCTGGTTGCTGGAGATGTGTCAGGTCTTCTTTGGATTTCAGGAAGATCGTCTGACAGTGGATAATTGGGAGTCGCTCTACGATCGATCTCTGAAACAGATGCAGGCTGCAGACTGGGAGCAGCAGGTTCTTGACCGTTCGGGGCTGGATCAGGTTTATCTCACAAACGACTTTGATGATCCTCTGCAGGGATTTGACACAAAGAGGTATGTTCCGTGTCTGCGAACCGACGATCTGGTCTTTCATCTTGGCAAAGCAACAGTTCGCGAACGCCTCCAGAAAGCGACATCGTCGACGCCGACAAACGCGGCTGAGTTGAAAGACGCAATCGGTCAACTGTTCGCTCACTTCAAGGCGAATGGAGTGAGGGCTTGTGCGATCTCACTTCCTCCTGATTTTACTCCAGCCTCCGTCGGCACGGCTTCAGCAGATGCAATCGTTGCGAAGGTCTTTTCAGGGCAGGAACTGACGGCCTGTGAATCGACGACACTTAGTCAATTCGTCTTCTGGAAGTTGGCGGAGTACTGCGCCGAGTACAAGTTACCGTTTGACCTCATGATCGGAGTGAATCGTCGAGTCTACGAAGACGGCGTTTTTCAGGGTCAGGACCTTTATGATTCGCGGACATCACTGATTCAGTACAAAGCCCTGTTCAACGCGTTCCCGACGGTTTTGTTCCCGGTTTCAGTGCTGGCGGAAACCAGCAATCAGGAGCTGGTCAGTTACTCGTGGATTTTTCCCAACGTGATTACCAGCGGACACTGGTGGTACTCCAATATTCCCGTGCACATCGAAACGGATACGCGGGCGCGGCTGCAGGCTGTCCCGCTGACGAAGCAAATCGGCTACTACAGCGACATGTACAAGCTGGAGTTTGCTTTGCCAAAATTTGCGATGTATCGCCGGATTTTGGCGAAGGTTTTAGCGGAAGACTTCGTGATTGGACGTCGTTGGTCAGTTGAACGGGCTGTGGGCCTTGGAAAACAGGTACTTCGTGGAAACGTGGAGACGATTTTCGGCAAATGTGAATGAGTGTGACAGCGATTGGCAGTGAGATTGCCAGAAACCCGGCACGGGAACGAAAATTGTCGGTTTTCATGCTGGAAGTGGGCTGCATTTCAAGCCAAAGTTGGGAGACTTGAAACCGCAGAGTAGTTCGCTGGAACTCCTACGGGTTCTGTTGGATGATGAGTGTTTACGAGTGCTCCTGGTGAAAACCCTCCCGGTATTCCGACCAGTTTGTACTCACCTGAAATGGGCAGATTCATGGCACGTATAGTCCTGTTGAAAGACGGTCAGTCGTTTCCCTACGAACTGAAGAGCTTTCCTGCGCGGATGGGAAGACATCCTGACTGCAATGTTCAGGTGGACTCCAACATGGTGTCCAGGTTTCATGCTCAACTTGTCGAGGTTGACGGCAAGATCATGCTGGAGGACCTGGCCAGTGGCAACGGTTCTTCAGTGAACGGTAAAGCGCTTGAGAAACATCAGCCACATCCTCTGCACCACAACGATCGGATCAAGCTTGGCCCGATCAAGTTTCGTTTTGAAGACGAAGAAGAAGATTCCTCATCGAGCGGCATGATCGCCGGATTGGATCTCAGCGACGGCGCGACATCCACGATCATGGGCTCGGCATCTGCTCGCGGATTTGGTGTGTTTGAGGTCCGTCCCGAAGACAAGCTTCGCGGCATTCTGAAGATCAACCAAAGCCTTGCTGGTTTGATCGAAGTGGGCGGGATTGCTAACAAGATTCTGGACACTTTGTTCGAGATCTTCCCGCAGGCTGATCGCGGTACGATCCTGATGAAAGAAGAGCGAGGCGCCCGAACGCCGCAGAATACTCCACAGCGCAGATTTATTCCGGCAGCGCAGAAACGCAGGCAGGAAGGCGACGATGAATCCGTGCGACTCAGTCGGACGATTCTGGATCGAGTGCTTAATGATCGCACCGGAATTCTTTCGGCCGATGCCGCAAATGACTCACGGTTCAGTGCCAGTGAATCGATCTCCAGCCTGACGATTCATTCGATGATGTGTGTGCCGCTGCTGAGCATTGAAGGTGAGCCTTTTGGCATCATTAACCTTGATACTCAGAATCCAATGAAGCGGTTCACGGATGAAGATCTGGAACTGTTGCTCGCTGTGGCCAATCAGGCCGCTCACTCCTATGAAAACGCTCGGCTGATGCAGTCGTATATCGATAAGCAGAAGCAGGACAAGGAGATGAAGATCGCCAGTGGTGTGCAGCGAGCTTTGCTGCCTGAGAAACTGCCGGAGGTTGCGGGGTATCGTTTCTATGCGTCGTACGATGCGGCTCAGGCCGTCGGCGGAGACTATTTCGATTGCTTCATGATCGGCGAACGAAAGGTTTGCATCTCGTTTGGAGATGTGGCCGGAAAAGGTGTGCCTGGTGCTTTGATCATGTCGCGTATTGCGAGCGTTGTGCAGAACACAATGAGCTTCACGGATGACGTCGCCGTGGCCATTCATCGCATTAATTCTCACATGTGTCACAACATGGTGGAAGGTCGCTTCGTAACGTATATCCTTGGTGTGATTGATCTCGACACAAACCGAATCACGATCGCAAATGCCGGGCACATGTCTCCGCTGATTCGACGCCTGAACGGTGAAGTGGACGAAATCGATGATTCCACGATTGGTATTCCGATCGGGATCATGGATGAATATCCGTATGAAGTCATCGAGCGAGAAATCGGTGAAGGAGAAATGTTTGTCCTGATCACCGACGGTGTCGATGAAGCCATGGATCCCAATGGCGAACTTTACACGAAAGAACGCGTGCGTGAGTTCGTAGGAACGGGTTCCCCGGACCCTGAAGAACTCGGCCGCGCACTCCTGTCAGATGTTCGACGACATGCGAATGGTCGTGATCAGAACGATGATATCACGATCATGACTTTTGGGCGGTTCTCTGTGGGCAAATAGTGCGTTGCCAAACCGCATCTTATAGCTTGGACATTCTTGTCCGACCAGATTTGCGATTGCATCAGACGGATCAGACGGTGCTCTCAGCCTGCCAGCCCCACGACAAGGGCGCAGGAAGCATCTGATCGAATCGCGGCAGTCCACGCGAAGGAAGCGGACCCAAGCTGTGAAGGTTTGCGCGAACGCACCTTTCCGGCAGTTCCGATGCGCACAGTGCGATGGTGTGCGCATCTTGCCACGCATCTGGAGAGACGCGCTATGTGACAGCCCCGTAATGCAGGCGTTGCGCATGTTCAACGGAGTGTAGAAGTGACTGCGACATCACAAACGCACGAACACTGTCCGCGGCGTGGCCATGACGGCGACGCCGGGAACCTCGAGTTCTGAGGAATGGCCGTACGTTTAGCGATGATAGCCCAGTGATGTCATCACGTCGTACAGTTCTTCGAACGTGATGAATCGACGGCGATAAGCGATCTTGTAGTCGTCGATGGCATTCGCCAGCTCTGCGACTTCCGGGCGAGCTGATCGGTCTCCGTCACGAAACTGGCGACGCTCAGCAACGGCCGGTGGTGCAGCGGCATCTCGCTGACGACGTTCAACAAATACAGGGCTTGGGGCTTCCAGAAGAGTCTGCTCGGCCATCTCACGTCTCACACGGAAATCTCGACAGAAAGTCAGGCGAGAAATTCGGCTGCACATTTCAGTCAACCCTGAACCATTGGTTGCAATTGGGCAACTCGCAAATAACTTTCCAGTGAGCATTGCCGAATCGGGAGTGGCTCCGGTTCCGTTCTTCAGAGTTGAACGGTTCTGCTGTTTGTGCGGACGCTTCCGATTTTCCGGCCGCCGATTCATCAGGGTTGCGCGGCGGCCGGGAGCAGATAACACGCTGCTTCTGCCGCATTTCGAACATACAAACGACCACGATTAACCACCGGAACATTCCAGGTCCGCTCATTCAGCGCCTCCAGTCGAGTCACCTCGGTAAATTTTTCCGGCGTGGCTTCCACGATCGCGACGAAACCAGGCTCAGACTGGATCAGCAACTTGTCACCCCAGAGAAGGATTTGACCGTATCGATATCGACCACCCTTCCACATGCGTTCGCCTGTTCGCACATTGAGGCAGGCCAGAATTCCATCGTCAAGTCCGTAGACATAATCTCCCAGCGACACGGCTTCATTGAACTTCAGCTTCATGTTCTTGTTCGGTGGCCAGACTTCTTTGGGGCGATTGTTCTCCAGTTGAGTTGGATCAATCATCACGCAGCCTGAGTCGTAGCCACTGCTGAGGAATAGCTGATTCTCGAATCGGATCGGCTGACCAACGTTGATCTTGTATTGGTTGGTCCAGGGGTACTCCCACAACATTTTTCCCGTGGAAGGGTCGTGGCCAGCCAGTCCATCGCCATGAAAGATCAAAAGTTGTACCGTGCCATCAATGGTCTCAATTCGAGGTGAACAGTAACCCGCTTTGTGGCTTGCGGTCGCCCACACAATGTCGCCTGTCGTTCGTTCATAAGCGATCACCGCTTTGCCGTTGGCACCACCGGCATCGACGATTAATGTCTCGCCGTAGATAAGAGGAGAACCGCTCATGCCCCATTCGACCATTTCGGCACCGGCATCGGTGCAGATGTTTTTCTGCCAGAGCGGAGCCCCGGTGATCGGGTTAAGAGCATTCAGGATTCCCGTGGCTCCCAGCGCGAAGACCGCGTCGCTTGTGACCGTTGGAGTTGCACGAGGCCCGGCTGCTCCCTGAGCAGTGTCATAGCGAGCCGCGTCTTCTCGCCGCCACAATTCTTTGCCAGTCTCAGCTTCATAACACACAACGCATTCCATCGGGCCTCGTTGTTCCTGAGTGAAGAGGCGTGATCCAACGACAGCAAAAGAAGACCACGCATCACCAACCGGATGCCGCCACAGTTCCGTGGGAGGATTCGTCTTCCAATCAAATGAACATTGAGGTTCCGCAATGATGCGATCGCCGGTGGCGCCGCAATAGCGTGACCAGTCCGCGTCGGTAATCTCCAGTGTGGTTGAGGCTTCTGATGCTGGTGCCTCGTGCGGCGTTGTCGGCGCGTTTTCGGACAACCATTTCTGAGCCTGCTCACTGGACGACGGCGGATCCCAGGTAAACTGAACTCGTGGTCGCATATCGCCATCAAAGTCGATCTTGCGAATGCTCAAATAAAGCCCACCAAAGCCCACGATGCCCAGCAGCACAAGCGTGAGCAGTCGCGTTCGGAGCGTGAACCCCGAAAAGAGGATCCACCACGCCAGCATGGCGAAATACGTTCCGCCGACGCAGTAAAAATTGCGAATCATCCGATAGGTGTTGTCCGGCGTCAGTCGATTCACCGTCACCGTCACAATGACGCCCACAAGCAACGTCGCCAGCCCACTTCTCCAGCCAATGCGTGACGCGGTTGGTGGATGCGGATTCGAAGCGTTTTCGGGGGTATTCATTGCAATCATCTTCCAACGAGACGTGATGGGACTGTGGGAAGATAATCAATTGCCGTGTGTCAGACGAGATCGATACGGGATGAATGGAAGGCTGCAAAAGCCTTATCGCGAATTAGTCGGCAGAGTGCTGCGTTTAGCGTCGTCGTTAATTCATGTTTTGCGGCTCAGGAATCGGATTGATCGAAGTCATTCGGTATGTTGTAGCAATCAGTCGCTGCTCCGCAACTTTGGAGCGTAGTGGGGAATTGTGACCTGTGACTAATGCCACAGGCTATCAAGCCGCCGCTGCTTCGCAGCGAATCCCCGATGCGCCGCAAAATATCTGGTCGGAATCACTTGGTGAGTGTCCATTAGGTCTAACGCTTGGCTGACTCTTTTTTATTGTGGCCCGAACAGTTGTAATTGGCTGCGGAGCAGCTGCGTCACGATAGCCTCGGGCTTCAGCCCGATGTCCGCGATCGCACACAAGCGCAAGGCTCCGGAGGAGCGACGCAAAAGCGGGCACAACTTGGACCATGCTTCGAATCTTGACGCGTTGTTTTTCATGGGGGCGAAATCGGGATTGTTGAAGCGCCATCACATGTTGGCTGCAAAAGGGCGCTGTTCCGCAGCGAAACGCGCGATGCGCCACAGAATATCGGGTCGGTATCACTTGGTGAGTGTCCTTTAGGTCCAACGCTTGGCTGACTCTTTTTGATGTGGCCCGAACAGTTGTAATTGGCTGCGGAGCAGCCGCGTGCTGATAGCCTCGGGCTTCAGCCCGAGGTTTTCTGATTCACATAAACGCAAAGCTCCGGAGGCGCGACGCAAACGTGGGCGCAGATTTGGATCAAGCCATCCAAA